>CAZMNN010000035.1:0-26837 GCA_964567665.1 uncultured Lentisphaeraceae bacterium
CGCCGCGACGGCCACCCACATGTGGGTGGCGTGGCCCGGCTTTCCTCTTCGTCGATCCCCATGGTCTTCCTCTCTTTTTTGCTGACCCATTAGATATTACCATTTGCGGTGCGCACCATTGTTGAACCTGCGGTTGCCGTTTGATACAATAGCGGGCATCACAGTCACAAGGTGGACGCCCGGTTCTGTGCAGTTCGCATGAACGCCGTCCGCACAAAAAGTTAGGAGTCAGGAAGATGAACAGAGTTCTTTTGGTTCTTGCGGCGGCGGGTTTCGCCGCGCTTTCCGGTTGCAAAACCGCCAATGTGCCGGCGCACGACACGCTGATATGCCATCGCGGCGAGTCGATTGATGCCCCTGAGAACACGATGCCCGCATTCCGCATGGCCGTCGATCGCGGTTTCGGATTCGAGTGCGACATATACCTCTCCAAGGACAAGCGGCTGTTCACGTTCCATGACGGAGACCTCAATCGCACAAGCGGCGGCGTCCACAAGGAGAAATGCACCGAAGCGAGCTGGGCGGATACCGTATCGAAGATGAACGCGGGCGGATGGGGCAAATGGAAAGGATCCGTCTACGATCCAACGCGTCCGGCGCTTCTTGAGGAGGTGCTGACGCTGGCGCGTGACGGCAGGTACATCTACGTGGAGGTGAAAGGGATCGACCCGTCGTGGGTGCCGTACATCAAGGATGTGTTCGCGAAGCAGAAAAACGCGACGCCAGCCAATGTGCTCTTCATATCGTTCGGCGACAAGGTGTGCGCAGAACTGAAGCGGCAGATGCCGGAATACCGCGTCTACTGGCTCACGGGCGCGAACATCACCGCCGAGGCGGTTGTCGCAAAGCTCAAGGAACTCGGAGCGGACGGCGTTGACATCTATTTCAACCCTGCGGTCGTCGACGAGACGTATGTCAAGAAGGTGCGGGACGCCGGCTTCATGTTCCATGCGTGGACGGTGAACAACCTTGCCCAGGCGGAACTGGCGTTTTCGCGCGGAGTGGAGACGGTCACGACGGACTGCGCAAAGAAGCTCCTCGACGAGTACTGCGCAAAGTGATTGGTGCGTCGCGTGAGGGCGGATGCGTCGCCGTTCCCCGTGAACCCATGAGAATTGAAGGTTGAACGATGTCGGGAAGCGAAGAAGAGATGTGCGGGTGCAGAGTGCTGCGAAGGGAGGAATGGCGTCCGACAGCCGAATCTCCCAGGCCTGACGTGTCATTCCTTCCCATGCTTGAGCGCCGCAGGCTCACGGCCGTCGAACGCGCCGCCTTGCACGTGGCGTGGCGCGTGTTCCATGGCGACGGGGCTGAAGCGGCCGGTCTGCCGCCGCCGGGTGAAGTCCCCGTCGTGTTCGCGTCGCGCTGGGGCGAGATCGGAATAACGGCGAAGCTGATGCGTCAGGTGCATGACGAGGGGGAGATGTCGCCAGCGGGCTTTTCGTCGTCCGTGCACAACGCCGCCCCAGGCGCCTGGTCGCTGTTCACGAAGAACAGGGCGCCGTACACGGCGATATCGGCCCGCGACAGGACGTACGACATGGGGCTGCTTGAAGCGCGGGCGCAGATTGCGTCTGGAGCGCAGTGCGTTCTTTACGTCTGCGCCGAGGAGGCCACGCCTGAATGCTATCTGCCCGACTTCGGCGAGCCTGTGCAGCCGTATGCCGTCGCGATGCTGCTCGCCGGGGGCGAGAGGTGTTGAACGCCTTGGTGCGCATACTCCGGTCGGCGCTGTGCGCCCTGTTCTTTCTGATGTTCGGAATCGGCGGGCTGCTGTTCTCGCTGGTTCTTCTGCTTCCCGTACCTGCGCGGCTGGCGCGTACGATGATGCGGCTTCAGTTCCGCCTTTTCGTGTGGGGGGCGAAGGTGACCGGGCTTTTTGCGGTGGATGCGTCACCGTCGGATCGTGAGAGGTTCAAGTCGTTCAGAGGCGCGGTCGTGGTGGCCAACCACATTTCGCTGATCGATTTCGTGATTCTCGTGTCGCTGGTGCGCGATTCCGTGTGCGTGACGAAGGGTGCTGTAGGGCGCAATCCGTTCATGCGCGTAATAGCGCGGAAGGTGCTTGTCGTGAACGACGGGCCGGACGCCGTTCTGAGGCGTTCGTGCGAACTGCTCGCCGACGGCGCCAACGTGGTCGTGTTTCCGGAGGGGACGCGTACGCCTGAGGATTCGTCGTCTCACGTGTTCCGGCGCGGTGCGGCGCATCTGTCGCTGCGCACGGGCGCACCGATTGAAACGGTGCGCATCTCCTGCAATCCGCCGGTTCTCGGCAAGCGTCAGCCATGGTGGGATGTCGGCGACCGCACAATAAGATACACCTTTCGCCATGCCGGACGCATAGACGCGATGGCTGTGCGCTCCGGCGGATATGCGGCGCTCCGGGATGCGGCGAAGGAGCTGACGGACAGGGCGAAGGAAATGGTGTTCCGCTCATGAACGGGATTGTCGCAAGCGTAATCGTCCCGTGCAGGGACGCAGAGGCCACAGTGGCGGAAGCCGTTGCGAGTGCGCTTGCATCGGAACTTCGCGAAATCGAAATTCTTGCGGTGGACGACGGATCGGCGGACGGCACCGCCGGAATCCTTGCGGAGATTGCGCAGAAGGATTCGCGGGTTCGTGTTCTGCGTTCCGGCGGACGCGGCGTGTCTGCCGCCCGCAACGCCGGGCTGGATGAGGCTCGCGGCGAATACGTGTTCTTTCTCGATGCGGATGACACCGTAGAGCCGGATATGTACAGCCGTGCCGTAAATGCCATGCAGCGGGAACGTGCGGACTTCTGCCGCATTGCGCACGAGGAGACGTGCGTTGGAACCGGCAAGGGCTTCTGCGTTGGGGCAGGTGCGCGGTTCAGGTGCGATTGCGCAGAAGAGGTGCGCAGGAATCTCATTCCGTGCTTCTTCGGCTATTCGTTCGAGCAGGTGCGCGACTGGTATCGCGGAAAGCCGCTCAATTCGCTGCGGGCGCTCGGCGCGGTCTGGTCGGGGTGTTTCCGGGCAGACCTGATCCGCCGGAACGGCATACGGTTCGATGAAACTGTTGAGCTGTACGAGGATGCCATGTTTCTCTGCGAATACCTCCTCGTGTGCAGCCGCACGACAGCGATTGACGATTGCCTGTACCATTACCGGCTGTCGCTGCACGGCTCCATGCTGTCCAAATCGTCGAGCGTCGTGTTCTTCACGAACAAGCTGCGTCTTCTCGCCCGGCGCAAGGCAATCGATGCTAAATGCGGCGGTGCGCTGACCGGACAGTATGCGGCCTCATGCGTGTTCTCGCTCCTTGAGATGCTTGCTGCGTCATTCAGGATAAGGCATGGATTCCGCATAGGCATGGCCTCGTTTTTCCGCTACGGGAAAGATCCGGTCGTCAGGGCGGCGTTGCGCGGGTTTCCGCTTTCGTGGCGGAAACCGGCTTTTGCGGTGGCCGTTCCGCTCTGCCGTGCGTTCTTCCGTTTGCTTGATTTTTTCAATTTTGGCACTTGACGCACATAATGCCGAAGTGTATACTTTCCCCTCTTGAAGCCGCAAAAGGCGAGTGCCGAGCGCGGTTTACAGAAAAAAACAAGGACGAATCAAGATGGATATCTACTGTGGTAACCTGGCTTACGCCACTACCGATGACGGATTGAAGGCCGCTTTCGCGGCGTATGGCGAAGTTACCTCCGCCCGTGTTGTGACCGATCGCATGACCGGCCGCTCCAAGGGCTTCGGCTTCGTTGAGATGCCGGATGCAGAGCAGGCGACTGCCGCAATCGCAGCGCTCAACGGACACGACCTCGACGGTCGCCCGATCCGCGTGAACGAATCGCAGCCCAAGCCGCGTGACGACCGCCGTGGTGGCGGGCGTGGCGGCCGCAGCGGCGGCTTCGGCGGACGTGACCGCAACCGTGGCCCGCGTGACACTCGCTGGTAATGGTCCGCTTCAAGCGGAATACGGAAGGGCGCGGACTTGTCCGCGCCCTTTTTGTGCTATAATAAGCGACCATGAAAACAGCACTCGTTCCACTGGCCGACGGATTTGAGGAGATTGAAGCGGTCGCCGTGATAGACGTACTACGTCGCGGCGGTGTCGAGGTCGTCACGGCCTCGATAGGTGCAGACAGGAGCGCTGTGTCGGCGCACGGCATCCGCATGGAGACGGATGCCGCCCTGCGGGACGTGATCGACGACGACTGGGATGCGATTGTGCTGCCCGGCGGCGGCGAAGGCACGGCGAATCTCATGGTCTGCGAGGAGCTTGCTGTCCGTCTTCGTCGGCAGAAGTTCGATGACGGCGGGCTGGTGTGCGCAATCTGCGCCGCGCCCACGGTTCTTGCCGCCGCTGACGTGCTTGACGATGAGGACGTCACGTGCTATCCGAGCTGCATCGGCGACATGGGGCGACCCGTGGTCGATGCCCCGGCTGTGGCGGATGGTCAGATAATCACCGGCAGAGGCCCAGGTGCGGCGATCACGTTTGCGCTTGCGGTTCTTGCCCATCTTGCGGGAGAGGACGTGGCGCATGAGGTTGCGCACGGCATGGTGACAGTGCTATGAAAAACATCGTTGTGACGTTTCTGGCCCTGGTGGGGGCAATCGCGCTTGCGGCGGGCGGCGTGTTTCTGTGGATGAACCGTCCGGGCAGGACAGCCGTATCGGTGAACGGCAGGGTGCTGACCGACCAGGAGCTGACCTGGCGCGCCGAAACGCTCATCTACGACGCAAAGCGCATGGAGCGGCTTCTCATCCCCGAAAGGAGAAGGGATGAGGCTCTGAGGTACTATCGCCGGATGGCGGCGAAGATGTGGATCGTGAAGGAGGTCATGCTCGCCGCCGCCGTGGAGTCCGGCGTAAAGGTTTCGCCCGAAGACGAGAAGACTTCGTTCAGCAAGGCGGAGGCGCAGCTGCGTTCGAGAAACATGACGATGGAGCAGTTCTTCAAGGAAGGCCCCATCCCGGAGGAGATGAAGCGTTCGGATTTCCGCGAGTCGGTGCTCATCGAGAAGTTCACGCGCCGCGAAATCGACGGCAAGCTGGGCTTCGGGGCGAAGGAGATAGACGACAAGACGAAGGAGCTGTGCGAGTTGAACGCCATTGCGTCCAAGGCCGGACGCAAGCCGCCGTACCGCACCGACAGGAAGAGCGTGATCGACGCCGTTCGGCAGGATAAATACAACGTTGCGTTCAGGGCTCTGTTCCGCGAGCGTTTCGGACGGATGTCGGTGAAGTGCCCTGCGTTTCCGGAGCTTGAGACCGTTGACGGGGTTTCGCCGCCACGGTGAAAAAACGGTTGCGTATGCATATGTGATTAACTATAATCCGCATCGTTTTTTGTACAGTCAAAGAAGGAAGGTGAACCCATGAAGAAAGCGATGGTTCTGTTTGTTGTTGCCGTCATGGCTTTTTGCGCATCGGCTCGTCCCGGCCCAGGCCCCGGACCGCGTCCAGGCCACGGTCCGCGTCCCGGGCATTTTGGCGGCGGGCATCCGCCACCGCGCCATCACCATCGCGGCGGTGCAGCGTGGGGCATAGGGGCTGGCATCCTTGGCGCAGGTCTTGTCGCATCGTCGATCTATGCCGCAACGCATCCGCAGCCGGTCGTGGTCTCCACTCCGCCGGTCGTGGTCACTCCGGCTCCTGTCGTCACCCCGGCTCCGGTCGTGGTTGCACAGCCTGTCGTCACCACCGGGCACTACGAGACACGCGCCCAGAACGTGTGGGTTGAGGGTCGCTACGTGGATCAGTACGTGAACGGCGTGGTGCAGCGCGTGTGGCAGCCCGGACACTACGAACAGGTGCAGTCCCAGGTCTGGGTGCCGTGACGCCGGCGGATTTCTGCGAAGCTTCAGGTTGAGGGCATAGGAATTGGACAGCGAATTTCTCGTGTTTGACCGTGTGACGAAGCGCTTCGGCGCCCTCACGGCCGTAGACAACGTATCCATCTCAATCAAGAAGGGCGAGTTCTTTTCGCTGCTCGGCCCGTCGGGCTGCGGAAAGACGACGCTTCTCAGGATGCTCGGCGGTTTTGAGCGTCCAGACAGCGGACGCATCTACCTTGACGGCAAGGACATAACCGACGATCCGCCGAACAAGCGCCGGGTGCATACTGTGTTCCAGAACTATGCGCTTTTCCCGACGATGACGATCTGGGACAACATCGCGTTCTCCCTTCGGCTCCAGAAGAAGCCAAAGGAGGAGGTGGAGGAGACCGTTGACGCGATGCTTGAGCTGATCCGCATGGGTGAGCACGCATGGAAATATCCGAGTATGCTCTCCGGCGGACAGAAGCAACGCGTCGCCATCGCCCGCGCCCTTGTGGATCGTCCGCAGGTGCTGCTCCTCGACGAGCCGCTTGCCGCCCTCGACCTCAAGCTTCGTCAGCACATGCTGCTTGAACTTGACACGATACACGATCAGGTTGGGATCACGTTCATATACGTCACGCACGATCAGGGCGAGGCCATGTCGCTTTCAGACCGCATAGCGGTGATGAACAGCGGACATGTGGAGCAGCTTGACACGGCGGCGAAGATCTATGAGGCTCCGAAGTCGGCGTTTGTTGCGTCGTTCATCGGCGACACCAACTTCTTCGAGGGGACGATCGTGTCGGAGGAGGGCGACTACTGCACGATTTCCGTGGCGGGATTTGCGAGTGTCTGCGCGTTCAACGACCGCAAGCTTGCCGTAGGGCAGAGCGTTCACCTCTCCGTAAGGCCGGAGAAGATCCGCGTCACGCTCGCGCCGCCGCCGCCGGAGAAGGGCGCCCGCATAAACGTGTTCGAGTCCACGGTGAAGGACGTGATCTATCAGGGCGTATACACGAAATACTGGCTTGAGTCCGTCGGCAAGCGGGTGCAGGCGCTGAAGCCGCACTCCCGCTTTCTCCTTGACCAGGAGACGATCACATGGAACGACAAGGTCTACATGTGGTGGCATCCGGACGACGGCTACATGGTTGAGGATTCCGCAAATGAAAACGTTCACTGATCCGCAGCGTCTGCAGAGATGGTGCTCTGCCCGCCGCATGGCTGGCGCGAAGATCGCTCTTGTGCCGACAATGGGTGCGCTGCACGAAGGCCATCTTTCGCTGATTGCCGCCGCCAAGCGGGCCGGCGCGGACGAGATCGTCGTGTCTGTGTTCGTGAACCCCACCCAGTTCGGTCCGAACGAAGACTACGCAAAGTACCCGCGCACGGCGAAGGCCGATTCCGCAAAGTGCCGCAAGGCGGGCGCGACGGCGATATTCTTCCCGACGCCGTCCAACATGTACGCCGCCGACCATTCCGTGTGGGTGGAGGAGGATGGCGCACTTTCCGGGTGCCTGTGCGGGGCGCGTCGTCCCGGACATTTCCGTGGGGTTTGCACCGTCGTCGCAAAGCTGTTCAATCTGGCGCACCCGCACATCGCGGTGTTCGGGCAGAAGGATTTTCAGCAGGCCGCAATCATCAAGCGCATGGTGCGCGACCTCAACTTCGATATCGACATAGTTGTCGCTCCGATCATCAGGGAGGCATCCGGGCTTGCGCGGTCGTCCCGCAACGAATATCTTTCGGCGGATGAGCGTGAACGCGCCCTTGCCATTTCGCAGTCCCTTGCCGCTCTCAAGCCCGGCCCGTGGGCGAAGCAGCGGCGCATGGTCGAGCGCAATCTCGCGGACGGCGGACTGAAGGTCGATTACGTGGAGGCGGTTGACGCCGAAACGCTCAAGCCGGTGAAGTCGGTGCGCAAGGGCGTGGCTGTTCTTGTCGCCGTGTACGACGGCAAGACGAGGCTGATAGACAACCGCCTGTTCACATGACGCGCTGACGTTGAGGCGGCGAAGGCATTTCATCATTTAAGCATCAGGAGAGGAAACAATGAAACTTCAGGGAACAATCACTGCGATGGTCACGCCATTCGCCAAGGACGGCTCCGTCGACTACGGACGCCTTGCGGAGTTCGTCGATTGGCAGTGCAGAAACGGCGTAGAGGGGCTTTGCCCCGTCGGCACGACAGGCGAATCGCCCACATTGGATCATGTCGAGCACCACAAGGTGATTGAGGAGACGATCAAGAGCGCAAACGGGCGAGTGAAGATAATCGCCGGCACGGGCGCCAATTCGACGGCCGAGGCGGTGTCACTCACGAAGGCCGCCATCGCGATGGGCGGTGCGGACGCCTGCTTGCAGGTGACTCCGTACTACAACAAGCCGAACGCCGAGGGGCTGTACCGCCATTTCATGACAATCGCCGACCTTGGTCTGCCCGTTGTGCTGTACAACGTGCCGGGTCGCGCCGGACGCGAGCTGCCGATCGACGTCGTCGTGCGCCTTTCCGCCCATCCGAACATAGTTGCGATCAAGGAGGCCGCCGGCTCCGTCGAGCGTGTGAGCGCACTCAAGACGCGCTGTCCCGACCTGACCGTCCTTTCGGGCGATGATTCCCTCGCGCTTCCCATGATCTCCGTCGGCGCCTCCGGCGTGATATCTGTGGCCTCGGACGTGATGCCGCGTGAGGTGAGCGACTTCGTGCGCACCGCGCTCGCCGGCGACATGGCGACGGCGCGTACGCTGCACCTCAAGTACTACAGGCTGTTCCACAATCTCTTCATCGACACCAATCCGGTCATGGTGAAGGAGGCTCTTGCCATGCTCGGCAAGATCGACCTCGCGTACCGTCTGCCGCTCTGCGAGACTACGGCTGCGAACCGCGCCGAAATGGCCGACACCCTCAAGGAGCTGGGGGTGCTGAAATGAAGGTCGCGATACTTGGTGCGGCAGGCCGCATGGGGCATATGCTCTGCGATCTGGTGGACAGGTCGGAGACGCTTGAGCTTGTCGCCAAGTGCGACATACGCGAAGACTATCCGCGCACATGGCCTGCCGGGACGGAGGCGGTGATCGACTTCACGTTCCACGAGGCTGTTCCTGCGAACATAGCGAAGGCCGCAGAGGATGGCGTTGCGTACGTGCTTGGCACAACCGGTCTGACCGCCGAGGAGCAGGGCGCGGTCGATGCGGCGGCGAAGCGCATCCCGGTCGTGCAGAGCGGAAACTTCTCCCTCGGAATCAACCTTCTGCTTGGGCTTGTGAGAAAGGCGTCGGAGATACTCGGCGAGGAGTACGACTGCGAAGTGGTCGAGATGCACCATCGCCACAAGAAGGACGCACCGTCCGGCACGGCGCTGATGCTTGCGAAGTCCGCCGCCGCAGGGCGCGGACAGAACTTCGACGACGTTTCGGTGTTCGGACGCGAAGGCATCATCGGTGAGCGTCCTGTCGGTGAAATCGCGGTTCACGCCGTGCGCGGCGGCAGCGTCATCGGCGACCACACCGTGATGTTCGCGGGAGACGTCGAACGCATTGAACTTGTCCACAAGGCCCAGACCCGCGAGGCGTTCGCGGCGGGGGCGCTTCGCGCCGCGCAGTGGGCGAGCGGAAGGAAGCCTGGCCTGTACAATATGCGAGACGTGCTTGGCCTGTGAGATTTCCGGACGGAACGCTGAACGGTTGAACGGATGAAGATTGTCGCAGGACTTGGAAATCCCGGCAGGGAATACGAATCGACGCCTCACTCCATCGGGTTCGAGGTGGCGGACGCCGTTGCGCGGGAGATGGGCGAGACGTTCAGGCGGTCTGCGTCCGGCAAGGGCGACTTCGCAGAAGGGCGTTTCGCCGGCGGCAAGGTTCTTGTGGTGAAGCCGATGACGTTCATGAACCTTTCGGGGGACTGCATCGCGCCAGCCGTGAAGTACCGCAACGCATCGCCGGCCGATCTTGTGGTGATATCGGACGACATAGACCTCCCCGTCGGGCGCATACGCATACGCAAGGGCGGAAGCGCCGGCGGACACAACGGACTGAAGTCCGTCATCGAACGGCTTGGATCGCCGGATTTCGTGCGGGTGCGCATAGGTGTCGGAAGAAACCGCAACGACCGCAGCGAAGTGATCGGACACGTTCTCGGAAAGTTTTCTCCAGAGGTTCGCAGACAGATGGACGAGAAGATAGTTCCTTCCGCCGTGAAGGCCGTGGAGCAGGTGCTGTCGGATGGACCTGATGCCGCTATGAACGTCTGGAACGGACAGGATCTGTGTGCATAGGCGTAGTTGCATTGACATGAAAAGGAGAACAGAGCGATGAACAGAATGGTTGTGCTTACGTTTGCGGTTGCCGCATCCATGGGGCTTTCTGCTGCGGCAGATGGCGAGGCGGCGCTCGAAAAGAGTCTGCCGTCCGTATTCGGAAAGGCGGCGGCGCACTACCGCGCACTTGATGCGTCGGCGGCGCAGCGCATGAAGGACGCAAAGGGCAAGGCGCGTCTGCCGCACGGCTTCAAGCGGACGAAGGCCGGAAATGCGGAACTCGATATGCGCGAAATCTACGAATGGACATCCGGACACTTCCCCGGCTCTCTCTGGTATCTCTACGAGGCAACAGGAGAGACGTTCTTCCGCGACCGCGCAACGGTCTGGACTGAACTTCTGGAGCCGGTTGCGGACTATGACGGCAACCATGACGTCGGCTTCATGACGTACTGCTCGTACGGAAACGCCAGACGGCTTCTCAAGACGGACAGGTATGATGCAATCCTCTGCCGTGCGGCGGATTCGCTCTGCCGCCGCTATTCGCCGTTGCTCGGTCTTATCCGCAGCTGGGGGCGCATCGACGACAAGGATCACTTCCTCGTGATCCCGGACAACATGATGAACCTTGAGCTGCTGATGTTCGCGTCAAAGAGTTCCGGCAACCCGCGCTTCGCCGACATCGCAAGGTCGCACGCCACGAAGACGATATCGAACCATTTTCGCGACGACGGCGGTACGTACCACGTACTTGACTACGATCAGCGTCCGGGGTTCGTAGGTTCAGTCCAGGACATCCGCCGCGGGCAGGGGCTTTCGTGCCGGACGGCGTGGAGCAGAGGGCAGTCCTGGGCGATCTACGGCTATACGATGATGTATCGTGAGACAAAGGATCCGGCGTACCTTTCCTTTGCGCAGAAAGTCGCTGATTTTGCGATCAACAATCCGAACATGCCGGAGGACGGCATCCCGCACTGGGACTACGGCGCACCGGGCGAGGAGCGCGACTCCTCCGCCGGTTCAATCATGGCGTCTGGTCTGCTTGAACTTTCAACTTTCGTCAAGGGCAAGAAGGGCGCGGAATACAGGGCGTTCGCGGTCAAGCAGCTGACGTCGCTTTCCTCTCCCGCCTATTTCTCCGAGGGTGATGAGGTCGGCCACTTCCTTCTCAAGCATGGCGTAGGCCACAAGCCCGGACACTCTGAGGTCGATACGCCGCTCAACTATGGCGACTACTATTTCCTTGAGGGGCTGCTGCGCTTCAGGAAACTGCGCGTTGACGGCAGTCTGTAATCGGGTGCTTCGCCGATGACCCTCGGAGAGGTGACTGAAAAGGTCGGCGGCAGGATTGCCGTCGATGTGCCCGGTGCGGAGGTGTCTTGCGCATACTCCGGCGATCTGCTCTCCGATGTGATGGCTCATGCCGGAGACGGCGCGGCGCTCATCACCGTGCAGAACCACCTGAACACGATAGCGGTGTGCACCCTCGTGGGCATACCGCTGATAGTTGTCTGCCACGAACGCCCGGTTCCGCCGGACATGGCGGAGGCGGCGGAGCGTGAAGGCGTTGCAATCGTCACAACTCCGCTGTCGCAGTATGCCGCCGCATTGGCTCTCAGCGAACTTCCTCCATGCGAGCGGTGAACGGTTCGGGGATCGTCGTTCTCAGGAGCCGATGACATCAAAATGCACGCCACGCTGTCAGACATCATTGCGGATACGGCGCAGAACTCGATAGAGGCCGGCGCAAGCAGGGTGGAGGTGTCCGTCACGGAGGGCGACGGACGCATACGGGTCGAAATCGTCGATGACGGCAAAGGCATGGATGCGGCGACTGCGGAGCGGGCTTTCGATCCGTTCTGCACCGAAGCCGGAAAGCACGACAGGCGCAAGGTCGGGCTTGGCCTTCCGCTGCTGAAGCAGACGTGCGAGGCCTGCGGCGGCGGAGTTGATCTGTCGAGCGAAAAGGGCGTGGGCACGAGACTGTCGTACAGTTTCGACGCCGCGAACATCGACCTGCCGCCGATGGGCGACATCGCCGAAACGGTGTTGACGCTCTTCAACTATCCCGGCGACTTTGAGCTTGTGTTCAGACATTCAAAGGGCGGCGAGACTTACGACGTTTCAAGGCGCGAGCTTGCCGATGCCGTCGGCGGTCTGGAATCCGTGGAGGGGCTGTCTCTCGCCCGCGAGTTTCTGCAATCGCAGGAGAGCGCGCTTTCGCATCCGGCGGTTTGATATAATTACCCGGCAATCACCATTGACATAACTGTAAAGGAAAAGACATGATAGACATGAACAGACGTGGGTTTCTTCTTGGTGCGGCGGGTGCGCTCGGCGCTTTGGGCGGCGGATGTTCAGGCTTTCCGCTCATCGGCGGCGGAAAGCGGAGGCGCGTGATGGACTACTGGTGCACGTGGGAGACGCAGGTCTCCTTCGCAGACCGCGCCCGGCGGCTGCCGGAGAACAAGGGGCGCGACGTGCGCGACAGCGACTTCATCAACGAGGATCTGCTTTTCGGAAAGCACGCCTGGGTGAAGCTTTTCCCTGGCGCCCGGCAGGATCTGGTTCTGATGTTCGACGCCGGCTGGGACTATCCCTACGGCACGAACCGCCAGTCGAACGGCGGACGCGGCATATCCGCCTACGGCTCGATGACGCCCGATCCCGTGCGCTTCCCTTCGCTGAAGGGGACGAACGTGCAGAAGCTGACCGCACTGCGCCGACGCATTGAGGATGCAGGATGGGGCGGGCTTGGACTGTGGGTCGCTCCGCAGAAGTGTGGCGAATGGCGCGGTGCGCCGTTTCCGAAGGATGTGCTGATCGAGGACATGAAGTGGAAGCTCGCGGAATCGCAGGCGGCCGGCATCTCCTACTGGAAGGTCGACATCGGCGTCCATCAGGGCGACATATGGTACTGCCAGACGCTGAGTGCACTTGCGGACGAGTATGCGCCGGATGTCGTAATCGAACATTCGTGCGCATTCGCGAATCCGATGAACGGCGTGGCGCATCCGCACATCTACGCGGCGAACGTTGAAGGCCCTGAGCGGTTCATCGGCAAGACGGGGCGCATGATCGGCGTTCCTGGGTTCGAGCCTTGGGACGGCGTAGATCCCAATGCAATCGAGGTTCCTGCGCGGATGTCTGTGCGCGAACTGTATCTCGGACTGATGAAAGGGGCGGATTCGTTCCGCTCGTACGATACGCTCTATCCGATGGATGCGCTCGCCGCGCTTGAACGCGGAGTCTTCGAGCTTCAGTGCGCGGATTCGCTTGGCGCATCCTGCTCGATCAACGTGGAGGACAATCCGCTTATCGGTGCGGCGCTCGGTGTCGGAATCGGCGTGATGCGTTCCGTCTACAACGAGGAGTACGAGGTTGAGGCGCCGGAACCGCGCAAGCGTCGCATGACGGAGATAACCCGCGCCGTGCGGTGGCATGAGACGGCTCCGGTTTTCGGAAGCGACGTCGGATGCCCCGTCCGTTTCTCCGAAGAGACTGCCGAGGAGTCCTGGAAGTTCGAGAAGAATTCGACATGGTGGCCGTACGTGTTCGGCAACACGTACTTCCAGCGTTGCCCGGCCGTCGTGTCGCGTGGCATCGCCCTGCCCAAGGTCGCGTACGGCGGAGGGGAGCGTCCTGCCGTGCTCGCTTCGCGCAATCCGCTCACCGGTGCGCTAACCGTCGCGTCGCTGCCGTTCCTCACGGTCGGCAAGGGACGGCATACGCCGCCGGCCGAGATTTCGCTCGACGCCGCGCTTGAGCACGGAACTCCGCTGGGCGTGTTCGGTGACGTGAAGTCCGTCACGCTTCGCGACGGCACCGCCGGAAGGCCGGTGTTCGCGATGGATCTTGCCGGCGGACGTATGCACGACATCACGGACGTCTGCCGCCGCACGGACGGATTCATCACGATTTCCGGCGAAAGGCTCTCCGTGATCGGACGCGAGATGAATGCGTCCGGCGACTGCTCGTCCCCCGGCGTAGAGATTGCGGTATAGCCGCAAATCTCCCAGCCGCCGCATTCCGTTGTATGCGGCGGGGCTTATCCGATGGCGATTTGGGCGGCGGGGCGGGACGCCCCGCCCTACCGGGGCAATCTGGTATGGTGATGTGCCAGCCAATTCGGTTGGGCGAAATTCGGTAGGGCGCGACGTCAGCCGATTCGGTAGGGCGCGACGTCCCCGTCGCGCCGCAAAGTTTATCCGATGACGATCTGGGCGGCGGGGCGGGACGCCCCGCCCTACCGGGCAATCCGGTATGGTGATGTGCCAGTCAATTCGGTTGGGCGAAATTCGGTAGGGCGCGATGTCAGTCAATCCGGTAAGGCGCGACGTCCCCGTCGCGCCGCCGACGGCCGCATGGACGGAGGTGCATCGCAAACTCCCATCCACTACGATTCCGACGGCAACGGCAACGCATTCATGGGAATGATGGACAAACGATAACCGGAATATGATACAATATCTCCCGATATGCGCACAGGAAAGCGTTGTTGGCATAGGTCACGCAATGGTAGCATAGATTGACTTGCAGAAAAAAAAAATGATATTTTAATTGTCGTTTTCCGAAAGAAGGGATAGCGTCAAAGAAAGGATGGCGTCAATGCATAAGGAAAAAAAAATCGTTCAGAGACAGTGTCGATGGCATCCGTCCTGTGCGCACTGCTGTGCTCTCTGCCAATGATGGCGAAGGCTGATGCCGGCGATGAGAGGCTTGAGTTCATCGCGACCACCGGCACCCAGTGGATCGACACCGGACTGCGGTTGAATTTTAAGCGGTCGCGATTCTGCGTCAACTTCCGCGTTGCGGAGCGCCCGACGGGACGTGTCGCGCTTTGCGGGGCGTTGACCGAGAAGGACAACGTGATGGGGTATAACGGCGGGATTCGCCGTTCGTTTGCTGTCCGGATAGGTACGGACGGCGTAAATGGGGAGACCTGCTACCGGGTGTATCCAAGTTTTACCGGAAGTGAAGACGACGGCTACCTCTATCCGACGAAGGGGAGCTATCCGGAAGGTGCGTCGTTGGAGGTCGAGGGAAACCTGGCGTATGCGTTGTTCAACGGACATAAATTCGGTGGCTACTATGACAGCTCCCGTCCGGACGAGGTGCTGGACGATGGCAAGTCGTTCTATCTCGGCAACGTCAACAATGCGGGCGAAGGTCTGCTGACGCCGTCCGGGCAGATGCCGAAGATCCACTGGTACGGCGCCAAGTTCTGGACGGACGGCGAACTGGTCGGCGACTTCATCCCTGTCCGGCGCGACGGCGTTGCGGGGTTCTTCGACAATGTGACGCAGCGGTTTTTCCCAAGTCAGGGTGAGGATGCGTTCGTCGCGCCGAACCGTGTGGCGTGGACGGGCGGAGGAGTCGTTTCGGACTTCTCGGACGGGAACAACTGGAACGGCGGCGTGGCGCCGTCCACCATCGGGGACGTCGCCCTCTTCCCTGCAGACGCGGAGGTCGGCGCGACATTTTCGGACATCGGCACGTTCTTCTCGAAGCTGGGTGCAGTTCATCTTGCGGGGAAGGATACGCTGTTTGCGGTGACGTCCGCGACGGCGACCGTCTCGATGTTCGCCCCGGTCTTCGGAACGGGCATCTACCGCGTTGCATCCGGCTCGGAAACCGTCGATTACAATGTCTATGCCGACAGCGGAATGTTCGACGGAACGTTTGAGTTCACCAACGCAGCCCACTTCGTGTCGCTGTACGTTCCGAACGCGGCGGGTGTCGACGGCAAGGCGACGGCCTGCTTCTACGCGGATGGCGGCAACCGTCGTCTGGTGCTTTGCGAACGAGCACGCTCGCGGGCGCACTGGCGGATGACCAAAACCGGGCAGTTTGTCTTTTCAAACGTGGAAGGTGGAATGACCGGCAGCCTTGCGTTTACTGACGGGCATAACGGTTCGCTTGCGTTCCATGCAAACGGCACATTTGACTTCGACTTCGACTGCTCGATCACGAACGAATCGGCTGTGCGGCGCACCGTCTACCTGAACGCCGGCCGCTATCGGATGGGCGATGCGTCCAAGCCGAAGAACTTTGGCAAGATGCAGATTCAGGTGCTGGATCTTACGCTGAATGTGCCAGTGGCCTTTGACGCGCAGAAATCGGATTACACGCCGTACAACCAGTGCAACATCGCGCTCAGGGCCGACGGAGACGCCCGTCTGCTGTTCGGTACGGCGAACGCGCTTCCGGAAAGCGTCTTCCTGCTGATGAAATATGCAGTGCCGGTCACCAACCAGGAGAAAAGGTGCGTCGTGGATCTCAACGGATTCGACCAGCGCATCGGTACGCTGTGCGTATATTCCACTGGGTTTGACGCGGGGACGGTCTGGAACACGAATATTGTGCTCAAGTCCGAAAGCCCGGCGACGCTCACGGTTTGCGGTTCGTTCCGGAGCGACAATTCCAAGGTCGACGGCGTCAACATGAAGAGCGTGTTCCCCGGCCGGGTGGACGGTGCGCTGTCCGTGGCGCTCGACAGCCGGGAGGACGTGAGCGCGGGTCCGATGTTTGACGGGCCCGGTTCAGTCCTGTTCAACAATCCGCTCAGCGACACGACGGGTTCGCTCACGGCGAATCGCGGCACGATCCGCGTCCTGCAGAGCGGCGCGTTCTCGAACCTTTCGAGCGTTGTCGTTTCAGGCGAGGGAATCGCGCAGATCGACACGGCGGATGTAGGAAACGGCAACGAGGACTTTTTCGTGAGCGTGACGAACGCGACGACGGCGCGGCTCTCCATATCCGCCGGCGTCACGCTCAAGGCGAAGCATGCGTACGCAAACGAGCATTGGCTGGCGAAAGGACGCTGGTCGTCAACGGCGTCGGAAGGTGTGAGACAGTGCGCCTATCTGTCGGGTGACGGCATACTTGAGGTGGAGGAGTTTGGCGGCCCGATCGGAATGAGGGTGATTCTGAGGTAGATTCGCGCAACGGCGATTTTGCGCGGCAACAAGGTTTACGTTAAAACTGGAAGGATATAGATGACATGAAGAAGATGGTTGGATGTGCAGTGCTGTCGGCGGCAATGGCCGCGTCGGTCTCGCTGGCGGCGGAGATGCCATCGCCGGCGTTCAGGGTCCCGAAGATGTCGAAGGCTCCGGTCATAGATGGCGTCGTGGACGAGGCGGAATGGGCGGAGACCGTCGGCTCGTTCGGATTCTGCACGTACCCGACGGACACGATGTTCCAGATGAAGTCGCGGTTCTGGATCGGGCGCACGGCGGACAGGCTCTATGTCGCGAGCGTCTGCGCAATCGGGCCGAACGGCCTGCTGAAGGAGACGCCCCGCCGCAACCGCAGCCAGAAGTGCCTGCTGGACGACACGTTCGAGCTGGTCTTCATTCCCGACATGACGGCGGCGACGCCGGACGTACGCCACGCGATGGTCAACTTCAACGGCGCCTACTTCGTCGAGGCGCAGATTAACGGCGCGATGGCGGCGTGGAATCTGCGCACCATGGAAACCCGCTCGACCGAGCGCGACGGCTTCTGGCATTTCGAGCTGTCCATCTCGCTCGACGAGATCGGGTTCCTCGATGCGCCCGCAGACGCCCATGCGCTGCGTCTGTGCCGCAACTGGAAGGGGGCGTATTCGACCTGGGGCGTGGTGTCGTCAATGCGTCCCAACGACAGCGGGTTCTTCTCGGCGCACAAGGCCATTCCGCTGGTGTTTGACGACGACGCGCCGGCCGTCCAGTTCGTCGATGTCGAATCCGGCGACGAGGTGCACTGGACGACGGAGTTGCGCGTGGCGAACACGTCCGGCCGCGATCAGTCGTTCAAGGTGCGCGTCGAGGGGCGGCCCGTGAACTCGCAGCCGGGCATGACGGTGGAGGACGTGGCCCTGAAGGCGGGCGAACGGCGCACGTTCAAGGTTTCCGGGCCGATACTCAACGACGAAAAGGTCGATATTGCGGCGGAGGTGCTGTCGGCGGACGGGACGCGTCCGCATTTCTTCCGGCGCACCGTCTGGCGTCCGAACGCGCCGAAGCCGGAGTGGGTCGGGAGCGGTGCTTCGGCCTCGGCGGTGAAGTTCGATTTTGCGTATTTTCCGTCACATTCCAAGATGCGGGTGCGGGCGGACCTCTCGGCTGTGGCGAAGCGTCCGGCTGACGTGTCGGTGACGGTCAGGGATGCGAAGGACGCCGTGCTCGCCGCCCGTCGGTTCGCGCTTGCGAAGGACGGCGTCGCGGACGAGATCTGGACCATCCCCGATCTCAAGGAGGCGACGCTGCGCAGCGGCGACGGCGGCTACACCGTCACGCTGGAGGCGGCGGGCGTGGAGAACGGCACGGTGAAGAAGGCGTTCCGGCGCGACGTGTTCGCGTGGGAGGGCTTTGCGGGCGGGACGTCCGCGACGATTCCGGCTCCGTTCACGGCCGTGGAGCGGAAGGACGGACATGTGCGCGTTGTTCTGCGCGACCATGAGGTCGATGAACTGGGGCTTTGGCGGCAGGTGACGGCGGCGGGCAAGCCGATCCTGGCGCGCCCGATGCGGCTTGTCGGCGACGGGGCGGTGTCGGCCGTTTCCGAATGGGACATCGACGGGATGATGAAGTGGACGCTGACGCTCGGCGCCGGGCGGCACACGTCGCTCCGGCTTGAGGTTCCGATCCGCGCCGAGCGCGCGACGCTCATGCACGCCTGCGCCGACGGAATGCGCTACAACTACGCGGGCGAGGTGCCGAAGGGACGCGGGCGCGTCTGGCGCTCCTCACAGGCGCCGCACACGTCGATCATCGGGAACTATCTGCCGTACGTGTGGATCGGCGGCCCGCTGCGCGGCATCGCCGTCTATGGCGAGAACGACAGGGGCTGGGAGATCGCTCCGGGCGCGGAATGCTACGAGATCGTGCGTGAGGACGACGGAACGGTCACGCTCATCGCGAACATCGTGCAGAAGCCCGTCGAGCTTGCCGCGCCGCGAACCGTCACCCTGGCGTTCCAGGCGACGCCGATCAAGCCGATGGAGCGCAACTGGCGCGGCTCGGACATCGGCGACCTCGTCGGGTCCTGCTACTACTGGGGCGGGCTGACCGCGTATGACGAGGTGCAGCCGTTCAACGGGACGGATGAGTTCTGGCGCAAGATGGGCGAGGCTCGGAAGACCGGGAAGGCCGACAAGGCGTACGTGGAGCGGATGATCGCCGACTACATGGCGCTTATCCCGACGAACAACGCGGCGCAGCGCGAGGCGCGCCGGCGCACGATCGTCGCGCACTTCAATTCGGGCATGAACGTGTCGGCGGGCACGTTCGGCACAGGGAAGAAGCTCGTGTTTTACACGAACGGACGCGGTGTGCGCCTCGGCTCGCCGGCCGGGTCGACGTTCTGCGACGAATGGACGGTCGAGCCGTTCTGGAAGCGTCCGTTCGCGTTCGACACGACGCGCAGCTACAGCCTCGACCCGAACAGGGCGTATCTCGACTACGCCGCGTACTGGTGGGAGCGGATGATCGCCTCCGGCGCCTGCGACTATCTCTATTGGGACGACATCTTCTGCCAGTCGAACTTCGACCTCGTCGGAACGGACGCCTATCGTCTGCCGGACGGCGACATACAGCCCGCGAGCGGCATCTTCAGGATGCGCGAGCAGATCCGGAGATGCGCCGTGCTGCAGGCGGAGCACGGCTGGCCGTGCCAGAAGAACTGGGTGCACATGACGAACACCGCATTGGCCCCGGTGCTGGCGTTCGCGGGCATGAACTACGACTGGGAGGACGTCGCGGGCGACACTGCGCTTCAGGAGCGGTATTCGCGAGCCGGCATTCAGGCTGCGTCGATCGGTCGCCAGTTCGGAAACCAGGTCGCGGTGATGGGATATTTCTCGACGAAGGATCCGGCGAGCGAAAAGCTCAAGTGGCTTCATCGCACCGGCGTCGGCGTGTGCCTGACGCATGAGGTTCAGTGGCGCCGTGTCGCGGAGTGGCGGACGGCGAACAAGCTGCTCGGCGACTGGGGCTACCGGGCGGAAGGGACGGCGGTCTGGAACTACTGGGACGAGGACGTGCCGTTTCCGGTCGCCGTCTCCGGCGGCGAAAACGCCGCGTTGGCGATGGCGCGGAACGGCGAGGCCGTCGTGGTCGTCTCCGACTGGGACAAGGGCGGCGACTATCGGCTGAAGCCGGACGCCGGGGCGCTCGGCCTCCCTGCGGGATTCAAGGCGTTTGACATGGAGACCGGCAAGGAACTGGCGGTGACGGACGGAGCGGTGTCCGTCGCGCTGAAGCGGCTCGACTACGTGATCGTCCGGTTCGCGAAATGAGGGAATCTGCCATGAAGAGGCTGGCTTTTGCTGCTGCCGCGTCCGTTTCGGCCCTGTGCGCGTTCGGCGCGACGAGTCCGGTGTGCGCGATCTATCCGAACCACATAACCTTCCACCTCAATTTCGACGACGGCTCGGCAGAGCCGTCGATCGGCGACGTCAAGGCTGGCGGTCAGAAGCCCGTCATCGGCGACGGCGGGATGTTCGGGAGCAAGGGGCTGCACGCCGGCACGGTTCGGTATTCGATGCCGAAGGGGCAGCGGATATTCGACACGACAAGGCCGGGTACGCTCGTGTTCTGGCTAAAGGTGTCGGAAACGCCGCGTCCCGTCCTGTCCGATGCGCTGGATTCCGCCGGGAAGCCCATCGAGATCGAGCCGGGCGAGACCTATTTCCACGGGGAGTGGTCGCAGACGAAGCGGATGCTCGTGTTCAAGCAGGGGGCGCTGAAGTGGGGCGAAGCCCCCATCGCGGCATACTACCATGCGCCTACGCAGGACGGAAGGAACAGGGCGACCAACGTCGGCCTTCCGTGTTCCCTCAAGGGCTGGAACGCCGGCGAGTGGCGAATGGTCGCGGCGAAGTGGCGGCAGGACGCGATTTCCATCTCCATCAACGGCTCTCCGTTCAAGACCATGGATTCGGGCGGCGTGATGGGTCCCTTCTTTGGATCGATCGGCTTCGGACTGTCGCCGGCGAAGGGCGAGAAGACCAGCAACTACGTCATGGACGAATGCACGATCCTGGACTTCGGGATGTCCGACGAGCAGGTCGCGACGCTGTACCGCGACTACCGCGACGTGATGGCGGGAAAGCCGCTCCGCACGAAGTACGACCCCGAGTTCGAGGAGCCGGAGTGGATGAAGTCGCCTTCGCGCACCGCGTTCCGCTTTGCCTACTATCCGTACGAAAACACTGTTCACGCCTATGCGGACATCTCCGCCTGCGACGGCTTCGGCAAGGTGCGGACGCTGACGCTTTCCGTAGAGGAGAAGGGCGGGCGCGTCGTCGCGAAGCGGCAGTTCGGGGTCGGGAAGGACGGCAAGGCCGACATCGTCTGGAGAGGGCTTCCGGAACTTGACGGCGAATACGTGTGCCGGCTGGAATGCGCCGGGCTGCCGGAGGCGAAGGCGTCACAGGGATTCGTCCGCCGCCGGTTCGAGTGGGAGCGCAACAGGCTCGGCCGTTCCGGAGCCGTGCCCGCGCCGTTCACGCCCGTCGTCCGCAGCGGCCGGTGGTTCGGAAAGAAGCGCGTCCGCGTACTTCTGCGCGACCACACGATTGGACGCCATGGCCTGTGGGAGCAGGTGGAGGCGGCCGGCAAGCCGCTGCTGGCGCGGCCGATGCAGATCGTCTCCGATCGGAAGATGCCGAAGGTGTCCGCCGAGAGCGAGTGGGACGTTGACGGCATGATGACGTGGCGGCTCAGGCTGCCGCCGGGAGACTACGGAAAGGTTCGCCTCGAAATTCCGATGCGAGCGGAGCGCGCGTGGCTTTTCCATCCCGTCGCCGATGGACTGCGGAGCAATTTCGCGGGCGCAATTCCGAAGGGGAGCGGCGTGGTGTGGGATTCCGCCAAGTACCCGCGCAACACGATCGTAGGAACGTATCTTCCGTACGTGTGGCTCGGCGGGCCGCTGCGGGGCATCGCCGTGTTCGGCGAGAACGACAAGGGGTGGATCGTCGACGGCAAGACGCCCTGCTACGAGATCGTGCGCAGTGGAGACGAGGTGTGCCTCGTCCTCAACATCGTCCAGACACCGACGCGCATCGATGCGGCGCGGACGGTCAAGATCGGCTTCCAGGCGACGCCGGTCAAGCCGATGCGCGAGAACTGGCGGGCCATCGACCACGGGATGCTGCTCGGCGCCTGCTATTACTGGGGCGGATTCTGGGACAGCCACAGCGTGGAGCCGTATGACCAGACGGACGAGTTCTTCCGCGTGATGGGCGAATCGCGCCGCACGGGCAAGTTCAACAAGGAGTTCCTTGAGCGCAGCGTGCGCGACTATCCATATCCCTTCGAGAAGGGCACGAAGGAGTACGAAGATCAGGTAAGGCGCATCCGTGCGCATTTCAACAACGGGCTTGTGAATTCGGCAAGCAGAGGGTTCAAGGATGCGTTCGTGTTCTACACCAACGGGCGGGGCGTGTTCTACGGCGACCCGAAGGGGCAGGGCGCCACGTTCTGCAACGAATGGAGCCGATGGGAGTTCATGGACAGGGATTTCACGCCTCTGTCGAGGCGGGCGTACGACCTCGATCCCGTGGAAAGCTACCGCGACCACGCCGCCTGGTGGTATGAGCGGATGATGTCCACCGGCGCCTGCGACTACCTGTACTGGGATGACGTGTTCTGCCAGTCGAGCTTCAATGTTGTGCAGACGGACGCCTACCGTCTGCCGTCGGGGCAGATACAGCCGAGTTCGGGAATCTTCAACATGAGGGACATCGTGAAGCGGTGCGCCGTGCTTCAGGCGGAGATGGGACGCGACACACGAGGGAACTGGGTGCACATGACGAACACCGCGATGGCTCCGGTGCTGTCGTTCGCCGACGTGAACTACGACTGGGAGGACACGAGCGGCATCCAGCCGCACCAGGTGAAGTATCCGAAGGACTACATTCTGGCCTGCTCGATCGGGCGGCAGTTCGGCAACCGCGTCGGGATCATGGGCTATTTTGCGGAGCCGCAGGGCACGAAGGAGGAGCGGGAGCGGAAGAAGGCATGGCTTGAGCGCACGGCAACTGGCGTGATGCTCACCCACGAGTTCCGGTGGAGAGGGCACCGGCAGTACGATGCGGCGCACAAGCTGCTCTGCGACTGGGGCTATCGCCGGCCTGACGTGAAGGTGTGGAACTACTGGGACGAGGACGTGAAGTTCCCGGTTGACGTCTCCGGAATAGACGCTGCATCGATTGCCATGGCGCACGGCGGCGAGGCCGTCATCGTGGTGTCCTCGTTCTCGAAGGCGGATGGCCACGTCCTCCTGCGGCCGGATTGCGGTGCGCTTGGCGTCGCGTCCGGTTTCAAGGCCGTGGACATGGAGACGGGGAAGGAGATTCCGGTGAACGGCGGCGTCATAGATGTGGCGCTTGGAAAATATGACTTTACGATGGTGAAGATAAGATGAAGGGCGTGTGTCGAATGAAAAGGTTTCATGCTGTTGTCGCGGTGTTGACGTTTATTGGCGCTTTGGCGCCTGAAGCGTGGGCGAAGCCGACGCCTGGGTTTTCGTTTACGCAGGACGGCATCGCGTCACCCTACGGAAAGACGGTCGCATGGAACGACATCCTTTCCGTGAGGCTCTACGAACGCCCGACGCAGAAATACAGGATGTCAGCCGTGACGGCGAAGCCGCGCATCGTCACGGCCGACAGGGTGGATCTGGATGTCGTCGAAAACATGTCCGGCTCCTACATACCGGTGAGCCTCTCGCTTGACGGTACGTATCTGCGCGTTTCCGTCGAGTCCGGGGACATCGTGGAGCCGCTTGGATGCTCGTACCGCGTGATGGAACTGTCTGTGCTCCAGCCGCTCCTCGATGCGCCTGCGGGCGAACGGGGACAGTGCGTACTGCCTCTGTTCAGCGGTGCGATTGCGCCAATCTCGTCGCCTGTGCGCAAGCATACGCGAGACAGGATATACGTGGAGCAGGTGCAGTGGGAGAAGATGGGGCTGTTCAACGCCTTTGGCGCAAGCCGCAAGGGCGGATCTATTCTGGGCATAATCCATTCGGGCGACTACAACGCCTGGGTGGATACGACCGTCGATCCCAAGGAAGGCTTCCGCCAGTTCGTGATTCTCCAGATACGGGAAGACCCTGCGGATGTGCAGATGTTTGAGCGGAAGGAGGTACTGTACCGCTATCTGCCGGATTCGGGCGACTGGTGCGGCATGGCGCTTGCCTACGGAGAGTACATCCGTGGCGAGCGGGACATCCCCACCTTGGAAGTGCGCGAGAGGGGGAACGCGCCGCTGGCTTACATCCTTTCGGCGGTACGGGTCAACATTTTCATGGGGCTTAAGACGCCGTTCATTCCCGATGGCTCTGCTCCGTACTTTTCGGCGACGACGTTCGCCGAGGCGGAGCGGATTGTTGACGAGGTTCATGCCAGAGGCATTGACAAGGCTTGGTTTTGCCTTGTCGGGTGGATCAAGGATGGACACGACGGTTCCTATCCGTCGCATTTCCCGGTGAACGAGCAGGCCGGCGGGGAGCGTGCGCTCCGCAGTCTCATTGCAAAGATACGCGGATACGGATACGCGGTCACGCCGCACGACAATGTGCATTCATGCTATGCCGCTTCCGCAGACTACGACAGTTCCGTCCCATGCCGCACAAGGGCGGGCGAGGAGCTGCCAATGGGGATATGGTCTGGCGGAATGATACGAATCGGATGTCCGCACCGCTATGTCGAACGCTACGGCGGCGACTTTGCCCGGATACGGGAACTCGGATTTGCCGGCGTGTATTACATCGACGCGCTCATGCCGCCGATGTTCAGGTGCCACGACCCGAAGCATCCGGCAGATGAACGACAGTTCATCGAAGGCCAGCTGCGCATCCTTCAGTGGATGAGGCATGAATATGGCGTGTCGGCGACGGAGGGATTTGCGCTTCCATGCCTCAAGTACGCGGACTACTGTTCGAACGGCGCAAGCGGCAGCCGCGTGTTCTTCGGCAAGCTTCTTGAGGGGGATGCGAAGGTGATGCTGGAGCGGTATGTCCCATTCCTGCCCGTCGCCGCGCATGGCGTGGTTGCTTACCAGACGGGATGGATGCATTCGGTAAGGAACAACGGCGGATGGCTCTCCTATCTTGTGGACGGTGGTCTCCCGGCGGTTGAGACGTCCATGCGCAACGGGGCGAATGGCGACTTCTACGTCGATTCGCTGAACGATCTTATGGAGCCGTGGCGGATATGCTTCAAGATAGCGCCCGAATATTCGCGTGGCGTGACCGTGGGGTTTGAGGAGTTCGCGCCTGACGCCGTCCACTGGGTGTTTCACAACGGACTTGAGATGTTCGTGAATGCCACGGGTACGGTTGCTGGCGGAATGCCGCCGCGCTCCATCAGGATCCTCCGCAAGGGCAACGAGATTTATTTCAGAAAGGAATAGGCTCAATTTTCCCCTTGTCTGAAACTGCGCCACGTGATATTACAACTTCCCGCCGCATCGATTGGCGTTGTGTGCAGAGAGGTCATTGCCGCATCTGTGATATAATCGGCGGCATATGATCGACTTTCATGTACACAGCACGGCGAGCGACGGAACGGTTTCGCCATCGGACGTAGCTCTGCGGGGCGGAGGCTTCTATGCGATGGCGCTCACGGATCACGACAACTGCGACGGCGTCGCCGAATTCATTGAGGCCGGCAAATGCAACGGAGACCGCATCCGTCTTGCGGGAATAGAGTTGAGCGTCGAGCCAGGCGACGGGTACGGCGAGTTCCATCTGCTCGGCATCGGCATCGATCCATCCAATGCGAGCCTGAAACGTCTTCTCCGCAGCATCCTTGACGGACGGAACGCAAGGAACGCAAAGATACTTGAGCGCTTCGAGGCGATAGGCATACGCATCCCCAAAGACGAGATTGCGACCTACGCCCACGGCGAAATACTTGCCCGTCCGCATTTCGCGCAGTGGATAGTGGATCACGGATATTCTGGGAACGTAAAGGATGCCTTTGCCTCGTACATGACGCCATCGTCCCCGCCGGAGACGAACTGCTACGTTTCGCGCTACCGTCCCGACCCAGGCGAGTCGTTCGACGCAATCCACGCCGCTGGCGGCATCGCAATCATGGCGCATCCGCGATACTGGACCGGCGATTCCGCCATACTGAGGTCAGGCCTTGAGCGTCTCAAGGGCAGGGGGCTGGACGGAATCGAGGCGATATATCAGGCGAACGAGCCTTGGGAGACGGTCGAGCACGTCCGGGCGGCAAGGGAGCTTGGACTATGCATTACGGCGGGCAGCGACTTCCATGGCGCGAACAAGCCGGCCGTCACGCTTGGCATGGAAGTGGACGACGAGGAGGCGTTTGTCGCGCCGCTGCTTGAGCGCATTGCATACTGGCGGAGCAGGTAGCCTCATGGACGTTCCATCATCAGATGCATCTGCCGGACTTTGGCTTGCGCCGCTTCGCGGGGTCACGGTGCGGACTTTCCGCACCGTGTTCGGCCCGGCGATCAAAGAGGCAGGATTTACGGGAATGTATGCGCCTTTCATACCGGCCAATGCAGGGTTCAGGTTTTCAAAGAGGCTCTTTTCAGATGTGCTGCCGTCCGGCGGCGACGCCGGGCCGGAAGATGCGGCGCTGGAGCTTGTGCCGCAGGTGATCGGCAAGGATCCGGCGGCGTTGCGCGACTGGTGCAAGGCGGTGAAGGATCTTGGATATCGACGTGTGGATCTCAATGCGGGATGTCCGTTTCCGATGATCCGCAAGAAGGGGCGAGGTTCGGGGCTTCTGCGCACTCCGGATGTGCTGGACAGGATGCTTG
>CAZMNN010000036.1:0-25491 GCA_964567665.1 uncultured Lentisphaeraceae bacterium
TTAGCGTTAAAATGAAATTACCCACTTCCCGCTAACAACTGCCATCTGCCAACTGGTTTGTTGTTGTATTTAACGCAAAGAGCGCAAAGAGAACGCAGAGGACGCAAAGTTTTTTGGGAATAGGATTGAACGGATTTAGGGGGGTGATTATTGTCCGTGCTTCGCGCAGGGCAGTTTCAGCCGAAAGAAATTTGCGCCTCTGCGTGCGGCATAAACTCCCCAGAATCGAAGAATCTACCCACTGCCAATTGATTGGTAATGGGCAGTGGACAGACAGGTAAAAAACAATAACCCAATCCAAAAACTTTGCGTTCTTCGCGCCCCTTTGCGCCCTTAGCGTTAAAATAAAATTACCCACTGCCCTGCCCGCTAACAAATGTCATCTGCCAACTGGTTTGTTGTTGTATTTAACGCAAAGAGAACGCAGAGGACGCAAAGTTTTTGGGGCGGGATATTGGTTTGAGGGGTTGTTTTTGCCAGTCTATCCACTATTCACTATCAACTAACATTTGCCGGAATCGAAAATCGATGAATGTATCGGCACACGTTCGCATTTCATATGGTAAAATAACGGCATGAAAAAAACTGTCTTCATGATGTTGGGCGCGGCTGCGGTCGCGGGGTGCTGTCTGATGCCGGGGGCGAACAAGCCTTACGTCAGCGCAGAATGCGGTGAAAACGAAATCCGTCTTTATCCGAGTCCGGTGGCCTATGAGGTTGTGCGGAACGGCAAGACGCTTGTCGCGAAGACGCCGATAGGGCTGACGCTGGACGGCGTATGTCTTGCGAAGGATGCGAAGCTCGTGAAGAGCGAGTCGCGGACGCTTTCCGGCACGGTGGCGACGCCGGTGTACAAGAAAGGTTCCGTAGACCTTTCCGGCAGAGAGGCGTACGCGGATTTCGGAGACTGGGGCGTCCGTCTCGTCGCCCGCAAGGACGGCGTGGCCTATCGCATTGAACTCAAGAAGGGCGGCACGATAGAGAGCGAATGTGCGGGCGTGACGATTCCGTCGAAGGACGCGAAGTGCTGGTTCAACCGCACAAAGAACATCGGCTGCGAAGAGACGATTCCGGAAGCGGCGGCATCCGGCGCATTGGCGACAGATGCGAAGAAGGTGATATATCTGCCGTTCGTATACTGCGTGGACGGACAGACCGTCGCGGTGAGCGAGTCGGACATCCACGAATATCCGATCTGGAACTTCAAGGCGGTCGAGCAGACCGATGCGGGCGTGAAGCTCACCGGCACGTTCGACGGCTATCCCAAGAAAACCGAGCGCGTCGGTGGATGGGGCAATGCCCACAACCTGAAGAGCGGTGGCCGCTGGGTGCGGATCACAGAGCACGAGAACTTCCTCGTCAAGGCGGCCGGTGCGCGGACGCTGCCGTGGCGCGAGTTCATGCTTGCCGATTCCCCCGCGAAACTCTGCGAGGCCGATCTGACGTTCGCGCTGGCGACGCCGGCGGCGAAGGGATGCGACTTCTCGTGGGTCAAGCCTGGCAAGGTGGCCTGGGACTGGTGGAACTGCTTTGACAACCAGGGCGACAAGGGCTGCAACACGAAGACGTACGAACGCTTCATCGACTTCGCCCAGAAGACGGGTGTCGAGTACGTGATCTTCGACGAGGGATGGAGCGAGTCGCTCAACATCTGGAAGTTCCACAAGGACGTTGACGTTCCGCACCTCATCAAGTATGCCAACGAACGTGGCGTGGGCATCATCCTGTGGATGGCATGGGCGCAGGTGTACGGCGAAGAGGCGAAGGTGGCCGAGCATTTCGCGAAACTCGGCGCCAAGGGCTTCAAGGTCGATTTCATGGATCGCGGCGACGCCGAGATTGCGGTCTTCCTCGAGAAGTTCGCGGCGGAATGTGCGAAGCAGAAGATGCTCGTGGACTACCACGGCGCGTATCGCCCGGTGGGTCTGAGCCGCACATATCCGAACATCCTCAACTACGAGGGAATCCACGGTCTTGAGCAGATGAAGTGGTACAAGAGCGAGCGCGACAGGAGCATGATGGCGAACGATGTCCGTGCGTTCTTCCTCCGTCTGTCCGCCGGTCCGATGGACTACACTCCAGGTGCGATGCTCAACCACAAGTTCGGCACGTACAGCTCGTCCGGCTCTGGCGACGTCAAGCCCGGTTCCGTCGGTACACGCTGCCGCCAGATGGCGATGATGTCCATGTACGAGGCGCCGCTGCAGATGCTCTGCGACAGTCCGACGAACTACGAGAAGAACATGGAGTGCTTCACGTACATGGCCGCCGTGCCGGTCGTGTGGGAAAACACCGTCGGACTTCCCGGCTGCCCTGACACGATGGCCGCCGTTGCGCGACAGGCGAAGGACGGCTCCTGGTATGCGGCCGGCATCACGAACATCGAAGCCCGCGACTACGAGCTGCCGACTTGCTTCCTCGGCTCTGGTGTGTGGAAGACCGAAATCTTCCGTGACGCCCCGGATGCCGCCGAGCATCCGACGAAATACGTCCACGAGACGAAGACAGTCAAGGCGGGCGACAGGATGTCGTTCCGCATGGCGCCTGGCGGCGGGTTCACCGTGCGCTTCACGAAGTAAAAGGAAAGGCCTTCAGGTCCTGGGGATTTTCCCCGCCGGACCGGAAGGCCGATTTATCTTCTGGAACTACCGCGCTCCGCATATGCAGAGCGCGGTTTTCATATGTAGATCACTCGTAGTCCACAACCGAAGCCCAGTGGGTCAGGAGATCCAGGTTCTTCGGGTCGTGGAACTTCGCCGATGCCGCAGCGGCCACGATGGGCAACCACTTCTGAACGTCGGAGACCTTCGCCTTGAGCGCTTCACAGGCGATGTTCATGTACTTCTCCGCGCCGGCCATGTAGCCGGAGAGCCACAGGAGAAGGTACGTATGCGCAACGTCTGCGAGCGGATCGCCGAGGCGGACGTGCGACCAGTCGATGACGCGCCAGTCGCCCTTGGGCGTGATGATCACGTTCGTCGGGTTGAAGTCGCCGTGGCAGAGGGACTTGCCGCGCGGCAGCGACTGTAGCTTTACGTGCAGATCGTAGCGCGTCTCCTTCGGAAGAGGGGAGGCGGAGATCAGCTTGTCGAGCTTGTCGCTGAGGTTGCCCATGCGCTCGGAGGTCTTCGAGAAGATCTCGCACTGGATTGCGACGAACTGCTTGAGGTACTTGGTGATGTTCTTCCTGTCCTTGAGCATCACGCTTGCCAGCGTCTCGCCCTCGACCCATTCACGGCGGATGCACCAGTGGTCGCGGATCTTGAGCACTTCAAGGACCTTGGCGACGGGAAGGCCGGTTTCGGCGGCCCTCGACTCGTTCATCGCCTCGTTCAGGACTGCGGACACCTTGTACTCGTGGTCGAATATCTTGAGGACGGTGCCCTTGTCCTTGACGACTACCTTGTGGGCGCGTTCAAGAAGCACGTTATCCTTCTTTGCCTTTTCAGGCGCCGCCTTGGGGGCGGCTTTCTTCACTGTAGGCTTTTTCGCTTTCATGTGGCTGTCTCCTGAATTTCGGTTTACACGTTCTCATGCTTGCCGTAGTAGGCGTTGAGATACATCTGCTTGATTTCGCTCATCAGCGGGTAGCGCGGGTTCGCGCCGGTGCACTGATCGTCGAAGGCCTGCTCCGTCATCGCGTCGAGGCGGGCAAGGAAATCCTTCTCGTCCGGAACGTAGTCGCGGATCGTGGGCTTGATGCCGATGCGCTTCTGCAGGTCGCGGATGGCCTTGATGAAGTTCTCGAACTTCTCGCCCTTGGACTTGCCGTCGATTCCGAGTTCATCGGCGATTTCGAGGTAGCGCTCAAGCGTATGGGGGTGGTCATACTGCGGGAACGTACCCATCTTGCGCGGCACGGGATCGGCGTTGAAGCGAAGCACCTCCTCCATCATGAGCGCATTGGCGATGCCGTGCGGGATGTGGTGGAACGCGCCGAGCTTGTGGGCCATGGAGTGCATCACGCCGAGAAACGCATTCGCGAACGCCATGCCGGCCATCGTGGCTGCGTTGGCCATCTTTTCGCGGGCGACCGGATTTCTCGTCTTCGACACAGCGGCGTCGTAGCACTGCGGAAGATACTTGAAGATCGTCTGGAGGGCGCGGATCGCGAGACCGTCGGTGTAGTCGGTGGCGAGCATCGAGGCATAGGCCTCAAGCGCGTGGGAGACTGCGTCGATGCCGGATGCGCTCGTAAGTCCGGGAGGCGCATCCATCTGCATGTCGGCGTCCACGATGGCCATCTTGGGCATAAGCTCGTAGTCCGCAAGCGGATACTTGACGCCCGACCTTTCGTCCGTGATCACGGCGAACGGCGTGACTTCGGATCCCGTTCCGGCGGATGTCGGAACGCAGATGAAGTAGGCCTTTTCGCCCATCTTCGGGAACGTGTAGACGCGCTTGCGGATGTCCATGAAGCGCATGGCCATGTCCATGAAGTCCACTTCCGGGTGCTCGTAGAGAACCCACATGATCTTCGCGGCGTCCATCGCGGAGCCGCCGCCGACGGCGATGATCACGTCCGGCTTGAATCCGGCCATGAGCTTTGCGCCTTCCTTTGCGCAGGCGAGCGTCGGATCGGGGGCGACGTTCGAGAAGGTCGTGAACATGATGCCCTGCTTCTCGAGCGACTTCTCTATGGCCTTCGTGTAGCCGTTCGCGTAGAGGAAGGAGTCCGTCACGATGAACGCCTTCTTCTTGCCCATCACTTCGCCGAGCTCGCGGAGCGCGACCGTGAGGCAGCCCTTCTTCTGGTACACCTTTTCAGGCGCACGGAACCACAGCATGTTTTCCCTTCTCATGGCTACCGTCTTGATGTTGATAAGATGTTTTACTCCGACGTTTTCGCTCACAGAGTTGCCGCCCCACGAACCGCAGCCGAGCGTCAGCGACGGGGTGAGCATGAAGTTGTAGATGTCGCCGATGCCGCCCTGCGAGCTGGGCGTGTTGACGAGAATGCGGCAGGTCTTCATCCTGGATGCGAATTCGTCAAGCTTCGCCTTTTCGTTGACGGCGTCGAGGTAGATGGACGAGGTGTGCCCGTATCCGCCGTCCGCAACGAGCCGTTCGGCCTTTGCGAAAGCATCCTTGATGTCGCTTGCGCGATACATGGCGAGCACGGGGGAGAGCTTCTCGTGGGCGAACTCCTCGGAGAGCTCCACGCTCTCGACTTCGCCGATGAGGATCTTCGTGTCGCTGTCTACGTCGAATCCGGCGAGCTTTGCGATCGTGACCGGCTTCTGCCCGACGATCTTGGCGTTCAGAGCGCCGTTGATGAGGATGGTCTTGCGCGTCTTGTTGAGCTCAGGTGCGCTCAGGAAATGGCATCCCATCTTGCGGAAGAGGGACTTCACCTCGTCGTATACGCTGTCAAGCACGATCACGCTCTGTTCAGAGGCGCAGATCATGCCGTTGTCGAACGTCTTGGAGTGGATGATCGAGCTGACGGCGAGCGTAAGGTCAGCGGTGTCGTCAATGATGGCGGGGGTGTTGCCCGCGCCGACGCCGACGGCAGGGGTGCCGGACGAATACGCGGCCTTGACCATGCCGGGACCGCCCGTCGCGAGAATGATGTCGGCTTCGCGCATCAGATAGTTCGTCTTGGGAAGCGACGGTGCCTCAATCCATCCGATGATGTCCTCAGGTGCGCCGGCCTTGACCGCCGCCTCAAGGACGACTTTCGCCGCCGCAATCGTCGAACCCTTTGCGCGCGGATGCGGGCTTATCACGATGCCGTTGCGCGTCTTCAGGGCGATGAGCGTCTTGAAGATGGCCGTGGACGTCGGGTTTGTGGTGGGGATCACCGCGCCGACCACGCCGATAGGCTCGGCGATCTTCTCGATTCCCATCGCCTCATTCGTCTCAAGCACTCCGCACGTCTTGGTGTGCTTGTATGCGTTGTATATGTACTCGGCGGCGTAGTGGTTCTTGATTACCTTGTCCTCGACGACGCCCATGCCCGTCTCCGCGACGGCCATCTTCGCCAAAGGAATGCGCTGGCAGTTGGCAGCGAGCGCAGCGGCAGCAAAAATCGCATCAACCTGTTCCTGTGTGTAGGAGGCATACTTGCGCTGTGCAGCGCGTACCTTCTTCAGCGTCTCCTCAAGGTCTGCGACCGGGTTCTCCCCGACTGCCGCACCAATTGCTTCTGTGCTCATGTCTTTCTTCTTTCGTTTGTTTCCCAACCTCCGAAATCCCTATTTCGAAGGAACGGCCGCATATTATAGCAACTCCCATAACGATATTCAAGTAGCGATATTAAAATATCTAATCAGACAATCGGACAATTTCAGATTCCGAGGCCGCAACACTTGAAGTTCTCGCACCCTTTTGATACAATCCGCGATTCGTACATCTAACAAGGATAACGGAGCAGAACAAAATGGCGATGTGGAAAGGCTTTTCTAACGCATTCAGGATTCCCGAACTGCGCAAGAAAATTTTCATCACTCTGGGTCTGGTGGCGGTGTGCCGTCTCGTCTCTCAGATACCTACGCCCGGCGTGGACTGGCATACGCTTCAGCGCACAATCGAGGATATCCGCGCCTCCACGGGCGGCGGCGGCCTTTTCGACTGGTTCGAGGTCTTCACCGGCGGCGCTCTCGGGCAGTGCGCAATCGGCTTCCTCTCGATCTGGCCGTACATCTCCGCCCAGATTGTGATTCAGCTTCTCTCCTCCGTGATCCCTTCGCTTGAGAAGCTCAAGAAGGAAGGCGAGAGCGGCAGGCAGCAGCTTGCGCAGATCACGCGCTACCTCACGATCGTTCTCTGCGTGGTGCAGTCCTGGGGCATAGCCACTGCGCTCATGCATCCGCAGATGCTTTCACCGGCGTTCGGGAACGTGCAACTTGTCGTCAACCCCGGTCTCGGTTTCCAGCTGATGACAGTGGTGGGCATGACGACCGCGTCGCTGTTCGTGATGTGGCTCGCAGACCAGATCACGACGTTCGGCATCGGCAACGGCGCGTCGCTCATCATCATGATCAACATCACGTCCCGTCTGCCTGAGGCGATCTTCTCCGCATGGGAGCGCTACTTCGGCTATAACGGCGTGGCTGCTACGCGCTCGCCGGTCGAGCTTGTGCTTCTGCTCCTCTTCGGCTTCGCCGTCGTGATGGGAACGGTTCTGCTCACGCAGGGCGTCCGCAAGGTCGTGATCCACTCCACGCGCCGCAGCGTCAGCGGCGGCGCCACCTACGGGATGCAGCAGACGTTCATGCCTCTCCGCGTGAACTACACGGGTGTGATGCCGATCATCTTCGCGCAGCCCGTCCTTCAGATCCCCGGCTTCCTCGCCCGCTACATACCGACGGACGCCACCGGTTTCATGGGATGGCTTCGCTCCTTCTTCACGCAGCTCGCAGACATGAGCAGCCCCGTGCATCTCGTCGTGTATGCCGCTTTCATCATGTTCTTCGCGTTCTTCTGGGTTGCGACGCAGTTCAACGCGATCGACATCTCCGAGAACCTCAAGAAGGACGGCTCGTACGTTCCCGGAGTGCGTCCCGGACGCGCCACCGCCGAATATCTCGATGCAGTGATGACGCGCATCACGCTCATCGGCGGCACCGGATTGCTCGTGGTCGCCCTCCTGCCGCAGGTGCTGAACGGCGCCATGCAGGTGCCGTGGGCGATCGCCTCCTTCTTCGGCGGCACGTCGCTCCTGATCATCGTGGGCGTTGCGCTTGACACCCTGCGCATCATGGAGTCCCATCTGCTTGTGCGCAAGTACGACGGATTCCTTGCGCACGGCACTCTTCGCGGCCGCCACGGCTGATATGGGGAGCCGCACACAATGGACAAGGTAGTCATAACGGTTGTCGGCAAGGATACGATAGGGATTCTCGCGAAGACCTGCACGTACCTCGCCGACAGCGGCGTGAACATCCTCGACATCTCCCAGACGATTGTCCAGGACTACTTCAACATGATGATGATCGCTGACATGAAGGGCGCAAGCCGCTCCTTCGACGTTCTTGCGGCGGAGCTGGCCGCCGTCGGCGAAAGCCTCGGTGTGCAGGTGAAGTGCCAGCGTGAGGAGATATTCGACAAGATGCATCGGGTGTGAACGCCGTCTGCGGCGCTTCCGGCAGGGATGTGCATTTGATTTGAAAGGAACAGACAAATGGAAATCGTAATCTGCAAAACGAAGGAAGAGGCGAGCCGCAAGGCCGCCGAGATGATCACCGCAGCCGTCAAGGCGAACCCGAAGATTGTGCTTGGTCTTGCGACCGGCTCCACGCCCGTCCCGATGTACAAGGAGATGGCGAAGGCCGTCAAGGCGAAGAAGGTCTCCTATGCGCAGGTGCGCACCTGGAACCTCGACGAGTATCTTGGGCTTCCCGGTACGCACGACCAGAGCTACCGCTACTTCATGGACAAGAACCTCTTTGAGTCCATCGACATCAAGAAGTCAAACACCCATGTTCTGAACGGGCTTGCGAAGGATTGGCGCAAGGAGGTCAAGTCCTACGAGGCGGCGATCAAGAAGGCCGGCGGCATCGACATCCAGGTGCTCGGAATCGGCTCGGACGGCCACATCGCGTTCAACGAACCCGGCTCGTCGCTCACGTCCCGCACCCGTCTCGTCTCCCTTACGCCGCAGACGATCAAGGACAACGCCCGTTTCTTCAAGAAGGCGGCCGACGTTCCGCGTCAGGCTCTCTCCATGGGCGTAGGCTCCATCATGGAGGCGAAGCGCATCATTCTTCTTGCGTTCGGCAAGAACAAGGCCGCCGCCGTCGCCGCCGCAGTCGAGGGTGGCGTGTCGCAGTTCTGCACGGCTTCCGCGCTCCAGATGCACGAGGATGCCTGGTTCTTCTGCGATGAGGAGGCGGCGTCCAAGCTGAAGCTCAAGAAGTACTACGCATGGCGCGCTGAGAACGAACTCGCCCGTGCCTGACATGAAGCATGGGAAAGGCGTGGGCATTGCTGTGCGGGACGGTCAAGCGGTTCCTTGACGCCCGATGCGGCCTCCATGCGGCGGGTCTGACGTACTTTACGCTCCTTTCGCTGGTGCCGATCCTCTGCCTTTCCCTTCTTCTTGCCAAGATGTGCGGCGTTGGCGACATCGCCCGCACGCAGATAAACAAGGGTCTCGATGCGTACATAACGCAGATCGAGACTGCGCAGGATGACCTTGGCGCATCAACTGCGATTCCGGCGACGATGCTTGAGGAGCGCAGGGAGGCAGCCAAGGCCTTGGCGTCCCAGGCTCGCGAGGTGTCGAACAGCCTCTTCGACCGTGCCGCGAAATTTGATGCCTCCACCCTCGGATGGATCGGCATTGCGATGCTTGCCTGGACGGTCATCTCGACGTTCGGCATGGTGGAGACGTCCATGAACGAAATCTGGGGCGTGAAGGCGTCCCGTCCGCTCTGGAAGCGCTGTGTGCTGTATCTCCTCGTCACGGTAATCGCCCCGATACTTGTTGCGTTGGCTCTTTCCATGCCTGTCCTCGGCGCGGTCAAGGCGATACTTGAAGGCGCCGCCGGCTACATCCCGTATTCGCGGCGGTTCATGGATCTGCTCGTGGCGGTGCTTTTCTCCAAGACCGTTTCGTATCTCGTCACGCTGTGCTTCGCGGCTCTGGCGTTCGGCTTCTTCTACAAGTTCATGCCGTTCTGCAGGGTTCAGACGAAATGGGCGCTGGCGTCCGGCGGCGTCATCGCGCTCGTGTTCGGCCTGTGGCTGAAGATCTGCATAATCGCCCAGGTTGGCGTGGCGAACAGCTCCGCGCTCTATGGATCGTTCGCGTTTCTCCCGATAGTCCTTGCGTGGCTTTACATATCCTGGCAGATTGTGCTTGCCGGATCCGCCCTGTCATGTCAGCTGCAGTCCACATTCTCCTCCTCGCAAGCCTGATCTTCCAGCCGGCGAAGGAGTTTCCGGATCTCGCGCTCTCGTGTGGGATTCCAGCGAACGCAAAGGCCGAGCCGGTGGAGATGCCGAAAGCCGAGGCGTACATCGTCGGCGACAGCGGCGGAAGCGTTCTGGAGGATCGCTACGACGTGTTCGACCTGTGGTATGCGGATTCGATGCGCGGACGCTGGCGTGACGCCGACGGAAACCGGATGTCGATAGGCCGCATACGGCTGAAGATCCCCGGCGACGCCGGCGATGTCGTCCGCACTCGTCGTGACTTTGCCGCCCGCTATGCCGATGCAGTCCGTCCGGATGACCTTGAGGCGCTTGACGACGCCGTGTATCTCCTTTCGCCGGTGGAGGTCTCCGCAAGGGTCGCTCCGCGCCGCTCCCAGCGGCAGAACCTTGCCGCGCTCTGGCGCTACGAGACGACTAACGCAAACGCCTTCGTGTATGCGTTCAGGCCTCGCGGGAGGCAGAGGATCGTGACGGACTGGTATCTGGTCTCGCTCGTCTCCGATGAGCCTGATGCGCCGGATGCCATAGACCGCTGGCTCGACGAAGTGCGGTGGATCGGAGACTCCGGCGAACCTCTGCCGCCGTCTGGAAACGCCGAGACCGGTCTGCTTGCGGAGGACTACCGCCGCAATGTAGTCAACTACGGCGACTGGCATTTCACCGCCGCCTCGAATGTTGTGGTCGTAGACAACATAGCCGCCCCGGAACGCAGCGCATTCATCTCGGCGCTCACGAACGGTCTCCCGAAGATGCAGGCCGCCTACCGTGCCGCGCTGCCCTCCCCGCTTGCGGACGATACGCACATTGCGGCGGTGCGCATCTTCGATTCGCGCAACGAGTATCTTGACTATGTCGGCTGGGATATGCAGTGGTCGGCGGCGCTGTGGAGCCCGCAGCGCCGCGAACTCGTGATGTTCTATCCGATGGACGGCGCGGCGGCGATGCTCCGCACTGTGTGGCACGAGGCGCTTCACCAGCACCTCGACTATGCCTGTTCGATGCTCCAGATGCCGCCGTGGTTCAATGAAGGACACGCCGTCCTGTTCGAGAACTCGCATTTCGACTCAACCGGACGTCTTGTGTTCGATGTCGACCGCGAGGCGTCCGCCGCGATAAATTCAGATGTTCCGGGGTTGGCCGGGCAGCTGCCGGCCCTGTTCGCCATGGACTACGCAGATTTCTACGCGGGAAGCGATGAAGAGCGCAGGATGAAGTACCGCCTTGCATGGTCGCTGGCGTACTTTCTTCAGGTGGGTGCGCCGGAGGTCAGGTTCCAGCCGTTCAGGAACCTTCGCAGTGACCTCATGAAGTCCTTGGTGTGCACGAGGCGGCGCAGCGACGCAATGCGCGACGTCATGGGCGGCGAGATGACGGAGAACCTGATCAAGGAGTGGATTTCCTTCTGGAAAGGCGGTGCGCAGCCGCATGACGGCGCACTGTGATATAATCACGACAAGGAGGTTGACATGGATTTTCTCGACATAGGCTGGATATGGCTGTACGTGGGTGCGGGTCTGATGCTTGCCGAAATGCTCACGCCCGGATTCGTGATGTTCTTCTTCGGACTTTCCGCCGCAACCGTCGGTGGACTCGTCCTGCTTCTTCCCGATCCGTTCAATCCGTCGTTCAAGTGGCAGCTGGCGTTCTTTTCGCTCTTCTCACTCATATATCTCGTCACGCTGCGGCGGTACGTCAAAAACGTGTTCTTCGGCGACAACGGACGCAGCCGGACGCTTCCCGACGAATTTGCCGGACGCATCGGCGAGGTTGTCTCCGCGATAGCGCCGGACGTCCCCGGCCGCGTTTCCGTTGGCGATGCGGAGTGGACTGCAACGGCGGATGAGCCAATCTCGGCCGGAGAAAAGGTGAAGGTCGTTTCGCGCAGCAACCTGACGCTTTGCGTGAAAAGGGTCTGATGCGCACACTCATAGAGAACGGAACCGTCGTGGACGGGACTGGGCGTCCCGGATTCCGCGGGTATGTTGCGTTCACGGATGACAGGATCACGGACGTTGGCGAAGGCCGTCTGCCGGCATCGGCGCGTTGCAGCTTCGATTGCGTGGTGGATGCGACAGGATGCGCGGTCACTCCGGGGTTAATAGACGCCCACAGCCACAGCGACGCCTATCTCGTGGTTGAACCTGATGCGCCGAGCAAGCTCAGCCAGGGGATAACCACGGAGATCAACGGACAGTGCGGCGGCAGTGTCGCGCCGCGCTATGGCGAGGCGCGACTTTCCGGTGACTGGGCGAGCATACTCGGAGAACGGCTCACGTGGCGTTCGCTTGCCGAATATCGCGAGACGCTGGCGGCGGCGCGTCCGTCGATAAACACAGTGCAGTTCATCGGACACAACACGCTTCGCTCTTCGGTCGTCGGGTACTGCGGCCGGGCTGCAACCCCGGACGAAGTGGAGCGCATGGGCCGTCTGCTTGCGCGGGAACTCGATGACGGCGGATGGGGTCTCACGACTGGCCTGATATACCAGCCGGGAAAATACTCCACGCCAGAGGAGGTCACGGCGCTCGCCGGCGTCGCCGCCCGTTGCGGCGGTCTGTACGCCACGCACATGAGGAGTGAAGGTGATGCGATAATAGAGGCGATTGACGAGGTGCTTGAGCTGGTGCGGGCGACAGGCATCCGCGCCGAGATTTCGCATCTCAAGACAAGCGGCAGACGCAACTGGCACAAGATAGACGAAGTGTTGGAGAAGATGCAGGGTGCAGTGGACTGCGGCCTGCTGCTCGGCAGCGACCGCTATCCGTTCTGCGCCGCAGGGACAGACCTTGATGTGGTGTTTCCCGACTGGGCGGGCGAGGGCGGTGCGCCGGCAGAGCTTGAGCGTCTTGCGGATGCAGCGACCCGCTCGCGCATTGTCGCCGAGATCGATAAGTCTGACAGGGACTGGTCAACGGTGATGATCGGCGGCGTATGGCATCCCGACAACAGGCGGTATCCCGGCCGCACCGTGTCGGAGCTGCTGCACAGCGGCGAGGCGTCCTCAGGCGGTGCGCGTACGCCTGGAGAGCTTGTGTGTTCTATACTGGAGAAGGATCTCTGCCGCACTGGGGCGTTCTTCTTCGGGATGAGCGAGGAGAACCTTGACCGGATCTACGCAATGCCGTGGATCGTTCCCGGCAGCGACGCATCTCTCCGTGCTCCGTGGGGACCGCTCGGTGCAGACCATCCGCATCCGCGTGCATATGGAACGATGCCGGAGTTCTACCGCCGCACGGCGCGTGGCGCCGCACGTCCGGACGCTGCCGCGATTGCGCGGATGACGTCCGTTCCGGCAAGGCGTTTTGGGATTGCCGGGCGGGGTGTCCTTGAGGAAGGCTCATTCGCGGATATTGCCGTATGGCATGAGGCGGAGTTCCGCAACACAGCCACGTATGCGAAAAGCCATTCGTTCTGCGAGGGGATGGAAAAGGTGTTCGTAAACGGTGCGCTGGCATACGATGGCGGTACGTTCACCCATTCCGGGACGGGACGTTTCCTTGAACGCAGTTGAATTGAGCCGCCAGTCACATCATGCGGACGGGCGGTCGTATGCCGACAAGAAGCGTTCCCTAACCGACGAGGAGTCCGGTTTCATCAGCCGGATGCACGGGCGTGTGCGACGCCGTAGCCGAAGAGCGCGAAGTCGCCGCGCAGCGGATCTTCAGGAAAGACCTCGGCGAGAGAGACCGTAAGTTTTCTGGCGGCGCACATGGATGTGCAAGAGCCTTTGAGGAGGCCGAGCCGACGCGACTGCTGCATCACGTGCGTATCAAGCGGCATCACAAGCGTCCTGCGGTCTATGAAGTCCGACCAGAGTCCGATGTCCACCGGCGAACCGCTGCGCACCATCCACCTCAGGAACATGCAGATGCGCTTGCAGGCGGAGCGGGCGTCCTTCGGAACCACGGCGTCGCCTCCATGCGCTGAGAAGTAGCGGCATATCGCCGCAACGGCGCCGAACCCAGTACCGTCCCCCTCTGATCTGACGTAGCCGCCGAGCGTTCCGTGCTCTTCCATCAGCTTTCGGTACGCGCACAGAAACGAGTTCATCGTGCTGAACGTGAAGAACCGGTAGAAGCAGCGTTCAGGATCGGCCGGAACATCCTTTGCGAATCTGCCTTGTCTGATCCATCCATCAACGTCGTCGGCCGCACGTTCGCGCATCCACTGGATTTTTGGCATGAACTGCGCCCGGCTTCCGAAACTGAGGCACGACGCCAGAAACGCCAGCGCCTCCCGGTTCGCATCGCCGTCAACCTGATGCATGAACCAGGAAGGGTCACCGTTCAGGAAGTCCGGAGTTTCATACCTGTCGGCGTATTCGGCAAGCAGCGAGAATGGAGTTGTCATGCGGTGAAGGTGTGTTTGCAGGTTGGAGTTCTGTTGTTGAAAGAGCGGTATTCTATCACAGCGGATGGCGGGTGCGGAAACCGTTCCCTTAAACATCAATCTCCAGCAATCACCTCGAAGGCGTAAGGACGTTGAGCAGGCGTTCGCCGACCGTCTCCACCACGCCGCCGCCGGCCAGGCGGATTGCGTATTCCGGACGCATACGGAGCGACGGCGATTCATCCGGCAGCCAAAGCGCGAGACGGTCGCCCTTGCGTTGCGCGGGGACTGTTCCCTCGATTACTGTCTCCGCCTCCGGTTCGAGGCGGCGGCAGTCGAACCCAGTTGGATATTCCTTGGCCGTGCCGTCCGCCGACAGGATGACAAAGAATGCCTGACGCGGATTGATCGGTGCGGCGAAGCCGCTGTTCCGGATTGTCACACGAGCCGTCTCGCCCGTCCATGCGGCGCTTGTTGCGGCAAGCCGATAGCCAAGATGGTCACGGATGTACTCATAGGCTGTTCGGTAGGGGACGCCGGCAAAATATGCGGGGTCGCTTGGAATGCCGAACGCCGCGAGCAGCTCCGCCGTAATGGGCGTCTTCTTCCACGTGTCGATCGGCCCGATGTCCTTCCCGCTGTTCATATCAAGTTCGGAGTTGCCGTGCACGAGGCTGAACGTCGTGTAGTGGTGTCGGCGCAGACGGACGAGCGCATCCAGACCGTTCTGGCGGGCTGGATCGACGTGTCCGATCCAGAACAGTTCGCCGTCCACCGGAACGTGCGCACCTATGCGGGTGACGAGATCGAACTGCGGATTCCCCGGCTCGGAGAAGCGTGTGCCGAGAATCTCGTCCCACGGCATCCTCATGAGGCGGTTGCGGTCGCCCATGAATGTGCCGGAGTCGTGGAAATCGGCAAGCGTCGCGTCGTTGAAGAAGCCAATGCGGTCGTCGCCGAATCCGAGGTCGGCGAGGACGTTCTCGCGCAGCTGCATCGTGCGAAGCATCGTCGAACGGTTCGTGGGCAGAAGATGTTCGATCGTGTGCTGCACGACCTTGGTCGATGCCGCGCGGTCGAACTCGATGCCGCTGGCGGACGAGTGGAATTCGCCCCATGCCCCGACCCAGCCGATCTGGACGGCGTAGATGACGTCTGCGTTGCGCTTGACGATTGCGGAAAGCTCCTGGATGTGCGACAGGATTCGCGTGAGCGTCGGGCCGCGCATTCGGGACATGTCGGTCTCGTAGGCGAAGCGGAAGAGGTACTTTACGCCATCCCGCCGCGCCTTGTCGAAGTCGGACTGAATCGCCTCCAGCTTCGTCTGCGGAATCGGCGCATCGCAGTAGCGCGTAAGGTAGCAGTATGCTTGTGCGACGCGCACGCCGTCCTTCGCATAGTCCGCGAACGGCCAGTTGTTGCGGATATATTTCGGCAGAGGCTCCCCGGCTTCGCGCCCGACGCGAATCTCGAAACGAAAGCCCCGCTCAGGGTTCGGCAGTCCATCCCTGTCCGACGCAATGAGCGCAGCTGCGCATCCAATCGCCAATCCTGCGGCGACAAATTCTTTCAACTTCATTTCAGTCCTCCAGCTTCAAACGGTTTCAATGCATCGGAAACGAGAACGACATCTCCTGCCGTGCCGTCGGGTGAACGTTCCCCTGCGCATCGCGCCAGGCGAATTCGACGCGCTGTCCGCCGAGGTTCGGCGAGAACGTCAGGTGGGTCAGTTTGAGGTGCGCGTCAGGCGAATCGGCCAAAACAGGATATCGCTGAGCCATTCGCGTCTCGAACCAGGCATAGCCGCCCTCCATGTAGACGCGCCCGGTACCGTAATTGTAGACCGGCGTCGCGCCGCCCCACTCTCCACCATAGCGCGTGAAGAGCGAGATGAAGTCACTGCGGTTGTCTACCCAGCGAAAGTCGCCGGCCTTGGCTTCGGTGAAGATCGGCACCTTGTCCATCGTGACCATGTTCGCGAAGAACATCGGTACGCTGAGCATATCGTGAAGCACGAAAAACCCTCTGTTGTCGTAGACGACAGCGCCAGCAAGTTTGCCATCCGCCTCTGGAAGGATTTCCGACCAGCGGCGGTCATCCCATGCTGTGCCGTTGCCGCGATAGATTCGGCTGGTGAAGGCAATGCCGCCTTCCATCACGAGATTGAAATCGTCTCGCCTGTCCTCCTCGCCTGTGCCTGATGTCGCCACGACAGCGAAATCGGCGGCATCGCTGAAAAAGCAGTCCGTGAACGACGCGAACGGCCGCCGCCCGGTCAACCGTGCAAGCAGTCCCCGCTTCGCACACGACATGACGACCTGGTGGCGTCCGCCCTTGAAGTGGAGGTTCGCGAAGCGCACGTCCGAAAATCCGCTGACGCGGAAGATGTCTTTCGTTTCGTCCGTCATCCGGAAGCCGCACGTGCCGTGGGCGACGAGCGAGACGCCGTCCGGCACGTCGAGTGTTTCCGAGACATTCACCCACGTGGCCGGGAAGACGAGCGTTGCGTTCTTCTGCTTCTGCGCGGCGGAGAAGAGGCGGCGCATAGCCTCCGTGTCGTCTGTCGTGATGTTGTCGTCAAGGCCGAAGTCCGTGGCCAGAAGCGTCGGACCGGCCTTGCGAGACGGCGCCTTTGGACGGACTGGGCGTTTCAGCGGCTTTTCCAGGATCTGCGTCTGGTAGCTCTCCTCCAAAGGAAAGTGCTTGAAGTAGCGGATCTCCGCGAGGTCCGCCTCGTTCCGTCCGCCAACATAGTGGATTGGATTCGCATGGCGGACGCCGCGCTCAGTCAGGCCAGCAACGCGCAGACGGTTCGGACACGTCTTCTGCTCAATCACGATCGGCGCATCATCGTCCGACGAACCGGATTCCACGGTGACGCCGTTGAGCGAGATCGCCGAGGCCCCGTACGCCGGAATCGTCGAGGAGCGGACGGTGCAGACGCCCGTGCCGTCATCCGTGCGGAAGGTCGAACTCTCGATGTCGAGCATCGCGCCGGCGCGTTTCGTCTCGAACACGCTCTGTCGCACGTTCGCCGCCCGGCGCACAGTCACGTCGAGATCGTAGGCGTGGAGGCGGTTGCCTACGAGGAACGCCCCGCCCGGCGCACCCTTCGCCGTCGTTGCCCGCACCCGACGCATCACGGCGCCATCACACGCGAAGTCCGTCGCCCGTGCGCAGTTCTCGAACGCGCAATCCTCGATTGTGAGGAGAGTGGAATTCGGCCAGCTGCCGCGTACGCCCGCGTAGCGCGGGTTCGGACGCAGGACATCGCTGTCCTTCTGCGCCAGATAGGGCGAAAGCGCACGTGACTGCCCGTTCGTCTTGAATGAGAACGAGAGGCATTCGATGGCGGCGGACGACGTGTCGGCGAAGCGGCATCCTTGAATTGTGATGTGTGCGGTGTCGTTGTTCTGCGTCCAGAACCTGAGCGCCGTCGCGCCGCCCTCGAATGTGAGTCCACGCACAAAGCATCGGAACGCGCTGTGGAAATACAGGATGTCCCGGTCGGCGGCATTCATCAGGATTGTCGCCCGGTCTCCGCGCAGGACGGCGTCGCGCCGGACGAGCAGCGTCTCGCTCACGCGGTAGACGCCTTGGGGAAAGTAAACTTCGCGTATCGGCCCGTCACCGACTCCGCCGTTCTCCACGCACCGGTGTCCCACCCGCACTCGACGCGCAGCGTTTTCTTTCGCCGCCCGCGACAGCGCGGCGCGGATGGCCGCCGTGTCGTCAGCCACGCCGTCGCCTTTTGCGCCGAAGTCGCGCACGTTCAGGAACGGCTCGGTGGCATTGAGAGCCAATGCCGCGATCAGAGCGATTATCGCTGCAAGACCATGCTTCACAATTGAATGTTTCATTCCGGGATTCATCTATGTCATCCTCTCGTTCTGTTTAATGTTCGTTGTCGTCGCCCGCATCAGCGGACAATCAGCCTCATGCCTGTGCGTCTGTATGATACAACCGTTCCGGTGCCGCCAAAGTGGGTGCTGTCGGTGCGGACGGCCGTAGAGTCGGGAGATCCGCAGGTCTTGCCGTAGCGTACGGTGTTTCCGTCGATGGACAGCGCCTGCACCGATGCGGCGATGCCGTCGCCGAGCGTCAGTTTTCCGGAAAGCGCAATACGGCAGGTGCTCTCGTTTTCGGCAATCGGGCCAAAAACCTCTGAGCCGCAGGTCGCATCCACAACGAGTTCCGCCCCTGCCGCAACGACGATCGCTCCTGTCCAGCTCGCAGATTCAAGCACAACCTTGCCGGAATTGACCGTGAGCGTTCCAGACGAAGTGGATTTGCCGGTGAGCCGCAGCGTGTCCGTTCCGTTCCATGTCAGCGACGAGGCCTCGGTGAAAACCATATTGAGATCGTCGTCCGTGCCGCCCAGCACAAGTGTGCCAGTGCCGCCGAACGTGACTGCGCCCTTGCCGTAGTCGCCGCAGTTGACCGCTCCGGCCGGTGCGACCGTGCCGTCGAGCGGAACGATTACGTCCGGTTTGCCCGCCGCGTTCTTGAAGTTCAGCGTCAGCGTCGCGTTTGTGAGATCCGGCGCGGCGTTCGCACCCCAGTTCGCCGGATTGGTGAATGAGCCTGTCGTACCATTGCCAGTCCAGATCCAGACGGGATCGTGCGCCGTGACCGTGACTGTGCCACCCTGCGCATCGTCCGCCTCGTTTCGTCCTGCCTTCAGCCAGTCGACCTCGGTTGCGCCAGCGACGCCCGCGCCCGTGTGGCAGTAGACGCCCGCCGGCAGATCTACGTCCTCGACGAATGCGTGTTTCACGGTCAGGTCTGCGCCTGTCGATAGACGGATGCCGTCGCCTGTCACGTCATGTACGTCAAGCGTCATCTCCGGATTGAACGTGGCACCGGACTCAATCGAGACGGATCCCGCGCCCGTGCATTCGATTCCGCCGAGGTTGGGGTATTTCGCCTCGGCGGTGAACGTCAGCGCGTTCTTCTCCGTTCCGATCCAGCCCGTGAGGTCGCCTTCGTCTGCGAACTTCAGCCCGGCATTGTTGCCGGATCCGTTATCATAGGCGTAGACGGAGAGCATCCCGCTCAGGAGCGGCATCGTGTGGACAACGTTTTCGTGGTTGCCGACGTGCAGTGTCGCCGGACGTTCCGATGACTTGACCGTGAAGTCGTGCGGCCCGTTTCCGTAGAATGCGATGCCGGAGATCGTCTGGTCGTGTCCATGCAGATCAAGGAACGAATCAGTCGTCGTTCCCGCATCCCACCCGACCATGATTGCACCCTTGGGCAGTATGTCCGCCGATAGAAGGTGGAAGTGCTGCCGCGACCGAGGCGCGAGTTTCCAGGCGTGTTCGCAGGAGACCGGCCCGCCCAGGCGCACGTCAGCCTTGGCCAGGCTGCCTGCAGGGAGCAGACTGATGGCCGGCGGTGCGTTCCAAGCCGTTGACGGGCAGAATCGTCCGCGAACCTCGAAGTGGAACGTGCCGACCGGCGAATATGTGTAGATGCTCATGTGTGCACCGTTTCCATCGATGCAGACGCAGTCGCCAAGGAACACATATCCCGAACGGCGGTTCGTGCCGATGTTGCCGCACGTAAGCGCCAGAGTGTTGAACCCTGCACTTGCGGTGTAGGAGACGTCGTCCAGGAATGTGACGAGACCGTCTTCATCAGAGGAAACGGGGTTCGCCCCGATTTCGGTGTTGCCGAAGAGGTTGACGGTGCCGGCGACCTCCGCCGCTCCGTAGAAGGTCAGCTTGCCGCAGTCGGTGGAGTTGGTCGATGCCTTGCCATGGACGTTGACCGTGCAGTCGTCCGCGCCAAACGGGAATTGCGTCACGCCACCCGTCGTTCCGACGACCTGGACGGGCGAACGGAACGTCCACGTGCCGTGAAAGTTCGGATGCGACCGAAAGATCATCTCCTTGCCGTTTTCGCTCATGACGAGGATTTCACCCGAACCGCGGAAGATGTCGTTTTTGTCGGACGTGACGGCGCCGTTCGCCGGTCGAATCGTCAGGCGAGCACCCGCCGCCACCTCGTGCGGCGTATAGAGATAGAGCTGGCCGGACTGCACGTTGACGATCTGCGACTCCGTTCCCGTCACGGAGATCTTGCAGCCGCTGTTGGCCGTGATTACGCCGCCACACGTATTGGTGTAGTAGAAGTTCTCCATGGAGAAACTGAATGTCCAAATGATTACATTGGAACTCGTCGGCGAGATGACGACCGTGTCGCCCTCGACCGGGACTTGCCCGTCCTGCCAATTTGCGGAGTTGTTCGTGTAGAGAAAGCCGTCGATGGCTTCCGCACCTGTCCAGACGCAGGTTTTCGCGTCCGCAGCGAGCAGTGCGGCAAGAGATGCCGCAGCAACTGCAATTCTTTTCAGTGCGCATCGATATGCAGTTCTTGATGACGGACTTTCCGCATATTGCATTTCAGTTGTCATTGCGTTCTCCTCACACGAATTGATTCTGGTTTGAGTTTAATTTATGGAAGTTGCCGTTCATCGCCGCAGTTGCGACAACGTGCGCCTTTCGCACAACTGCTCGGTAAGGTATCATAAAGCCGATTTGCGGTCAACGGCTAAATTTAATATATCTGCCATAAATTACCCCCCCCCCTAACTTTTTGCACATTTGTCTTTCGGTTGGAGTGGTGCGGCTTCAACCTATCCATTCCCTCTCCCCTTGTCGCAGATTGCGGCACATTGCTTAAATGGCAGATGGCTCGCCGACCGTCATCAGTTGGCATTATTGCGGTCTTTTTTGTGCTATAATGGCGAACATGGAAAAGATTGCGACAGACATCTACTCGTTCGAGGAACTGCGGAAGGACGGTTGCATATACGTTGACAAGGCGGATCGCATTCCGCCGCTTGTCGACAAGTCGTGCGGAAAGCAGTTCTTTCTCGCACGGCCGCGCCGGTTCGGTTGTTGTCGAGCTGTACGGAGCGTGTTGTGTGCGGTGGTGTTTGGCGCGGGCATGTTGCACGGGGCTGCTACGGTGGAGCGCGACGTCGTAATCTACGGGTCGTCGCCGGCGGCGCTGACCGCCGCCATTGCGGCGCAGAACCTCGGCAAGAGCGCCGTTATCGTCTGTCCCGAAACGCGCATCGGCGGTTTGACGACGGGCGGGCTTGGGCAGACGGACATCGGCAACAAGTCGGCGTTCGGCGGCCTGGCGCTGCAGTTCTACCGCGACGTCGCGACCCACTACCGCGATCCGGCGAACTGGACGCGGGAGAAGCGTACGGACTATCTGCCGGACGGGCAGTGTGCGGGAACGGCCGGCGGCGATTCGATGTGGACGTTCGAGCCGTCGGCCGCGCTCAAGATCCTTGAGTCGTGGGAGCGCCGCCACAGGCTGACGATCGTCCGCGACGAATGGCTCGACCGCGCGCAGGGCGTGGAGAAGGTTGACGGGCGAATCGCGTCCATCCGCATGTTGTCCGGCAGGACGTTCAAAGGGCGGATGTTCGTCGACGCGACGTACGAGGGCGACTTGATGGCGGCGGCCGGCGTCTCCTACGTCGTCGGACGCGAGGCCAACTCGGTCTATGGCGAGACGATCAGCGGCATCCAGGTCCGGCGGTCGGTCAACCACCAGTTTGCGAAGGGCGTCGACCCGTATGTCGTGAAGGGCGATCCGTCGTCGGGCCTGCTGCCGTACGTCGAGCCGTACAACCCGGACGAGCGGGACGGCGACGGCGACCGCCGCGTCCAGGCGTACTGCTTCCGCATGTGCCTGACGGACGACCCGGCGAACCGGATCCCCTTCGCGCGTCCGGCCGGGTACAATCCGCAGAACTACGAACTTCTCCTGCGCGACCTGGAGGCGACCGCCGCGAATCTGCGCCCCGGACGCTATGTGATCCCATGGATCAACTCGCGGATGCCCAACCGGAAGACGGACACGAACAACGGGCGTGGATTCTCGACGGACTTCATCGGACAGAACTGGGACTGGCCGGAGGCGTCGTACGAGGAACGGGCGCGGATTTTCAAGGCGCACCTCGACTACCAGCGCGGCCTTCTCTGGACGCTTGCGAACAATCCGCGCGTGCCGGCGGCGACCCGCGCGGAAGTCGCGCGGTGGGGAACGTGCCGCGACGAGTTCACGGACGGCCCCGGCGACGGCTGGCAGAGCCAGCTCTACGTGCGCGAGGCGCGGCGGCTCGTCGGAGACGTGGTGATGACGGAACACCACTGTCGCGGACGCGACAAGGCGGCGCGTCCCGTCGCCCTGGCCGCGTACACGATGGATTCGCACAACGTCCGCCGTCGCGTCGGCGCGGACGGCTTCGTCCACAACGAGGGGAACATCGAGGATTTCAAGGGGCAGGACGGCCGGCGTTTCCGTCCGTTCGGCATCGACTACGGCGCGGTCGTGCCGAAGCGGGGGGAATGCGGCAACCTGTTCGTGCCCGTCTGCCTGTCGGCGTCCCACATGGCGTTCGGGTCGATTCGCATGGAGCCGGTGTTCTTCGCGCTCGGACAGGTCGTGGGCACTGCGGCCGCACAGGCGATCGACGCCGCGTGTGCCGTCCAAGAACTGCCCTATCCGCCGTTGCGCGCACGTCTTCTGGCGGACGGACAGGTCGTTGAGTTCCCGGCGGCGAAGTGCGCCACGTCCGGCAAGCGCGTCACGCTGATCGGTTTTGCGTTCTCGAAAAAGCGCCATACGATAGTCTCCTCCGCCATCGAACCGCTTTGACTTAAGAAAAAAGGAAGAGGTATTCAACATGAAGAAAATGATTCTACTCGGTGCGCTGATGGGCGCATTTACGGGATGGGGCGCGATGCGTCCGACACCGGACTACCTGAAAAAGGCCACGGTCTACCAGATCGTGCTGCGCAACTTCACCCGCGACGGCAACTTCAAGGCCGCGACGGAAATGCTCGACCACGTGCGAAGTGTGGGCGTCGACATCGTCTACCTTACGCCGTTCGTGGAGATGGACTGCGATATGGACGAATCCGGCTGGTCCGCCCGGCAGAAACTGAGCGGGTTCGGTTCGCCCAAGAACGCCTACCGCATCTCGAACTACGACAAGATCGACCCTGAATACGGCAAGGACGCCGATTTCAAGGCCTTCAACGACAAGGCCCATGCGTTGGGCATGAAGGTCTACATGGATCTCGTCTATCTGCACTGCGGGCCGAACAATGTGATGAAGGACATGTTCCACGACGCTTTCCAGAAGAACGCGGACGGCACGGTGCGCACGACCGTATGGCACTTCCCGTTCGTGAACTTCCAGTCGAAGGGCGTACGCAAGTACCTGATCGATTCGATGCTCCACTGGATGAGCCTTGGCTGCGACGGCTTCCGCTGCGACGTTGGCGACGGCGTGCCGCTCGACTTCTGGGTGGAGGCCGTGACGGCGTGCCAGAAGGTCAACCCCGAACTCGTGATGATCAACGAGGGGCAGAATCCCGAATACCTGAAAAAGGCGTTCGACGCCTGCTATGCCTGGCCGTGGAGTTTCTCTATTCGCAACTTTCTCACGCCGAGCCTACCCGAACAGAAGAGCGCGACGCACAAGACTCTCGACAAGAAGATGGTGGACGTCCGCACCTACGAGGCGAAGATTCCGAAGGACTCGCTCATGTTCTGCTTTATGGACAACCACGACACGGCGAACGACGACTGGGACAACCGTTTCGACCGCGTCCATCCCGTCGAGGCCGGCAACGCGGCGTTCGTCCTCACGTTCCTGCGGCGCGGTCTGCCGCTCGTCTTCAACGGAAACGAAGTCGCGGACAACGCGCGCAACTCGTTCTTTGCGCCCGTCGAACATCCCGCCCGCGCCTACAAGACGATCGACTGGGCGCGCACCGTGCAGCCGGCCGGGCAGAAGCGACTTGCGCTCATCCGTGCGTTGGCGAAACTCCGTCACGACGACCCCGTCTTCTACGATGGCGACATGGACTGGGTGACGGCCGGCGAGGCGAAGGGCGCAATCGCGTTCGTGCGCCGTCTGGGCGACCGGCGCGTATTCGTGACGGCGAACCTGACGAATGGGGATGTCGCGTTTACGCCGGAGAATGTCGCGCTCGCCGACGGACAGAAGACGATGATGTCCGAAAACGCACGAGTCGTCTCTGGCGCCGTCCAGTTGGGGCCGTACGGCTATCTCGTGCAGACGTTCTGATTTTCGCGAGGGGCGTTTTTCGAGGTTGCCGTCGCCAGCTGGCGATCGAAGGTCGTAAACAGTTAGGTAGTCAAGTGTATGTATTTCATCCGCCGTGCGCCTTGATTCGGGTGGGGCTTATATTTGATAGAATAAGAACATGAACATTCGAAAACTTTTTGTGGGCTGCCTGATTGCCGTTGGCGTCGGTGGCGTTTGTGCGGCATCGGACTGCACGGTTTCAATTGCACCGGGGGCGGACGTGTCCCGTGCGTTCGACGCGGCGTTGACGCAAGTCAAGAACGCCGGGGGTGGTACGATTGTCCTTGAAAAAGGCGTCTACCATTTCCCGGTCGGCACGGCGCGGCAGATGTCCTTTTACATCTCGAACCACGACCAGTCGCCGTCCCATGCCGTGAACGTGCCGGTCGTGGGCGTGACGAATCTCGTCGTGAAGGGCCATGGCGCGACGCTGATGTTTCACGGTGCGACGATTGGCGCGGCGCTCATCGATTCCAAGAACGTGCGATTTGAGAATGTGCGTTTCGACTGGTCGCGGCCGTTCATCACGGAAATGAAAATCACCGGTTTCAAGGACGGCAAGACGCTGGGGACGGTTGACCGATCCGTCTTCCCCTGCGCGGTTGAAAACGGGCGGATCGTCGTTTGGGGCGAGGGCTGGAAGTCGGGCATCGGTTCCTGCATGGTCTTTCGTGGTGACACGCACGAGATTGTCGAAAGAACGGAGGATATCTGGTATAACGGCGCGTGGGATGAGACGGCGGATGGGCAGATTGTATGCGGCTATGATTTCTCGAAACGTGGTGTGGGCGCTCGCGTTGGGGACATCGTGGCAATCCGGCCGGCTCGACGTCCGTATCCTGCGTGTGTTGTCTACCGTGCGACCGACACCGTGTTCGAGGATGTCGCGTTCCACACGGCGTGGGGAATGGGCGTGATTGTTCAGATGAGCGAGAATTTCACGTGGCGCGGCACGGGGCTGGCACACGACCGCACGTCGGGCGTGTTTCCGCCGCCGGAATCGGGTCGTGTGACGACGCTGCACGCGGATGCTTCACACTTCTCGAACGTCAAGGGTGCCGTCGTGGTCGAAAACTGCCTGTTCGAGACGATGATGGATGACGCCATCAACGTCCATTCGACGTGCCTCGGCA
>CAZMNN010000037.1:0-25303 GCA_964567665.1 uncultured Lentisphaeraceae bacterium
ACCACACCCTCAGACTTCATTCTGATGGATCCGACAAACGAGAGCACCAGGGATCTGCTGCCGGCGTACCTCATGGACTGTTCGTATCTCGTGGCGCATCCCAAAGGGCTGCCACTCGCCGTCACGCCGGTCAAGCCGGCTTCGGAGAACGCATTTCGCGCCGAGACCAAAGGAACGCTGGCTCATGACGGCTCGGCAATTGTCGAGACGAGCGCAACTTTCGGGGGCGTCAACGACCTGTTTCGCGGTGCTCTTCTCAAAAGGACGCAGAAGGAGCGCCGCCGGTTCTTTGAGGGCATTGTGCGCTCGTCGTACCCCGGCGCGGAACTGCTTTCGTTTGAGCTGACGCCGACGGATCTGCGCGACACGGACAGCGCTCTTCGCGTTTCGATGACGGCGCGGCTTCCCGATCTTGTGGTGCGGGGTGCGACACGGGACGAGTTGACGCCACCGTTTTTGTTTTCCGGTTTTTCCGTGGCTGACCGACTTCTGTCGAGCGGAACGGAACTGGAGAGCCGCCGATATCCGCTGAAGTTCTATTCGACTGCACTTGCGGAGGAACGCCTTTCGCTCAAGCTCGGCGATGCCGTCGGCATTCCGGTGAGCGTGCCGCCTGATGTCATCGCTGGCGAGAACGGTTGCCGGTATGAACGGCGCATTGCAGTGTCGGACGGCATACTTACGGCAACGCGGCTTCGCGCAGTGGACGCAACGGAACTTTCGCCGGAGGAGTACCTGAAGCTCAAGGAAGACCTTGAGACAATAGAGCTGGGAATCAGGCGTGAACCGCAGTTTGCCGCCCGCGACGGCGGAGCGGAGGCGAACGTCCGCATCGTATGCGACAGACGGGACGTTCACATATTGTCGCCGAACAGCTGGACGGTGACGAATGAGTGGGAGCGCGAGGTTCTTACGTACGCAGGGAAGAAGAACTGCGCCGAATTGAGCTACGGCTACAATCCTTTCGTCGGGACGGTCGAGATCGTGTCGGCGACTGTGTCGAACCGCGATGGCCGTGTGCATTCCGTCATGCCGCAGGAGATGAACAGGCTGGATGCCGGATGGGTGGCAGGCGCTCCGCGCTATCCGGCGGGCAAAAGGCTTGTGGTGAATCTTCCCGCAGTCGAAATCGGCAGCGTGATACGTGTCAAGACGGTCTCCACGGTTACAAATTCTCCGATCGCCTTCTGCAATCTGTATGCGTTTGACTCCGTTGATCCCATAACGGTCAAGGAACTGAGGGTGGACAGTTCTGAATGTGGCGATTCATCCATGAAGGTCGCGTGGGGTAGGGAATTGGGGCGCGTGGTCACGACGAATTGCATATCGTTTGCCGTCACGAATCCGGCGGCTCTTCCGCGTGAGAGCGCACAGCCGCCAGCCATGCTGTGGAGGGATTGCGTATTGCTGTCTCTTGCCGATCTTGAACGGCATCGGGAGGCGCTGTGCGCCGAACTTGCGGCGGCGCGTTGCCGGGGTTCGGATGTCGCAAGGGCAAAGGCAGCGGAGCTTGCCGCCGGACACGATTCGCCGGAAGGGCGGATAAGGGCTGTTAGGGACTGGCTGTGGAGGAATGTGCGGCTTGCCGGACCGGATATGCTTGAGTTGCCGTTCGAGACGGCGTTCTTCCCGCCGGATCGTTCGATTGCCGACGGATATGCGTCGGAGGCAGATTGGATGAACGTATACTTCGCGATGCTGGAGGCGATAGGATGCGATGTGGAGTTTGTGTTGTCGGATGGGGATGCGGCAGGGTATCCGGAGTTGTCGCGCATACGACGCGCCGTGCCTCAGCCGGACGACTTCAGTGGACTGTTCATACGTGCGACAGTGCGAGAGAACGCATTTCTTGGATTGTTCGGCGGTGAGGAAAGGACGTTCATCCTCGCCTATGAGAACGACTGCACACCGCTCGGAGTGAGGGACATTGACGGCCGCAGCGGCAAGACTGAGAATTATATGTCGTTTGACGTGAACGATACCGGCGCTGCCCGCATCACGGTGTCGAACTCAACATGGGGCGTTTCCGTCGCCGCCTTGCGCAAACTGTATTCAGAGATGCTTCCGGAGAAGAGGTCTCGACATCACGCCGAGCTTGTCGGCGCAATCGCTGAGTCTGCCGAGGCGATATCGGGGCTTCATACGGATGTTGACGGATATCCGTTCATCATCCGGTATTCCGTATATGCGCCGAACTATGCCGCGAAGAACGGTGACACGCTCACGCTTGAGGTGCCGGGGCTTGGCGGCGCGTTTCTGCCAAGCTCCGAGGGCGGAAGGAAAAGTCCGTTTGGCGTCGGCGGACGGCTTCAGCCGATGGTGACGGTGCGTGAAATCGTTCTGCCGGAAGGGTATACGGCGGTAGAGCATCTGCCGGAGGCATGGGAGATTACGCTGCCGGGGGATGATGGCGCACGTTGCCGGAGCGAAGTGTCGTGCAGTGTGGCTGATGGCCGTCTGCGTGTGCTTGTACGCGAGGAGCTGCTGCCGGTCAATGCAAGAATGTTCGGATCGGAGTGGTTTGGATTCTTCCGTGACTGGAACAGACGCACGGATTCCCGGCTTGCCCGCACAATCGTCGTCAGGAAAGAGTGATGACTTCCGCCGTTGGCGGCTCTTGCTTCTGCGCATTTCCTCCGCTTGAGTTTCGGAAGATTGCTTGGGCGGTTCACCGGCGTGGGATGATTTGCTACAATAGGCGGCAAGAGGCAAAGCGGGAATCTGGCCGCCTATGCCGGAAAACGTCTTGAAATCTTGTTGAAGGAAGCACTATGAAAAAGATACTGATAATCTCGGCGTCGCCGAGAAAATGCGGGAACAGCGACATTCTCTGTGACGAGTTTGCCCGTGGAGCGAAGGATGCTGGGCACGAAGTGGAGAAGGTTCGTCTTGCGGAGAGGAAGGTCGCATACTGCATGGGTTGCTATGCCTGCAGGAAGCTCCACAAGTGTGTGCAGAATGACGATGCGAACGAACTCGTCGCCAAGATGCTGGCTGCTGACGCAATCGTCCTTGCCACGCCCGTCTATTTCTATTCGATGGACGCGCAGCTCAAGGCGCTCATCGACCGTTCCGTCTCGCGTTGGGGCGATTTTGAATCGTTCAAGGGAACCGAGTTCTGGTTCATTGTGACGGCGGCAGACACAAGCCGCGACATGATGAACGCCACATTGGAGGGGTTGCGCGGCTTCACGCGGGACTGCATGGAAGGCTCTGTCGAGCGCGGCGTCATCTACGGTACCGGTGCATACGAAAAGGGTGAAGTCCGTTCATTGCCAGTGATGAAAGAGGCGTACGAAGCGGGTCTCAGGGCGTGAAGAATTCACGTTTTTCAATTGTCCTTCTCCGACCGGAGATACCGCACAACACCGGTGCGATCGGCCGGCTCTGCGTCGGGCTGGGTGTGCCTCTCCATCTCGTCAAGCCGCTTGGATTCGCGCTTGACGATCGATCAATCGCCCGTGCGGGGCTTGACTACTGGCCGCATCTTGATGTAGAGCTTCACGACACCTGGGACGATTACCTTGCCGCCGTCTCGCCTCGTCGTCTGCATTTTCTCTCTACGCATGGCAGACGGTCTCTTTACGAATGCCGTTTCGAGCAGGGAGACGCGCTTGTGTTCGGAAACGAATCGTCCGGACTCCCCGGCGGATTCTACGATCGCTACAGCGAATCGCTTTTCAAAATCCCCATGCCCGGCGAACACGCACGGAGCATCAACCTGGCCAACGCCGTGTCAATCGCCGCATATGAATGCTACCGGCAGCTGACGGATGGCGGGCTGTGAATGAAATGCCGTTCCGCTTACGGTGGTAAAGATGCAAATATGCCGCCATGCTTGAAAAGGGCGGAGCGAAACTGTATAATACGACACCGTTTGTTTTGAACCCAACAGGGAAAAGGAAATCAAGATGGTCAGCTACAAGGAACTTGGCCTCGTCAACACGAAAGAGATGTTTGCGAAGGCTGTCAAGGGCGGATATGCGATTCCGGCCTTCAACTTCAACACGATGGAGCAGATGCAGGCGATCGTCCAGGCCGCCGTTGAAACCAAGTCGCCCGTCATCATGCAGGTGTCCAAGGGTGCGCGCAAGTACGCCAACCCCACGATCCTCCGCTACATGGCGCAGGGCGCGGTCGAATACGCGAAGGAACTGGGCTGCGCGAATCCGCAGATCGTTCTCCACCTCGACCATGGCGACAGCTTCGAGACGTGCAAGAGCTGCATCGATTCGGGCTTTTCGAGCGTCATGATCGACGGCTCCTCTCTGCCGTTCGAGAAGAACATCGAAGTCACGAAGCAGGTCGTCGATTACGCGCACGCGCATGACGTCACGGTCGAGGCCGAGCTTGGCGTGCTCGCCGGCGTCGAGGATGAAGTCGCCGCCGAGGAGAGCCACTACACGAAGCCCGAAGAAGTGATCGAGTTCGCCACGAAGACGGGCTGCGATTCGCTCGCCATTTCGATCGGCACGTCCCACGGCGCCTACAAGTTCAAGCCGGAACAGTGCACGCGCGACCCCAAGACGGGCAAGCTCGTCCCGCCGCCGCTCGCGTTCGACGTTCTCGCCGAAATCGAGAAGAAGCTCCCCGGCTTCCCGATCGTCCTCCATGGTTCTTCCTCCGTCCCGCAGGAAGAGGTCGACACGATCAACAAGTTCGGCGGCAAGCTGCCGGACGCGGTCGGCATTCCGGAAGAGCAGCTCCGCCAGGCCGCGAAGAGCGCCGTGTGCAAGATCAACATCGATTCCGACTCTCGTCTCGCGATGACGGCGGCCATCCGCCAGCACTTCGCGGAACATCCGGATCACTTCGATCCGCGCCAGTACCTCACCCCGGCGCGTGAGAACATGAAGAAGATGTACATCCACAAGATCGTCAACGTGCTTGGCTCGAACGACAAGCTCTGATAGGTCTCTGTGCGAGCGCTGCGCATGATGATGCGCAGCAGATGTGAAGGGGGATGCGCTTCGGCGCATCCCCCTTCATTTATCGATTTGTTTTGTGACGTGCGGCGGTGGTTGACCCGCGTCCTGCGCCTGTGGTACAATGGCAGCGTTTCGGCGGTGTCTACTTGGGCGGGAATGGTGTAATCACGAAGCAGATAGAATGAAGGTGGCAGGTATGAGACATGAATTAATTTCCGTTCTGGGTTTCCTTTTCGTGTTCCTTGCAGGATGTGACTTAATTGGGGTTGGCAACCACATGGAGGTCATTCCCGGAATGACTTGGAAGTACAAAACCATCCGTCATTCAAGGCTTGTGTGGCACGAACAGGGAGTGTGCATGGAGGGAAATCTGTTCATTGACTTTCGACAGTATGGGTTCTCCATTGTCGGCGATTCTCAGATGCTGCATGTTGACTTGCGAACGAATTTGCCCGTTTCTGATTCAGAGACATTGGGAAGTGGAAGGCCTTTTGGCCCAATGGACGCTTCGTCTGCGATGGGAATATTCGCCAAGGAGTCTCACCGACTGTTTTTGGATGAAATGGCGGCATTGCAAAAGCGTGTAGCGCAATGGAAGGGGCGATAAACGACAATGCATTCATCAGTCGATCTTCGTGACTTGAATTGCATGACCGTGCGGAGGCAACGATCAGAGGTGGCGTGCATTGTCGTCTCGGCGGATGGTGTCGTCCAACTGGACAGGCGGGAGCTGGATGACTTGAGGCGCATCGTGTCGAATGCGCCGCCACAGGCCGCCGATCTGAAAAAAGATGCACCCGTCTTTCAAGGTCGTTTTCGTCGAACCTTGCGAGAGGAGATGACATGAACGCCCGTATTGCCTTCGCCTTCCACAACCCGAATCGTGCGGCGGCGCTCGCGCGGGCGGACTACGGCGACGGGCGGTCTGAGGACTTCGCGTGGGACGGTCTCGCCTTGGTCAGGCGCGGCGACGAGCAGTTCGTCAACGAGCCGCATCCCGGCGGCGGCAACCCCGTCCTCTCCTCCACCCTTATTCCGGATTTTCCGGGATAAGGGTGGTCATGGGTGGTGTTGGATTGTCGGACGATATTATGCTAAAATAGCGCACATGAACAACAACAAGGCTACGTCGTTTCGGTGGATCATCTGCGCGATGCTCTTTGCCGCCACAACCGTCAATTACCTGGATCGTCAGGTTCTTTCCCTTACGTGGAAGGATTTCATTGCACCGGAGTTCCACTGGAACGATTCGCACTACGGCGTAATCACCGGCTATTTCTCCCTCATATACGCCGTGTGCATGCTTTTCGCCGGGCGCATAGTCGACTGGCTCGGCACGATGAAGGGCTATCTGTGGGCCATCTTCATATGGTCGGCCGCCGCCTGCGCCCACGCGGCCTGCGGTTGGGCGACGATGCACATCGAAGGCGTGGAATCCATCGCTGCGATGAAGGCAATAGAGTCCGGCTCGACCCTCGCGGTTGCCGTCGGCTCCACGTCGATGTGGCTGTTCCTCGCCTGTCGTTGCTTTCTCGGTCTGGGTGAGGCCGGAAACTTCCCGGCCGCAATCCGCGTAACCTCTGAGTACTTCCCGAAGAAGGATCGTGCGTTCGCGACGTCAATCTTCAATTCAGGCTCGTCGGTCGGCGCCTTGGCCGCCCCCGCGCTCATCCCGCCGATGGCGAAATGCTGGGGCTGGGAATCCGCGTTTGTGGTGATCGGTGCGCTCGGTTTCATCTGGATGGGCTTTTGGATGCTGTTCTACCGCAAGCCGGAGGTCAGCCTGCACGTCAACGCTGCGGAGCTTGCCTACATCAATTCCGACGATGCGGCAGGTGCGGACGCCGTTGCGAAGGATGACGGGAAGGGCGTATCCATATGGAAATGCTTCACGCTCAAGCACACGTGGGCGCTTCTGCTCGGACGCTTCACGACAGACGGCGTTTGGTGGTTCTTCCTGTTCTGGACGCCAAGCTACCTTTCAGACCAGTTTGGCTACACCAGTTCGTCTGGCATGGGCATGACGCTCATCATCGTACTCTACGCAATCGTGACGTTCCTCTCAATCTACCTCTGCAAGATTCCGACGTGGTTCGTCGACAGGAAGGGCATGAACCCGTACGAAGGGCGCATGGTCGCGATGTTCATCTTCGCGTGTCTTCCGCTCCTTGCGCTCGGCGCCCAGCCGCTCGGCTCGATGAGCGCATGGTGGCCCGCCATCCTGATCGGCATAGCCTGCGCCGGACATCAGGCCTGGAGCGCAAACGTGTACTCCGTTGTCGGCGACATGTTCCCCAAGTCCACGATAGGCACACTCACCGGCATTGCCGGCCTTGCGTCCGGATGCGGCAGCTTCCTCGTCAACATCGGAGCCGGCAAGCTCTTTACGTGGTCGGCGGCGCAGGGCGACGCATTCGCGTTTCTCGGCTATACCGGCAAGCCCGCCGGCTACATGGTGATGTTCTGCTACTGTGCGTTCGCGTACCTGATCGGCTGGACCTGCATGAAGGTGCTTGTTCCGAAATACAGGCCGGTTGAACTCTGACCGCAACGGGCGTGATTTGCCATGAAGGACGTATTTGCCTACGTGATCGGTCTTGGGGCATCTGTGATGATGCCCGTGATATTCACCGTCCTTGGGGTGTGCATCGGCGTAAAGTTCTCCAAGGCGCTGAAATCAGGTCTGCTTGTGGGTGTCGGCTTCGTCGGGCTTGGCGTCGTCACCGGACTTCTGACGAACGGCGCGAACAACCTTGGCGCTGCGCTCGGCCAGATGACGGAGATATACCATCTGAACCTGTCGTTCTTCGATCTCGGTTGGCCGGCGGCGGCGGCCGTCGCATATTCGACGGCGGTCGGCGCATTCATCATCCCCGTCTGTCTATGCGTCAATGTGCTGATGCTCGTCACAGGGACGACGCGCACGGTGAACATCGACCTTTGGAACTACTGGCACTTCGCGTTTCTCGGCGGCATTGTGTTCTACGCCACGGGTTCGCTCGCCTGGGCGTTCTACGCGGCGGTTGTGCTGTATGTCATCACGCTCTGCATGGCGGATTTCACCGCCAGGGGATTTCAGGGATACTACAAGGACATGGACGGCATTTCCATTCCGCAGCCTTTCTGCCAGAGCTTCACGCCGTTCGCTGTCGGCATCGGCTGGCTGCTCGACAGGATTCCCGGCTTTGACCGCCTCGACATAGATGCCGAAGGCATGAAGCGGAAGTTCGGCCTCTTCGGCGATCCGCTCTTCCTTGGTGTCGTAATCGGATGCGCCATCGGCGCACTTGCCTGCCCGACATGGAAGGCCGTGGTGGATCGCATTCCGAAGATACTCGCTCTTGGTGTCACGCTCGGCGCCGTCATGGAGCTGATTCCCCGCATCACGTCGCTTTTCATAGAGGGACTGAAGCCGATTCAGGAGGCGACACGCTCGTTTGTGGAGCGTCGGTTCTCCGGGTTGAAGGGACTTTCCATCGGAATGTCGCCGGCGGTGGTGATAGGGCATCCCACCACGCTGGTCGTCTCAATCCTGCTCATACCTGTCATACTTGTGCTGGCGGCGTTCCTTCCCGGCAACAGGTTCCTGCCGCTTGCGTCGCTCGCTGGAATGTTCTACCTGTTTCCGTGCGTACTTCCGATCACGAAGGGCAACGTGCCGAAGACGTTTGTCGTCGGTCTTGTCGCGCTTGTTGCCGGGCTGTATTTCATAACGAACCTGACACCGGCGTTCACGAAGGCCGTCGTGGCGGTGAACGATTCCGCATACAGCGTTCCGCAGGGGATGGACGGCGTCGCCGCCCTAGATTTCGCTTCCGCATTCTGGTGCTGGATTCTGTATCATCTCACGGTCTCGCTAAAGACTGTCGGCGCAATTGCCGCCGGTGCGCTGGCAGTGGCGATGGTCGCCGTGAATTTCGTGAGGATCAGAAGGCAACCGTAAACGTGACGGATATGTCACGGTAGATTGTGACAACAAGGAGACAAGTGAGATGAAGAAAGCGTTAATTGCATTTGCCGCCGTGGCGGCATCTTCGCTGGCGATGGGAGACTATGAGGCTAAATGGGAATCGCTGGACAAGCGTCCGGTGCCGCAGTGGTGGACGGATGCGAAGTTCGGCATCTTCATCCACTGGGGGCCTTACGCCGTACCCGCATATGCGCCGACGCCCGACGGCAGGAAGTTCAACTCCGATCTCTATGCGGAATGGTATCACGGCAAACTTATCGGCAAGAACAAGAAGTTCGTCGAACACCACGAAAAGATGTACGGCAATGCGCCGTACGGCAATTTCGCCGCCGAATTCAAGGCGGAGAACTTCGACGCGAAGAAATGGGCCGACCTCTTCAAGAGGGCCGGCGCGAGGTACGTGGTGCTTACGTCTAAGCACCACGACGGCTATGCGCTCTGGCCAAGTCCGGAGACGCCGTACTACAACTCCGTGATGCTTGGCTCCGGACGGGACATCGCCCGCGAGTTCTGCGACGCCATGCGCGAGGCGGGGCTGAAGCGCGGCTTCTACTACTCGCTGCTCGAATATGCAAACCCGTACTATCCGAGCGCACGCCACGTGAAGGACAAGACCGCGCTCTCCATCGAGGAATGGAACGAGCGCATGAACCTGCCTCAGCTCAAGGAACTCGCCGACAAATATGAGGCGGACATCATCTGGCCCGACGGCGAATGGGATTTCCCATCAAGCCGGCACTGCTCCGAAAAGTACCTCGCCTGGCTCTTCAACGAATCGAAGGTCAAGGACACGGTGGTCGTGAACGACCGCTGGGGCAACGACAGCCGTGGACGCCACGGCGGACACTACACGACTGAGTATCTGCTTGAGGGCTTCAACAACGACGGCGTGAGCGATACGCATCCGTGGGAGGAGTGCCGCGGCATCGGAAACTCCTTCGGCTACAACCGCTTCGAGACGCCTGACGAGTACATGACGCGGGAGCGCTGCATCGAGACGCTTGCATCCTGCGTGTCACGCGGCGGCAACCTGCTTCTCAACATCGGGCCGACGGCAGACGGCCGAATCCCCGCCATAATGCAGGATCGTCTTCTCGCCATGGGACGCTGGCTTGAGGTTAACGGCGAGGCGATATACGCAACCCAGGGTGGCGGCGTGAACGACCCAGGCGCGAAGGACGGCAAGGTCTACTACACGCGCAAGGGCAGCAGCCTCTACGCGATCTGCTTCAAGTGGCCGAAAGGCGAACTCAATCTTTCCGGCGTGGGCGCGGTCAAGGGCGTGTCGCTTCTCGGCTCTCAGGTCGCAATCGGATTCAAGGCCGATGGAAACTCCGTTGTGATCGACGCTTCGTCCGTCTCGCCGGCGGATATGCCGTGCGAACTTGCCTGGGTGTTCAAACTTAGCCGATAAGAGAGGGATAAAACAATGAAATACAGCATAGCAGCGATCATCTCCGCCGCCGCCATGTGCGTCGGTGCCGCAGAAACGAAGTATTCAGTGCAGGTGGCCTGCCATCCCGACGACTTCAAGACGTACGACACCGAGACGATCCGCGACCGCTTCGCGATGGAGAAGGTTATGGTTCCCGACGAAATCCGCGTCACGTATACGATGTACGACAGGATGGTTTACGGCGGCGCGATGCCTGTGAAGTCCGAGCTTTCGCTTGAGCCTTTTCCGGAGCTTAAGGCCGCGCATTTCCTTGACAGGCGCGAGCTTGGAGTAATCAACGTCGGCGGAGCCGGCGTTGTCACCGTTGACGGCGAGGAGTACGCCCTTGAGTTCAAGGAGGCGCTTTACGTCGGATGCGGAAAGAAGGACGTAAAGTTCAAGTCGCTTGACGCAGACCATCCGGCGAAGTTCTACATCAACTCCGCTCCTGCATACAAGGAGTTCGTGACTCAACGCATAACGTCCGACCAGAACTGCACGAAGCCGGGCTATACGATCGGCAACTACATCAAGGCCGGCAGCCTTGAGGAGTCGAACGACCGGGTGATCAACCAGCTCATCGTCGCGCCTGTCCTCCGGAAGAAGGCCGGCGGCGGATGCAACCAGCTGCAGATGGGTCTTACGGAACTCAAGCCCGGAAGCGTGTGGAACACAATGCCGCAGCATACGCACAACCGCCGCATGGAGGTCTACTTCTATTTCAACGTCCCCAAGGGGCAGGCGATATGCCACCAGATCGGCAAGCCGCAGGAGCAGCGCATCGTGTGGCTCCACAACGAGCAGGCGATCGCCAATCCGGAGTGGAGCGTCCACTCCGCCGCCGGAACGTCAAACTACATGTTCATCTGGGGAATGGCCGGGGAGAACCTTGACTATGGTGACATGGACAAGATTCCCTGTCTTGAAATGCGTTGATTAAGCGCCAATCGGTTGGCCGACATAGCACAGATTGAAGTGAGACCATGATCAAAACCGTACTTCTCGTATTGTATTTTGCGACAATGCTTGCCATCGGGTTCGCCTGCCGGAAACGGGCGAAGAACGTTTCAGGGTTTGTGCTTGGAGGCCGCACTGTCGGGCCGTGGCTCACAGCGTTTGCGTACGGCACTTCGTACTTCTCGGCTGTTGTGTTCGTAGGATATGCCGGCCAGTTCGGATGGCGATACGGCATATCCGCGACATGGGCCGGCATCGGGAATGCGCTGATAGGTTCGCTTCTCGCCTGGGCCGTGCTTGGGCGCCGCACCCGCATCATGACGCAGCACCTCGATTCCGCGACGATGCCGGACTTCTTTGAAAAGAGGTTCGGCAGCCCCGCGCTGAAGATTGCCGCCGCGACGATCATATTCATCTTTCTGATTCCGTACACAGCGTCGCTGTACAACGGCCTGTCTCGCCTGTTCGGCATGGCGTTCTCGATAGACTATGCGTGGTGCATCGTCCTGATGTCCGTGCTTACCGCGATATACGTGATAGCCGGCGGATACATGGCGACGGCCATCAACGATTTCATACAGGGGATAGTGATGCTCGTGGGCATATCTGCGGTCATATGGGCTACGCTTGAGACGAAGGGCGGGCTTCTCGCCTCGCTCGACGGTTTGGCCCGCGTTCCCGGCCCGGCCATCGTCCCCGGCGGCGAAGCGACGCCCGGAATCTTTACGTCCTTCCTTGGTCCAGAGCCGCTCAACCTCCTGTTTGTGGTGCTGCTCACGTCGCTCGGCACGTGGGGGCTTCCGCAGATGGTGCAGAAGTTCTATGCCATCACCAACGAAGGTGCTATAAAGAAGGGAACGGTCATCTCCACGCTCTTTGCGTTCGTAGTCGCCGGCGGATGCTATTTCCTTGGCGGATTCGGGCGTCTCTTCTCCGACGTTCTTGACGTCAACGCGAACGGGCTGCCGGCGGGAGGATTCGACGCAATTGTCCCGAAGATGCTCGAAGGGCTTTCGCCGCTGCTCCTTGCGCTTGTCGTGGTGCTGGTTCTGTCCGCATCGATGAGTACGCTCTCCTCGCTCGTGATGACATCCTCATCCACCTTCACCATGGACTTCATCAACGGTCTCAAGAAGCGCAAGATGAGCGACTCCGGACAGGTGCTCTGCATCCGTCTGCTTGTTGTCGTCTTCATCGCCATCTCCGGCGGCCTTGCCCTTGTGCAGTACAAGAGCAGCAGTCCGATAGCGTTCATCGCGCAGATGATGGGCGTGTCGTGGGGTGCGATGGCCGGTGCGTTTCTCGCACCGTTCCTGTATGCGCTCTACTCGAAGCGCGTGACGGCGGCGTCCTGCTGGACGTGCTTCATTGCGGCTCCGGTGTTCACGCTTGTGTGCGTGTTCTGCAACGACGCCATGCCGCAGGTTCTCAAGTCTCCGATCAACACAGGCGCGATCGCGATGCTCGGCGGACTTGTGATCGTCCCGGTCGTCAACCTGTTCACCCGTAGGCCATCCAGCGACATTGTGGACGGCTCGTTCGCCTGCTACGACAGGACTACGGTCGTCCCGCAGTCCACCGCCCTCGGTGCAACGACCGAGAAATGAATTCAAGCCAAAGGAACCACGCCATGAAACTGAAGACAGCGCTGACGCTTGCCTCTGCCGCCTTTGCCGTCAGGACGCTATGCGCGGCGGCATCGGTCACGGAGACGACCATAGAACTGCCTACATATCCTTTCTCGGATCCCGATCCTGTGCCGGCGACAGGGAAAAGCAACTATCCGTACTTCTTCTTTGACGGCACGAGCGACACGAACGCAATGAGAAGATGGAAGGCCGTCATCCTGGAGAACGAGAAGATAAAGGTGACGATACTGCCTGAGATAGGCGGCAAGATATGGGGTGCGGTCGACAAGGCCACCGGAAACGAGTTCATATACTTCAACCATTCCGTGAAGTTCCGCAACATAGCGAGACGCGGCCCATGGTGCTCCGGCGGCATCGAGTTCAACTTCGGCATCATCGGACACGCCCCCTCGACCTCAACGCCCGTATCATACTTCTGCCGCACAAATCCTGACGGAAGCGCAAGCTACTTCTGCGCCGACACGGAGCTTATCTGCCGCACCACATGGCAGGTTGAGGTGAATCTTCCGCCGGAGACCGACCACTTCGTCACCCGCACGGTGTGGTTCAACGGCTCGAACTTTTCGGCGCCGTACCACCAGTGGATGAATGCGGCGTATTCCGTGCGCGGAGATCCGCAGTTCTTCTTTCCGGGGAAGTCGTACATAGGGCACGGAGGCGATTCGCACAGATGGCCGGTGGATCCGGACGGCAACGACCTCTCGCGCTTTTCCGGAAACGCCTTTGGCGGTCCGAAGTCCGAACACGTCCTCGACGGCGACAATTCGCTCTACGGCATATGGTGGCCTGAAAAGAGGTTCGGCTCGATCCACACGAACCACATCACGCAGAAGTACGGACGCAAAGTGTGGCTGTGGGCGCAGTCCCGCGACGGGGAGATATGGGAGGATCTGCTGACTGACGGCGATGGACAGTATACGGAACTTCAGTCCGGACGGTGCTTCAACCAGCCGGCCGATACGCACATGACGCCGTTCAAGCATACGGCATTCGCCCCTGGCGCAACAGATACGTTCGAGGAGAGGTGGGGTGTTGTGCGCGACCGCACCGTGTTCGAGAACCTTTGCAGCGAGACGAATTTCGTTATGCGTCCGCAGACGATGCCCGCCGATTTCAACTGGGACACCGCATACGGACACTTCATCAAGGGCGAACAGCTGATGCGCCGCCGTCTTGACGCGGATGGCGAGAAGGAGCTGAAGGAGGCGCTCAGAATCGAACCGTATTACGTTCCTGCGCTTGGAGCGCTTGCATCCCTTGCCGTCCGTCGCGGCATGTACGGCGAGGCGCACAGGTATGCGAATGTCGCCCTTTCGGTCGATACCTACGATTCCGCCGCAAACTATGCCGACGGTCAGGCATACTTCGCCGAGGGTGAGCTTCGCAAGGCCAAGGAGAGGCTTGGCCTTGCCGCCTACTCCCCGCTGTTCCGCACGGCGGCGTTTGCGCTTGTCGCTAAAATCGAACTGCGCGAAGGGAACTGGGATGCCGCAAGATCGATGGCGGACAATGCGCTTCTTGCGAACGGACTCAACCTTGATGCGCATCTCGTGAAGATCGCCGCAGCCCGCAAGGCTGGAAACGCAACGGAAGCCGCCGCAGAGGCGCGTCGCATACTTGAGCGCGTTCCGCTGTTCCATGCCGCACGGCATGAACTCAACCTATCCGTGCAGTCGTCCGAGCCGTTTGAAAAATACGTGCGCGGCGAGTTTCCGTATCAGGACTATCTTGAAATCGGCACGTGGTACGAGGAGGCTGGGCTTGACGTTGAGGCGGAGAGGCTCTTCCGCATGGCGGCGACAAACCAGATTGGAGGAATCCGTCTTGCGTTTCTGCTGAACCGCACTGGACGGACGGCGGAGGCTGCCAAGGTTCTCGACGGCGTTGCCGGCAGAAGGGTTGATTTCGGCCTTCCGTTCAGGCGCGAATCGCTTCCCGCGCTTTTGTGGGCGGCGGACGTCCGCAAGGAATGGAAGTTCAGGTACTATGCGGCTGTCGGGCTTGCCGCAAATGCGCAGGGCGAACGCGCAGACGAACTGCTTGCATCGTGCGGGATCAATCCCGACGAGGAGACGTTCTATCTCTACAGGGCTTCGCGCATGGATGGAGAGGGCCGTCTTGCGGATCTGCGCAAAGCGGCGTCCCTGCAGAACTCCTGGCGCACCGGATATGCCATATACCGCCATTTTGCGGATGACGGCAAGTGGGAGCAGGCTTTGGCAGAAATCGAGCCGTACGCAAAACGGCTGCCGGACGTAAATCTCATCAAACTGTCGTATGGAACTGCGCTCGCGAAGAGCGGACGATACCGCAGGGCGATAGCCTACCTTGAGAGCGTCACGATTTTGCCGTCCGAACACGGCGACAACGCGCTTTCGGCGTGGGTCTACGCCTGTCGCGGCGTTGCGCTTGAATCGCTTTCGAGCGGCGACCGTCCGGCGGCGAAGGCCGCCGTGGCGAAAGCGCTTTCCTATCCGGAGAACCTTGGGTGCGGCAAGCCGTACGATCTGCCGCCACGCGGAACGCCGGAGCGTCCCGGGCTGCTTGACGACTGGCCGGAGGCGCTTCGCGACCTCATCGAATGGAAACGATGATTCCACGGTTGGTCATGCTCGCGGCCGTCGCCCTTGTTGTGGCGGTGGCTGACGGCGGCACGGATGCGGAACGGTCTGTGTATCGCCGTCCGTTCGGGCGGGTGGCGAGCATGGATCCGATCCGCGCCGCCGATGTGCTGAGCGCAGAGGCTGTCGCTCTCGTCTACGAGCCGCTTCTTGAGGTTGATTATGTGGCACGGCCGTACAGGCTCAAGCCGTGCGTGTGCGAGATGCCGGACGTCAGCGACGACGGAACCGTATACACATTCAAAATCATCGACGGACTTAAGTTCCGCAACGGGCGGCCGGTCACGTCCAAGGATGTGAAGCGAGGTCTTGACCGTCTTATGGACAAGTCCAACGCCAGTCCGGGGATGTGGATAATGGATGGCGTGAAATCCGTTGAGACGGTCGGAGACGACGCAGTTCGAATCACGCTCAAAAAGCCGCTTCATGTGTTCAAGTGGCTCATGGCGATGCCATACACCGGGGTCATGGCGGAGGACGGCTCCGGCTCCGGTGCATATTGGCTGAAGAGCTGGCGCAAAAACCACGAGATGGTATTTTGGCGGAACGAATCGTATCGTGATGAGGTTGCGATAGACGAGATACGTCTGCCGGTGGTTGATGACGTATCTACGCAGTGGCTGATGTTCCTCGGCGGCGAGCTTGACTATCTCGGAAGCGTGTCCCGCGACAACTGGGATGCGGTGGTGGGGAAGGACGGCGAACTTCTTCCTCAGCTCAAGGAGAAGGGGATGACGCTCATGGGCGCATCTTCTCTCACGGTGTTCTATGTCGGATTCAACATGAACGACCCGGTGGTCGGCAAGAACAGGAAACTCCGTCAGGCGCTGAACTGCGCGTTTGATTTCCCTGCCTGGAAGCGATTTCTGAACAATCGCGTGATGCCGAGCGACGGTCCGTTGCCGCCTGGGATAGAAGGACGGCTCGAAACGCCGTTCGAATATTCGTACGACGAGGCGAAGGCCAAGAAGCTGCTTGCGGAGGCCGGCTATCCCGACGGGGTAGACCCAAAGACGGGACGCCGTCTTCACCTTGAGATATCGATAGGCCGCGCAACCCAGGATGCGCGGGAGATGGCGGAGCTTATGGCGGCGTTTTACGACAGGATCGGAATCGAGCTTGAAGCGAGATACATGACGTGGGATGCGTTCCTCACCGCCGTGAACGAAGGCCGTACGCAGATGTTCAATCTCGGATGGATCGGGGACTATCCCGATCCGGAGAACTTTCTGCAGATGTTCCATTCCAAAAACGTATCGCCGGGTGCGAACCACGGAATGTACGTGAATCCGGAGTTCGACAGGGCGTTCGACGCATTGGACTGGAAGACGGCGCAGGAGATCGTCCGAGAGGACTGTCCGTGGATATTCCTCCATTCCCCCAAGGTGTATTCGCTTGTGTGGAACCGTGTGAAGAACTACGTACCGACCGACTTTACGTACGGAATAGAAAAGCATCTGCGCATTTCAAGATAGTGCGCTGTGCTATAATGTGCGGCATGAAGATTGCATTCATCAGTGATGTACACGGCGTACCGTCTACGCTTGAGGCGGCGCTTTCCGCCGCAGACGCGCTTGGACATGACCGGCTTGTTCTGCTTGGAGATCTGCTCTACCACGGCCCGCGCAACGGTGTGCCGAACTTCTACGACCCCGTGAAGGTGGCGAAGCTGCTCAATGCCCGCAAGGACAGGATAATCGCCGTGCGCGGCAACTGCGACGCAGAGGTCGACCAGATGATGCTGGAGTTCCCGTTGATGGGCGACTATGCGGTTGTGGACGCCGGAACGGAGACGTTCTTCCTTACGCACGGACATATCTGGAACGAGTGCAATCTGCCGCCTGCCGGTCTTGGCACCGTGCTTGCGCATGGACACACCCATGTTCCAGTGCTGAAGCGCCTTGAATGTGGCCTTGCCGTGTTCAACCCCGGATCAATCTCCCTCCCGAAGGGTGGCAGCGCCCGCAGTTTCGGGTACTTCGACGGCAAGTCGCTCCGTCACGTCCAGATTTGAGCGAGTGCACCGCTCCGGATCACGTCTGCCGAAAGACGGAAAGGGCGGCGTTCAGTTTGCGAGACGCATAAGGTCTTCAAAGGACATCTTGGAGACGATGGCCTCGTCCGTTGCGCTTACCGTGGCGTCGATCACAAGGCTCTTCTTCTCCTGGAGCTTCAGTACGCGCTCCTCCACTGAACCCTCGGAGATCAGCTTCACAACGCACACCTTCTTCTTCTGGCCGATGCGGTGCGCCCGGTCTGTCGCCTGATTCTCGACGGCGGGATTCCACCACGGATCGAAATGTATCACGGTGTCCGCCCCGGTCAGGTTAAGTCCTGTGCCGCCCGCATGGAGCGAAATCAGGAACACCGGCATGTCACCTTGATTGAAGCGGCGGCACTCGCCAAGGCGATCCTTTGTTGATCCGTCAAGATAGCAGTATGTAATCCTGCGGCGTTCGAGTTCCTTGCGCAGTATCGAGAGCATCGCGACAAACTGCGAAAACACCAGCACCCTGTGTCCGCCGTCGATCGCCTCGTCAAGCACGTCGAAGAACGCCTCCAGCTTTCCGGACTCTGCCGCAGAGCCTTTCTCGGCGAGTGCGGGATGGTTCGCTATCTGTCGCATCCTCATCAGCACCGCAAGCATCTCGAATTTCGTCTTTGCGGCCTTCGCCTTCATGCGCACCTCATTTGTGAGACGCTGCTGCTCTTCGCTCATCGGGCAGTACGCAATGCGCACAATCTTGTCCGGCAGATCCTTTGCGACATCGCGCTTCAGCCTCCGCAGTATGAACGGATGTATCTTGCGCCGGAGCTTCTCCAGCGCGGAGGCGCCTTCCTTGCCGCCGTTCTGCGCCGGAACCTCTATGTCGTCCTTGAATGTCTGGTAGTCGCCGAGATAGTCCGGCAGCAGGAAGTCGAAGATGCTCCATACGTCCGATACGGAGTTCTCCACCGGCGTACCGGTAAGCACAAGCCGCTGGACGCTTCTCAGGAGCTTTGCAGCCTTTGCATTGCGCGTGGAGCGGTTCTTTATGTGTTGGGCCTCGTCAAGCACAACCACTGAGAACCGCTTGTCGAGGTAGGCATCCTCCACATCGCGCTGCAGCAGTGCATACGATGTTATCACCAGATCCGCCTTTGGGATGAGCGGAAACGCCTTGGCCCGCTCTGCGCCGGAGATGACAAGACGCTTCATCCACGGCGTGAACTTCGCGGCTTCCGCCTCCCAGTTGCGCACGAGCGAAGTAGGGCACACGATGAGGGCCGGCTTCCCGTCTGCATCGGGATCGGCTCTCCGAAGTGAAAGCCATGTGAGCGTTTGAAGGGTTTTGCCGAGGCCCATCTCATCGGCGAGCAGACCGGAAAGTCCGCTTTTCTCAAGGAAACGCATCCAGTACACGCCCTGCTTCTGGTACGGACGCAGGGTGTTTTCCAGCTGTCCGAGATCGACAGGCTCGAAACGCGCATTCCCGTCGCGGTTCCGCTTGGATGCCGTCTCACGCCAGGACGGCGCATCGTCGTCATCGAGACAGATTGCGTCGAAGGACTCCACTGCGCTCTTCACATACGGCGCGTATATGCCGCCTACCCTGAAGAAGCCGCGAGGAGCGTCGCCCTGAACGCTTACGCAGTCCGAGAATACGGAGTGCATGTCTTTCACGGCTTCGGCGTCAAAAAGCAGCGGAACGCCGTCTTGCAGGATGAAGCTGTCGCCTCTGATGAGCGCGGCTTCGACGATTTTTCCGTCAATCTGATGTCCGTTCACCTCAAACATGTATCCCACGTCGAAAGCGCCGCGAGGCGCATCCTTCACCGTGACCACAGGAATGATTGTCGGCATCTTCTCCGTGAGGGCATCGAGCCTCTGCGACAGGTTTACGCGCCAGCCCTGCCGTCTGAGATACGGTATGCCCGAACCGAGAAAGTTCAGAACCCTGTTCAGTCCGGTGAGCGAAAGCCGCTTCCCGTCCTCGAATCCGTATCCTTTCAGCAGACGCACCGCACGCTCTTCCGCGTCGGGATTGCGCACATGGAACACAAGAGGGTCGTCCGGATCCTGCCTTATCACGGCATCGAAGTCCGCCGGGGCGCAGCATGGCAGTTCAACTTCGCCGTATTTCGCGAATATCTCCGCGCCGAGTGCCACGGCGGAACTTCCGTACAGATCGACCCTGAAGCGCGGCGAATCAGGAATAATGCGGGCGTTGTCAGGAATGCGCGATGGTGTGGCGGAATCGTTTGTGCTGGCAGCCTCTTCGGCATCATCGGGCATGTACGTCACCATCTGATGTATTCCGAGCGCCACGACATGCGGACATACCTGGCCAAGCATTTGGTTTGCGCGGCATGGACAGTGTGATATCACCGTTCCGTCGTCCAGCACTTCGAACGAAGTCTTCATCGGATATCCAGATGCACCGGCCAGTTCTCCGGAGATCACATGGTCGATGTCGTCCCACTCTGCGCGAAGAACCGCCCCATGCTGCACAATGTTCAGGGCCTGGTTGAACACCTCGCCGCCGCCCCAGCCGATGAGGATGTCGTTTGTGAAATCGGCAGGCGTCATTTCTGCGTCCACCCGCTAACCGCTTCAGATTCCTTTTTCATAGAGGGGTGAATCATACCAAAAAACGGAAGCAGATGGTAATCGGTGGCTGCCGCCACGATATCCATCAGCGTATGGATGACGCTGGCACAATCCGTATTGCGTGGCGCGTCGATAGTACGGCATTTAATTCTTTGTTAACGCCATGGCGAAAATTTCGTTGCGAAATTTTCGCCATTCAAATTGCGCAACTTCAACTGCTTTTGATAAAATACAAGCATGAAATTAAGGAATCCATTTGTCCTGGTTGGCTATCGTGGGGCCGAATACTTCTGCGACCGCGAGCGGGAAGCGGGAAAACTCGTTTCATGGCTTGAGAACGGGAGCAATGTGACGCTCATGTCGCCAAGGCGCTACGGTAAGACAGGTTTGATCCATCATGTCTTTCAGAAGTTGCCAACGGACTTTCGGAGCGTCTATCTTGACATCTACTCGACGAAGTCCCTTGTAGACTTTACGCGGACTTTCGCCTCGGCCGTTGTTGGTGCGGCGGATTCGCCGCTTGAAAAAACATTGGCGGCTGTAGGAAGGTTTTTCAAGAGCTGTCGTCCAACGGTTGCGGTGCAGGATGATGGTCTTCCCAAGTTTTCGTTTGACGTTGTGCCCACGACGGCTGAGGCGACATTGCGTGAGGCGTTTGACTATCTGAAAGCGTTTGATGGAAATCTGGTCATCGCCATAGACGAGTTCCAGCAGATTCTCATGTATCCGGAAACCGGAACTGAGGCTCTGCTGCGTTCGTATGTCCAGGAAGTCCCGCAAGTGCGTTTCGTGTTCGCCGGTTCGCGGCAGCATCTGATGGGCGAGATGTTCGCGACCGCAAAGCATCCGTTCTACAATTCGACGGACATCCTGTCATTGCCGGTCATCGCATTCGATGCATATGCGGCGTTTGCAGAAGCATTCTTCGCAGCGGAAGGGCTGCCGTTTTCCGTACAGGCGTTTCGCCCGCTCTATGAACGGTTTGACGGCGTGACGTGGTACATGCAGCGTGTCCTGAACGGACTTTGGACGGCCGGAGAGGGGCTTTCGCGTGTCGAGCAGGGCGAGGCTGTCATCGCCGATCTTGTTGCCGATCGGGCGTTGGTGTTCCGAGACCTCTATGAATCGCAGAATGAGGTCTCCAGAAGGCTTCTGCCGAGAATCGCCGCCGCGCACGTCGTAGCGGAGCCGACGTCGCAGACGTTTCTGTCTGCCTGTGGATTGAGTGCTTCATCCGTCCGCTCAGCGCTGTCCGACCTCTGCGCCCGTGAACTCGTCTATCGCTCCGAGGCCGGCTACATCATCTACGAACGCCTCTTCGCCGAGTGGCTGACAACTTTTATGGCACTTTAGCACGGACGGAAATAGTATAAGATTCAGCGCATTTGCTATAATCCACCGTAAATGTCAAACGTTGCGCTTTGCGCTTTTGCAGGGAATTTCATATGCAGACATCGTTCACGAAGATTCTTGAGAAATACCGCCGCGTGTCCTTTTCTGAGGCGGACAAGGGTACGCGCTTTGAGGAGTTGATGCGCGAATATCTTTGGGCTGACCCAAAGTACGGCATTTTCTTCAGGGAGATTTGGCTTTGGCGAGACTTCCCTTATCGCAAGGATTTCGGGACGGGCCACGATGTCGGCATTGATCTCGTGGCGTTGACGCACGACGGACAGTACGTTGCCATCCAGTGCAAATGCTACAAGGAAGATGCAACCATCCAGAAAGCCGACGTTGACACGTTCATCACGACATCGATGAAGCGGTTCAACGACGCGAACATGCAGCCGCAGTCCTTTTCAGAACTCATCTGGATCGCGACGACGGACAAGTTCTCGGCGAATGCCATTGAGGCATTCAAGAATTTGCCAGTCCGGCATTTCATCATCGGCCTCCGCAACCTCATCAACGCGCCCGTAGATTGGGCCGGTCTTGAGGCGGGCGCACACGGTGTCGGCGTCGTTCTGCGTGAACGCGAACCGAAAGACCACCAGTTGGAGGCCATTGCGGCCGCCCATGAGCATTTCAAGAGCGAGCGGCGTGGCCGTCTGATCATGGCCTGTGGTACGGGAAAGACGTACACCGCCTTGAAAATCGCCGAGCAGGAGGCAGGCGACGACGGCCTCGTCCTGTTTCTCGTGCCGTCGATTGCGCTTCTCGCCCAGACGCTGAACGAATGGACGACTTTCGCCGCGAAGCCCATTCGTCCGATGTGCGTCTGTTCCGACGCCGAAGTCTCGAAGAAGCAGCGCGCGAACGACTTTGGCGGCTTTTCCGTTGAAGATCTCGCCATGCCCGCTTCCACGGACGTCGAGACGATTCTCCGTCAGTTCAGGTCGTTCGAGCAGATGAAGAAGGATGCGCCCGGTATGCGTGTCGTCTTCTCGACGTACCAGTCTTTGCCGCGTGTCATCGAGGCCCAGCGGGCGCAGAACGTGCGTCAGGCACATTCGTTTGACTTTGACCTGATCGTTTGCGACGAGGCGCACCGCACGACGGGCGTCGCCATGCGCAAGGAATCGGGCGGCTACGACGAATCCCATTTCACGCTTGTGCACGACGATGCAAACGTCTTCGGCAAAAAACGCCTCTACATGACGGCTACCCCGCGACTCTACAAGGACGACGTGAAGGACAAGGCCAAGGAGGCGGATGCCTACCTTTGCTCCATGGACGACGAGTCCATCTACGGAAAGGAAGTCTACCGCATTGGTTTTGGCAAGGCGGTGGAGAAGGGGCTGCTGTCCGACTACAAGGTTCTTGTGCTGACCGTCAACAATGGCGACATTCCGGCCGCGTTCCAGTCCGCCATCGCGAATGCAAAGGGCGAAGTCCAGACAGATGACATCTCCAAACTGATCGGCTGCATCAACGCGCTTTCCAAGCGGACGCTGATAGACAGCGATCTTGTCAGCAAGTCGGACCCCGGATTCATGCACAAGGCTGTCGCGTTCTGCCAGAACATCAAGACGTCCAAGCGCATCATGGAGACGTTCAACGCGCAGAAGCAGACCTACTACGATTCCCTGTCCCCGGAGGAACGGCGCGAAGTGGTAAAAATCGAGGCCGACCACGTGGACGGCTCGATGGGCGCGGCCGAACGCGGGCGCAAACTCGATTGGCTGAACGATGTTCCCTCGGACTCGAGCGAATGCCATATTCTCACGAACGTGCGGTGTCTTTCGGAGGGCGTGGACGTGCCGTCGCTGGATTCGGTCGTCTTTCTGTCGTCGCGCAATTCACAGGTCGACGTCGTGCAGTCCGTCGGCCGCGTGATGCGCCGTTCGCCCGGAAAGAAATACGGCTACATCATCATTCCCGTCATCATTCCAGAGGACATGAGTCCTGAAGAGGCTCTTGACAACAGCGATGCGTTCGCCGTGGTCTGGACGGTTCTGAACGCGCTCCGCGCCCACGATGACCGCTTTAACGCGGAAATCAACAAGATCGACCTCAACAAGCGTCGCCCTGACCGGATTCTCGTGAACACGATTCCCGGCCTTGCGGACAGCCCCGGCGCGCGCAACGATGGGAACGATTCTCTTTCGGCCGCCGCCGTCGCACAGCAGGCGCGGATGGTTCAGCAGGAATTCGCGTTCAAGTTCCAGTCGCTTCAGTCCATCATCTATGCGCGCATGGTGAAGAAGGTGGGGACGCGCCGCTATTGGGAACTTTGGGCGAAGGACGTGGCGGCTATCGCGGAGAAGCACATTGAGCGCATCAAGCGGCTCATTGCGCAGGACGACAGCCCCCACCGTGAAACGTTCATGGCGTTCGTCGCGACGCTCCGAAAGGATCTCAATCCCTCGGTTTCGGAGGGCGAGGCGGCGGAAATGCTGGCGCAGCACATCATCACGCAGCCGGTCTTCGAGGCCTTGTTCCAGAACTATTCCTTCGTCAAGAACAATCCCGTTTCGGTCGCCATGCAGAAGATGTATGACCTTCTGCACGAGGCGACGCCGCGCGCGGAGATGGAGACGATGGCGAAGTTCTACAATTCAGTCCGCGAACGCTGCGCCGGCATCGACAATGCCGAAGGACGCCAGCGCGTCATCATCGAATTGTACGACAAGTTCTTCAAGACCGCATTCCCGAAGGTCGCCGAAAAGCTGGGCATTGTCTATACGCCCGTCGAGTGCGTGGACTTCATCATCCACTCCGTTGAAGACGTTCTGCGGAAGGAATTCAACCGTTCGATTTCCGATGAGAATGTCCATGTCCTCGATCCGTTCACGGGAACCGGCACGTTCATCACGCGTCTGCTCCAGTCGGGAATCATCAAGTCCAAAGACCTCAAGCGCAAGTACGAACACGAAATCCACGCCAACGAACTCGTTCTGTTGGCCTATTACATCGCGTCCATCAACATCGAGAACGTCTACCATGACGTCGCCGGTCAGACGGACTACGTGCCTTTTGGCGGAATCTGTCTGACGGACACGTTCCAGCTGGCCGAATCGAATGCGGCGGATGAGACCAACGAATTTGAGACCCTGCGCACACAGCCGAAGAACTCCGAGCGCATCCGTCGGCAGAAGAAGGCGCCGATTCGGATCATTGTCGGCAATCCACCCTATTCCGTTGGACAGAAGAGCGCCAACGACAATGCGCAGAACCAGTCCTATCCGACGTTGGAACGCCACATCGCCGAAAAATACGCGGCGGAATCCAAGGCGACAAACAAGAACTCGCTCTACGATTCGTATATCAAGGCGTTTCGTTGGGCGACGGACAGGCTTGAAGAAGCTGAGCGGCAGGAGAAGGGGAACGCCGGCGGAATCATTGCGTTCATCTCCAATGCCGGATGGCTTGACGGCAACGCCATGGATGGTTTTCGCAAGCGTCTTCAGAAGGAGTTCTCTAGTATCTATGTGCTCGATTTGAGGGGGAATCAGCGTACAAGCGGAGAACTGGCCCGCAAGGAGGGCGGCAAGATCTTTGGTTCGGGCAGTCGCACACCAATCAGCATTACCATCCTCGTGCGAAAGCCGAATTGCATGGACAATGCACAAATCCGCTATGAAGCCGTTGAAGACTACCTTTCACGCGAAGAGAAACTCGCTTTCGTAAAAGAACGAGGTAGCATCCTTTCGCCTAAAATGAAGCTATCCTCAATAACGCCCAATGAGGCTGGCGACTGGATCAACCAAAG
>CAZMNN010000038.1:0-24714 GCA_964567665.1 uncultured Lentisphaeraceae bacterium
CATTTGTTCATCCTTTTGTTTCTTGTTTTTATTTGAAAGACTGAACTCACGGATTCCCGAATAAATCCAGTCCATTCAAAAGCGTTTTCATCTAAGCATTCGGAACGACGAGCACATTCCTTACATACAAAATCCAATTACTCGAAATCGAATTCCACCAGCGTGTTCTCGACCCTGCCGACTGACGGACGGTGGCGACGACGCTTGACGTCTGTCTTAATGTGCTTCTCAAGGAAATCCGCAAGATCCTGCGTATCGCCGATGTAGTTCAGCGTGAATTCAACGGTATCGGACTTCACCTTGCCCTTTCTGACGTTCTTCGCGCCTGGAATGTTCTCCAACCCGTTCTTCACAACATCGGCAACGGCCTTGTATTCTCGGTCGTAATTGCAGAGACGCACAGTGACCTTGCGACCATCGGCATTGGCCCGACCGATGAACTGGTCAAGCCCCGCATGAAGTTTTGCCTTCATACCCGTCAAGGCCTGTACATATGCGGCGGTGGGAGAACCCTCTGCCCGAACCGAATTGGACACACTGAACAGCACGTTCCCGGCCGTCTTGTCCTTCGCCGTGATCGTGACAGTCGCCACTTCTCCTTCAACGCCACCAACGGCATCGATCACGTAGGCGGCCGAGTAGACATTGCCCACCACCCGAAGACCCAATTCGGCAAAGAAGCCAGAACAGGCAGACAGCATGGTCGGATCATTCGAACGAACGCAGAAACCGGGATTGCCCATGCTCTCCAAATAGGCCCGATAATCGTCCATCAATTTTCCACGTGCGACTTTCGCCACAATGGTGACACAAACCGCGCTCTCGGTTTTCTTCTCGTCGACGATTCGGCTCGACTCGATAAACCCGGCACACGCGCTGAAAGCCCGACATTTGAACGAGTCGTCGCAGGCGAACGTCTCTTCACCGTCGTTATCCACACCCTCGGCGGAGATGGACTGCTTCGCAGACGAACTCGTCATCGACATGCCCATCACCTCCGCAATGGCATTCCGCTGGGCCTCGCTCAGCGCGACTTCATGGGCCTTGGCAACCGACACCACCTCGTTGTAATAGCCGACACCTGTTGTTCGCACGGTATCGGGTCCCAGTTTCTTCATCGCCTTTTCAAGGTCTGCAGTCGCATCGACCACCTGCTCGGTCAACAGACTGTAGACAACCAATTTCGTACCAACGCGCATTTCCTTGCAAATCGAGATGCCACGTTGAACTTGATTGATATCCTTTCGAACAACGGACTGGGCGAATTCGCTCTGAGCAAACGACTCGTTCTCGTCTTTGATTGACTCCTGTGTTGTCGTAGTACGCGAACTCGTCCCTGAGACCTTAACGGAAAACAATTCCGCGATTGTCGTCCGAGCCTCAAGTTTGGCTTGCTCGCGAGAGAAGTTGACATCCTTCCCGATCTCAACTTGCGTACGGCAGATCACATACGATCCACAACTGGCATCTTTGCCTATCATGGTTGTGCGCCCTGTTGCCTCCATCCGCGAAATGACCGCCTCCACGTCAAAGGCAATAGCATTGAAAGCCACAGTCGAAACAAGAAACCATGTCAAGTATCTCACGAGCAAACCCCTTCTCTTCAAGTGCCGCTATCTGCGACTTCTAAAGTCATCCATAAGGTCCTTGGGATACTCAGGCAAGCCAAGACACAAGACATACAGCGGATTGTCATCCAGCCATGCCTCAACCTCGTCTTTGCCCTTCGCAGTCACAGACTCAACCTGTTTGCGATAGCTTTTCGAAAGCCAACGCCAGGCCTTGATGCTGCTCTTGCCGTTGGCACTGGTCAAGACCTCGCCGACAGCAATACGGTCGCCATCCTCGTTCATGATGAGCATCTGCATCTTCTTTACAACGCCCTGCCCCTGGGCATCGGCCTTGATGGTGAAATACAAATCGCCATCAAGGGATTTCATGCCCGCGACAACACCGCCGAAGGGAATCCGGTTGGCCAACTGGGCATAGAACTGAACCATGCAGTTGCCAATGACCTCGTTGTATGCATTCTGGGCATTCGCATAGGCATCGCCGCCAATCGCCGCTCCGGTGACAGACAGAATCCGCCTACGCCTTGTGACGTTCTGGCATGTCATTGACTCCCGGACAACAGGAGTCGCATTTTCGCCCAGCCCATTCGCCGCCGTGCGATTGTCGATGAGTTCCCACTGAAGGACACACTTGTACATCAGCATATCCTCATCCAAAGAAGCGATCGTCTCAGACGTCAAGATGACCTTCAACTTTGCCAAGAACGGGAATATGATGCCATTGATGTCATCGCCGGACTTGAGCGCCCGATTGAGGTCGTCTTGGGAAACGGCCTCTAACTTGAAGCCCTTCACATTCTGGAGGAACGTCCTCGCAAAAGACTGTGCCGACGTCATCAACTTTTCAACCGCGGGTGGCCGCGCATTCCCCTGCGACTGGTCGCTGATGTCAACAGAGACCGCAATCGACAATTTGCGTTCCTTCTTCATGGCTGCCATCGAATCGGCGCCATTCACGCTGATGTCGTCGTCCGCCATCCGCTCGACAACGGAACGATTCTTGAAATCCATATGTGCCTTATGATCCTCGTCATAGGATGTCGCACATCCTATGACGGAAACCAACCCGAAAACGACACAGATTCTGGTAATCGTATTTCGCATATCCAAGACCTTCTTTAACGCGCGTAGTTTTTGAGTACGAGGACACGCCTGAACTGATCACCCATGAAGACCAGGCATTCAGCCGAGTCCTTGGTCTGGACGAGAATAGCCGTGCCCTCCCGCGACCTCTGAGCGATGGTCACGAAGTCTCCCTGAAAGGAATCTTTAAGGTTCTGCACGTCTTCAACAACCTTCAGATTCCGAGCCGTCAACAGCGCCAGCTGGGCCAACTGCTTCTTGGGGTCGAGTTCGTTCGCGGCGGCGATGCCTTTCGCGACCTGCGGCCAGACCTGCTGATCGGCGGGACGGTTCGCATCAGCGGCAATGACGGCATCGTACACCTTCTTGCAGGCCTCCTCGTTCGACAGCTTCTCCTCCTTGACATAGTACGCGACATCGTTCATGAAGCCCGTGTACGCGCGGCTGGATTCGGTCTTGTCCACATAGGCCTTCATGACCGACTGGACTTCTGTGAACACGTCACAGCTCGCCTGTGCTATTCCGGCGACATTCGGATCGGGGGACACGACCATCTGCCCCGGAGGCAGCGAGGCCAGACGGGCGTACTCCTTCTGCCAGGAATCGCGGCTCGTGGCACAGCCCGTGAAAATTACACCTGCCAGCATCGCACCGGCAACCATCGTCAACTTCTTCATTTACTTTTCCTTTCCTTTGGTTCAGAATGGTCTGCGGGTTCTCTTGTTCCCTTTAGATTTAGACACAACAGCACCATGCAAAGAGAATAGAGTCTATAGACCATTCTAAACCAATAGACCCTCTTCTCCAACAACAGGCACATTATAGTAGCATTTTTTTTTGTCTGTCAATCCCGAAATTGTAATTTCCTAATTTTTCCGCAAGGCAAAACACTATGTCCGCTTTTCGACACGTTTTTGCCCTAAATTTTCAAAATAATCCTCCCGTCCCCATCACCACACTCATCCTCCATATGTTGTGTCATCCACACCATCATGCTTTATCTTCATCCGCATTACACGAACACCGCAGCCGCCTTGGTCGTGTCATCCACACCATCATGCCCTACCTTCATCGCCGCGATTTTCCATTTCCGCAATCCCAGCGTTTTTCCATTTCCGCAATCCCACATCGTTCACGCCATCTCCTTCCCTCATCCCTCCAACATTTTCGCCCTGTCGCGTTCCACGACCACCGACCGAATGCGATTTCGTCCGCAACGTAATCCTACGAAACGGAGCAGATGGCTTCTGCCGCAGAAAACACTGAAACGGATTACGCCTGACCACAAAATGATTTCGTCCGCAGCGTAATCTCACAAATTGTTTGAGACTGATGCTTCAACGCAAAGCCACAGAGACGCGGGGAGAGCAGAGCTTGTGTGTGTCGGTTGGTGTATACTGGTGGGTGTATGCGGAGGTGGGGGATTTCCTCACGCAGATGCGCGGAGGACGCAGAGCGATTTTCGACTGAAATTGCCCGCGAAACACAGACAAAAAACGATTCTGCAAATCCGGTTAATCTTGTCAAAAAACTTTGCGTTCTTTGCGTTAGATAAAATAACTAATCAGTTGATAGTTGGCAGAGGATTTACGATTGAGACAGCTGATAGTAGGTAGACGATAGTGAATAGAGAGACAAAAACAATCATGTAAATCCAATTAATCCTTATCTGAAGCTGCGCCACGAGATATTACAACTTTCCATAAACTCCTTGATTATCATCCCCTCAATATACTACAATATCTATGTTACTTTTTGGGTTATTGTATCCCAACAAGAAAAGAGGTTCAAAATGGCCACATCAAGCATACGGCAAATTTTCACACTGACGACCCTAAGGCCGCCAATGCGATTGTTCATGCCTTGTTCTCGGTTGCGCCTGCTCAAGCGCAGATGCCAAAGCGAACGCGCTTCGAGGTGAAGCATACGTCCGCAAGTGACCGTGCGTTCTTTGAACGTGTCAAGAGGCGCTTGCACTCATGTCAACCGGTTTAAAGACATTTTCGCTTGCAGAATACGAGGCAAATATCGGAAGCGAGGAGTTGTGAGGCTTAACTCCTCAGTGTCTTTGCATCTGTTCGATGCCGAGGAGTTTTTCACATTCGGCGTTGGATATGCGGTTCTGTGTCTGGAGGATTCCGACTGTAAACGGAGCAAAGTCCTTTTTTAAATGGAAGCGCACACCGCACCAGTATGTCTTCTGCATATCGAGTTCGCATCTTTCAATGCCGCTCCAATCCTCCGGAAGTTTTACATACGACGGGCCGTTGCCTCGATCTTCCGCAGTGCCGTCCAGCACATGGTCAGCCAGAAACAGAAACCCGTCCGTCTCGACGATCCTGTGCGCGGTGTGCCGCCCCTTGTGCATACCAAGGTTTCGCCGGGAGGTGCGGCAGAACCTGTCGTAGCGTTCCTGCCTGTCATACGCAGAGATGAAGCACTCAAGCGACACACAGGCGTTCGTCACCTGTGTCACTGATTCCTGCGCACGGCTGAACGTCAGATACAGAAGCGAATCGCCAGGCTTGCGCGAAGCTTCCACATCAACGCCGGCGCCATCAAAGTTGAGCTTCCACACCGGATTGCCAGCCTTTGACCTGCGAAGCGCATCCGGCGCAGGATACAGCCTATCCAATGCGATGCCGTTCACGTTCATTCGCAGAAAACGGCAGCTGGATGATCCGAACCCGCCGTAGTAGCGTGGCGACGAAAGAAAGAAGAAGGTGTCCGTCTCGCCGTTCCTGTCAGGTTTGTACGTCATGAGTTCCATGCCGTAGAACCCCACATCGTTCTTGAGCAGTACGGACGCTTCGTATACGTGATCATTCTCGCGGTATCCACGATACTTGCGCGTATCTGCATACGGCGGAGCAGCGGACGCCAACGTCTTACGTCCAAGGAACTTCATCACCCCATAGCGGTCTGGCACGAGATTGTTGCCGAGCGTCGATGAAGTGGAAACCATCTCCTGCGGCTCGGACAGCTTTGTGTAGGTTACGAGGTAGTTCCAGCTGTCGTACGGTCGTGGAGGCGGATTCTCGTACGCCGCAAACGGAATGAAGAACTCAACCGCCCAGCCCTTTCCGCATTCCCGCGTTCTGCATTTCATCCCCGGCGCTTTCCAGTTGAGGTCGCTCTGCTGCGGAATCGGCTTCAGCACACGCCGTTGCGTGAAGATGCGCCCCTTTGCATCGAACGCAACCTGATAGTAACGCTCCTTTCCGAGGCCAGGCGCGACAATGAACTCCACAGTGTCGTTTTTCCACAAGGATGCTTCGCTCATGCGGGCGTCGTTCGTCTGAACCACGCAGCCGTAGATTCCGCCATCATTCCAAAGGAGCCTGACCGTCGGCGCGAATTGCGGCGGTTCTCCGCTTCCGTCGCTGCGGCACACATCGGCAAGGGGGGCATTTTTCCAGTCATCCTCGTCGTCCCGGCCGTCAATGACGATCCGCGCCGTTGTCCGGTTCGCAAGCGTCTGCGGCGTCGTGAATGCGTGACGGGCGCGGTGTGACTTTATCTCACGCCTGAACGGCATTTCGAAACGCTTGATCCGTGCGCGTTCACGCTCAGTGCAGGATGCCGCCGTCCTGTCCGCATCGTCAAGGCAGCGCTCCAAGTCATTCAATGTCTTCTGCGGATAAAGCTGGTTGGGATTCCTGTTCACGACAGCGAACTTCTCATAGGCTGCAGTCAGGATGCCGTAGAATTTCTTCAGGTCAGCGGCGGCAGCGCCGTACATCAGATCGAAATATTCGTCAAGCGCCGCATTGACGTTGAAGCTCTCATCCCAGATCTGGCGCTCCATCACGTAGAGTTCCCAGTGGAACAGCGCATGGGTGGAATGTCCGGGGAACTTAGAGGACATCGGCCCCTGTTCATGAAAGATGCCTATGTCCCCAAGAAGCGGTCCCATCTCGCGGATGAACTCGCCGGTATAGTTGAACGCGCAGGCCTGCGCGAATGCGTTGTTCGCGGAGGCATATGCCCACGTCTCCTGCACAGGGCGCCCACCGAGTGCGCGTCTCCATCCGCCGAGATGTCGCTTCGCATCCTCAAGTGCCGCCTTGTTCTTCACAAAACGCGGCATCTGTCCAAGGCACACACCCGCTTCGATGTTGTCCGGAAGCGGATAGAACCGCTCCTGTGTCGGCGGATACGTGTAGGTTTGGTAGGGCATCACAATAAGCTTCTTTCCCGGAAACTCTTCCCTGATGCGTTCCGCCAGTCGCCTGTAGAACCGTGCATATACGTCGCTGAACCAGCCAGGTTCACCAAGTGCGATGTTCTTTTCGGTGATAAGCCCTTCGCGCTTCACTACTTCCACCGCTTGCATCTCGTGGAGCTGCGGCTGGGTGTCCGTTTGCCCAAACACGATGTATTCGTCCGTAAGATACCTGAACCCCGTAATGGAATTGCGCTTCGCCTTCGGGAGCGAATAGTAATGCCTGTATGTTTCAATGAGGCATTCCACGAAATCAAAGGATGTGACGTCATACGAGTTCCCCATGTGGTCGTTGAAATTGTGGAAGAGTTTTCCGTCCGCACGCCTGAAGAAGCTTCGCTCAATGAGGTTCGTCACCTTGTCCGCATAGTATCGCGACCAACGTGTAGGCTCCGGCTCGTGCATGATGATGAAATCGCTCGTGTTGAACGCCCTGTTGCGTTCTCGCCACTTCAGCCAATCGTTGCGCGTGATCTCCGCGCCAAGCGTATGCGACATTTCCTTCAGACTACCAAGCACCTCGCCCTCGACTGGCCATCCGCCGCGATTGCGCATTCTCGGACTGTCGGAATAGGACATTGGCTTCAACGTAAGGTTGCGCACCTCCGGGTGCACTTCCCCATCCACTCCCGCGTAGTAGAATCTCGCACCAAGAAATCGCTCAATGAAGTCATCCGCCCCCCACAGCGTCTGTCCGGAGATCGTAACGCCATCTGCGGACGTCATCACAGTGAACGCCTCATTCGTGGCGGAGCCGTTGTCAGCCAACCTGAACGTGAACCTCCTTGCGCCCGGCATGAACCTGACACCGGCCTTCTCGAACGCCTCCGTAAGCGCGTCACGGGCCTTCACCGCACGAACGCCGCCAGTCGCAGCGAATTGAAATTGCGCAACTCCGTCAACGACAATCGCGATCGGATCGTGAAGCGGCGCCGCCCCTACCACAACATTTGCGAGGGCAGGATTGCGAAGCGGGTCTGCACCGTTCAGCGCAAGCGCAACCGCTGCAACTGCAACTGTAATCATACATCTGCTGTTCATGTGACCATCTCCTATCTTATCCCTATCACGAACCCTCTTTCATGCCATTCGCTTCGCTTTACAAGCGTGACGTTGCCTACGATCGATCCTTCGAACGATGTGTCGTCGTCCCCGACAACAATCCGCGCAGACCCGACTGACGGTGCGTTTATTGAGGAAAATCCGGAGAGGGACGAAATCTGCGTAGTGCCGCGCCTGACATCGAGCGCAAGTCCCGTTCCGTCCTGCCCTTCAACCGACCCAAGCGTCACCATTCCCCGGCCGGCGAGGCGCAATACGCCAACGCCGTGGATTCTGTTCGTAAGCGATACATTCTCTTTGCCGTTGAAGAAGACAAGCGTTCCGTCATCAAGCATCACGTCCCCCGTACCGACAGTTCCGCTTGCCTCGATTTTCAGGACTGAGCGGACGACCTCAGTTCCGCCAGTGTACGAATTCGCTCCTGAGAATACAATCTCAGAGACACCGACGGCGTTCGTTGTGTTCCAGACCTGAACCCTGTCACCTGATATCTCGCCGGAGACAAGACCGCTCACCCCGTCTCCAATGGCGCTGATCCTCAATGGGGCGTAGGCCTCAACATCCCCTGCGATTTCGCCGTCCTCCGTAAACGTTATCGCGCCTCTGCTGTCGCCAAGGCCCCCGCTTGACTGAATACGCAGCCGCGTACCCCATCCGGCTGCCTTTATTCTGTTCGATATCTTCACGCCTTTCGTCCCCATCCACAGTCCGCCGCCGCCAAGTTCGCCGTCCGCAAGATAGACCTCACCTACACCAAGCGAATTGTCGCCGCACGGCCTTACGATTGCGCCCTTCACCGTCGTTCCGCCTGAATACGACTGCTCGCCGACCATGTCAAGCGCATTCCCCCACTCGCCATTCAGCGGCGCCATTACGGTGATTGCGTTGTCTGATGCGATCTTCGCCGAGATTCTTGATGGCCACAGCCCATTCGATGGCTGGCTCACCACGACAAGTCCCTTGCCGCCGCTGAACGCAAGAGTACCGTCACCTGCGATATGTGCGGGGCTGGTGTACTGATCATTTTGCATAAGCAGTGCCGGGACGCCGGTTCCGTCGCCGATGGTGAGCCGCGCTCCTTCCGCTATCGTGACCACACCTGCATCGCCATTTGTTTCATGCGGATAGCAGCCGTTCACCTTGAGTGCGGCAACGGCCGCGTCAGACGCAAGCGTCAGCGGCTCGGCGGACACAATGGCCGTTGAATTGACGCCACCACCGAACCCTTCGACATATTCGGAGAACTTGCGGAAGCCAAGCTCAGTGTCGTACGATGCGAAGCACAGGGTTTTCGCGGTTGACACCACCACAGGGGCGACAACGCGCCCGTCTGCCGTCTGCGCAGGGACAGATGCAGCCTTTACAGTTCCGCCCATCGAATCCTGTCTGTCCACGATGAACAGCGCACCACCATCTTCGGCGACGATTTCGCCAAGCTCGAAATTATGGGCTGCTGATACCGATGAGGTATAGTCCCGCAACACGAGCGTAGCCGCCCCGTTGAAGCGGAACTTTCCGCCAGTGCCGAGCTTGACGGTCATCGGCTCCTCAACTCCAAGCACGACGAATTTAGACGACCCCATCCTCATGTCTCCCGATCCGAACATTGGAAGCGACGTGCCGATGGCCTGCAGCGGAGATTCAATCCAATCCGAACTGCGGTTGTAGATGCGGAGAACTCCATCCTGACAATCGAAAAGTCCGTTGATGAGCCATGGCGTCGTTACGTCAAGGAATCCGCCACCGGTTACAAGCACACCACCATCGCGCTCAACATCTGGAGCAGTCTCAAACGGCGCTGAGAAGCACCAGCGGTAGCTCGGGCAGTCGGCATACCAGTCTTGGGTATCGAAATCGATATGCAGCCCTTTCTCGCCAACCTGCATCCGCAACTCCGGAGTTGTTGCCCTTACGCCATACACAATGCCGGCAGAACGTCCGGAATAGAGAAGTTTCACGCCGTCAAACCTTGCGACCGCCGGTGAATCCGCCGTTGCGGTCGCATTTCCCTTGCGCGGATAATCAACTCCTCCGGTCTGGATGACGGTGCAATCGGAAAAGCGATTGGTGATTGCATAACGCCCAGACGTGACAACCGTCGCGCCATTCTCCGCCTCGAACAGCCTCGCGGCGTTGTTGTTTTCGTTTATCGTGAACCCGACAGGATGACGCACCTTGCCGTAGTACGCGACATCTCCGCCGGCAACATATGCTCCGCTTACGCAAAACTGCGACCCCTGCCGAAGATACAGTCCGTAGCCGCCGATCCGCAGACTGCCGCCAGATATCCTGAACGGACTATCCACCATCAGGGTTGAGAGATTGTTGACCGCCCTTCCGTCCAAATCGAGATTCCTGAATTCAAGGCCGCCTCCGTACACATGCACAGCGCCACGCGAATAGATGCCGTTCGAGATCACCGTCTCACTATCGGCAGGTGCGGCAAAACTCGTGATGCCCGTTGGTGAGCATATCATCCATGCCTCAGGATTGAGCGAAATCCAACCTGCTGCCGTACTGTCACCATAAGTGACGCCTGCCCCTTCTACATGAAGAGTTCCAGTCCAGCCGCTGAGGTCTGTCCCAGTTCCAAGAGCCTTTCCGACAAGTATGCCGCCATCCGCGAGATAAATCTCGCCCCCGCCTACTATCTTCTCACATTCGGCGGACGCTCTATTCGAAAAGCGCATCAACGATCCGTTTTCAAGTTCAAGCGTCGCCACTGCGCTTAAACGTGACGGATACCGGTAGTTGAGCGTTGCGCCTGATTTGACAAACACGTTCGAGATTGTGGAAAGCGCATTTCCTGTCCCACTGGGGCAGAGCGTGTTGAGCATGTTTACCGTCCCATCTTCAACGGCAAATGTCGTTGGGCATATTCCATATCCTCCAAACCAGTTGCTGCCGCACTTGTTGAACACTCCTTTGCCGCGCTTTACGAGAAGCGGCTTGGTCGAGCCGTCCGTCAGATACAGACCGGTGACAATATTGTTTGAGATCGTTCCGGTCGCCTGCTCGTCCACGAAGATCTCCGTCTCCTCTCCGCTGTTGTAGAGGTATATCTGGTTCTTCGCTATATGTATCGTCGTCTCGCCGCTCAGGAACCTGAACCCGCGGCAGGACGAATATGAGAAATTCTGTTCCGAATCATATCCCACACTGATGACATTCAGCACACGCCCCTCGCCTGGATTGAACACGGCGGTATCTTTGGAGCCTGGCTTGCTTCCTCCCTCCCAGTTTGCGCCATCCTCCCAGTAGCCGCCATCATCGCCGATCCACACTATATCCGCCGCCAACGCGACAGAAGCGAATGCCGCCACAAACGCAAAAACGCACCTTGAAGTCATGTTCATCATTTACAACCTTTCTGCCTTTGGCCGTTTTGAGATACAACTCGCTCAATTGGTGTTAATAGTATCAAATATATTTTTTTTTTCTCAAGTGGTCTTATGCATCGCCTGATTCAATTCTTTGCAAGCGCAAATCCCCGCGTCTCAGCCAAACAATGCACAGTCTGCATCTTTTTTGCCGCATTGTCATCCATACCTTAAATCCATATGCTATAATCGTTTTTTTTTTATGCCGTACAACGGAGAAAAGTATGTTAAAGAACCATCTGTTTCCTTGCGCACTTGCGGCGCTCGCAATGAACCTGGCATCGGCCGCAGACTACTACGTAGCAAGTGACGGGAATGACGACAACGACGGCCTTTCCGCCGAAACTCCGCTTCTCACCATCGACAAGGCAATCTCGCTGGCTGGCCCTTCGACGAACATCTACGTAGCCCCCGGCGCATATCAGACCACATCACAGTACGGCGCGAACCTCACCGCCAATCTGATTGGATGCGGCGCAACACGCGATGGCGTTATCATACAGTCTGCCGGAGAACACAGGACGCTGCGCACCGCCTCAACGGCGTTCGTCTCAAACCTCACCATCATAGGCAACGCCGACTGGAAGGCGGACAAGGGTGGCGCAGTTGAAATGACGGGCGGAACGATTGTGGACTGCGTAATCTCAAACGGAACCGCCAGTTCAAACAACAGTCAATCTGGCGGCAACCTCTACATGAACAACAATGCCGTCGTCATGCGTTGCGACATAGTGGGCGGCAGCGCAACGAACCGGGGCGGCAACGTATATCTCAATTCCGGAACGCTGAATGGCTGCACGATACGCGACGGCTGGTCGTCCAACGTCGGCGGCAACCTCTATGTCTACAACGGCACAATCACAAACTGTACGATCAGCGGCGGCATATCCGTCGGTGACGGCGGCAACGTGAGAATGCACAGCGGCTCGCCACTGCTCATCGACTGCATTGTCTCGAACGGCACGATCACGGCCAATGACAAGAAGGGCGCGAATGTGTACATGGACGGCAGCGCAAGACTTATGAGATGCCGCCTCACTGGCGGCGCCAACACGAGCGGATATAATTCCGGGAGCGTCTGCGCCTACAGCGAATCAGCCGTAATCGACAGCTGTCTCATCAAGCAGAGCGAAGTCGGCGGCATACTGTACGGGAAGAATGCAAAAGTGTGCCTTTCAACCATTGTTGACAACCAGGAATATGGGATGTGGAACTGGTCACAGAGACCACGTCTCTACAGCTGCGTAATCTTCGGAAACGGATCCGAAAGAGATTGGTCGGGGGACTCTCCGACAAAATATGACGATTCGGACGTTCGCGGCTGCGCCGCTCCCGAAACGGTTGCATGGTCTGGCTCATACAACACCACGGTCATCGACGAGACCGCCTTTGCCGACTACGCAAACGGCGACTACCGTCCTGCGACGGGATCGCCGCTGATCGATGCAGGATGCACCGACACCGGATGCTTCTACGGCGACCGTGACATCGACGGAAACATCCGGTTAGTGAAGGCCGCAGACATCGGATGCCACGAAGCGCAGACCTCCACCATCGGCAACATGGTATGGGTGAACGCGAACGCAACGCCAAAGGTTCCGTACGACACGACCGAAACCGGACTGCGCTCCGTCTCCGAGGCGGTGAACGTGCTGAAATCCACAGACGGCGGCATCGTGAATGTCGCGCCGGGAACATACAGCATATCTGCGCAGATCACAATCGCGACAAACACCGCCGTAATCGGACACGGAAATACGCCCGAAGCCGTTGTGGTGAGGCAGACATCCGTCGCAAAGAGCGGAAACCAGTACTGCCGGGTGTTTGAGGTTGTCGGCAAAGACGCCACCGTCGCAAACCTCACGATGGAGAACGGGACCGTCTACAACCAGAACGGCGGCAACCTGAGAATCACAACCGGCATCGTGTCGAACTGTGTGATTCGCGGCGGCACTGTGACGGCCGACGGTGGCAACGCCGCCGGCGCCGGAGTGGAACTTGGAGCGCAGGGGCTTGTTACGCACTGCTGGATAACGAACAACACATGCATCGGCACCAGTTCAGATGCGAGTTCCAGAGGCGGAGCGGTCTTCTGGCCGTACAATTCAAAAGGCGGTCTCCGCAACTCGCTTGTCGCATACAACATATACCGTCCATCGAATGACAATGTTCGCGGTGCGGCGGGACTGATGCTCTTCGGCGGGAACGATACCGCAGTGATAGAGAACTGCACAGTGGCATCAAATGTTGTAGAAGGAAGCGTAGACACCGCAGCGGGTGCCACAAGCCATTCATCATGGTATACCACCTTCCGAAATTGTGTGTTTGCCGGGAATCGCGAAACCAATCCTGACCGGATCTCCAGCGTATATTTCATCGAGGAGACGAAGGTGTACAACTGCGTTGCGGATGTCGCCCCGTCACTCAACGTGAAATACCACGCCGACTCCACTGCGTTCACAATCGGCCCAGTCGCGCAGATGTTCCGCGATTCCGCAGAAATCAAGTTCATGCCGCTTCCCGGCGGTCTTCTCTACAACCACGGAGCCGCACCGACGCACAACGCATCGACAGACCTGGCAGGGGCTCCAAGGATTGCGTTCAATACAGTTGACATCGGATGCTACGAAAGCCGCCACCGTCCGATGTTCGTGATAACCATACGCTAAGCTGGAGCGCAGACACGAATGGGACAGCCTGCAATCTTTGCGTCAATCGCCGCGCTGGCGTTTCAGGCCTGCGCCGTATGTCCTTCGCTGAACGAGTTCTCGCCGGTCCACAAGGTTCGCGTGAGCGGATGCGGAGATAATTCCGTGCGGGTTGTCTTCGACAGCGCAGAGTGGGATTCGGGAATCGCGTGGAAATGCGCGGACGGAGCCGACTTCTCACAGGGAAAGTTCCTTGCGGTTGACGTGGAGAACCTTTCAAAGGATCGGCAGAGCCGCCTTACCATGCACGTCTCCGCCGGCCGAACCGAGGGAGACTCAGGCGACCACGCAACGGCGATCGCGAAGCGCAACAGATCCGTGAACACCGGGATCGCGCTGAACCCCGGAGAACGCGGAACGATGAAGCTGCAGCTCATGCATCCATCGATATACGGTGCGCCGACAGGCATGAAAGGCCCGTACGTCATAGATACGAAGCACGTCACAAAAATCGAGTTCAAGATGCAGTGGCCGTTCGAGGATGAAATCGCCGAACTCGCAGACATGAAGTTGTCGAATCTCAGACTTGAGGGTGAGCCTGACGGCAACCGACGTGTCAACCCAAAGAAATACGCGCCATTCGTCGACCGGTACGGGCAGTTCGTCCACGATGACTGGAACTTTAAAATCCATTCCGATACGCAGCTGCATGGCGACCTTGCGGCCGAACTCAAGCACCTGAAACCGCAACCGCTTTCGTGGAACCGCTACGGCGGTTGGGCGGACGGTCCGAAGCTGAAAGCAACCGGGAACTTCCGCGTCGCAAGACACGGCGGCAAGTGGTGGCTCGTGACGCCCGATGGCAGACTCTTCTTCTCCGTGGGGCTTGACGTGACGAGAACCATGACGGACATCACGGACGGCAGCCGTCATCCCGACTGGTATGTGCGCGATGTTCCGCCTGACGGAAAGATTCCGTTTACGATATGGAACCTTGAAAGGAAGTTCGGCAAACGGGATTTTGCGTCCGAATACTTCGACTTCGTCCTGCGCCGTTTCGATTCGTGGGGATTGAACACGATAGGCAACTGGAGTGCCCCGGAGCTTACGATGCTTTCACGGAAGCCGTACGTGATATCGGTGCTGGAGCGGGCGAAGGGCGTGAAGCGTCATCCGAAGTTCCACATCTACGACTTCTCAGATCCGTCGTTTGAAATGAACTTCAGGGCAGCGATACGCGAACGGTTTGCGTCGGAGCCATCGCTGCGGCACGCCGCGACTGATCCGATGTGCATAGGCTTCTTTGTGGACAATGAACTGCAGTTCCAGAAGTGGATTCCGAGCGTCGGAGCAGAGGTTGCGGAACCTTGCCTTGAACTGTACTTCAGGATATGCCGCGAAGAGCTTTCAAGGGCTGCGCCGGGGAAACTATACCTCGGAAGCCGCTTCGTTGGATTCCGTCAGCCAGGAATCCTGTGGCGCACGGCGGCGCGTCACTGCGACGTAATCACGGTGAACGCATACGCAAACTCCGTGTACAACCTTTCGTCAAAGATGTTCGATAACGGTCAGGAGCGTCCGATACTCGTGGGCGAGTTTCATTTCGGATGCTACGACCGAGGGATGTTCAAGCCAGGACTTGCGCCGGTGTGGAACCAGAAGGAACGCGCAAGAAGCTATGAACGGTTTGTCGAAGGATGCCTTGAGCATCCGCTGATCGTCGGCTGCCACTGGTTCCAGTACCGCGACCAGCCGCTGCTTGGACGCGGAGACGGCGAAGCGTACGAAATCGGATTCGTGGACGTCTGCGACCGTCCTTATCCTAACCTCTGCCGCGCCGCCCGCAGGATCGGCGAATCGCTCTACGATAAGCGGTGGCGCGGCGCATGGAGCAGCCGCACAGCCACCGCGCCGGCTCAGCCGAAGTAGGCGGAGTACAGGGCGCGAACCGCCTTTTCGCGGTCTTCGCTCTTGATGCCGATCATGAACGAATATTCGCTTGCGCCCTGATTCACCATCGAGATGTTTATGCCATGCTCCGCAAGCGCGGCTGTCGCCTTCGCCAACATTCCGGTGGAGAACGCCATGCCCTCGCCTACGACCATCAGAATCGAATAGTCGTGCGCCACAAGCACCGAATCGGGGGATAGTTCGCGCTTGATGCGGGCAACCACGCGGTTCTCCGCCGCCTTCGTGAACTTGTCGCTGCGTATCACGACCGAGATCGAGTCGATTCCGCTCGGAATGTGTTCGTAGGCGACGTGCTCCTCCTGAAGGATGTCGAGAAGGCGGTGCGTGAATCCGACTTCGCGGTTCATGCAGTACTTGTCGATGATGATGTTGCAGAAGCCGTCCGCCGCCGCAATGCCGGTCACAGTGCCGGGGATCACGCGGCGGGACTGCACGATCATGGTGCCGGGTTCGTTCGGATGGTTCGTGTTGCGCACGTTGATCGGTATGCGCGCCTGCACCGCCGGGAAGATGGCCTCATCGTTGAACACGCCGAATCCGGCGTAGGCGAGTTCGCGCATCTCGCGGTAGGTCATCGTGTCGATGCCCTCCTTTACCTCAGGAACGATGCGCGGATCGACAGGATATACGTTGTCCACATCAGTGAAGTTCTCGTACACGTCTGCGCGGATCGCCGCCGCAAGGATTGAGCCGGTGATGTCGGAGCCGCCGCGCGGGAACGTGGCGACCGTGCCGTCCTTGCGGTAGCCGAAGAAGCCGGGGTACACAACGATGCCCTCAAAGTCCGAAAACGCCTTTGCAAGCTTGCGATACGATTCAGGATTAAGCGTGGCGTTCCCGGATTCCCCTTCAAGAATCATTCCTGTGTCACGGGGGCTTGCATACCGCGCCTTGACGCCGCGCTTCGCGAACGCAGCCGCGACAATCTTCGCGGAGTTGTCCTCCCCGGCGGCCTTGAGCGTATCCATGAACACACCCTGATCCTTCTTCGGGAGCGCAAGCCTCGCCTTGAGATCCTTCTCTATCTCCTTCACTATGTCGGCGCCGAGCTTCAGGTCTTTGGCGATGGAGGCGTAGCGCTCAAGCACGGCCTTCAACTGCTTGGAGGTGTCGTCCTTCGCAAGTGCGGCGTTCGCGAGCGCAATCAGCAGATCCGTGACCTTCGTGTCGGACTTTGTGCGCTTGCCGGGTGCGCTCACCACAACCATGCGGCGGGTGGGATCCGCCAGCACTATGTTCAGGACTTTGGTGATCTGTCCTGCATCCGCAAGACTTGAACCGCCGAATTTGCAAACCTTCATCTTGTTACACCTTTTCTACCATTAATTTCAAGGTGCGGATTATACCACATCCGACAGTCTAAATCGCTTCACTTTGCGCCGCGCATCCTGTACGCAACGGCCGCGCTTTCGCCAACGGCAAGCGCAGGACGCCAGCGGCGGGCAGCCCCGCGCGCTGCACCTGTCACGGGATCGATAAGCTCTACCGTCTGCCCGAAATCAACCTCCGCTTCGTCCGCCAGACGATGCACAACCGCGATTCCGTTGCCGACGTACGTAGCGTTGCCGGGCTTCGCGAATGGCGCTATACCGGAATCAACTGCAAGACGGTTCAAGAGCTGCGGCGAAAGGCCGCCCTCTCTCGACATGTACACGAGCGTTCCGCACCCCACCCTCTTGCGGGCGAACGCCGCACCGCCGCCCTTCTCCCATACGCCAAGCACCTTTGCATTTCGATCCGTCACCTCCGTGATGCCGACCTGATGCCGCCGCACAAGCCGTCCATCACGAATGGTCATCCCGTATGCGTCAGATGTGCCATACCACCCTTCAAGCAACGGATCGCGCACCTTTGGCTTTCGCACCACGGTCTCGCCTGTCGCCCGGAACGAATGGCTCGCCTTCATCCCGAATGCGTCAAGCACGTCAGCCGTATCGGAGAAATCGCGGCTTCCGCAACCTGCTTCGCCGATGACGGCAAGCATTCCGCCAGCTGACAGGATGCGTTTCCTGAATGCCGCGACCTGCCCTTTTGTGATTGTCACCGGAGACCACACCACGGCAAGACCGTACTGCGGCAGATCAGGATTCTCGATGTCGGCGAGATAGTGCATCGCCGGCGCAACACCGCTTGTGCGCCACAATACATTGACGCAATCGTACGTGTTCTCCCTGAGCAGCCTGGCTTTCTCGTCCGTAAAGATCGCAACCCTCGGCAGAGGGTATTCGCCGGCATGATCCGTTGCGAACCTGTTCATCGCGAACACCTCCTTCAAGACAGGCATCACCCGACTTCCGTGATACCAGCTTCCAAACATATCGAACATATGGAATCCCGCCCCTCCGGCGGCTATCACGCTTCCCGCATCACGCCGTACCTGATTGGCGAACTCGCGCTCATCGGAAGGTATGGCCGTAGCGGTTTCCATCCATACGCCCGTGCGCTGTGTCCGCCATGTGCGATGATCCATCTCCTGCGCATAGACAAGTCCGCGAAGGTTCAAGCCCGCGATCGAGTTGTCGGCGGAGCATCCTGGGCCGTCCACATTGCGCAGGTATCCGTACCCGCTCACCGTGCATATCACGTCTACGCCGTTCCCCTTCACAAGTTCATCGATGGCAAGACGTCCCGCCTGGCTCCAAAGCGTTGAGGTGTACCACGTCTCCACAACGCACGGTCTGCCGAACGCACTTTTCAGCGTCTGCGCAAAACCGTTCAAGGCGCGTGCCGGGCCGACGGACACGAACCGGCGGCAGTCCGCAAGACGCCGCCCAAAGCCTGGCCTGTCGTCAAAAGCCTGCCGCGACTTGAATTCCGCAACAGTGGGATTCCCTGCCGTTTCGAACGTCACCCGGCTGTCGCCCCAGGCCTCCCGCAAAGCCGTCTCAGTTCCGTAGATCTCCCTCAGATATGCACAGAGTGCCTTACGGTTCGCCTCGGAATAGTCGAAATGTCCGTTCTGCGGGCCATACTCCCACTGCACGAACTGCCCGTCCATTCCACCGGCGAGATGGAATCCTGCGACGATGTTTCCTGCCGGAGTGGACTTGAGATATTCGCACAGGCGGCGCAGTCCATCCTTGACGTATTCCTGCCATGACTGCGAAGTGTACGAGTATGCCCAGTTCACAAGTTTGTCGTCCGGATCGAGCGGAGAGGAATCGTAGCCGCGAAACGCGCCGAACGCAGAGCGTCCACGCTCGCCCTTTTCGTTGACGAATATCGAATCCTGGTTGCGTTCAAGGAAATCCTTGTCGGGATCGAGATCGACGTTCACGAAGACCCGCGCCTCAGGATTCGCCGCATGTATTCGCAGAAGAGTATCCTCAACACGCGAGAAATCGAACTCGCCGCTCTTCTCGTCACGCACGGCCTCGTCAAACGTGGAATCCAAAAACAGGCGCGTACCCCGATTGAACGTTATCACAACATTCCCACCGCACTCGCCCATAAGCCTGTAGTCCGTGAATCCCTTGTACTGGTTGAGCGGCGCTTCCTTTCCGTCGATCACAAGTGTGTTGCGTCCTTTCCTTCTGACCACCTTCGCGGTGGACGGTGCAATCTTCGCCATCTCCGCAAGTGCGGCGGCGCGATCCTGCGGCGGCGGATCCTCCTTGTCGTATATGCCGCCGTAAAGCGGTGCCTGCGAAGCGGCTCTCACATATGCCTGAAGCGGCGTGAACGTGACCGGATTCCCGGCGACGGAGATCTCGACCTTCACCGCAGCCGCATTTGTGTGCGCCGTGAACGGAATCGCGATCTTGTGCCTGAATCCGGACGCTGTCACAATCTGCGACGCCCCCTGATCATGCCTCTCGACAACCTTTCCTGAACCATCAAGCTCAATCGCCGAAAGCGCAATCAACGCTCCGGGCACAAACCGTTCTGCGACATATCCACCCTCGGCTACATATCTGCGGCCGCCGACCACAGGACATGTCACGAGTTCAACCCGCTCTGCCTCCGGAAACGCCGTGTACGAAACCGCACACGGTGCAGGGTTCGTATGGCAGAAGTTCCGTTCGACGGCGACATCAACCCCTGCGCCGTTCACCACTGCACCGGAGCTCTGAAGGCGCGGTACCGAAGTGAAGCGTATCTCGTTGCCAAAGAACTCCATGCCGCTGCCAAACTCGGCAACAAACGATCTGCATACCGGATCTACAATGACGTTCCCTTCCACTGTGACATCGCGGGCGAAAACACCGTCCAAGTCAGCGACCTCGCCACGTGCCGCTCCATCCATCGAACCGACCGTTATCAGCGCATCTCGCTCAAATGCCGCCGTCTTAGATGTGGATTCAAATCTGTTGTTCCTTATTGCAACGTTGTCTGCGGTGCACCGATTCGCAGCGCCGTCTTCACCGCCGCAGACGGATGCTACCGCAATGCCTGCATCGCGGAAGACGCAATCCTCCACAGTTACGTTCGAACCGGATATGCCATGAACTGCGCCGCTCCTCTCGAAGCGGCAGTTCCGCACAATCATGTTGTCTATGTCCAGCAGACTGCTGCCGACGATCGACACATTCCTGTGCATTGCAAAACCGCACGATCCAGCGACCCGATACGCGATTGACGTGCGGGCGGCGGGTTCTCCGCATGGCGCGTCTGCGCCAAGCGCAATCTTCACGTTCTCAAGCTTCCAATGGTCTTGAATTCCTTCAATCTCCAAGCATACTCCACAATCGGCGCATATCTCGACATCCTGCATCGTCAAATGGCGGTTGGACGCCATCTTCACGACGCATCCGCCGTTCATCAATCCATCACGAGGCTTGCCGCCGGTATCATTGCGATGTACCCGCAAGTCGCACACCAGCACCCGTTCGCAGTCCGCAATCTCAACATCATCCTTGCCGCTCATCTTCTGGCGTTCACCGGACGATGCGAATACTAACGTTGCGCCGCGTCCATCGAAAGTGAAATCCTGCATATTCGTGATCGCAATTCCGTTTGCGCCGGACGCACAGCGGTACGTCCCTGGCGCAAGCTCAAGCGTCTTCGCCCCAATCCGGCGACAAGTCTCCACAGCACGGTTTATCGCGGATATGTTGCATCTGTTGGTTTCGGAGAGACCGTAATCCGCCGCCCTGATGACAGGCGTCACACCGCCCTTCGGGCGTTCCACGCGAAATTCTGCGCATCCCGTGGCGGCGGCGAAGGATGTGTATGCGCTTCCGCAGATCGCAAGCACCGCAAAGATCTCTGCAGTTCTCATAGTGTCATCACCTGACCGAAATCACCATGCCATTCAGATACCGTAACGTAAGCGACTTGCCGTCAGAACTGCGCGATGCAGTCCATCTGCCGCCGAAGTCTGATGCCGGAGTTGGAACGCCCCAAATGTATCCGGCTGTGATCAGCGTAAGTTTTTTCGGCGCCGTCGTGAGAAGATCTTCATCGGCGACCTTCAGCAAAGCACCTTCGCCAAAATTGATGCTGCCGCTTGCAGACAACGTTCCGCCATCCGTCATGTTGGAAGAGTCAAGCACCAAGGAGCCGTCAACGGTCAACGCCTTGTCCTTGCCGCCAGAAATCTGCCCCGCCCCTGATAGTTCCGTCACTTTGAGGTTGCCGGACAGGACAAGCGTCGCCCCCGAAGCGACTTCAAGCGCATTCCCATCCGGGATTCCGCTTGCTACGGCCATGTCCAACATTCCTTGCTTCACCACAGTCTTTCCGCGATACGTGTTTGCGCACTTCAGCTGCAGCGTTCCGGCCCCGAGCTTTGTAAGTCCGCCGGACACTGCATCTTCAAGTTCGTATGCGCACGTCCAGGATTTATGACCATCGTGCGAATAGACCCTTATGACAGTATCGTCACCGTATCCCGATCCCGGCGAAGTGATGATGACATCCCCGCGAAGACGTCCGGCTTCGTCATCGAAAGGCGCAAATGCCGTGGCGCCGAATCCGCTGCCTTCGATAGATATGCGGGCCGGGCCGATATTTGTGGCTGCAACGAAATCCGCATCTGCCGGAAGCGTTATCGACTTGACCGTTCTGCCACTTGGAGCGATAAGCGGCGCATTGAGCCGCACGCTGCTTGACTGCGTATCGAAAATCGCGCCGCCACTGTGGCAGAGAAGTGCGTCCGGAGTACCCTTCTCGACAGATGCGGAATAAAACGCATCGTGCGCACCGTCCATTCCAGGGGGTGTCCGCCAGACGCCACCGTTGAACGAAATATACTGCTTTGATCCGTTTGGCCATGTCCACGATGAGCCAAAACTGTTTACGATCTGAAATGCCTCAAGCGCACCGCCGCCATTCATGTTGACGTACGAAGTGAAATTCGTCCGGTTCTGCATCCCTACGAACCATGCGGCCTTGAACGTGCTTCCAGTACCATCGACAGTTACGGCGGCATCGCCTCCAACCCCCATCGTTCCGTCTGTATACCCCATGTACGTCGAACCGGCTGTTTGGCTGAACACAGCACCATCACCGATGTACATGTTGGCGTGTCCGCGTGTAGAGATCTTCAAATCTTCGCCGTTCAGCGTCGCCAATCCACCCGTCTGAACGAAGAACGCAGTCGAATCACTATGGCCTCCAGCCAACTCCACAAACCTCGGAATCGTCAGCGTTCCGCCCTTCATTCCCCAGTAGCCGTAACCGGCGTACGGACTGCATCCGAGATAACCGGCATATGTCCTGTCATATGAATTCCAATAGATGTTTCCGCCCTTCTGGTAGACGGCTCCGATTCCGTTGTAGCCAACCGCGAAATTGTTGCTCATCACAACGCCGGAATCCACTGAAACCGTTCCCCAGCGTCTATCTACGCCACCTTCGGCGACATCCGGCGACAGTCCGGCATAGAGGTATGTTGCGTACGCTTTGTTTCTGAACGACGTGGCTCCGGACAGTTCAAGGCGCGATGGCGCCACGCCAAGTTTCGAGCGCACAATTGAACTCCAGTTAGTCATCACAACGTCCCCTGCATCCTCAAACCTCACCATAGCACCGTCGTCAATCTGCAGACATCCCGCAACATTGACGGCCGAGCCGGATACGGCAAGTGTACCGCCATTCACGATTACCTTCTGTGCGAAGTTCTCAATGCCGCCGAGCCGCATGATTCCCGGTCCGCCCTTTTCAAGATAGCCGTTCTCGGCAATAAACTTTCCGCCAAACGAAATGCCGCAGTTCTGCTGCGGCCATGCGAGGAGACGGGTTCCGCCAAAACGGAAATCACCATTGAAGAGGTTCAAGCTGCCGTCATATCCTCCCGCGTTGTTTTCTATCGTCCCGTTTGAGATGTTGCTCCAGTTGACGCTCCATCCGATTGGGCTTGCCGCCGTCAAGTACAGCGTAGAACCGCTAAATGTCAGCAAATTTTCCTTGCCGCCGCCAAAATCACTTCCCCATATGCGAACTCCGCCGTCCACAACCATGCTTCCTGGATTCATAATTCCTGATGTCGGCATATAATAGAATGGAAGCGGATTTTTGTCCCCTTCGATTTTGACTGTCAACGTCTTCGTGTTCAGGTCGAGTGTTCGTGCGAAGTAGCCGACAGTTCCTCCGATTGTGGCATCATCGACAAGCTTCAACTTCCATATGAACCAGTATGGGATTTCTGAGGACGATGGAGCGTCATAGAAGAAGGCACCTTTGCCGTCCGGTCCGATCCCCGCCACCTCAATCACCGACCTAAAGCCGCGCCCTTCCGTGTTTCCGTCGCTGCGGTCAGCTCCGAACGTCGCACGAAGTTGTGCGTCTGGCGACACAGATATGGTGTTCGGCGATGTCGTACCTTTATCTCCACTTCCGCGGCCAAGCGCATTCATGTGGCTTGCGACGACAATGCCCTCCCGTATTTCAACATCGCCGTGAAAGTCAGACGAATTACCGGAAAGCGTGAGCGTCCCCGCGCCTTTCTTGATGACTTTCGTGCAAGTGGAAGGTATCTGTTCCGAATATGTCTCGCTACCGGAAACGTTGAATATGATTTCGCTGCCGTCAATTGCCGGTGCGGCCAACAGTGGTCGGCACATGGGCAACGCTAATATGCAGATGAGCGCGACTGGAACAAATGCTGCTTGCATGATTCATCTCCTGAACTTGAATTATACACATGGTTTCCTACGACTGCAAATGTATCAAATCCCACATTCATCCGCAAGCGCAATATACATAAATTCGTTTTTTTTTTACACCATATGGCAAGTTTTACGACGGAACTATGCACACCTGAAATGGCAAACTTCGGCGAAATGAAGTTTTCCGTTTCTCGGCTTGGTAATTATGCGTCTGAGACCCGCTCCGCATTTCTGTCACTGAGAACGCTGAACCGGACTGCGCCCCCTGCGTTAAAATTCCACGACCTAAAATCAACAAATCAAAAAACAGATCTGGCACCCGCCCTCACCCGCACACGACCTTCGAGCGCCAGCTGGCGATGCCGCGCTTCTTTGTCGAGAAGTTGATGCCGACGAGCGTGACGCGCTTCCCCTCGGAGAGGAACTTCTCGTGGTAGCGGTTCCGCACAATCTGCGAGATGGCCGACGGCGCCGATCCGTCGAGTTTCAGCTCGACAACGTAGATTTCATTCTCCACGCGAATGGACATGTCGATGCGCCCGACGTTCGTCCGCTCCTCAGGCAGGACGCGGAGGCCGACGAAATTCAGTATCACGGTGAGGATGACCTGCCACGTCTGCTCGTTCTGCCGGTCGGTGAGGTCGTAGGGGATGCCCGCGAACAGCGTCGCGAGCGACTTGAAGAACGCCGGCAGGTCGTGCGCCGCGAGGGCGCGGTAGCAGT
>CAZMNN010000039.1:0-23323 GCA_964567665.1 uncultured Lentisphaeraceae bacterium
CGTCCGTCGTACGGATGTAGAACTGCGGACGATAGCCCTTCATGAACGCCGTGTGGCGGCCACCCTCGTCCTTCGTGAGGACGTAGACCTGACCCTCGAACTCGGTGTGCGGGGTGATCGAACCCGGCTTGGCGAGCACCTGACCGCGCTCGACATCCTCCTTCTTCGTGCCACGGAGAAGGCAGCCGATGTTGTCGCCGGCCTGACCCTGATCGAGGAGCTTGCGGAACATCTCAACGCCCGTGACAGCCGTCTTGGCCGTCGGCTTGAGACCGACGATCTCGACTTCGTCGCCGACCTTGATGACACCGCGCTCAACGCGACCGGTGACGACCGTGCCACGACCTTCGATCGAGAAGATGTCCTCGATAGGCATGAGGAACGGCTGGTCAAGAGCGCGCTCAGGCTCAGGGATGTAGCTGTCAAGAGCAGCCATAAGCTCGTCGATGCACTTGCACGCCGCATCGTCCTTGCTCGTGGCCTGGGTCGCGGGATAGGCGGCGCCGCGGATCACCGGAGCGTTGTCGCCATCGTAGTCGTACTTGGAAAGAAGTTCGCGAACCTCCATCTCAACGAGGTCGAGCATCTCGGCATCATCGACGAGATCGCACTTGTTGAGGAACACGACAATCTTCGGAACGCCGACCTGGCGGGCGAGGAGGACGTGTTCACGCGTCTGGGGCATCGGGCCATCGACTGCGGAGACGACGAGGATGGCACCATCCATCTGCGCCGCACCGGTAATCATGTTCTTCACGTAGTCGGCGTGTCCGGGGCAGTCAACGTGCGCGTAGTGACGGTTCTCGGTCGCGTACTCAACGTGGGAGGACGCAATCGTCAAAATCTTCGTGGCATCACGGCGGCCGGCGGACTCGGAAGCCTTGGCGACCTGGTCGTACTTGATCTCATCGCAGAGACCCTTAAGGGACTGTACGTGCGTGATGGCGGCCGTGAGTGTGGTCTTGCCGTGGTCGACGTGGCCGATTGTGCCGACGTTCACGTGCGGCTTTCCGCCGCGATCGAATGTTTCCTTAGCCATTTTCAGTGGTCTCCTGTAGGTTTGTTCTTGTCTTTTCCGTTCAGGGGCAAATGGAGCCATCAAGCAGAATCGAACTGCCGACCTCTTCCTTACCAAGGAAGTGCTCTACCAACTGAGCTATAATGGCCTTATGTCCCTAAAAAGAAGTTCGTAGTATACTACATATGTGCTTTTACCGCAAGTGGTAAAATCAATAAATCTAATGCCCCTAAAAAAGCCCCGCTTTGCCGTAGCACAGGATCCCCGGGACCTCAAGTCCAAGCGGAGACCTTAGTCGGTTTGCCAAAGCGCACCGCATTCAGGCTATCCTCACAAAAACGAAGGTCGGAGAAATTACCTGCCAAGTCCGCGTGCAAAACAGGGCCCACGATGTACAAAGATCAGCCTTCGCGAACCTCCACCGCAAGCGACGTCTTCAGTGCGTCCGCAATCTTCGCGAATGCGGCGTTCACTTCATCGTCGGTCAGCGTACGGTCGTCCGCCCGGAACGTGAGTGAGTAGGCGCGGCTCGACCTGCCTTTCCCCAATTCCTTGGACGCAAATATATCAAATAGCCTTATGTCGGTCAACTCCTTCGGCGCAGCCTTGCGGATTGCCTTCACGACAGCTTCGTGCGTCACGCCCGCATCTGCCACAAACGCTATGTCGCGGGTGACAGGCGGGAACTGCGGCACGGCGGCGACACGGCCTATCGCACCGACGCGCTTGAGCAGCGGCTTGAGATCGATCTCGGCGAGAGCCAGCTGGGTCGCAAGGCGGAACGGATGGCGAAGCTTGTCCGAAACAACGCCAAGCACACCAGCGGGACGTCCGTTGATGACCACTTCAAGCGCCACCTGAAACGCAGGATGCTCTGTGCGGCGGAACTCGGTCTTGCCGACCTTCACCAGCTTCACAACGCGCTCGACGGCGCCCTTCATCCAAAGAAGAGCCTCTTCCGCAGAAACCGGCTTGACCCGCGCCAAGGCATCGCGCCCCACCGGACCGAAGAAGCCCATCGACAGCCTTGAAGCCTCAAACGGCCTGCCGTCCTTCTGCCCAAACACCCTTCCGATCTCGAAGAGCTTTCCCTCCTCCAACCTGTGGGCGGCGTTGCGTCCAAGGCTCTGATACAGCTGCGGCATCAAGGAGTCGCGAAGCACCCCGTACTCGGCGCTCACCGGATCAGGCAGAGGCAGCCTTTCGGGGTTCGTTCCGAACGGAGCAAGGTCGGAGGCGGAAAGGAACGAATAATGCATCGCCTCGGAGAATCCAAGCCCGGTCAGGAATGAGCGCAACGTCTCCTGCGCACGGAACGGAGCATCGTCAAGCGAAGATACCGACGGAGCGGACGGCATCGTATCCGGAATGTTGTCCAGACCGTAAAGACGCGCCACCTCTTCGACGAGATCCGCCTCAAGTGAAAGATCCCACCGCCAGCTCGGAATGGCGTACGTCGCATATCCGTCGCCGGAATCCACACGCTTCAGCCCGATGGATTCGAGAATCTGGAGAATCCGATCGTCCGGGATGTCTATGCCGATCAGACGACGGGCGCGTTCAAACACAATCTTGACGGGTTCGTTGAACGAGAACGATTCGTCCACTCCTGCGACAGGGAACCGCTTGCGCCCGTCCACATCGACAACGCCCTTGGCTATCACGGCTCCGCCGTATTTCTGGAGGAGATGCGCGGCTCGGCGGCTTGCGAAGTCCGCAAGATCCTTGTCCACTCCACGGATGTAACGGTAGCTGGCCTCCGTGGCGAGACCAAGTTTCGTAGACGAGTACTTCGTCGTTCCGGGATCGAACAGCGCGGATTCGATGAGTACACTGCTCGTTCCGGCTGCAATCTCCGAATCTTCGCCGCCCATGACGCCAGCCACGGCGGACGGCCTGGACTCGTCGCATATGAGAAGCATGTTCGGGTCAAGCTTGCGCTCCACGCCGTCGAGCGTCTTCATCGTTTCGCCGTCGCGGGCGGCACGAACCACCACCTTGCGTCCGGCCAGCTTCGTGTAGTCGAACGCATGGAGCGGCTGTCCAAGCTCCAGCATCACATAGTTCGTGACATCAACCAAAAGTCCAAGAGAACGGACTCCGCACGCCTCAAGACGCTTCACCATGAACTCAGGCGACGGACAGTCCTTCACGGACGTCACAACCCTTGCCGTGTAGCGCGGACATTTCGAGAAATCCTCGACATCAACCTTCACCTCGCCGTTGACATCAGTGTCGGATTCGACGAAATCAATCTCCGGCATCTTCAGCGGACGACCGAGAATCGCAGCGTACTCACGCGCCAGACCGACAACAGAGAGCGCGTCCGGACGATTCCACGTAACCTCTATCTCGAACACGGTCTCAGGCTTGTCGCCAGGCAGGACATCGCGAAGGAACGCCCCCACAGGCGCATCCGGCGGCAGTTCCATTATGCCTTCATGGGTGCCGCCCGGCAGGGCGAGTTCGCTTGAGGAGCACAGCATTCCGAACGACTCCACGCCGCGCAGCTTGCCTTTCTTGATCTTGAATCCGCCATCGGGGATGACCGCACCGATCTTGGCGAATGCGCTCTTCATTCCGACGCGGCAGTTCGGTGCGCCGCACACAACCTGAACGGTCTCCTTCCCGTCGGTGACGGTCGTCTTGTGCAGATGAGTGCCTTCAATCACCTCACACGTCAGGACTTCCCCCACGACGATCTCATCGCACAGCGGTGAGGGACCCGACGTCTCGATCGATTCAACCTGAAGTCCCGCATGGGTCAGCCTGTCGGCAAGCTCTTCGGGCTTGATGTCATCGACCTTTACGTATTCATTGAGCCAGCTTATCGGCAGCTTCATCAGAAACCTCTTCCTTGTTTTCCTTCACATCCGCAACTTTGACGGCGTTCGCCGTCTGCGCAGCATCCTCAACGACCTTCGCCGCTTCGCCCTTCTTCTGCGGCTGGTTGCGGAACTTCGGATTCTCCTCCGGCAGCGCAAGAATACCGTTGAAATACTGGATCACGTGTCCCTTTTCGACGAGCCAGCCAAGATGTCCCTTCATCTCCTGCGGAAGCTCGCCGACGCTGCAGAGCGGATGCTCTTCAACATACCGCACGACCGCAACAAGCTCCGGTATAGCATGCGACGTATCGAGAGGCGTCGGCTTGGCCGCACACACAAACTCCTGTCCTCGCGGCTCGTTTGCCCTGAAGAACGAAAGCTTGCGATGGTGGAACGCACCCCTGAGAGCGAAGAAAAGCGACGCGGGGAAACGGCGTTCACGCGCAATCGCGTCACGCACGGCGAACAGGTACGGCAGATCTGCGCTCTTGAGAGCCTGCTCAAGCGACATGTCCGAACTCTTCGCAACGCCCTTCAGCTGCGGCATTATGTCGCGACGGAACGCCGCCTCAGCCTGCTCGCGCTCGAACGCCGGCGCCGCCGGCGTCTCCGTTGCATTTTCGTCTGCGGCATCCTGCGGCGCGGCGGGATCTCCCGCCACCTTGAGACGGTAGACGGTCTTCTTTGTCGCACCCTTCCGCCAGGCTTCGACGGAATCGGCGTCACGCACGGTCTCAAGCCTGGCGCGATACGCACTCTCGTCCATGCCAAGCTTTTGCGCCATTGCGCTTACGGCGGCGTTGTAGCCGTGGAGATTCGGCGGTCCGATCAGCTCACCGGTGATTCCGCACTTCATTACGCATCCGAACTGTCCGGACGGCGGCTCGACCTCGATCTCCTCCGCAGTGTAGTAGTCGCCAAGATGCGCCGAAAGCAGATGGGCGTCAAGCGCCTCGGCTGTGGCACAGGAGAAACCGCAGGCCTTGCATACATGAAACCGCGTTTCCGGATCCTTCGGCGTGACCTTCACATGGCAGGCCTCCGGATGGTCAAGGAAGAACAGCGCAATCTGCTTGAGCGGATACGCGACATACCCCGTCTGCATCTTGCGGATGATGCCGCCAAGCTCCTTCTGCCCCGGAAGCACCCTGACCTCGGCATCCATGGGCTTGATAGGCTCGCGTCTGGCGAATCCTCGGCGGCCACCATCCTTGCCGTCGCGACCAAAAGGCTTGCGCGGACGGTCATTGCGGTCGAACGGCTTCTTCGGCCTATCGTCGCGGCGCGGAGGGCGGTCGCCGGAAGACTTCCCGTCGTTGAACCTGCGCGGCGGACGCGATTCACGCGATTGACGATCATCGTCCCCGTCGCGGAATCCGCCACGTCCGGCCTTGGCGACAACCTTGTCGCCGGCAGTCCATGACGGCGCAAAGTCGAACGAACCGAGCGAACTCAGGTCGACAGCCTGACCATCCATGTTCTCTTCCGCCATACCAATGCCCTCCGGTGCGTCTGGTTACTTCTTGTCTGCGGCGGGCTTGGCCTCCGCAGGTTTTGAATCGGCCGACTTCGCCTTTGTGTCAGCCGTCGGCTTCTCCTGCTCGATCTTCACGGCAGCCGAGTTGGCGGCGTCGAAAAGCGAGACGGCCTTGCGGTTCGGATCGAAGCGACGGATTGTCTCGATGAGGTTCTTTGCGCGGACGTCGTCCGACACCTCAAGCATCTTGATTGCGCCGTCCTTGTCGCCCTTGAGCGCCATGCAGCGGGCAACGCCAAGCTTCGCGGTGGCGTTCACCGGAAGATTGGTGTCTGCGGCGAGGAGAGAGAACTCCTTCTCCGCCTCATCGAACTTCCTGCCGCCCTCCAGCGCGTATGCGCGGCCGAGCATCGCAAGGGACGCAAACGGATCGTCCTTCGTCGCGGCCGCAATGTAACCGGAGTACGTCTTCTCCGCCTCCTCCCAGCGCTCCGCGTCGAGATAGCTCTTGCCGAGACGGAGTTTGAGAGCAGGTCCCGTGGAAGAGCCGCCGAACTTTGCCGTCGCCTCCTCAAGTTCATCGGTGGTGAACGCATTCATCAGCGCGTTGTTGGCGGCGGCAACCCTGTCCGCCCGCCAGTTCTTGAACAGGTACCAACCGGCGACGCATATCGCGCCTACGAGCAGTAGCGTCACGGTTGAACGCCCCTCGCGCACCCACCAGTCCCAGACCGGCAGGAGTTCCGGGGATTTCTTGACCCAATTCGGCAAATTCTCGGTAGCTGGCTTGGTCTTCTTTTCTTTGCTCATTTTTCCTTGCTCATTTCTTCGTTGTATAGGTTCTGCCATTGGTCGAGAACCTGTTCATTGTTGCCTTCGGCGCGTACGACGATCCGGTTGAAGTCGAGTGCGTCCGGAAATTCGCGATTGCGCAGAAACCTCCTCCTGTTCCTGTCCGGCGGCTTCGACAGCCGCTTTACGGAATCAAGCATCAGCACTGCGGTGAAATATGTGGCCTTCGGCACCTTGAGCGATTTGAGCATCGTGCCGACTATCTCGCGGCCGCTGCCCGGCGCATCGTGCGCCCAGGCGGCGTACAAAACCGCCGCCCGCAGCCCGTTGGAGACTTCGTAGCCATGCTTCGCCATCGCGATCTCGTAGCGGTCGAGCGTTGCCAGGTATTTCCATGTGCGCGACTTGCGTCCGCCGTCCTTGGCTATGAACTCCGAAAGCTCCGGAAGAAGGTCGCCAAGGAGTCCATACTCCCACATCATGCGGAACGCCGCCTCGGACTTTCCGTACGGGAAGAGCCGGAACACCTCCTCGCACACGCGGGGGACGGCGGCGGAGAGGATCATGCTGTGCAGCTTCCCTATCGCCCGCTCGGTTCCTTTCTCGATCTTGAAGTCGAGCCTTGACGCAAACTTTATCGCGCGCATCATGCGCACCGGATCCTCGCGAAAGCGGATCATCGGGTCGCCGATCGATCTGATGAGCCGCTTATCGAGATCCTTCAGTCCGCCGACCCAGTCTATTACGGAGAAATCCCTTATGTTGTAGAACAGCCCGTTCACTGTGAAGTCGCGGCGGTACGCATCCGTCTCCGGAGTGCCGAACGTGTTGTCCTCGAACGGCCCCTCCGCTGCGTGCTCCATTATCTCACCTACGGTCTGCGAACTCTGCCGGAACGTCGCCGTCTCAATGACCTTCTTTCCGAACCGGACGTGTGCGAGACGAAAGCGCCGCCCGATCAGGAAGCAGTTGCGGAACGCACGTTTGACCTCGGTCGGCTTGGCGCTTGTGCCAACATCGAAATCCTTCGGGACGCGACCGAGAAGAAGGTCGCGCACACCGCCGCCAACGAGATATGCCGTATACCCCAACTTGTCGAGACGGTAAAGCACCTTCAGTGCGTCAGGGTCTATGTTCTTCCGGGAAATGCAGTGATCGGGACGCGCCCTTATCACAGGCTCGTCCCGTCTGGCTTTCCTTTTGCCTAAAAACCCGAACATTTGAAGGCGCATTATCTCAAATGGCGCATAAAAAAGCAAGCGCACATCAGGTCGCGGGAACGCCCGCCGCGACATCGCCCGTAGGCGCAAGCACACCGCCGTCCTTTCCTGGCTCACCTGCGTACAGGATCATCCCCTCAGAGACGCCTACGCTCATCTTGCGTGGCGCAAGGTTGGCGACGAACAGCACGTCACGGCCGACCAGCTCCTCGGGTTTCGGATATGAACCGCGTATGCCGCTGAAGATGGTTCGCTTCCCAAGCGAACCTGCATCCAGCTCGAACTTGAGAAGCTTCGAGCTTTTCGGCACGGTTTCGCAGGAAAGCACCCTGCCTACGCGAAGATCCACCTTCTCGAAATCTCCAAACGCAATCTCAGGCTTCAGCGGCGCCACAGCCGCAGCCGACACGGAAAACTTCGCCTTGTTCTTCGATGCTCGCGATTCATGGGAGACTTCACCGCTCGACGCCGGCTTCACCTTTGCCGCCTCCACCATCGCCTCGACCTGCTCCGGCATTATGCGCGTGGCAAGATACTCGTACTTGCCGATCGAAACATTCTCCAAGGTTTTCTGAGCATCGTTCCAGCACCATGCGGACTCGCCGAACAGCCTTGCAGCCTTTTCTGCGTAGTCCGGCAGTATCGGCTTGAGGTAGACGGCAAGAATCCGGAACACGTTGAGCGTGGCGGTGAGCGTGATGCGCGTCGTCTCCGCATCCGTCTTGCACGTGAGCCACGGCTGACGGCGGTCGAAATACTCGTTCGCGGCGTCGGCGATCCTGGCGATCTCCACCGGAACCTGCGAGAAGCGCCGCGCTTCGTAATGGGCGGCGATCGTCTCTGCCTTGGACTGCGCCAAGGCCACAAGAGCTTTCCCCTCCTCGTCAAGCGTTCCGAGCCTACCGCCAAGCGCCGGCACCTTGTTGAGCATCTGTGCGCCACGCGATGCAAGATTCGTTATCTTGCCGACGAGATCGGAGTTCACCCTGAAGGTGAAGTCCACAAGGTTGAGATCCTGGTCGTCTATCGTGCCTGGAGCCTTGCAGGCGTAGTAGTAGCGCAACGCCTCTGCGGGAAGATGGTCGAGATACGTGCGGGCGTTGATGAACGTCCCCTTCGACTTCGACATCTTCTCGCCGTTGACGGTGAGGAATCCGTGCACAAAAACCTTGGTCGGCGTCTGGAATCCGCCGACATGGAGCATCCCCGGCCAGAAGAGGCAGTGGAAGCGTATGATGTCCTTCCCTATGAAGTGGTATATCTCAGGGGCGTCAGCCGCCGACGAGACGTCATCTCCACCGGACGGCCACCATTCCTCAAGCCGCTCGCCGTGGCTCTTGCACCAGTTCGAGAGAGAGGCGATGTACCCGATAGGCGCATCGACCCACACATAGAAGAACTTGCCGGGATGTCCCGGAATCTCAAATCCGAAGTAGGGGGCATCACGGCTTATGCACCACCCGCGCAGAGGTTCGCTGAACCACTCAAGAAGCTTGTTGGACACATCGCTTGTCGTGTGCTCCGGAAGCCACTTGCGCAGATACTCCTTGAACGGCTCAAGCTCGAAGTAGAGGTGTTCGGAATCCTTCACGGACGGGACACCGCCGCAGACGGTGCAGTGAGGTTCGCCCAGCTCCTCGGCGGCATACGTGCTGCCGCACTTGTCGCAGCTGTCGCCATACTGCCCCTCCGCTCCGCATTTCGGACACGTCCCCTTGACGAAGCGGTCCGGCAGGAACATTCCGCACTTCGGACACCACAGCTGCGGCGACGTCCTGGTCGTTATCGCCCCGCTCTTCTCCATTGCGGCGAAAAAGCGTTCGGAGAGTTCCTTGTTCTCGGCGGTGTTCGTGGTGTAGTAGTTGTCGAACGCAACGCCGAAATCCGTGAAGTCCTTGAGGTGCTGCTCATGGCTCCGCGCAATCAGCTCCTCCGGCGTGATGCCCTCGTTCCGGGCGCGGATCATCACCGGAGTGCCGTGCGTGTCGTCTGCGCACACATAGACGCAGCGGTTTCCGCACATCTTCTGGAACCGCACCCAGAAATCGGTCTGCAGATACTCGACCAGATGTCCGAGGTGGATATCCCCGTTCGCGTAGGGGAGTGCGCTTGTGACAACAATCTTCCGTCTTTCCGCCATTGCCGTGACCTCTCTTCCTTGTGTCGTCCCGTGCCGCCGAACTACTTCGCCAGCAGACGAAGCGCACCCGTCGGACAGGCGTCAACGCACATGTGGCAGTCTTTGCATCCGGAAATCGCCGCCGGCGTGTTGAACTCCGGCTTGATCACCGTCTTGAAGCCGCGTCCCACAAGACCCAGCAGACCCTTCTTCGCCTTCTCCTCGCACACGCGGACGCAGAGATTGCAGGTGATGCACTTGCGCTGGTTGCGCTCGATGCATACGAGGGTGTTCTCCACGAATCCAGGATGGAACGCACCACGCAGACGCTTCGTGTCGGTACGGAGCAGATTCGCGTAGCGGATGAGTTTGCAGTCCGCATAGTCGTGGCATCCGCATTCAAGACACCGCTTCGCCTCGGCCATGGCGGCTTCCGGCGACAGCCCAAGGTTGACCTCCTTGAAGTCGTGTCTGCGCTCTTCTGCGGGACGCTGAGGCATCACCGCCCTCGCAATGCGCTCGCGGTCGGCAAAGTCCTTCTCCGTCAAGTCGCGCTCGGAGATGACCGGCTTGACCGGACGGTACTCACCACCGGCAAGATATGCGTCAACGGCAAGCGCAGCCTCGTTCGCCTGCGCAATCGCGCCGATCGCGATGCCCGCGCCCTTGTTCACGGTATCGCCGCAGGCGAACACGCCGGGCAGCGTCGTCGCGAAGTTGCCTTCATCTGCGGCGATCGTTCCCTTGGGCGTCTGCGGAAGAGCCTCAAAGCCGACAGGGTCGTTGCGCTGCCCGATGGCGGCGATGACGCTGTCGAGGGCGATCTCCTCGAACTTCCCCTCCACCGGCACAGGCTTGCGCCGTCCGCGTTCGTCCGGTTCGCCAAGCTCCATGACCTGAAGGCGCATTCCGGACACCTTGCCGTCGCATCCGAGAATCTCGTCAGGAGCGCATAGGAACTTGAACTTCACGCCTTCCTCCTCGGCCTCGGTGATCTCCACGTCCTCTGCTGGCATCTCCTTGCGGGTGCGGCGATAGACGACAAACACTTCCTTTGCGCCAACGCGCACCGCTGTGCGGCAGGCGTCCATAGCCGTGTTTCCGCCGCCGACAATGGCGACGCGCTCGCCTATGTCGGGAGCCTGTCCGGTCACGACAGCACGGAGGAAGTCGATTCCGCCCCACACGCCCTTCAGGTCTTCGCCCTTCACGCGCATTCCGGTTGACTTCCATGCGCCGTTTGCAATGATCACGGCATCGTAGCGCGTCCTGAACTCGTCAAAGCCGACATCGCGCCCAATCTTGAAGTTGTTTACAAACTTGACGCCGAGCGAGGCTATTGCATCGGTCTCGGCCTTGAGGATCGCCTTCGGCAGACGGTATTCCGGAATGCCGTAGCGGAGCATTCCGCCCATTTCAGGCATCTGATCGCAGACAGTGACGTCGTGTCCACGCTGCACCAGCTTGAACGCCGCCGTAAGACCGGCAGGTCCGCCGCCGATGATGCCGACTTTCTTGCCGGTCGGGGCTGACACCTTGATGGGATGCTCACCGCCGTTCTCGCGCACCTGATCGGCCGCAAAGTATTTCAGCTGAGCGATGGAGATCGGCGCCTCGACAAGGCGGCGGCGGCACGCCTTCTCGCACGGATGCGGACACACCCGACCAATCGCCGCAGGCAGCGGGAACGTCTCCTTGATCGTCGCCACCGCATCGGCGAACCGCCCTTCGGCGATCTCCTTCACGTACTTCTGGCAGTCCGTGTGGGCGGGGCAGTTCAGCTTGCACGGCCCCTGGCAGTCGCCGTCATGGTCGCCCATGAGCAGTTCCAGTGCAAGGCTGCGCGCCTTGAGCGCACGTTCGCCGTTCGTGCGCACGACCATGCCCTCAGCGACCTTCGTCGCACAGGCGCGAAGCAGCTTCGGACATTTCTCGACCTCAACCACGCACACGCCGCACGCACCGTAGGGATTCATCTCCTTCATGAAGCAGAGATTCGGAATCTCGATTCCGGCCTTCTCCGCCGCCGCCAGGATCGTGGTTCCCTCCTCCACCGACACCTGAACGCCATCAATAGTCAAATTCACGGTTCCCATGATCTTCCGTCCCCCTTAGCCAACCACAACAGCACCAAACCGGCACGTCGCCGCACAGGCGCCGCACTTGATGCATTTCGCCGCATCGATCACGTGCGGATTCTTGAGCGAACCGGAGATCGCGTTCGCAGGACACTTCCGCGCACACATCGTGCAGCCCTTGCACTTCGTCGCGTCAATCGAATACGTGCGAAGCGCAGCACACTCGTGCGCAGGGCAGCGACACTCACGGATGTGGGCGTCATACTCATCCCGGAAATAGCGGATTGTCGTGAGGACCGGGTTCGGAGCCGTCTGGCCAAGGCCGCAAAGTGCACCGTCCTTGATTCCGCGGCACAGCTCTTCGAGCAGCTCCACGTCACCCTCGCGCCCCTGTCCCTCAGTGATGCGCACAAGCGTCTCATGAAGCCGCTTTGTGCCGATGCGGCAGTGGACGCACTTGCCGCAGCTTTCCTTGGCCGTGAAGTCAAGGAAGAACCGCGCCATGTTCACCATGCACGTACGGTCGTCCATCACGACCATGCCGCCGGATCCCATGATTGCGCCGGTTGCGCCGAGAGCCTTGTAGTCGATCTGCGTATCAAGCAGGGACTCCGGAATGCAGCCGCCGGATGGTCCGCCCATCTGGACTGCCTTGAACCTGCGTCCGTCGCGCACTCCGCCGCCGATTCCGAAAATCACGTCGCGGAGAGTAAGCCCCATCGGCACCTCCACAAGACCGCCTCGGCGGATCTTGCCCGTGAGCGCAAACACCTTCGTTCCCTTGGAGAACTCGGTTCCCATCGCCGAAAACGCCGCACCGCCGTTCTGGATGATCCACGCGACATTGGCGAACGTCTCCACGTTGTTGATGTTGGAGGGCTTCTCCGTAAAGCCCTTCTCCGCAGGGAACGGCGGCTTGAGGCGGGGCATCCCCCTGCTTCCCTCAAGAGACTCGATGAGCGCCGTCTCCTCGCCGCAGACGAACGCGCCAGCGCCGGCCTTGATGCGAAGTTCGCACGAGAAGTCCGAACCAAGTATGTTCTTTCCGAGCAGATTCGCCGCCGTTGCGTCGCGGATGGCCTTTTCAAGGCGCACGATTGCAAGCGGATACTCCGCCCGCACATACACGAACGCCCTTGACGCACCGATCGCATAGGCGGCGATCAGCATTCCCTCGATGAGCGAATGGGGATCGCCCTCGATGACGGCGCGATCCATGAACGCGCCGGGGTCGCCCTCGTCGGCGTTGCAGATGAGATACTTCTCATCACCCGCCGATTTCCTCGCGGCGTTCCACTTGAACCACGTCGGGAATCCGGCGCCGCCGCGTCCGGCAAGCCCGGAGACCTTGATCTCCTCGATCACCTGCTCTGGTGTCATCGGCTCGCCGCCGCTCTTTCCGAGGATCTTCGCAATGGCACGGTAGCCATCCGCCGCACGGTACGATTCGAGCGACTCCGGATCGATCACGCCGCAGTGCCGAAGCGCTATGCGCGTCTGCTTTTCGAGGAACTGCCTGTCATCATCCGAAATCTCAAGATCCCTGACGCCGGAAAGATCGCCGCTCAGGGCTGCGGAGGCGATGCGCTCGGCATCCTTCTCCTGCACACGCACGAGACGGGCGGCCAGCGCGTCGCCGTTATAGAGATCCACGATCGGCTCAAGATAGCACATTCCGATGCATCCCGTGACGCCGATATCCTGCACCGTTCCGAGAGCCTCAAGCGCATTGCGCACCTTGCGCGCCCCGGCGGCGATTCCGCAGCTGCCTTCTCCTACGACAATTCTCATGATGCGGACTCCTCCTTGATCTTTCTGACGATCGCCCGCGCCTTTTCAGGCGTGAGGGAGCCGTACGCCGTCTCGTTGATCATCATAACCGGCGAAAGCGAGCAGCAGCCGAGGCAGGCCACCTCCTTGAGCGAGAACAGTCCGTCCGCCGTCGTTTCGCCATCGCCTATGCCAAGCTCGTCTTGAAGCGCCTTGGCGATGGAATCCGCTCCGTTCACGTGACACGCCGTACCCTTGCACAGCATTATCAGGTTCTTGCCGACAGGCTGAAGCCTGAACTGGGTGTAGAATGTCGCCACGCCCATCACCTTCGCGGGGCTTGCCCCCACATGCTCTGCCACGGCGTAGATCACGTCAGTAGGCAGATAGCCATATATCTCCTGCGCCTTCTGCAGAATGGAGATCAGGGCATGACCATCGCCCTCGAACTCCTTGAACACTGCATCAAGCCGCGTCAGATCGCTTTTTGCACACGTCTCACACATCGACCGTCTCTTTTCTTTTTTGAAATAAAGTTGAAATTATACCACAAGATGCCTTTATTAGTCCATTCCCCATGCTCTAAATGGCACTTTACCGCATTATCTGCACAATAAACTAAATCAGCCCCACATCCATGTGGCCGCCGAAACAATCAACGCGGAATACGCCGCCGACACCACGTCGTCAAACAGGACGCCGTGCGCATTGTGTATGTTCCGGTCGATGTAACGCGCTCCCGGCAGCTTGATGGCGTCCAGTATGCGGAAGACCACGAACGCAGCCGCAAGCTGCCACCAGTGCGTGAAATCCACCGCAAAGAGCGGTACGCAAAGATAGCCGACGATTTCGTCGAGAACGAAGTGGCTTGGATCGGGATCGTTCCAGCGCCTCTGCGCCCATGGAGTGAGGATGTAGTGCACTGCGGAGAAGAGCACCGCCCCTGCAAGACACCATATCCGGATGCACATTGGATCCCACTCGCGCCAGAACGCAAGTGCGTGCCACGCCAGACCGACAAGAGCCCCCATGCTGCCGGGAACTATCGGCGAAAGCCCCAGCAAAAATCCGCTCCCAAGAAAAACCTTGATGAACTCCTTGACGTCTGTCTTCATTCCTTTTCTCCGTTGTCTGCCGAACGTCACGAACTGCGCCACACTCCATCGCCGGACATCTCCGCGTCATCCGAAACGGCTATCATCGGCTTTAGGGTGCGGCATCCAATCTCTTCGAGCGCCGCAGAAAGGCGCGAGAACTGTGCATCGTCCTCATACGTGCCGACAATCGCCCCGCCTGAACCGGCGAACTTTGCGCTTGAGCCAGCATTTCTCGCCACATTGACCATGCGCCTGTTTTCGTCCGACACGTCAAAGATTCTGTCCCTGAGATTGAAGTTTGCGTCTATGAGCGCCGGCAGTTCGCCGGTGCGTCCTGCGACAAGCGCATCGCGCCCTCTCTGGGCTATATCCGCAAACTCCGTCATGGCGGCAAGGATGTCCGGACGCCGCTCCTCGAACAGACGCTTCACCTTCTTGTGCGCCTTGCCGGACTCTTCGGCGCGGTTGGGATCGTACGCCACGTAGAGTTTAGGCAGAAGGGACACGTCAAGCCGCTCGTAGCGGCCATATCCGTGCTCCTCGACGTATCTGCGGTCGAAGTCCATGAACACAAGGCCGTTGTACATCTGTATCACGCGATCCTGGTAGCCGCAGTTGATGCCAAGCTCGTCACGCTCGGCCTCCAGGCACAGGGTGGGCGCATACTCCGCCGGAACGGTGATGCCGTAGAACTTCATAAGTGCCTTCAGCATCGCCGTGCAGATTGCGCTTGAGCCGGAAAGCCCTACAAGACGCGGCACATTTATCCTGTACTCCGCCGTGAAGTTTCTCGCGGGTATGGCGATGCCGCGCTCCATGCAGTACTCGAAGAAAAGCTTTGCGACCGCCTTCAGCATCCGTATGCCGCCGTAGTAGCCGAATGTGCGCAGATCGTGCACAAGCTGCTCCGGCGAATCGAACATGGCGTCGTCCACCTCGCCCGGCACGAACCGCATCTTGGACGATTCGGTGAGCCGCAGATCCACACCGAAGTTTGAGAACGCAAAAGAAAGCGTCTTGCCGAAATATCCGTCGCTCGGATTTCCGAGAAGCCCTGCACGGGCGAAGCTCTTAACCTTGACCGATTCCATTGAATGCCTCCAACGCTCTCAGATAGCCCTGAGGATTCCCGATGTCTTGACGCTGTCCGCGATAAATGTAGCCGAACACCGGCTTCACCGCCATCATGCGGCGTATCGCGTCCGTCAGCTGTATCTCGCCGCCGTGTCCTGGCGTCTGCGTGGCGAGCAGACCAAAGATGTCCCCGTCAAGCAGATAGCGTCCGGCCACCGCCAGATTGCTCGGCGCATCCTCCTGCCTCGGCTTCTCGACGAGATCGACAAGCCTCGCCGCTGCCCCGGCGGCAAGCGCAACGTGGTCTTGCTCCACAGCGGCGATGCCGTACCGGCTCACCCTCTCCGGCGGAACGCGCTCCATGCCGATGACACTTGCGCCTCCGTTGGCTTCTGATGCCGCCACCATCTCCCGGCTTGGATTCGGGCCGGTCACAAGCGCATCGCCGAGCAGTATCAGCGCCCGTCCCGACGCAAGATCCGCCGCCTGCAGAACAGCATGACCTAAACCTTTCTGTTCATGTTGATAGACGAACCTGATGTCCACCCCGAAGTCCGGAGAACCCTCGAAATATCTGCGGATTATCTCCTTGCCCTCGGATATGACCATCACCACGCTGTCCGCACCGGCCTCCACCGCCTCTTCGACTATGCAGTGGATTGCCGGCTTCGCGCCTATAGGCAGCATCTCCTTCGGCACAACCTTTGTGACGGGCAGAAAACGTGTGCCCAGCCCGGCAGCCGGTATTATCGCAGTCATCTCAGTCGTCCCCTCCGTCACTTGCGAAGATCTTGGTGTCGCCCACGCGTACACCGTCCTCAAGGCCAAGCTCCTCCTCAAGCTTCTCGCCCGGACGTATCCCCGTGAAAACAATGTCTATATCCTTGTACGGACGCCACCCCGCCTCCTTTATCATGTCCTCCGCAAGCTTGAGTATGCCTATCGGCTTCCCCATGTCAAGCGTGTATACCTTACCCGGCGCAAGCGCGGCGGCGGAGAGCACAAGGCTGACAGCCTCCTGCACACTCATGAAGTAGCGCGTCATCCGCCGGTCCGTCACAGTCACAGGCCCGCCGGCGGCGATCTGCTCGCGCCAAAGCTCCACCACGCTCCCTGAACTTCCGAAGACGTTGCCGAACCTGACGACGGTGAACCCGGCGGCCAGAACGAACTTCTCCGCCTCGCGTTTGGTGCGTCCCATGACGCTGCGCGGATGCACCGCCTTGTCCGTGGAGATGAACACGAACCGCTCCGTGCCTGCATCCTTCGCAATCTTGACAAGCCTTTCCGTGGCGGCGGTGTTGTTGCGGAATCCCTCCTCCGGATTCATCTCGACCATCGGCACATGCTTGTATGCAGCCGCATGAAGCACGATGTCGGGTTTCCACTCATCGAACAGCTCCCGCATCTTCGCCTCGTCAGATACGTCGACCATGAGCGGAACGCATCGTCCGTCTCCGCCCATCTCATGGTCGATCCTGTACAGGACGTTCTCGCCGCGCTCGACCATCAGTACCTTTGCCGCGCCAGCGCGGGTGACCTGCCTCACAATCTCGCTGCCGATGGTTCCGCCCGCCCCCGTCACCAGAACCGTACGGCCGGAGAGGACTGACGGCACCGGAAGGCAACTCGCCGCCTGAACCGCAGGACACACCGCTGTCCGGTGTGTCTGACGGAGAAACCTTACGCCGAGCGTCCCGAAGAACGCAAACACGGCATCAATCATCGTGACGGAATATGGCGGTCTGGCCCACGAAAGCCCCGCGTCCGGCATCAGGACGCGCATTCCAAGCAACAGCGCCGCCGAAATGCCGAACGCCGCCGCGTACTTCGGGATGTCCTTCGCGGCGATGCGCCAGCGCCATGCGCGGTTGAGGCCGAATGCGGCAAGCATCGCCACCTGCGCTGCGCAGACGAATGTCGATGAGATGCAGGCCGAACGCCATCCGGCGAGCGGCTCCGCAAAGTTCATCCGCACACAGAATGCCGCAGCGTATGCGGCAAGAAGCACGGCGATGTCTACAACGGCGATCATGGACGACAGACGGCCTTACGATCCTGGATGGCAGGGCTTGCCGCCAGCCTTGCAGAGCGGACATTCGGACGGTTCCCACGTCACGGGCGTCATCTGCACGAGCGAAAACATCGGAATCCTGCCGAACTTGACCTTGCCGGAACTGCGGTCAACGAGAACGACGACCCCGGCCACCTTCGCGCCGGCCGCCTTCACAAGATCGATCGTCTCCTGCACACGCCCGCCCTTTGTGACCACATCCTCCGCGACAACGTACCGTTCACCCTTCTTGAGAGCGAACCTGCGCATGGCAAGCTTCGTGAGCGGCTTGCCGGCAGCGTCTTTGCTGTCGCCATCCTGAACCTTCTCGGCGAACACGCACTTGACGTTAAGCGCACGCGCCACCTCGTGCCCGACGAGTATGCCGCCGACGGCAGGGGATATCACACCGTCGATCCTCTTGCCGAGCTTGCCGCTCTTGACTGCGCGGGACGTAACCTCCTTGCAGAGCTTCTCCGCAATCCTGGGATAGCGCAGCACGTTGGCGCACTGGAAATAGCGGTCTGAATGGAGTTTCGAGCGCAGCTCGAAATGTCCGGAGAGGAGCGCACCCGTCTCCTCAAAATACTTCATAACCTGTTTTTCTGTCATTGCATTATCTCCTTGAGTACTGTGGAATTTTCTGCGGAAAGCATATCATCCCGGCTGAACGCCTCCGGCATCGCAGACGGACTGCGCACACCGGTGCCCGTTTTCCCGGATTGCGCCCGGACGGCAAACGCCGCCACGTCGCACCCCATCGTAAACGGCAGAAGCGAATACGCCTCTGCGCCTGGTGGCGGCAGACTGGAGGACGACGGCATGGTGTCGTCCGGAAGGCACGCCACCACCTTGGGCATCGTTTCGTCAAGCAGCGCTATGCCGGAATCGAGACGCCCTATCGCCGGACGGCTCCGCGCATCCCTGCGCACCTGCCATGGAGTACGCACCGCATCAAGGCAGGCCGCATTCACGTCAGGCGAGAGCGACACGAAAGACGCAAAAGGCCTCGTCCTCTCACTTGCGGCCGCGAAGGCCAAAGGAACATTGTGCGGGAAGCGTGTGGCAAGGAACGCAAACACGACGAAGAGCAGAACTATGTAGATCGCATCACGCATCAGTCATGCTTCTCCGCGAGCTGGACGTTGACGATCCGCGCCCCCTTGGCTATCGACATTACGCGCATGAGATCGCCGGACGGCACCCGCCTGTCCGAAAGAAGCGTCAGCGTTCCGCATCTCGTCTCCGAAGCGCGGTCGTCAAGACGGTTCGAAAATTCCTCGACGCTCGCCGGATCGGAAAGCACGTACCGCGCATCGTCAAAAAACACGAGTGTTCCTTCGGACTGTGCGCCGCCGGGCATGAGCAGCGCAACAAGTCCGGTCTGTGCCGAGTCCGCTACGTCCGAAGCGGGAAGTTCCATGGACACCGCCGGCGCCGGCGCAAGAGTGCCGTAGAGAAACGACATCATCACCATGACAAGCACGAGCGTAAGCCATGGCGCAATCTGCACAAGATATCTGAACCACACCATGTTCATGCGGACGTCTCCGTCAGCCTCGCGACAATGTCCCGTACCGTCGCGTCAAGATCGGCGGCAAGATGCTCAAGCCGCGCCCTGAGAAGGGCATACAGCACGTACACGAACACGGAGACAAGCAGACCTGCGGCGGCGCAGGCCAGCGCTGGACCCATGAGAGGAACAAGATCGGCGCGTGTCGCCAGAGCCTTTCCGGAAACCGCCGCCAATGCGCGGGCGAATCCAACCATTGTGCCAAACAGCCCCAGGAGCGGCGATATCTGCGCAACCGTCTGCAGCACCGACAGGCGACGCGAAAAGCGGCGGGCTTCTGTACGCGCAGCGACTTCGGCGGCCTCCCTTATCGCGGCGGCGGACTCGTGCCTCCGGCGAATGGCGGCCGCAACGACACGTGCGACGGGCGTGGGCGTCTCGTCGCATATCGCCAGAGCCTCGCGGTCGTTCTCCTTCGCCACAAGATTGTCCACGCCGGCCATGAAATCCACATACACCACGTGCGCCCGCCTCAGGTCGATGAACCGCATGAAAAATATGCCGGCCGAAACAAGTCCCACAATCGCTATCGTCCACAGCACCGGACCGCCTGAAAGCATTACGGATATCACCTTGCACCACCCTTCCTTTTTAGCGCCGCGATGCGCCGCTGCGCCTCGCGTGAAGCCGGCACGTCAGCAGCCGCCACACGCTCAAGCATTGCGATTGCGGCATTGGCGTTGTCTTCGGAGTCGTAATGATCCGCAAGCGCAAACGCCGCGCGAACGAAGAACGTACGCGCCACTTCGCCGAACAGCATTCCCTTCGCACATCCCTCCGAATAGGCAAGCACCACGTTTCTGTAGTACTGCTCCATGGCCTTGTCCGTGTTGCGAAGCTTCTCCATTGCGCGTCCGACCTTGAACGCAACCTCGATCTTCCGGTCGGGAGAAAGGGCGTTGCCGTCCGGAAGCGCCCGGTACGCCGATATCGCCTCTGCGTAGCAGTTCGTGTCTCCTGCCCCCATGGCGTACAGCGCGTCCGCCTTCAGCACAGACGCCTTGACCGCATTGGGGCTGCCAGGAGTCTGCGTTGCGGCGCGGTTGAACAGCTGCGCCGCCTCCGCATATCTTCCAAGCTCCATCAAGGCCTCTCCCTGAACAAGCAGCGCTTCAGCAAAGAACGCACGGTTCGTTCCGGATTCGCCGGCCGCCTTCGTCGCAAGCTCCACAGCCTTGGAATAGTCCATCAGCGCGGATGAACAGCGCGCCGCCCAAAGAAGCGCGGATGACGCATTTGCGCCGCCGGGACGGCGGGACGCATACGTCTCGAAATACGAACGCGCATCTTCGTACCTCCCGTGGTTGTACTCGTATTTTGCGCACCACAGCATCAGATCGGTGCGCAGTTCCTCGCTTTTCGTAGACGCCATGAGGGATGCCGCAGTGGCCTTCGCGTCAACGTCCATCCCCGCTCCGTAAAGGCACAGCGCCTCAAGGAAACGCATCTCGTCCGAAAGTTCCGGATTGCGCTTCGCCACGATTCCGAAATCTTTGGCCGCCTCACCAAAGCGGTACCCCCTGTAGCAGGCGCGTCCTCTTCCGAGATACGCCTCCGTAATGTCCACCTCGGCAAGACCATTGGACGCTATCAGGCCGTCGTACCGTTCAATCGCAACTCCGATGCGCCCTCTCCTTGCATCGATCGACGCAAGCCGCAGCCCCGCCTTCTCCCCCCAAAGGCCGCCCTTCTTCTCAAGCTCTCCGTAGATCCTCTCGGCGCGTTCCGTCTCGCCGGCGCGTTCAAGCGCATCAGCCTCAGAAAAGCGCATCCGTCCAGCATTCGCGCCGCCAAATCCGGCCGCCCTTCCGTATGCCTCTGCCGCCTCCGCGTAATGTCCGTCCGCAAGGAACGCCTCCGCCTGTCCAAATGCAGCAGACGCCTTCATCTCCTCATTCGTTGCGGACTGCTCCGCCCGCGAAAACGCCCCGATGGCCTCTGAATGGCGTCCAAGCATGAACAGCGCCCTGCCTCGGCGGCTGAGAACTCCGAAATCGGTTGCGGCGGATGGATCTATCTCAAGGTAGCGGCGGTATTCGTCATCCGCACCGGCGGCATCCCCAAGGGCAAGAAGCTTGTCCGCAAAGATCCGTGCAGACTGCACCGATACGCGCTCTCCCGGATTCGCGCGCAGGAGCGAGCGCACTCGTGCAACGCCAGCCGTGCGCAGGGACTCTTCCGCCATCTCTGCGAAACCAAGCAGATACCCTGCGCGTAGCCGGGATTCGCCGTTTGAGCCATGTTCCGCAACCGGACGCAAGATCGCACATGCCTCCGCGTTCTTGCCCGCCTCTGACAGCAGTTCGCCCTTGAGAAGCATCGCATCCTCTACCGCCGGTCCGGTCTTGCCCTCAAGCGTCTCCGAGGAAATGAGCGCAAGCGCATCGGAACGTCTGCCCGTCTCCGCAAGCATGTACGCCCTGAGGAACTTCACCGGCAAGGCAAGACCCGAATCGGAAAACGGTTCCTTCAGCGTACCGATCGCTGCGGCAAAATCATTCGCCCGCACCTGGGAACGCGCCCGCCAGAAGCGGAAGCGTTCACCGGTCTCATCGGCCCACGCGGAAAGCCGCCTGTCTATCTCCGCATCATTTCCGAGATGTGCCAAAGCTTCAAGCGACACAAGCCGCGCATCCGTCCGCTCAGCCGCATTCTCTGCGGCGGCATCCGCCGCAGAAAGAGCCGTACCCCACACGCCGTCTTTCAGCGCCTGCCGTGCGACATCCAGGTCTCCGGCGGCAACGACTGCCGCAGAGACAAGGCAAAGCACGGCTGCGACGGGCAAACTCACACCAACGCTCCCTTGTACCCCATTTCAGAAAGCAGCCTGTCGTTCTTCATCCAGTTCTGCTCGACCTTAACCCACAGTTCAAGGCGCACCTTCACTCCAAACATGTCTGAAAGCTCCGGCTCGGCGGCCTTCCGTGCATACTTGAGCGTCCTGCCGCCGGATCCGATTACCATACCCTTCTGCGACGGCTTGTTTACGTAGATTGCGACGTTCACGTCCCAGACGCCGTTTCTCTCCGCAATGTCTTTGACGGCCACGCCGATCTCGTGCGGAATCTCCTGAAAGAGCCGCGCAAGCAGCTTTTCACGCACGACATCCGCAATGGCAAGCTTGCGCGGGTAGTCCGTCACTATGTCATCATCGAAAAGCGCCGGACCAGGCTCGGCCATGCCGTACAGCGCATCGGCGAGAACGGCAAGCCCCTCGCCCGTCTTCGCGGAAACCTTCACCCATGTCGGGGACACTTCGCAGTCTCCGTGCGCCGCAGCCCAGCTGTCGTGGTACATGGTTTCGAAGAACGGGCTTTTGTCACACTGGTTCAGGACAAATACGCACTTTTCCGGCTTCTCGCGTACTACACGCGCCATCCATCCCTCATCCTCCATCTGTGGCGCGTTTGAAGCGTCAAAGACAAGACAGAGTATGTCCGTCCCCGCACTTGATGCCCTGGCCATGCCGTTGAGCAGACGTCCAAGCGGCCCCTCCGCCTTGTGAAGTCCGGGAGTATCGACAAGCACCAGCTGCCCACGCGGATCGGAGACAATGCCGCGCACCGTGTTGCGCGTCGTCTGCTCGACGGGGGACACAATAGACACCTTCTCTCCGACAAGGGCGTTGACAAGCGTCGATTTGCCGGCATTTGTCCTGCCGACAACGCCCACTATCGCCGCCTTTTTCTCACAGTTCTCTTCTCTGCTGCCCATAGGCCGTCACCATTCTCCAAAACGTTGGCGATTATAGCACAAAAAAGAGACCTGCGCGGAGTGCGCGGCCTCTTTTTCGCCCTTGCTGCTCAAGGATTTTGGCGGTTACGCCTGAGCGCCGTCACCATATCCCTTGGATGTGAGATACTCGATGACCTTGCCAACCGTGGTGAGCTTTTCAGCGTCCTCTTCGGGGATCGCCGCGCCGAATTCCTCTTCAAACGCCATAATGAGTTCGACGGAATCGAGGGAGTCTGCGCCGAGATCGTCGATGAACGACGCTTCGGACGTCACCTGCTCAGCATTGACGCCGAGCTGATCCACGATAATCTCTCTGACGCGATCTTCAAGTTTACCTGCCATAGTCTTTAAGTCTCCTTTTTGTTGGAACGCCTTGTAAGATACCAAATCCCCATCTTGAAATCAAGCGAAATTGTTGTCTGCCCAAGACTACCTGTGGTAGTAGGCCACGCTGTCCGGCGGACGAATGTCCGTCAACGTGCCGACGTA
>CAZMNN010000040.1:0-21777 GCA_964567665.1 uncultured Lentisphaeraceae bacterium
TCCGGCCTCGTCTCGCCGGGGCACTTCTCGTTTGCGTCGACGACGCCTGTGGTCGTCACCGACGAGCATGGCCTGGGCGGCGCGGAGTCGGGCGCGGCGGAATTCATCGGCAATCTTCCGAAAGGGAATCTCTCGTTTTCCGGCGCGTCGTCGGTGTTCACGAACTACGCTCCGATTGTCATCCGAAAACCGAGCGGGGAAGGAAGCTTCTATTTCGGTTCCGGTGCGGCAGACCGTTATCTCGTCCAGGCGGCCTCGCTCTCGGTGTTGACCGCCAGTGCGGTGGCGCGTCTGCGCTTTACGCACAACGTGGAATTCATCGCGGGAAAACTGACTGTCGGGACGAATCCATATCTTTATCAGGATGGTGCCGGTACGGTGCGCATCGGCGATGCCGTTGACGTGGAGCTTGGCCCAAACGGCCAGGCGATCGTCTATCTCAACAACCTTCGTCTCGGATGCCGGAGCCTTCTCGCCAAGGTCGGCCTTTCGCCGGACGCCGCCCGGAACATCATCTTCGAGCGCGAGAACTGCCTGAGCGCCGAGACACCGCTGAGGCCGTATGGCAATGCAAGGGACGGCTCGTTCTTCAACCTGAACGGCTACAGCCAGACAATTGCCTGTCTGCGGCAGTTCAACCGGAACCAGAGCAACGGCTCCGTTCTGACGAGCGCCGAGCCGGTCACCTTGACGGCGGCGGGTACGGCGACGGGCGCGGAAACAGTCCAGTTCGAGTTCCGGGGACCGATTTCGTATCACCACAACACGCCGTGGAAGACGACGTTCAGCCTCTACCGGCTCAAGTCTACAGGTGCGTTGACGGTTTCCGCCGGAACTGTGGCGTTTGCGGACGGCTCCGGCTGGGATGGCGATGCCGTCACGGTGAAGTCTGGCGGCACGCTTTCCTGCGATTCGGAGGCTTCGCTGGATTCTGGCAGCCATCTCCTTTCGGTGGAGGCCGGCGGCTCGCTTCATGTCGCGGACGGCGTGACGCTCAAGCTGAAATCCGCCACGTTCGGCTCGGTGTCGCTTGAACCGGCGACGGTCTACACGCTTGACGAGGTCCGGGCGCTTCTGTCCGCGTCTGACGGCATCACGCTCACGGGGACGGGACGCATCCAGACGGGGGCCGAGTCCATCGCCGGCGAGTGGACGGGGTGGCCGAAGGCGGGGACGGCCACGATGGTGACGATGCCGGACGGCACGGAGGCCGAAATCACGGACGAGAACGTCGATGACGTGATGGCGCTCACGGAGATCAAGGCCGGCGAGGGCGTGAAGATTGTCTGCCGTACGTCCGGTCGTGCGCTCGACTTGAAGGCATCCGTTTCAGGCGGCGCATCGTTCGTGTTCCATGATGCCGGAACGGTTGTGCTCAGCGGCGACAACTCCGGACTGATCTCGCCCGGCGGCTTCGCGTTCTCGAACACGACGGTCGTGGTGTCCAACCGGTTCGGGCTTGGCGGGACGCGGACGGCAGCCGCGACGTTCTGTCCGGCCGCGCCGTATGCGGACAACCTCAGCACCCTGTTCTTCGGCGGTGATGCCGTCACGAACGTTGCGCCGCTGTTGTTCAGCTACGGCTTCCAGATGGGACATCTTGATCTGGACGTCAGGTTCGTCCAAAACGCCGACGTCACGCAGGAGCACGGAGGCACGGCGAGGATTCAAAACGCAATGTTGACAAACGATTTTACGATCGCTTCCAATTGTACGGTTTCTGTATCCACCTTGCGTATGCTAAATGGTGCGGTCTTTCGCATTGCCCCAGGTGCGACCCTTAAGTCGAACTACAATTTCGGGTCAGGCACCTACTGCATCGACGGAACGCTTACGGGACAATTCTCCATTGAGCAGTGCATGAAGCGGTTTGTGTTCTGGAGAGAAGGGGCTTGCGACGTGACGGGCTGCTTTTTCTACGACGGCAGCAACAAGGACTTTGTTTTTGATCTGAATGGATACGACCAGACGCTTCCGTATGTTCAAGGCCACTACTATACGAACATGTATCAGCAGTGCTTCGACGTCATGAGCGAGATGCCGGCGACGCTGACGCTCAACGGCAATCGCAACAGCGGGGCGGCGATCCGCTGTCTTGGCGCGGCGTCGCTTGCGTATTCCGGTGCGTCTACGCAGACGGTTGGCTTTGCGGTCTCCACGACGACAGGTTCTCTCACAGTCAACTCCGGTGCGCTTGCGCTTGAACATGGGGCGCAGTGGCTCGGCACAAACGTCTTCGTCAACGGCGGCAGCCTGATTGTGCGTCCGACCGCATCGACGGATACGTTCGGCTCCGCCGCCACAACGAAGACGGTGCTGCACATGAACGGTTCGGGCATTCTTGAACTGCAGTCCAACAGCAGCACGTCGGCAGTCCGTTCGGCTGTGATCGACGGAATCGAGATCGACAGCGGTACGTACAGTTCTGGGAACTGCGGCTGGATAGCCGGTTCGGGTGCCATCAGGGTGCTGCGCAGCCCTCGGCGGAGTTTGAGGATAATCATAAGGTGAGGCATCGGACTGCATATGAAATGCAGTCCTGCGGAATGTCAAGGTAGAGAGGAATAATAGCGAAATGAACTTGAGGGTTTCCAGTGTGTGCCGCACTGCGGCGGTTGTGGCTGCGGCTTTTTGCGGAACGCTTCACGCGGTCGATACGTACAGCGTTCCGTCGGCGCGGCGGCTGCCTGTTGCGGACGGCATCATCGAGAAGGGCGAGTATGACGGCGCGATGACCTTCACGGGGGCGGCGGACTGGCGGCTGGCGTACGTCAACCACAAGGAGATGAACCCGCCGCCGGATTCGCGGCAGACCGAGCTGGCGATCACGTGGAGCGACCGCTCGCTGTTCATCGCCGTGCGTTCGGCGACGGCGCCGGGTGGCGTCCTCAAGACGGTCGGCAAGAACGATCCGCTTGTGGAGGCTGACTCGCTTGAGTTCTGGTTCAATCCGCCGGAGGCGGCGAGAACCGCCGAGTTCGCGCGGTTCGGCCAGTTCCAGCTGCTTGTGGATTCCACGGGGCGCACGTATGCCCGCCAGCACAATCCGGGCTACGGCCTTCCGGCGCGGCAGTGGAAGATCGACGGCGTGAAGATCGGGAACGCCGTCCATGGCGATCTGTGGGACTGCGAAATCGAGATTCCTGCCGCTGTGTTTGGCGCGGAGCGGCTTGCGCCGGGCGACTGGGGCATTGTGCCGGGCCGCAACTTCCGCACCGGCAAGTCGCTGCAGGCGACGTATGCGCCGTTCCGGGCCTTGGGCGGCTATGCGGTGACGGCGGAATACCCGGTGTTCAGGCTCGCCAAGGGCGTGACGGCCGTGCCGTTCGGCGGCGTTCCCGTCCTGATGCCGCAGGACGTGCGCGTGGCGGTTCCGGGGAACGTGACCGTGAAGGTGCGGTCGGCGACGCCCGTTCCGGCCAACAAGTACCGGCGCTTCTTCGCGACGCGCTGCGTCCCCTCCGGCTACTTCGGCGTCCAGCAGGGTGCGACGCACGAAGGGCGGCAGGATCTCCTGCTGTTCTGGCACGTGAACGGCAAAAAGGCCTACAAGAACCTGCTGAACAGCCGGGTTCCGGCGCCGGGCGAGGAGGCGGTCCTCTCCGTGAATGTCCGCGCAGACGGCTTCGAGCTGTATCTCGACGGCGAGAAGCTGGGTGATCTCGCCGCCCCTGAGCCGGTCGATGCGGCGGCGTTGGGCGGCTTTCAGCTCGGCGGCGGCACGGGAGACGCGGAGATTCTGTCGTGCCGCGTGTCGGATCGCGTGCTGACGCCGGAGGAAATCAAGGCGGACGCGCAGGGCGACCGTGCGCTGGCGGGGACGCTGAAGTGGTATCCGAGCGAAACGCTGATGGCCGCCGCGCTTACGTTCCCTGAAGAGACGCTGGAGGACGGAGCACCGGAGCTTCGCGTCCTCGATTCGCAAGGACGTGAAGTTGGACGGTGGAACCTGCCGCGCCCCGGAACGTTTGTCGTCACCGGAAAGGGCAAGCGGCGCATGGTCAGCGTCCACGACAAGATTCCGCTCGCGGGCGGCGCACGGCTGAAGCCGGGGCGCTACCGCGCCGTCCTCACGGCCGGCTCTCCGCGCACGGAGGTCATCGTCAAGGATTTCGTGTCGGCGGACTACCCCTGGTTCAAGACGGAGGTCGGCCGCGCCGACATCCTCCTGCCGGGCTTCGAGCCGCTTCGGGCGTCGGGACGGGAGATCACGTGCGTTGGGCGGTCGTACAGGTTCGCGGATAACGGCCTTCCGAAGGAGGTTTGGTCTCTTGGCCGCCAGATTCTCGCCGCGCCGGTGGCGCTCGTGTGCGAACGCGACGGCGCGAAGCTCGACCTGTTCGGCGACCGTTCGGCGTTCTCGGTCGGCAGTGCCGGTCCGACGGCGGTGGACTACGTCGGCGGCAGCGCGAAGCTTCGCGTGAAGGGCCGCGTCGAGCAGGATGGCCTTGTCCGGCTGGATCTTCTGTTCGGCGAGACGCCGGCGGCGGATCGCGTCTACATGGACATCCCGGTGAAGAGGGAGTTCGCGACGCTGTTCCATGCGTCCGGCGAGGGGATGCGCAGCAACCCGGCGGGGTTCGTCCCCGCCGGCACGGGGCGAGTGTTCGGCTCTCGCGCCATCCCGCAGGCGCATGTGGACAACTTCATCCCCTACTGCTGGGTCGGCACGGACGACCGCGGCATCTGCTATGCGGCGGACTCCGACCGGGGGTGGCGGCACTGCGGCGAACGCGACGCCGTTGAGCTTATCCGGGCGGCGAACGGCGACGTCACCATCCGCCTGAACCTGCTGAACGGCGTGAAGGCGGGGAAGGCGCGCACGATCACCGTGTGCCTCCAGGCGTCGCCGGTGAAGCCGATGCCGAAGGGCTGGCGAGGCTGGATGGATACGTATGTAGACGTTCCGTGCACCCGTGCGATGCGAAACCTGGCGTCGAATCCGACCTGGGGCTGCTACATCGTGGGCATGGCGCGCTATCCCACGTTCATGGACTTCGACCACGTGCGCAAGCTCGCCGAGACCGTGCGGACGGGGAAGATCGACGAGGCGTACAAGGCGAAGTGGATCGCCCGCTGCGAGGAGGCGATGGCGAAGGCGCCAAACAAGGTGCGGTGGCTTGCGAAGAAGTCGCCCGACGAGGCGCGCAAGACGCTTCGCTCACACGTCAACGCCGAGTTCCACTACGCCCGGATGCTGTACGGAAAGCCGAATCCCGTGCTCTACTACTACACCTGCAACGCCGATCCGTGCGAGGGGCTGTACGAGCTTGAGGCGCTGGCCGACGAGTGGGGCAAGTACACCGCCGTGTACGGTTCGCACCAGGACTACGCGGTCTACTACCTCGACAAGATGCTCGAGGCCGGAATGGGCGGCGTGTACAACGACAACGCCTTCTTCCGGTGCAACTACGACTGGGTGACGGGAGACGCCTGGATCGACGAGAACGGCGACGTGCATCCTTCCTTCTCGCTGTGGGCGATCCGCGAGCACACGCGGCGGCAGGTCGTCACGATGGTGCAGCGCGGACTGGATCCGTGGCTGACGATCCACCACACGAACGCGAACATCCTTCCGGCGCTCGGTTTCGCGACGAACACGATGGGCATGGAGTGGAAGTACGGCAACAGCGACTATCAGGACCGCTATACGCCTGACTACATCCGGACGGTCAACCAGGGGCTTCAGGGCGGGTTCTACCCGACATCGCTTGAAGGCATCTTCGAGGTGAAGACGCCGGAAGAGCGCACGCGCCTGACGCGCACGATGTTTGCGGCCCTGCTCACGCACGAGGTGCGTCCGACGCTCCAGTACTCCTGTGACTGGCGGCTCTACGAGAAGGTGATGTCGAAGATGATGGCTTTTGGCATCGACAAGGACGATTGCGTCTACACGGCATACTGGGACGACGCGAATCCGGTGGTATGCTCCGACAAGGACGTGCTCGTCTCGGTCTATGTGCGCGGCGGCCGGATGCTGGCGCTCTGCGGCAGCTGGGCGGACGGAGACCGTCGCGTCGAGCTGTCCCTGAAGTCGGGTGCGATTGCTTCCGCCAAGGACGCGGAGACCGATGCGGCACTGCCGGTAGGCGGCGGGAAGACCGTCTTCCAGCTGCCACGGCACGGCTTTGCCATGATCGAGCTTTCCCGATAGCGGCGATGCGCCGATGCGTGAACTGCGCTCGCACGACATTGCCATTCTGAAACCGACACCATTGTGCTATAATACGCGGCATTATGAATATCGTCATTCTTCTGGGTGCACCCGGTTCGGGAAAGGGTACGGTCGCGGCCAAGCTTGCGGCCGAGAATGCTAACCTCAAGCACGTTTCGTCAGGCGATCTCCTGCGCGGCGCAGTCGCCAAGGGTACGGAGGCGGGCGTTGCGGCCAAAGACTACATGGAGGCCGGAAAGCTTGTTCCGGACGAGTTGATAGCGACAATGATCAAGGACGTGATCGCGGAGTCGTCCGGCGACGTGACGATGCTTCTCGACGGCTTCCCGCGCAACGTTGCGCAGGCGGAGATCCTCGACAAGACGGGGGCGGAGATCCGCTCCGTCGTGCTCATCGACGTTCCGGACTCCATCATACAGGATCGCATCGCTGGCCGCAGGACGTGTCCGAAGTGCAAAGCCGGATACCATGTGAAGTCCCTTCCGCCGAAGGTCGAGGGCAAGTGCGACCACTGCGGTGCGGATCTCGTCATCCGCAAGGACGACAATCCTGACACCGTGAAGGATCGTCTTGACGTGTACCATCAGCAGACCGAGCCGCTGATTGCGTACTACAAGGCGAAGGGGCTGCTCCGCATCGTGGACGGCAACAATGCGCCGGAAAAGAACGCTGAGGCGTTCAAGGCCGTGATGTGAAAGTAGACATAAAGACAAAGGAGCAGCTTGCCCGGATGCGGGAAGCCTGCCGCATGAGCGCAGAGGTGCGAGACCTCTGCGCCAATGCCATCGTGCCGGGGATGCGCACACGCGACATCGACGAGATCGTGCGCCGGTACTGCGCGGAGAGAAACGTCGCGGCCAGCTTCTACAGATATGACGGCTTCCCCGGACATCTCTGCGTAAGCGTCAACGACGAGGTGATACACGGAATTCCCGGCGACCGCGTCATACAGCCGGGGGATCTTGTCAAGACTGACGTCGGCGTACGCTTCGGAGGCTACAACGGCGACACAAGCCGCACCGTCATGGTTGGCATCACCGACCCTGAAGTCATCCGCCTTGTCGAGACGACGAAGAAGTGCCTCGCCGCCGGCATAGCCGCCTGCGGCCCCGGGGTGCATCTCGGAGATGTCGGCTATGCAATCCAACGTGTCGCGGAGGAGGCCGGCTTCGGCATAGTCCGCGACTGGATCGGACATGGCGTAGGCAGGGACGTACATGAAGACCCGGAGGTGCCGAACTTCGGCAAACCCGGCACAAAGCTTGTCCTGAGACCTGGCATGACGATAGCGATCGAGCCGATGATCACGATGACACTCGCCGGTGCGAAGACGTATGTGGACAGGTCGAACGGATGGACCGTAATCACCAAGGATCATTCGCTCGCCGCCCACTGGGAGCATACCGTCGCCATCACGGATGACGGATGCGAGATCCTAACCGTCCCGGCGGACTACCCGTGACCGCATTTCCGAGACACGCCTGCGGCTACGCCGAAAGGCTCGCCGAGATGTGCGAGCCTTTCCGGCGGCAGCTTGAGCCGGATGCGCGGGAGGCGGATGACGGCGGACATTCGGCGGATCCGTTCGGCGAGACGTCCGAGGCGGTCGGGACGTACGGTCTGAAGCAGCGTTTCGCCGACCGGGTGCTTGTGATGGCGAGCGACAGCTGTTTCATGAACTGCCGTCACTGCACACGCAAGGGGATGCTTGGCTCGGCGGAGGTCGTCCGCACGGACGAGGATCTGCAGAGCTGCGTCGACTACGTGAAGGCTCACCCTGATGTGCGTGACGTGCTGATATCCGGCGGCGATCCGCTGGTGCTTCCTGACGACGAGGTCATGCGTTTCGTGGATGCGTTCTCCGGCCTTGAGCAGGTGGACGTGGTGCGCGTGTGCACCCGTGCTCCATGCACAAACCCCGGTCGTGTGACAGATGCGCTTGCGCGGAGGTTGAGGGGCTGCGGAAAGGTGTGGGTGAACACGCAGTTCAACTGCGCCGGTGAACTGACTGATGAAGCCGCAGCCGCCTGCGGGAGGCTCGTGGACGCCGGAATTCCGGTTTCGTGCCAGACTGTTCTGCTTGCCGGCGTGAACGATTCTGTCGATGCGATGCTTGCGCTGCTCCGTGCGTTGCAGAGGGCGCGTGTGCGTCCGTACTACGTGTTCCAGTGCGATCCTGTAGCCGGTGTCGAGCACTTTCGTGTGCCGCTTGAGAAGGCGAAGGAGATTGCCGCAGGATGCGCGGAGCGCATTGGCGGTCTTGCCATGCCGCGTTTCGTCGCTGATGTTCCGGGCGCCGCGAGGAAGATTCCGATAGACGAGCTGTAATCCGCATCGACTTCGGTGAGGCTTCTCCGTCGCGTCAAATTTGATGCAGACATGAAAGTGAAACCGCACAAGCGCGGTGTTTTTTGATATAATCTCGCGCCGGAGAGATGAAACTTTCATGAAGGTGAGAAAAATCGACGTTGACAGAGGTGTCACGTTCGGGAACGGTGGTCTGACGTTCATAGCGGGACCGTGCGTAATCGAGAGCAGAAAGATGGCTCTCGACCTTGCGGCGCGGCTCTCTGCCCTGTCGTCAAAGCTTGGTGTCCCCTACATATTCAAGGCGAGCTTCGACAAGGCCAACCGTACGAGCGTGGATTCGTTTCGCGGTCTCGGAATAGACGAAGGGCTCGACATACTTGCCGAGGTGCGCGAGCGATTCGGAGTCCCTGTGCTTACCGACGTCCACGAGCCTTGGCAGTGCGCCCGCGTTGCGCAGGTTTGCGACGTGCTGCAGATACCGGCCTTTCTTGCGCGTCAGACCGATCTTGTCGTCGCCGCAGGGGAGACTGGCGCCGTCGTGAACGTCAAGAAGGGACAGTTCATGGCGCCGGAGGACATGGCGCAGGTGATACGGAAGATCGAATCCACCGGAAACAGGCGCATTGTGCTTTGCGAACGCGGAGCGAGTTTTGGCTACCGCAACCTCGTGGCCGACATGCGGTCGCTTCTGATAATGCGCGAACTCGGATATCCGGTGGTGATGGATGCCACACATTCGGTGCAGCGTCCCGGAGGTCTCGGCACCGGATCCGGAGGAGACGGACGCTTCGCCCCTGCGCTCGCCCGTGCTGCGGTGGCGACGGGCGTGGATGGCGTGTTCATGGAGACGCACATGGATCCGAGAAAGGCTCTTTCGGATGCGGCCAACGCGATTGCGTTCCGTGATGTGGAGAGGCTTTGGCGCACACTTGTCGCAATCGACGGAATCGTGTCCGGCGAAAAGGGCGGAACACCGGGCGGGAGGCGGAAATGACGAAATTCCTGGCATCTCTTCTGTTGGCGTTTGCATCTGCGGGCGTTTTGGCGTTCGATTCCGGCAAGTGGCTGGCCGAGCGCGGGGACGATTCCGACATGCTGCGTCTGCAGTCCGAGTATGCGGAATGCGTCAAGAAGATAGACGCCCCGGCTGAGAATGTGGCTCTGCCTCTTGAATACTACCCCAACGGAATCGTGAAGAGCCGTCTCAAGGCGCAGAAGGCCTGCATGTTTATGGATACAGGCTTCATCTGGGGCGAGAACATCAAAGTTGAGCAGTACAAGGAGGATGGCCGTACGGTCGAGGCGTACCTCACGGCGGACAACTGCATCGTGGACCGCAAGTCGAAGTCCGGATGGGTCGAGGGGAACGCCCAGATGGATTGGGACGGAACGAGCATAAAAGGGCGCGGCATATACTTCTCCTTCGATCGTGAATTCATCAAGATATTCTCTCAGACGGAAATCCGCACGAAGGCGCTGAAGCTGGGTGCGGGGAAGGTTTTGTACAAATGAGCAAAGGCATTTCAATCAAGCGTACATATACGTCGGGAGCGCCATCTCTCTGGGCGCTTCTGGTGTGCATCGCCATGGCGTCGCCTGCCATGTCCGACACGGCGGCGGATTCGATAATGTTCCGGAGGCAGCCCGCCAAAAAGGCGGAGGTGTCCGCACCGGCGGATGATGCTGTCCGGAAACCTGCAGAGACCGCATCTGCGGCCGCCGCCGTTGAGCCTGCGAATGTCGCAGACTCCGTCGCCGTCGAGGCGAGCGATCCGGCGGCCGTCAAGCCCGTCGTCGTTGAAGTCGAGAAGAAAGCGGAACCCAGGCCGGAAGGGGATGGCAAGCCGTCCGGCGGCAAGGGCAAGCCTGCGGCGGCAAAGCAGCCGGAGCGCGATGCGATCATCACGGCGGACCGCACGGACTACGACCGCAAGGAGGGCGTTGTGCTGTTCGACCGAAACGTTCATGTGGATGACGCGCAGTACCAGATGCACGCAGACCGTCTGTTCCTTTTCCTCGACGGAACGAACGACCTGAAGAGGCTCGTGGCGATTGGCCATGTTGCGATAACGAACGACGACAAGCGTGCCTACTGCGCACGTGCGACGTTCAACAAGAAGCTCGGGCGCGTTGTGATGTACTCAAGCGACGAGATAACTGCGGAGCTTTCCGAGGAAGGGAAGAAAGGCTCCAACGTCAAGGGCGAGAAGATAACGTTCTGGCTTGATTCCGAGCAGGTGGAGGTCGAGAACCCCGTGATAACCATGCCGGGCGGAATCGGCGGCCAGGGCAGCGTGAAGAAACTTATCGGAAAATGAAGATGGGCGATCCTGTCATAGATGCGATGAACGAGATGGTGTCGGAGCGGGGCGAGCCAGACCTTGAAGCCACCGGTCTCGTGAAGATATACGGCGACCGCACGGTTGTCAACGGCATGAACGTGAACTGCCGCTGCGGTGAGATTGTGGGGCTTCTCGGCCCGAACGGCGCGGGGAAGACCACCACGTTCTACATGATAGTCGGTCTCGTGAAGCCGGACGGGGGCAAGGTGACGTTCCGTGGACAGGACTTCACTCGGATGCCTGTGTTCATGCGGGCGCGTCGCGGCATCGGGTATCTTGCGCAGGAGGCATCCATATTCCGCAAGCTTTCGGTGTGGAACAACGTGATGGCGATACTTGAGACGCTCAAGATGTCCGGGCGCGACCGCAAGGCGCGTTGCGAGGAACTGCTTTCGACGTTCGATCTCATGAAAGTGTCCAAGCAGCCTGCGTATACGCTGTCCGGCGGGGAGCGGCGCAAGCTTGAGATCGCCCGGGCGCTGGTGCGCCGTCCGTCGATCCTCATGCTCGACGAGCCGTTCGCAGGCGTCGATCCGCTCGCGGTGAACGACATTCAGGACATCGTTCGCCGTCTTCGGGATCAGGGGCTTGGGGTGATCATAACCGACCACAACGTCCGCGAAACGCTCAGCGTAGTGGATCGCGCTTATCTTGTATATAACGGGCGCCTTCTCAAGGAAGGCACCTCTGGTGAACTGGTAAACGACCCTGAGGTTCGCGCCAAGTACCTTGGCGAGGATTTCAGGATGTAGAAACAAAAAACAAGGAGGAATACGAGTATGGCAAGCATAGAAATAACGATGCGTCATTCCGACGTACGAATCGAGGCTTTGAAGGAATATGCGCAGACGCGCATGGAGAAACTCTGCAAGGGATATCCGAAGGTGACCAAGGTCACGTGCGTGATCGACATTGACGTCAAGAGGCACATGTACATGGCCGAAGTCGTCGCGAACCGTCTCGGCACAACGGCCGTCGGCGCCAAGGAGTTCTCCGAGTCGGCCAAGAGCGTCATCGACACGGCGGCGGCCCGCGCAGAGCGTCAGCTGCTCAGGATGCGCGTCAAGGCCCGCAAGGGCAACGTCCGCGCCGCCCGCAAGGGATCGGTGCGCAACTGACCGGTGACGGACGGGAGACCGGTGCATGGGCGGAACTGACAAGACGGGAGCGGCGACGGGGTTCACCCTTCGGCAGTTTGTCGAGGCGGGGAAGGAGCGTCTCAAGCTTTCGGTCGTCGTTGACGCGGGACTGGATCATCCGGTCGTCGAGCCGATGATGTACCGTCCCGGTCTTGCCCTCACCGGTTTCTTCGGCAATTTCGCCGACAAGCGCATTCAGGTTGTCGGAAAGGCCGAGAAGGCCTATCTGGCGAGCCTTGACAGAGGTGAGCGCGTGAACCGTCTGCGGGCGCTGTTTGAGCATGGTGCATACTGCATCGTGTTCGCCGCCGGGATGGAGGTTTCGGATGAGATAAAGGAGATTGCGCTCCAGGCGGGGTGTCCGATCCTTTCCTCTCCGCTCCTCACGCGCAACCTCGTCCACGCAAGCACGTTTGTGCTTGAGGCTCTGTCCGCTCCGACGGTCAGGATGTACGCCACGACCGTGGACGTCTCCGGTCTCGGCGTGATGATGCGCGGTGCGCCTGGACTCGGCAAGTCCGAAACCGCGATAGGTCTCATCAAGCGCGGCAACGCGCTTGTCGCCGACGATTTCACGTGTCTCCGGAAGGATGTCGCGAACAACGTTCTCTACGCCTCTGCGTCGAGCGCAACGCGCAACTACATGGAGATCCGGGGAATCGGGATCATAAACGTGCAGAGCGTCTTCGGCGTGACGGCCGTGCGCGATGAAATGCGCCTCGATCTGCTGATCACCTTCAAGAGCATGGAGGAGGTCAACGGCGAACTCGACCGCGCCGGAGTCGACCGTCTCACCGCCGACATACTCGGCGTGGCCGTTCCGGAGATCGTGATTCCGGTATCAGCCGGACGCGATCTCGTGAATCTCGTGGAGATTGCGGCTCAGCAGCAGAAGCTCAGGATGGCCGGCTACGATGCGGCGCACGAACTTGATGAACATTTGAAAAGGAGGGCTCTCTCATGAAAGAGACCAGGGAATTCACGCTCATGAACAAATACGGACTGCATGTGCGTCCGGCGGGGCTTTTTGCGAAGATCGCCTCCCGCTACGACGCTGATGTGCAGGTCGAGAAGGACGGCAATGTCGTCTCCGGCAAATCGATAATGGCTCTCATGACGCTTGAGGCCGTGCACGGTTCGGTGCTCAAGGTCACCGCCGACGGCCCTCAGGCCAAGGAAGTACTTGACGATCTTGAAGGGCTTGTGGCCCGCAAGTTCGACATACCCGACGAGCAGTGAGCGATACGGCTCCAGAGATGAACGGCATGGTCACCGTGTCCGGCACGGCGACCAGCCGCGGCTTTGTCTCTGGCCCCGTTTTTCTCTATGTGGGCGACCACGAGCTTGCGTTGCCGGAGTATGCGCTGCCCGCCGACCGGGTAGGTGCGGAACTGGCCCGCTACCGCGAAGCGCGGGCAGAGACGCGCAGGCAGCTTGAAGGCGTGGTGGCCGACGTGACGGCCCGGATGACCGGAGCCGAGGCGGACATCTTCAAGAATCATCTTGTCATCCTTGAGGATGAGGTGATAATCTCGTCCGTCGAAAAGCTGATACGCGAGAAGCGCCTCAACGTCGAGGCTGCGGTGTACAGGGTGATGGCGGACTTCCGGGCGACGTTCGCAAGGATGAACGACCCGTATCTGCGGGAAAGATCCCGCGATCTTGACGACATCGAAAGGCGTCTGCTGCGGGTGCTCTCCGGTCACGCCGAGTCCGCCCTGTCGAACATCAAGTGTCCGGCAATCATAGTTGCGGACGACCTTACGCCGTCCGAGACCGTCATGATGCCGCGCAGGATGATACTTGGCTTTGCGACGAACCGCGGATCCGTCACAAGCCATGTCGCGTTGCTCGCACGTGCGATGGGCATACCTGCGGTGACGGGGCTTGGGGACATAACGTCCCGCGTAAAGGCCGGCGATCGCATACTTCTTGACGGCACCGGCGGGACGGTGACGATAAACGCCGACCTGGAGACGCGTGAGCAGTTCGCCCGTCTCATATGGCGCGAGCGCGAGCTGATGGCGAAGCTTGAAAGCCCGTGCGGGAAGACGGGCGGCGGGCTTCACGTGAAGCTTCTCGCAAACGTGCAGCCGGGCATGGCGTTCGGTTCGCTCGGTACGTACGGGGCGGAGGGGATCGGACTGTACCGGAGCGAGTACCTTTGGCTCGGCGGTGCGGACGAGCCTACGGAGAACAGGCAGACTGAAGCGTACCGCGAGGCCGCCGAGGCGGCCGCCGCTCTCGGCGACGGTGCGCGGGTCGTGTTCAGGGTGCTTGACATCGGCGGCGACAAGATGATGAAGGGCGCGAAGGCCAAGGAGGCGAATCCGTTTCTCGGAAACCGTTCCATAAGGTTTCTCCTTTCGCGTCGCGACGTCTTCCGTGCGCAGCTTCGCGCAATCCTGAAGGCGAGCGCCTACGGACCGTCGGCCGTCATGTATCCGATGGTGGCCACGATCGAGGAACTGCGCCAGGCGAACGCCGAACTGATTCAGGCCATGGAGCAGCTCAGGATGGCGAACATCCCGTTCGACGAAAAGCTGCCTGTCGGATGCATGGTGGAGATTCCTTCCGCCGCCCTGAACGCACCGCTCTTCGCGAAGGAGGTGTCGTTCTTCTCGATAGGGACGAATGACCTTGTGCAGTACACGATGGCGGCGGATCGCGGCAATGAGCAGGTGGCATATCTCTACCAGCCGACGAACCCGTCGGTTCTGCGTCTGGTGGACATGACGGTCGAGGCCGCAAGGAACGCCGGCATCCCGTGTGCGGTGTGCGGCGAATCCGCAAGCGATCCGGTGATGGCGTGCATCTGGGCGGCGCTTGGCGTTGATGAGCTTTCGATGAGCGCGAACTACATACCGGTGATCCGCAGGACGCTCGCTTCGATGTCGCCGTCCGATGCGACAGACCTTGCCGCCAAGGTGCGGGCAATGTGTGAGACATCGGGTTCAAAGGAGATTTATGACCATGTGCGCAGTTTCCTCAAGGAGAGGATTCCGGATCTCGATGAGCTGCAGAAGTTCTTCGTGACCCCCGTGGCCGAGAAAATGGCATTGGGAGATGTACCATGAGCGAACGCAAGACGAAGAAAAGGGCAGCATCCAATCCGAAGAAGCCGCGCATACTGATTGTGACCCCGGAGATAACCTATCTTCCGGAGGGCATGGGAAACCTGGCCGGACAGATGAGCGCCAAGGCCGGCGGCATGGCAGACGTCTCCGCTTCGCTTGTGGCCGCGCTTTTCGATCTTGGCGCCGATGTGCACGTTGCGCTTCCCCACTACCGGAGAATGTTTCACGAGGAGACGGCGAAGCTCGTCGCCGATGAACTTCGCGTGTACAAGAGCCGAATGCCGAACGAGCGCATACATCTTGCCGAGGACAGGTGCTTCTACTACCGCGACAGCGTGTACGCAAAGGGCGACGGGAATGCGAAGCTGTCGCTTGCGTTCCAGCGCGAGGTGATAAACAACATCATGAACACGGTGCAGCCTGATCTCATCCACTGCAACGACTGGATGACCGGGCTGATACCTGCGGCGGCGCGGCGCGAGGGCATACCGTGCCTCTTCACCGTCCACAACATCCATACCCACAAGATGACGCTCGCGCAGATAGAGGATGCCGGAATAGATGCGGCGGAATTCTGGAGCAACCTCTACTATTCGCGTCCGCCGTACAACTACGAGGAGTCGCGCAACTCGAATCTTGTCGATCTTCAGGCATCTGGCGTGTTCGCCGCCCATTACATCAACACCGTGTCGCCGACGTTCCTTCAGGAGATCGTGAACGGCTGGCACGGTTTCATCCCGGACTCCATCCGCAGCGAGATCCGCAGCAAATGCTACGCCGGATGCGCAGAGGGCATACTGAACGCCCCCGATCCGACGGACAACCCGGCCATTGACGAGAAGATTCCGTTCAGATACGGCCCGGCAGACCACGCAGAGGGCAAGCGCAAGAACAAAATCAGGTTGCAGCAGGCGCTTGGACTTGAGGAGAACCCCGATGCTCCCATATTCTTCTGGCCGTCGCGTCTCGATCCCGTCCAGAAGGGGCCTCAGCTTCTTGCCGACATCGCATACCGCTTCATCGACAAGTACTGGAACGAGGGGGCGCAGTTGGCGATAGTCGCAAACGGCGCATTCCAGCAGCCGTTCTGGGACATAAGGGAGTTCCACGGAATTCAGGGGCGGCTTGGAGTGCACAACTTTGACGCGGCGCTGTCGCAGCTTGGCTTTGCCGGTTCGGACTTCATGGTCATGCCGTCGCTGTTCGAGCCATGCGGCCTTCCGCAGATGCAGGCCCCGATCTACGGTTCGCTCTCCATCGCCCACAACACCGGAGGACTCCATGACACCGTTGAGATGCTGGATGTGGCGAACCATCACGGCAACGGCTTCGTGTTCGACACGTACGATTCCAACGGATTGTTCTGGGCCATGGATCGCGCCATGGACTTCTGGAGGCTGCCGCGTGACGTCCGCGATGCCGAGGTGGCTCGCGTAATGTCCGAATCTCTCCGCCGGTTCAACCATGAGGCGTGTGCGCACAGGTACATCGAACTCTACGAGAAGATGCTGAACCGTCCGCTCGTTAAGGATTTCAGCAAGCGGTAATGGACGGAGACGTTTCGGTGAAGGTGCTTGAAGTTGAGGATGTCGTAAAGGAATACCGGATTCCGGGACAGCCTGCAATCCGTGTGCTTGATGGGGTGACGTTCTCGGTGGATGCCGGAGAGCATGTCGCGGTCATGGGGCGCAGCGGTGCCGGCAAGACGACGCTCCTGAACATTCTCGGCGGACTTGACAAGCCGACATCCGGACGCGTCGTCTGCACCCGAAACACCGGATTCGTGTTTCAGGGCTTCAGGCTAATGCCGGAGTTGACGGTTCTCGAAAACGTCCTGCTTCCGTCGATGGCGGGAATCAAGTCCGCGTATGTGCCTCATGCGTCAGAGCGTGCCCGTGGGCTTCTCGGAAAGGTGGGGCTTGCCGATAGGGCGGAGCATCTGCCCGCAGAACTCTCCGGCGGAGAGCAGCAGCGTGTTGCCCTTGCCCGCGCACTGATGTGCAGTCCGGAAATCATATTTGCCGACGAGCCGACGGGGAATCTCGATGCGCTGACTGGTTCTGAGATTCTGAAGCTGCTGTTCGGTTTCGGCGAAAAGCCGTTTGCGCTCGTAATGGTCACACATTCCGCCGAGGCCGCCGCAATGTGCGACCGTACGCTTCATCTCGAGAACGGGCGTTTTGTCGAGCTGTCGTAGCGGCGTTTGAAGCGCTTGCCGTCATGATGGCTGGATAGCAGCCACCGGTCACGCCTTCCTTCTTTGCTGCTTCACGAGATGTTGCAATTTCGGAATTTTTGTTTTTGTGGTCCTCTTGCACCCCGCTGTCGTATATGGTATAATGCGCACTGTTTTTTGAGCCTATTGCCTCATGGTGTAATGGTAGCACCGCAGATTCTGAATCTGCTTGTTAAGGTTCGAATCCTTATGAGGCAACCATTCGGCGAAGCGTAAAATCAGCACTTTCCCTCTTCCTGTGAAACGGGCATGTCCCCCTTGTGTACCCCTTTTGCGGTTGGCCGAGGCTGCGTTGCGGGAGGTGACGGAGATCATGCGCATCAAGGACAGGGCGGTGCGGCAGATCCGGTCGCAGACCTGCTGGAGATGACGGCGGAGTCGGTGCGGGGGTCGTGGCCGACACGGAGAGGCATTCCGGCGCATACGCGGCACTGCCTTCCGACATCCGTGCCCACATCAATAGATGGAAAGGCGACTTGTCACTCGTCCGCGCCGTGATCCATCGCCTGAGGTGAAGGATTCCCTGAGGATGTAGTCCTCGTCGGGCGTGTGTCGCAGGTAGTTGTCGAGGGTGCAGGCCATGTCCTCGGCGGCCTCCATGTACGTGTCCGGGTCGTCTGTCCCGTATGCCTCGGCGAACGGGCTGTCCTTCATGTCTTTGGAGTGCCGGGCGAAAAGGCACTCTGCGGTGCCGACCGCAGGCAGGAAAAGCGAGGCGTACACGGATTCGCCGTCGGCCGTGGGGGGAGGGGTGGAGATGTCTCCGAGGACGAGGCGGCATTGTGGACGGATGAGATTCTTTGGCCGCAGTTCGGAATCGGGGATGTCGCAGCCCTTGAGCCATTTCCGGAGCCAGGCTACCCTGTCGGCGGCCATGTCCGGGGTTTCCTGCATGGCCTTGGGCTTCATCGCGATGACGTATATGGTGTTGTTTGCGGCGGACGGCTGATGTTTGGCGTGGGAGGTCATGCGGCCGATTATACCACAGGACGCAAGGGGAGATGATTGGGGCGGTAGGGACGGAGAGAGAGTATGCCCGAATTCAACCCATCTACACAGGCGGACGAGACCGTTCTGTCGCTGACGCCGAAGGCCACCGGGCTTTCGTCAGCGCAGATCAGGCAGGCGTGGAGCGCGAAGGTCAAGGACGCAGCGCTCTTCTCCGCCCGCACCACGGTGGATTCATACCTCAAGACGCTTCGCGGGATGATAGGCGATGTGGCTGGCGGGAACGTCACTCCGCAGGTCGCGGAGACGAAGCTGAAGAAGGCTCTCCAGAGCCTTGGCTACCGCCCTGAGACAGGGTTTGCGGGCCATGAAGGGGAGGTGCCGCCCGCCACGCCGGGATCAATCACAGACCTGTCATCGTCTCGGCGCATAGAACTCATCCTCGACACGAACGAGAAGCAGGCGCGGTCGCTTGCGCAGATTGCCGGGTCTGCGGATCCGATGGCGGCGTACATGCGCCCCGCGTGGAAGCTGACGCGCACCGGAGCAAGGAAGAAGCCGAGGGGGGGGCCTGGCGGCGGCGGTGGGCGGCGGCTGGTGCGGCGGCTGGTGCGGCCTGCGGATGGCAGGGGGCGGCGAAGCAGGTGTTCGTCGCACTCAAGACATCGCCGATATGGGCGAAGATAGGCGAGGGAGCCGGAGGGTTCGGCGATACGGTCGGGGCGCCGTACCCGCCGTTCACGCCGGTCAAGCGGGAGGTTGCCTACCACATCAAGGGCGGGCTGATGAACCGCGAATACGGGCTTACGGGAGACAACGCCTATCAGGACGACCTCTCGATCCTGTGCTTCCGGCTGGACGACATGGAGAACCCGAATGCGCTTGCGGTTCCGAGATTCGCGGTCGGCGGGAGATGGTTCGACGACGTGGTGGACAACAACGCCCGTCGCGAAAAGGCTGGGCGTTGACATCCCAGGCGGGAAGATGTACAATCAATCACAAAAACAAATCACAAGGGGAACATGAGATGGCGGAGGCGATAAGGTTTCTTGAGGTCAGAAGGGTCAAGGGGAAGATAGATGATTTCGGTGGGTTCAGCGTCGATGTGGAGACGGAGAAGGGACTGTTCAAGGTACGGACAGACAAGTTGCACCATCCTGAATGGTATGGCATGGTGAACATAGACTTTGCCGACAAGAGCATAGCCTATTTGCACGAAGACGGCGTACACGGGTACGCTTGGACGGATGACGAGCGGATCATAGCTGCGTTGGCCCGGCTGACGTCCGATGAGACGGACTTCGTGGATGTCGAGAATCCCACGAAGGAGGATGCGAGGAAGGTGTATGAACGCCTGAAGATCCCGAATGCGCCGGACGGGGGCGGATGGAAGACGCACCTCGGCATATTCGGGTGAGCTGATTATCTGGACCGGAACGGCAGGGTCATGGACGAACACGACAAGGAGGTGGAGCGGTTCATGGTGGACGGGATGACGAGGGAGCAGGCGGAGATCCGGTGGCAGGGTTATCATGGCTGACTTCAGACTGGCAAAGAGGCAACAAGACAGGAAGGAGACAACAATATGTGGATGTATTGCAAGAGCGGGTTCTTCAGCGCGGTGAGGCATTTCGAGAAGCCGGACACCATGCACGTCAGGGCGCGGTTCGAGGGGGATCTCGAACGGCTGTGCCGTGCGCATGGCGTGAAGTGCGCTGTGTCGGTGACGCCGGACAACGACTACCGGTACAGGATGGACTTCTCGCGGAAGGAGTGGTCAAGGATAGTCGCCGAGGAGGCGGACGCGATAGATTACGGGAACTTCAAGGACGCGGTGCATGACGGCACGGCCCGTGACGCCGCATACATGGGCGCGTGGAGCGCGATGCGCAGCGGGCAGGAGCGGGAGACAGACCAAATAACCGGCGGTTTCTCTTGGAGAATCCTCAGGTAAAAAAGATGAGGTGGCGGATGTAATCAAGTAAGAGCAAGAGGCAAAAGCGACGGGCAACAGGAGGCGGTCATGGGTAGCCATGGCCGCCTCCTGCTGTCTGCATGGACGACGGCGATGGCGATGCATCTGATGCGCATGGAATCGCAGATAACGCGGTTTAGACGCCCGCAGTGCGCTTCGTGTGGGATTTATCGTCTGAGGCCATGAAACGCGCATAACGGCGATTTTGGCGCGGAAAGGCGGCAAGGTGACGGAGACGCCGCCGAGGACTTCCTCGCCGTGGCTGCGGGCGGCGATTGACGCGGACGGGCGCAGTGGGAGGGGGATTGAAAGAGCGATGAAATGGGGGATAGAGACATGAGCACAGTGCGCAGCACGAATCCGGTTGTCCGGAACGCGATGGGTACGGCCGCAGGGAACGCGGCTTCAGTCCGGGGCGGCCGCTACGAGGTGACGCTTGAAACCGTCACGTTCAAGGGCAACACTACCTCGACTGCCGTAATGACCGACGCGCAGCTGAAGGCATGGCTGGGACTCGTCCATGCCGGTGGGGTGTACGGGGAATCGCTCAAGAGGTTTGCGGAGGGTGAGAGGTTCTGCAGGGTGAACCTTGACATGCACCCGACGGTCTACGTCAGGCCGATGTAGGGGTGAATGGTTCGGATGACGGCGAGTACGTCAAGACCATGGACTTCATTCCATGACGGTAGACGTTGTCGCCGCCGTCGCCCGCAAACGAGGTATCTATGGACTGTCGGCAGGTGAACGGGACGTTGACGAAGTGCAGGAATGCGTTTCGAATCCTGCCGCATATGACCCGCGCATCGTAGGGGAACACATCAGGAGGCAAGCCGTCGGCATGGTCGCGTTCCCAGCGGATGAAGCGCAGGACGGAATCGTAGACCTCCTCCATCATGGGTGATTCGAACACGGCGAAAAGCCATCGGCCCTCGGCGTCCCTGTCGGGGCGTTCGGCGAGGGACAGTTCTGAATGCTGGTCGCCGGCCTTTTCGGCGGCGTATACGTACAGGTTTCTCATCCGGCTCACTCTCCTTGTTCGCACATTATACCACAGGCGTGTGATTGACGCGGACGGTCGGGGGCAGGAGAGAGGACGGCAGGATGCTGAGGGATGTTGCACAGGGCATAGCGGAGGCCATACGGACGGATCCGGCAATCGCGGCGGACGCGCAGGTGATGTTCGGCGATGCGCTCGTCAGGATGTACATCGGGGAGAACTCGCACCACAGGGCGTACAGGCCGCAGGGTGTGGACTATTCGCTTTACGCGGTTCCGGAGGGCTACGGGTACGGCACGGAATGCGCGGCGCTGTGACGAAGACGAGGTGCTTCTGCCCGGATGGCGGGCGAGGCTGGAGAGGTGACTTGTAAAGGGGGTGGGTCAGCAAAAACTCCTTAATGCGTCTGGGCCATACGTGAATCGTATGCATATGCGGTCTCTCCGTTGAGTGATTCCCTGTGGATTGAGTTTATGGTGTCTTCCAGGTCCTGTACCTGCCGTCTCGTGAGGCGGCTGCGGATACCACCTGCGCACGAGGCGGTTGCAGTTCTCGACGGCCCCCTTCTCGTACGAGGC
>CAZMNN010000041.1:0-21671 GCA_964567665.1 uncultured Lentisphaeraceae bacterium
GTCAGGCTCATAACCTGAAGGTCGTTGGTTCAAATCCAGCCCCCGCTACCAATCTTTCAAGTGTACCTTATGCGCATACGATTTGCGCTTCTGTGAATGAAGCGTTTGCTTTTACAAAGGGTGATGTCGTAGCGAGTTGCTGCACGTCTTGAAGTTGAACACAGCGGCGAGGTAGTCCAACTCCTTATGGCATGTTTTCCACTGCTCACGATGCCTGCCTTTCGGTATGCTTCGCCTGACGATGCAACCATGCCTGATTCGCAGATGTCGTGGTCGAGGCGTCCTTTCTTCCTTGCGGATTGGCATGGCTTCCCCCTGTCTGAAACTGCACTACGAGATATTACAACTTTCCGCTACACTTTGTTGCCGGTATTCAGTTCGCACATCCATTCGGAGTTTGGTATAATTCACACAGTTTTTTCGGGAGAAGATTTTACCTATGAAGTGGACAAAGACGTTCATCCAGACATTGAGGGAGAACCCTCAGGATGCAGAGATAGATTCGCACAAGCTGCTTGTTCGCGCCGGAATCTGCCGCAAGACGGCGTCCGGACTTTTCACGTTCATGCCGCTCGGAATGCGCACACTTAAGAAGATTGAGCAGATCGTGCGCGAGGAGATGGATGCCGCCGGCGCAATCGAGATACTGATGCCGGCGCTGCAGCCGGCCGAACTGTGGCAGAAGACCGGCCGCTGGGACACGATGGGCGCGAATATGTTCCGTCTCAAGGATCGTGCCGAACATTCAATGGCAATGGGTCCGACGGCGGAGGAGGAGGTCACGGATCTGATGACCAATGCGATTTCGTCCTACCGTCAGCTGCCAATCACGGTGTACCAGATCCAGACGAAGTTCCGCGACGAGACGCGCCCGCGCTTCGGCCTCATGCGCTCCAAGGAATTCATAATGAAGGACGCATACAGCTTCGACGTCGATGCTGAGGGTGCGGACAAGAGCTACTGGAACATGTACCGGGCGTACGAACGCATCTTCGCCCGCTGCGGCCTCAAAGCCACGCCGGTGCAGGCTGACGGTGGCGACATGGGCGACAGCATGACGCACGAGTTCCATGCGCTCGCCGATGCGGGCGAGGACGGCATTGCCTGCTGTCCGGCCTGCGGATATGCCGCCAACCTCGAACGCGCCGAGCGTATGCTTTCGACGACGCAAGTCGGTGCGGACGGAGCATCCCCCGCGATCGAGGAGGTGCATACTCCCGGCGCAAAGACGATTGAGCAGGTTTCCGCATTCATGGGTGTGCCAGGATCCGCGTTCGTCAAGTCGCTCATATATTGCGCGGACGGAAAGCCGGTGATGGTCTGTGTGCCTGGGGATCGTGAAGTGAACGACGTGAAGGTAAAGCGTTTCCTCGGAGCGAAGAGGCTTGAACTTGCCGGATTTGACATGGTGCTTGCCGCGTCAGGCGCGAACGCCGGTTCGGTCGGGCCGGTGAATCCGGCGGATCCGACGCTTCGCATAATAGCCGACAGGTCTCTTGCCGGAGTGCATGGCCGCATAGTCGGGGCCAACAAGGATGATTACCATCTCAGGAACGTGGATTTCGACCGCGACGTGAAGATCGCCGAGACCGATTTCGCGGATCTCGTCGTGTGCGGAGCCGGCGACGCCTGCCCCAAGTGCGGCAAGACAATGGAACTCAAGCGCGGCATCGAAGTCGGGCAGGTGTTCAAGCTTGGCACAAAGTACACCGAGGCGTTCCGCACGGTCTACAAGGATGAAGCGGCGGCCGAGAAACTGTGCATCATGGGCTGCTATGGCGTGGGCGTGTCCCGTACGCTGCAGGCCGTGATCGAGCAGAGCCATGACAAGGACGGAATCATCTGGCCGGCGTCCATATCGCCGTATCAGGTCGTGATCGACCTTCTCGATCCCGCAGACGAAACGGTTGCAAAGGTTGCGGACGACATTGAGGCGCAGTTGGAGGCAAAAGGCGTCGACGTGATAGTCGATGACCGTGCCGACCGTCCGGGCGTAAAGTTCAAGGATGCAGACCTCATCGGTTTCACCGTGCGTGTTGTCGTCGGCAAGAAGGGGCTTGAAAAGGGTGGCGTCGAGATCAAGCGCCGTGCGGACGACAAGTCGCTCACCCGGATCGTCCCTCCGTCCGAGGCGGCGGCCGAAATCGCCGGAATGCTGCGCTGAAAGCCATGCCCGTATACGTATATGAAGCGAAGTCTGCGGGCTGCGACAGGTGCCGGAGCGGCTTCGAGATCACGCAGTCCATCAACGATGCGCGGCTGACGGCCTGTCCGGACTGCGGTGCGCCGGTTGTGCGCGTGGTTCAGGCCCCTGCGATAGGTCATTCCCGCACGGATCTTAACTACCGTGCGAAGCGGGCCGGCTTCCACGCCCTCAAGCGTGTGCAGAAGGGCGAATACGAAAAGATATATTGAAGGTGGACGATGAAGATACTGGTGCTTAACGGACCCAATCTCAATCTTCTCGGCAGAAGGGAGCCTGCGCTATACGGCAACAGGACGTACGCAGACCTTGAACGCTTCATACGCGCATCTGCGACGGATGCCGGAGTGGATGTGGTGGTGCGACAGTCCAACCATGAGGGGGATCTGGTCGACATGATCCAGTCTGCCGCCGGTGTGTTTGACGCGCTTGTCGTGAACGCGGCTGCGTATACGCACACCTCCGTGGCGGTGCTGGATGCGCTCAAGGCTGTCGGACTTCCGGTTGTGGAGGTGCATCTCACCAATCCCGCGAAGCGTGAGACGTTCCGTCATACGTCTTTCGTGAAGCCCGCTTCGATAGCGACGTTCGCCGGTCTTGGATTCGGCTCGTACTCGCGGGCCATACGGTTTCTTGCTGAAAGGCTGTCTGCACGTGCAGGCTGACAGATTAGAGGAGGGCTGCGCATGAAAAGGATTTTGCTCTTTGTTTCGGTGAACATCGCCGTGATGGTCACGCTCATGGTCGTGCTTAATGTCCTGTTGGCGCTGGCCGGCCCGGAGGTGAGGGAATCGCTCTACCACGACGGCATAGATGTCTTCGGGGTTGGACTGTTCTCGCTCGTGTTCGGCATGGGTGGCGCGTTCATATCGCTGCTCATCTCCAAGCCGATGGCGAAACTCTCCACCGGGGCGCAGGTCGTTGACGGCTCGGAGAGCGAAGACGCCCGCTGGCTCGTGTCGACCGTGGAGCGTCTTGCCCGTGCGGCGAATGTCAAGACGCCAGAGGTCGCGATATACCGTGGTGCGCCGAACGCATTTGCCACCGGCGCGTTCAAGAACAGCGCACTTGTCGCGGTCTCCGACCAGATTCTCGCCAAGATGAGCCGTTCGGAGCTTGAAGCCGTTCTTGGACACGAGATGAGCCACGTCGTGAACGGCGACATGATAACGCTCACGCTCGTCCAGGGAGTGCTCAACGCAGTGGTGCTGTTTCTGGCTCGCATCATTGCGTACGTCGTCGACAACGCGCTCGGTGAAAAGCGTCGTCGCGGGATGTCCGGCGTGTATTTTCTCGTCATGTATCTCATGCAGATACTTCTCGGTCTTGTGGCGTCCATCGTAGTCTGCGCATACTCGCGCCGTCGCGAATACGCCGCCGACGCCGGCAGTGCGCGTCTGCTCGGTACGCCGCAACCGATGATCGCAGCGTTGGGACGTCTTGGTGAATTGAGCGGAGAGCCGCTTCCGGAATCGCTCAGGGCGTTCGGCGTGAGCGGAAAGGCCCGCAAGGCGAGTCTGTTCGCCACGCATCCGTCCATCGAGGAGCGTGTGGCGGCCCTGCAGCAGCTGAACGGACGCCTCTGAGGTGCGATGGAGCATGATGAACTAAATCACTATGGTATAATTCGAAACATGGAAACAGCAGAGATAATTCACGGACTTGCGGTCAGGGCGCGTGCGGCGGCGTTCAAGATGGGGGCGTTCCCTACGCAGAGGAAGAACGATGCGCTGCTCGCGGTTGCGGATGCCCTTGAGGCGATGAAGCCGCAGATCGATGCGGCGAACGCCGAAGACGTGGCGGCGGCGAAAGCGAACGGGATTTCGCCGGCGATGATAGACAGGCTTATGCTTACGGAGGCCAGATTCAAGTCGATGGTCGATGGCGTCCGCCATGTCGCGACGCTTCCCGATCCCGTCGGCGAGCTGATATGGGAGCGGGAGCGTCCGAGCGGCATCCGCATCAGGAAGGTGCGTCAGCCGTTTGGCGTAATCGCCGTGGTCTTCGAGTCCCGTCCGAACGTGTTTGTGGATACGGCGGCGCTCTGTCTCAAGACGTCGAACGCAGTGATTTTGCGTGGCGGCAAGGAGGCGTTCAAGTCCAACCAGGCGTTGAATGCGGCGGTGCGAGCCGGACTTGAGAAGGCCGGGCTTCCTTTGGACGCTGTGCAGATGGTCGAGACGACAGACCATGCCGGCGTCACCGCGCTTGTGCGCTCCGTCGGTCTCATCGACATAGCCATACCGCGCGGCGGCGAGCGTCTCATTCGCGCCATGTGCGAGGCTGCGCTCATACCGGTTCTGAAGCACTACAACGGAATCTGCCACGTCTATGTGGACGACAAGGCGGATCTCGGCATGGCGCTCTCAATCCTCGACAACGCCAAGACGCAGCGTCCCGGCACGTGCAACGCGGCGGAGTGTCTTCTTGTGCATGAGAGGCTTGCTCCGTTGTTCATGCCGATGGTGAAGGCGTGGGCGGCAGACAAGGGCGTGACGCTTCACGATGACGGCACAGGCGTGGAATACCTTTCTCTTGACCTGAACGTGGCGACAGTGAAGGGCGTTGAAGATGCCATAGCGTTCATAAACGAGCATGGTTCGCATCATTCGGACTGCATCGTCACGAACGACGAGGAGCGGGCGAACCTCTTCCTTCGCGGCGTCGACTCTGCGGCGGTGTACTGGAACGCATCCACGCGTTTCACCGACGGTGCGGAGTTCGGCATGGGTGCGGAGATCGGCATATCCACCGACAAGCTCCATGCCCGCGGCCCGATGGGGCTTGAGGAGCTTACGACCTACAAGTACACCATAGTCGGCGACGGCACCATCAGAAAATGATTCCCTCTGCCGACAAACTGGAGCACCTGTTCAACGCCAATTCGATGAAGCGGCTTGGCATCGGGTCGCGCCGCGTCTGCTTCGAGATTCCCGGCACAGATCTGTGCGTGAAGTGCTATCGCAACGAAGCCGAGATTGCGCTCGGAAAGCATGTCGAGAAAGGAAGCGGTACGTTCAAGCCGCATCTTACGTGCCGACCTGCAGAATGGATTGCGGATTATTGGCATGAATGATGGGGAAGGGCAGATGGAAGGAATGCGCACAAGCGAAACGCTGAACCGCCGGAATACGGCGTTCGACAACCGTCTCAGACCGTCTGAGTTCGCTGAATTTGTAGGGCAGCAGAAGATCCGCGACAGGCTCATGCTCGCCGTTCAGGCGGCGAAGGAGCGAGGAGAGACGCTTGATCACGTGCTGTTTTCGGGGCCGCCCGGACTTGGCAAGACGACGCTCTCGTACATTCTTGGAGAGGCGATGGGGGTTCGGGTGAAGACGACGTCCGGTCCGGTGCTGACAAAGCCGGCTGATCTTGCCGGACTGCTCACGTCGCTTGAGGCCGGCGACATCGTGTTCATCGACGAGATACACCGCATGGCGAAGACGGTCGAGGAATACCTCTATTCCGCAATGGAGGATTTTGCCATCGACATAATGATAGACCAGGGGCCGAACGCTCGAAGCGTAAGGCTTGAGCTTCCGCGCTTCACGCTGGTCGGCGCCACGACGCGCATCGGTCTCATCGCAGCACCGCTTCGTGCGCGGTTCGGGCTGGTGAACCGCCTCGACTACTACGTCCCCCAGGATCTCGCCGAAATCGTGAAGCGGTCTGCGGACAAGCTTGGGGTGGAGATCGACGACGCCGGGGCGCTGGAGGTGGCTCACCGTTCACGCGGAACGCCGCGCATTGCGAACAACCTTCTGCGGCGTGTGCGCGACTACGCACAGGTCAAGGCGGACAACAGGATAACCGGCGATGTTGCGCGGGATTCGCTTGAGCTTCTTGAAATCGATCCGCATGGTCTGGACGAGATGGACATGAAGATCCTCGAAACGATATGCGTCAAGTTCGGCGGCGGGCCGGTGGGTCTATCGACGATTGCGGTTTCCGTGGGAGAGGAGCCTGATACAGTGGAGGAGGCGTACGAACCGTTCCTCATAATGGAGGGATATCTGGAGCGTACGCCAAAGGGGCGGCAGGCGACGGATCTGGCTTTTTCTCGGCTCGGCATTTCAAGGTGACGTGGCGCCGGATGCGGCGTAGGGACGTCTGCACGACACCGTGGGCGCTGTTCCTGCCCGGCGTGGGCGGCTATCCCCACGGAGATGGCGGCGGTGTCCTTTCTTATTTGTGAATCGGCACGATTTCCTCCTGTCTGAAACTGCGCGACGAGATGATACAACTTTCCTCGCCGTGCCATCCTGCGCAGACTATGCCATCTGGCGGAACGAATGTGGTATAATGGCGGCATCTTGGTTGTTTTGTTTCATTGTTTGCAAGCAGAAAGGAACATATCTGATGGATGTCAGTCGACGCAGTTTTCTATCATCCGCCGCACTTGCCGCACCGGTTGCCTTGAGCGGCGCAGCCCGTGCCGATACCGCAGCAGGGAAGCCTCTCAAGGTATGCGTATTCGCGGACATACATTATTTCCCTGGCGTGTGGACGAACACCGAGGATACGTCGTTTCTTGAAAGAATCATTGCGCGGGCGGAGAAGGCGGGATGCGACATGATGATCCATCTCGGCGACTTCATGCACGGTGTGCGCTCCAAGGAGTCGAAGGAGTACCTCAAGCTTTATCACGGCTCCAAGGTGCCGGGCTACCATATTCTCGGAAACCACGATCAGGACGGCAATCCGTACAAGGAGACCTGCGAGGCGTACCATATGCCTGACGGACACTACTCTTTCGACAAGGGCGGCTTCCGTTTCGTGATTGCGGATCCGAACTATTTCTGCAATGAGCCGGGCAAGTTCATCCACCACGATGGCGGCAACTATTTCAGCCGCGCAAAGAACTCCACTATCAACTGGATTCCGCCGGAGCAGATGGAGTGGCTGCGCTCTACGATTGTCGGCTCTCCGCTGCCGTGCATCGTCCTGTCGCATCAGAGCTTTGAGCGCGGACGCGGGGCCCCTGTGATGAACAGGGCCGAGGTGCGGGCGATATTCAGGGAAGCGAACGCGAAGCGTCCGGGAACTGTGAGGCTTGTGATGAACGGGCATCTGCATATGGATCATCTGCGTGTGCTTGACAACATCCTCTACTGGGACGTCAACAGCGCCAACTACCAGTATTACGGCACAAAGCACGGCAAATATCCTGCTGACTACATCAAGACGCACAGCCAGGCGGAGAACAACATCGGATGGAAGGATCCTCTTTCCGCGATTCTCACGATATGGCCGAACGGACGGATGAAGATCGACGGTTCCCGGTCTGATTGGCTTTTCGGGGTTTCGCCAAAGACAGCAGGTTATTCTCCAATCGATGCGGATGGCAGGGAGACGCTTCCCGTGATCCAGTCCGCCGACATGACCTTCACATACTCCTGACCGACGGAATCTTCCGGCGGAGCAATTCCGCTTTCAACTGCTTGCAGCATCGTCCGCAGGTCGGCATTAGAGGGGCTTTTTATGGTATAATCCCTCCCGTTTGCGAACAGCGAGAGGAGAACGGAAAATGGCGGAACTCATAGCGGCTTTGGATGTGCAGACGCGCACGGAAGCCGTGGATAAGGTGAAACTCATCGGCGATGCGGTCGGTTTCTACAAGATTGGGCTTGAACTGTATACTGCGGAGGGGCCGGATGTCGTGAAGGCCGTGAAGGATCTCGGAAAGCGGGTGTTCCTCGACCTCAAGTTCCACGACATACCGCGCACGGTGGAACGTGCAGTCAGATCCGGCGGCAAGCTTGGTGTGGATCTGATGACCATTCATTCTGTCGGCGGCAAGGCGATGATAGCGGCGGCGCATGACGCCGCTGCCGAGTTCGGCCCGATGGCGCCGAAGATACTTGCAGTGACTGTTCTCACATCGCTTGACAGGCAGGATCTTGAGGATGTGGGGATTGCGGGGCGAACCCCTGCCGAACAGGTCAGGGCGATGGCGGAGTTTGCGACAGCGAACGGCGCGGACGGGCTTGTCTGCTCCCCGATGGAGGTGGGGGAGCTTTCTCGCGCCCTCAAGTCAGGAACGCTTTTCATTACGCCTGGAGTGCGTCCGGCCGGCGCGGCTGTCGGCGACCAGAAGCGCATCGCGACGCCTGCCGATGCGGTGCGGGACGGCGCGACGCATCTTGTGGTGGGGCGTCCGATCCTCGGCGCACCGGATCCGGCGGCTGCGGCTCGCGCAATACGGGCGGAGATGGACTCTGCGGTTGTCGCATAGGCTATGGGCAGCCTGATAGAGATACGCGATCTCAAGAAGATCTATTCCGCCGGCGAAGAGCCGGTGGCGGCGCTTGACGGCGTGTCTCTGACGATAGACAACGGGGAGTTCGTCGCAATCATGGGGGCGTCCGGCTCTGGAAAGTCGACGATGCTCAACATACTTGGGTGCCTTGACGTTCCGACGTCGGGGAGCTATCTGCTTGACGGAATCGAGGTGGCGAAGCGGAGCAGACGTGAGCTGGCGATAATCCGCAACCGCAAGCTGGGCTTCGTGTTCCAGAACTTCAACCTGCTGCCGCGCACGTCGGCGATCGAGAATGTGGAGCTTCCCGACATATATCTCGGACGTCTCTCGCATTCACAGAGGCGCAGGCGTGCCATCGAACTTCTGCGTCGCGTCGGGCTTGGCGGACGCGGTACGCATACCCCGGCAGAGCTTTCCGGCGGTCAGCAGCAGCGCGTGGCCATAGCCAGAGCGCTCATGAACGAGCCGCCAGTACTGTTCGCCGACGAGCCGACCGGCAACCTCGACACAAAGTCGTCTGTGGAGATAATGAATCTCTTCACTGAACTTTCGCGTGAAGGGATAACGATCGTGATGGTCACGCATGAGGATGACATCGCGGCGTACGCGAAGCGGCATCTCGTGATGCGCGATGGGCGTCTGATAAAGGATGACAGGCGAGCATGAACTTCGTGATGATATTCAAGGTTGCGCTCCTGGCGATCGTGCGGAACAAGACGCGCTCCCTCCTTACGTGCCTTGGCATAATAGTCGGCATCGCGGCCGTGATAGCGGTTCTCGCCATCGGCAAGGGTGCGTCCACGATGATGGTGCAGGAGATATCGTCGATGGGCAACAACCTCGTCATGGTCTTTCCTGAGCGGCGCAACCGCAACGCCGTCTCTGTCGGCATGGGGCAGGGGCAGACGATGACGGCGGCGGACGCCAGGGCGATAAAGCGGGAGCTGCCGCATCTCGTCTCCGCAGTCTCCCCGACGGTCAACGTGACGTGCCAGATGATATATCAGGGCAAGAACTGGCAGAGCCGCGTGAGCGGCGTCTCCACGGATATGCCGAGCATAAGGAACTGGAACGTCGGGGAAGGGCGGTTCTTCTCCGAGGAGGAGGAGCGGACGTATCAGCGCGTGTGCGTGATAGGGACGACCGTGAAGAACAACCTATTCGGTGATGACGAGCCTATCGGGCGGACGATTCGCATAAAGGACATGCCGTTCAAGGTTGTGGGCATACTCGAATCCAAGGGCGCGAACGGATGGGGGCAGGATCAGGACGACACGGTGATGGCACCGTACACGACGGTCGGCCGCGTTCTTCAGCGTTCGACGTTCAAGTCGATAAACATGATGAACCTTTCGCTTCACTCCATGGATGACCTTGTGGAGGCCAAGCGCGAGATAACCGCGCTGCTGCGCCAGCGGCATCGGCTTGCGGACTATCAGGACGACGACTTCGAGACCCGCGACACCACCGAGATAATGAACACAATCGGATCTGTCTCCAAGTTGATGACGATACTCCTCACGGCGGTTGCGGCCATCTCGCTTCTGGTCGGCGGCATAGGCATCATGAACATCATGCTCGTATCCGTGACGGAGCGCATCAAGGAGATCGGTCTGCGCATGGCGATCGGCGCCACGCCGATGAACATCCTTGGACAGTTCATGCTTGAGGCCATGGTGCTCTCCACGGTGGGCGGAGCGATCGGCGTAGGGGTCGGCGTAGGCGGCGCGAAGCTGATCGGCAACCTTCAGCATTGGCCGATACTGATAGAGTGGTCGAGTGCTCTCGGCGCATTCCTCTTCTCGTCGTTTGTCGGGCTGTTCTTCGGGTTCTACCCGGCGTACCGCGCCTCGAAGCTCAATCCGATCGACTGCCTACGCTATGAGTAACTTGCACATGGCTGCGACGCCTCTGCCAACTGCCATCTATCCACTAAAACCGCAATGAACAGGATCCTCAAAAACACGGTCACTGTTGGTGCGTTCACTGCGCTCTCCCGTGTGCTTGGCCTTGCGCGTGAGATGCTCCAGAGCCGTTTCATAGGCGCCGGAATGGAGCAGAGCGCCTTTACGCTTGCGTTCGCGATTCCGAACATGGCGCGGAAGCTGTTTGGCGAAGGTGCGCTGACCGCCGCGTTCGTGCCGGTGTTCAAGGGCGAGGTCGAGTCCAACGCGATGGAAAGCGCCCGCCGTCTTGCCAGAGCTGTTATGACCATGGCTCTTCTCATGGTTGGGGCGATCGTGACGCTGTCCCTGCTCGGACTAGAGACAGCGGTGCATTTTCGCGTCGGGCTGGAGATGTCTGAAAGGACGCTTCTGACCGTCCGGCTTGTGAAGACGCTTCTGCCGTACATGATATTCATCTGCGGGGCGGCGCTTGGCATGGGTGTGCTGAACGCGATGGGACGGTTCAAGGCCTCAAGCGCGATGCCGTGTCTTCTCAACGTGTTCTGGATAGGGATGCTCCTGTGGATATGCTTTCATCCGGAATTGCGACTCGATCAGCGCATACACAGGGTGTGCGTCGCCATACTTGCGGCGGGGGCGGCGCAGATGGCGTTCATGCTCTGGCGGATGCGCAAGGCGGGCGTATCGCCGCGTCTTGACTTTCACGGATGGAACGATCCGAAGGTGAAGCTTGTATGGAAGAACACCGCCGTTGCCGCCGTTGGCGCCGGCGCAGTTCAGATAAACTACATGCTCGATCAGGTTCTTGGGCAGGTCGCGGCGCCGTGGGCTGCGGGAGTGATCGGCTACGCGGAGAGGCTGATGGATCTTCCGCTTGGCGTGATTGGGGTTGCGTTCGGCACAGTGCTGCTTCCGACGTTTGCGGGCTTTTTCGCGAAAGGGGATGTAGACGGGGCGCGTGAGGCGTTCGTCTCGTCGTCCATGCACATGCTCTTCGTGATGATTCCGGCGGCGGTCGGGCTTGGCGTCCTTGCTTTCGACGTGACGGCGGTGATATACCGAGGCGGTGCATTCGACGATCTGGCTGTCACGCGGGTTGCGCGGGCGGTCGCGGTCTATGCGGGCGGGCTTGCATTCTTTGGACTGCAGAAATCGCTTGTGCCGTGGTTTCAGGCGCAGAATGACATGAAGACGCCGCTTCGCGTTTCCGTATACACCGTGTGCCTGAATGCCGCATTCAACATCCTTGCCGTCGTGTGCTTGCCGGTGGAGTGGCGGCACGTTGGGCTTGCCGCCTCTACAGTGGTCTGCGCTGCTTGCGGATGTGCAATTCTCGTGGTGCTGGCGCACCGGCGGAATGGATCGCTTGGCCTGAGACGGTTGATTGTGCCTGTAATGAAGATGCTGCTTGGTTCGGCGTTGATGGCCGTGGCGGTGATCGCCGTCAAGTCGTTCACCGACCTTCCGCCCGTCATCACCCTCGCACTCTGCGTAGCTGCGGGCGGGTGTGCATACTTTGCGTCGATGGCGGCGATGGGCATGAAGTGGAGACGACGCACGGCACGGTGACGCGGCGCGCCGCAGAATATGCGCGTGTGCTATAATGTGAACAGTTTTTCGCAAATCATAAGACTGGAGCAAAAGAACATGGAAGTATCGGCAGATATCGCATACGTAGGCGTAAACGACCACGACATAGACCTTTTCGAGGGGCAGTACGTAGTGCCGTTGGGGATGGCGTACAACAGCTATTTCATCAACGACGCGAAGACTGCGGTGATGGATACGGTGGATGTCCGGTTCGGCGATGAATGGCTTGAGAACGTAAAGAAGGCGTCTGGCGGCAAGGCTCCCGACTACCTTGTGATTCACCACATGGAGCCGGATCACTCTGCGAGCATCGCAAAGGCTTTGGACGTCTGGAAGGATACGACTGTCGTGTCCTCGGCGCAGGCGTTCCGGTTCATGGAGCAGTTCTTCGGAGGAGAGATCGCCCCGAAGCGGCTTGTGGTGAAGGAGGGTGACGTGCTTGAGCTGGGGCGGCACAAGCTGACGTTTGTCGCCGCGCCGATGGTTCACTGGCCTGAGGTCATGGTTTCCTACGATGCCGCCGACAAGGTGCTTTTCTCGGCCGACGGGTTCGGCAAGTTCGGCGCGAATGACGTGGAGGATCCCGAAGGGTGGGATTGCGAGGCGCGCCGCTACTACATCGGAATTGTAGGCAAGTACGGTGCGCAGACGCAGGCGCTCTTGAAGAAGGCCGCTGGACTTGACATTCAGACCATATGCCCGTTGCACGGCCCTGTGCTGAAGGGCGAGGCGATCGCCCATGCCGTCAGGCAGTATCTGACGTGGAGTTCATACGAGGTGGAGAGCGAGGGCGTGTGCATCGCATACACGAGCGTGTACGGACACACGAAGGAGGCCGCCATGCTCATGAAGGAGGAGCTGCTCAAGCGCGGCTGCCCGAAGGTCGCAATGGCGGATCTTGCGCGTGACGACATGCCGGAGACGGTCGAGGACGCATTCCGCTACGGCAAGCTTGTGCTTGCCACGACCACGTACAACATGGACGTGTTTCCGTTCATGCGCACGTTCATCGAGCATCTTACCGAGCGCACATACCGCAACCGCACGGTTGGCATCATCGAGAACGGCACATGGGCGCCGAATGCCGCGAAGGTAATCAAGGGGCTTTTCGAGAAGTCGCAGGGCATCGAGTTCGCCGAGCCGGTCGTGACGGTGAAGAGTGCCCTGAACGACGCATCTCGCGCCCAGATATCCGCTCTTGCCGCAAATCTCTGCACTTGACGCATCACAACGACCGAACGGGGTAGTATGAAAAAAAAAATCACTTTGTCGCTCATAGCCGCCATGGGCGGCATGTTTTCGTCTGTTTCGTTTGGTGAGGTATACTACTGGGCGGGCGGAGATTGGGGCTTGTATTCCGAACCGTCAAACTGGCGGCTCGGAAACGCTGATGGAGCGGTCGCCGCGTCCTGTCCGGATGAGTCCGATTCGCTGTACAGTAGGCAGGATTTCCGTTTCGACCTTGGTGGTGGAGATGCCTCCGTTGGTTCGTGGAACACAACGGACGACTGGTCTGGAGACGCGCTGTCAGTTTCTAACGGAACGTTGACGGTCGGAACGATCTTGACGCATAACGGCAGGGCTGAGGTCTGCAGCGGCGGAACGCTTGCCGTAAAGACCAAATACGTATTCGCTCTCAATGACGCTGGAGCCCATGAAGTGTACGTCCGGAATGGTGGCGAGCTGCAGATACTCGGCGATGCGGTAGTATACAAGATGGCGATGTCGGTCGCGAGCGGTGGTAGACTGCTGTTCAATCCGTCAAGGTTCGGGCCGTCTCCAGGTACCCGTCAGAACTCCACATTGACAGTTCAGGGTGAGATGGTTGCGCCGGGAGGCTTCCAGTTCGTGCATGATGATTTCGGCGATGCCGCAAGCCATTTGACGTTTTCCATTCTTGAAGGTGGTACATTAAAGACGGGGGGCGGCATTTCCAGGGGTGTAGGTAGAAACGGTGCCTTGAAGTTCGAGTGGAAGGGCGGAACGATCATCGCCGACGGGAATGTCGATTTTGTCAACACGGAATGCTCCATCTCAGAAAATGCGGTACTTACGCTCAATGCTGCTGAAGGATGCCGCGTAGACCTTTCCTCGTTCGCGGTTAATGCCGGAGTGGCTTTGGAAAAGACAGGTGCCGGTTCCGTGAGATTTGGTACAAACAATTTTGCGACAGCCTCCGTCACCATTGCCGAAGGCTCGCTGAGCGTCGGAGAGGCATATCCGTCGGTCGGGGCTATCGTTTTGAAGGACGGAACGTCTGTGATATTGGATTGCGCTGCATCAGACATCGTGTTTCCGTCCGATGTCGGTGTCGAGGACGGGGCGGAAGTGTCGTTGAAAATAGCGGCCGGCGGAGTTTCGGTAAACACTTTGCCTGCGGCCTTTACGGATGTGTCGTTCGATTTGTCGTCAGCGGCGATAGGGGTTCCGTTCATTACGTGTGTGGATGCGGTGTCACGTGAAACGCTTCGCGAAAAGCTTGCTTCGGAGCTTCCTGCGACGCAGGAGGTGTATGAGGAGGGTGATGCGCTTGTCATTTTGGAGAAGAAAGACTGCACATTCACTGGCGGCGTCGATGGAACCGTGACGGACTGGAGTGATCCGGCTGGATGGAGCGGTGGCGTTGTACCGACCTCTGGCGAGGTTGCGGTCAGCGGTGAAGACGTGACGCTTGACGTTTCGTCAACACCGCCCGTCGACAGAATAGAGGTTTCACGCGGAGCCAGAGTCAGGGTGTCAGGTGATGGTGTAGAACTGCCGGAAACGGTGCTTATGGGAACCGCACGGCTTGAGATCTCATCTGGTTCGATCTATCTCACGAACGATCTTTCCTGTGTGGCGGCCATTGTGGGTAGACAGGTTTCGCTTCCGACCATTGTCGTGGATGCCGGGGCGACGTTGAACGTGGCGGCAGGAATGAAGTTCAGAAACGTTGCCGTCGAGCTGTCTGGCATGATGGCGAAAACAGGAACTGACGGTGAGGGTGTGACAATCGGATATGCCGATGCAGATGAGATGACGTACATATCTTTCGTTGGCGATGGCGGAACTTTTGACGTCCACTCCGATCAAATGCAGTCAAACGGTCTGATAGACTTTGTGCGCCCGGCCGTAGGCGGACGCGTGAAGGTGCTTGGGGACATAGTTCTGAAGAACACCATGCTGAAGGTGAACGGCTGGAGGGATTTCGGCTTTAGACGTTTCGGAGAGAACAACCCGGAGGACGAACGCTTCACGGTAGTGCTTGACGGTACGTCAATCGATTCGCCATGGTCGTTTGTGGGGGCTGGTGCGGTGCACTTTGTGTTGAGGAACGGAGGTGCGATACTGAAGAGCAACGCCTGCGCAAACCATGGATTTGACAATACGTTGAAGGCGTCAGCGAAAATAGAGGTGATGGGCGAGGGATCATTCTTCGACTACGCCGGCGGATACGGGAATTTTCTGGTCAAGACTGCAGGCGGTGATGCCATGACGGTGCGGGATGGCGGTGCGTACGTTGTAGGCTATTCAGATGGTGACGGCAATAGTGCGTTCGTTTCATCGAATGGAATTCTCGGCGTAGCTAAACAGTATGCAAGCCGTCCTCGCTCGGAACTGCTTAAAGGGTTCGGTTCTGTTCGAATTGAGCCGGAAAGTGCGCTCTTCGTCTGTCCGCTCAATCTTGGCGTCGGCAATACGGACTGGGAGAGACATTCGGTATTTTCAGACATTCCGTTTGCGGGCGGCGGCGATCTGGTGGTTTCCAACTCCATGCCTACGAAAGTATTTACGGTTACTGTCGTGAACGGAGCAAACGTGTGTTCGGGGCTTGCCAAGGCTGTCGCACCGGATGGTGATGACACCGCAGAGACGACATTGTATTTTGCCGATGGCGCTAACTGGGCAGGCAAGGTCATTGCGAACGGACATATGGCGTTGACCAACATTGTGGCGGCCGCACAGCCGGCGAATGTCTCCTTCAACTGTGTCCGGCTTGTTGGTAGAATGCCGCTTCGCGTCTGGCGCGGTGCGGATGGCGATGCCGTGAGCGATACGATATTCATGAATGAAGGGTTCGTGCAGGTGGCGGGAGACGCCGGAGTGGTGGAGATTGTGCCGCAGACGGGGTTTGCTCTGATGGAGACGGATGTCATTACGCTTGGTACGTATCCTCGCAGCGCGTTTGCCGGAGTTAGGGTGAGGTGCGGTAAGCGGCGGCTTTCCGTCAGGGAGCTTGCGGCGGAATCGGACGGCATGGCCGTTTGCGTGGCGCGTCCCGCCGGAAATTTCACCATCACCGTCAGATGAGATGACGGACAGCGGAGAGACCAGAGTTTTGCTGTCATCTGATTTGCAGGGTCAATCTCATTCACAAAAGGCGTAGTTCCGAAGGTCAATTTACCATGAAAGACATTAAATCAATTTTGACGGCATTCGCCGTCGTCGCGGAGACATGTTGTGTGTTTGCGAAATGTCCTGTTGAAGATGGTCGCATACTTGTAGGTGTTACGGGATATGACATAAGCCCTGAATGCCGTGAACTCATGACAAATGACGAATGCAATCTGTGGGTACAGTGGAGCAAGAGCGAGAATCTTCTACCGGACAAGTTGGGGCAGGACTGGTTCGACTGGGCGGTGTCCAACAGAATACATGTGATGACAATCTACGGCAACCAGAGCGGTGAGATGACGAAGAGGCTGCGGGAGACATGGGGTCCTCTCTACCTTGGCAACAACATCGGGGAGTATGCCGGATTCTTATATCAAGGAGAGCCGAGCTACCGTAAGGAGTGGCCAACAGACATCACGAACCTCAAAGATGCGCACGATTGGCTTGTTGGCAAGATGCTTGCCGCTCCAAGGGCATCTCAGATGGAACGTCCATCCGACGAGCGGGAACCGAATCTCTTCTCCACGTCCGGATCGCCGCTTGCCTGCTATGAACTTGACGGCGGCATAGATTACATATGCAATGAGATGTATGCGGTAGGCTGCGGAAACCTTGCATATTCTACGGCTGAGGCACGTGGCGCAACGCGCCGACGTGGCGGCGATTGGTGGAGTGCCTGGCTTGCGCATGAGTGGCAGACATGCTGGCTGCGTCTGCCTTACGGCGTGAAGCAGAAGTATGATTCGCTTCTTGTCGGACTGAAGGAGCTGTGGGTTATGGGGACGGGCATGATGGTGCTTGAATCAGGTTCGCAGAGTACACAGGCGCATGACTACACGCCGCCTGACGGTACGATGAAGAAACTCAAGACGAAGAAGCAGGACTATGACGGCGAAGTCCCGAAGGCATACCGCCGCACGATGAAGGAGTTCTATCAGTGGGTGAAGGCCCATCCTCGCGCAGCAGGCTCTCCAAAGACGGAGGCAGCGCTTCTGCTTGGAAACTACGACGGATATGTGGGGATGACGCATGACATTTTTTCGATATACGGGCAGCACCATATCGCAAAGACCAACAGCAACTGGAAGGTCGGCGCACCTGAATATTCATGGAATGCCGCACAGGATGTGTTCTTCCCTCGTCCGGCGGATTGTCTGCGTCCGTTTGCGAACGGATGGATAGGCGGTACGCCGTACGGGCAGATAGATGTGATGAACGTTGACGATTTGACGAAACCGTGTCACCTTTCGCGGTACAGGGCGGTTGCGTTCGGCGGCTGGAACACCATGACTCCGAAGATCGCTCAGACGCTACGCCGTTATGTTGCTGACGGTGGACAGGTGGTCATTGCGATGCCTCAGCTTTCAGGCCGGATAGACCGTGAATATTCAGCCTATTCGGCGGCGGATCTGATCCAGACCGTGCCGGACATGACGGTGGTGTCATGCGGCATTGCCGATGGCGGGTTGGCGGTTGCTGCGAACGCTCCGGACTTTCTCAAGGAGATGCGCAAAGATGGTGTTGTCTATAGATTGCGCGTGGCAGATGTAAAGCTTGGTTCAAAAGCCAAGGCGGTGGTGTCGATAGGCAAGAAGCCGTATCTTGTGAAGGTTCGGCATGGGAAGGGGTCTTTCTGGGTTTGTCTCGCATGGGACTACCCGGGTGCGCGTGACGGTGGGCAGGCGGCCGAGTTCCGCATCGGTTTATGGAAGACGCTCCTTGCGGGAGTGCTTGGCGGTGTGCAGAGCGAACGCATTGGTGGTCAGGACAAGAATTATGTCAACTGGAGCGCTTATGGCGACCGGTTCTATTTCCTGAACACGGATTGCGTTTCGCATCGCACCGTGAAGTTTCGTGGCACGACATTCACCCTTGAGCCGGGAGAAGTGAGGGAGGTCATGAAATGAAGCGGCAGCTCTCGGTTGTTGTTGCTTCTTGTTGCCTCGGCCTTGCGTTTTCAGCAAGCGGGGTTGCGAAATCCTGTGCAACGCAGGACATCCAGTTGACGGACGGAGCGGAGACGTTCGAGAATCCTGCCTGTGGCGTTGCCGTGGGTGGATGGGTTGTGTTCAAGCCGGAGGGGTTGCCTAAATGGCGTGGGAAGGGAGGGTTTCGATCTTCGCTGTGGGAGCTTAGCCGTTTCTCCGGAGGGCGCGAACAGAATGGTAAGCGTCCGCCGGATGAACGTGTTGGCAGCGCGGACATCCCGATCACGGCGGCAATGGCAAGCGATGTCAGAAGGTTCCTTGCAGAGACTCGGCAAAGCGGCGGAACGCTGATTGTCCGCCTTGGCTACACATGGAGCGAGCATCAGGGATGCGAGCCGGCGGATTTCGGCGTTCTCATTGGACACGTCGAGACGCTTTCGCGCATCATTGCGGACTTTGACGATGTTGTGGTTGCGGTTGAGGCTGGCGTGGCCGGTCCTTGGGGTGAGATGCACTCTTCGGACTACTGTGGTGCGGAATACATGAACCGCATACTTAAGGCATATCTTGACAATCTTGGTTCGCGCATTCCTGTGCTGGTGAGGTCTCCGAGCTACTTCAACAAGTTTGCAGGCACAAAGACACTTGAGCTGTTCGGCATGATTCCGTTCAAGGAACCGCATTTGAAGCGACTTGGAATGTACAACGACGGATATCTTGGGACGTGGCAGGACTATGGAACGTGGTCGGGCGACTTCACCCGCGAACGAGGATGCCGACTTCTCGCCGCAAATCCGGAAACGCCGTATGGCGGTGAAATGGCCTATGTCGGCAAAGAGTGGCTTGCAAAGAACATGAAGGTCTTCGATGTCGCGCAGTGGAACATAGTGAAGGAGTGGTATGAAACGCACCTCACATATCTGCGCAATCTCAGGGAACACGGTCATACGCTTTCATCTTTTCTTGCCGAAGGTCTCGTGTTCAGCACGAATGCGTACGCCTGGGCTTGGATGCCAAACCTATGCGAATACAATGGCGTGAACATGAACAAGTTTGTCCGCGACCATATGGGATACCGCTTTGTCGTTCGCGGTTTGAAGAAGCCGCGCTCTCTGCGGCGTATGCGCAGTGGTCCGGCGAACGATGTGGCAATTGATCTTGAAAACACCGGATTCGGCAAGCCGATGCTCCCCTTGAAGGCGGAGGCCTTGCTGGTGAGGGAGGGCAATGCGGTTGCATTGCAGGAGCTGGACGGCGAGGTCTTTGCGCTTCTTGGAGGGACGAGGAAAAGGATTGTGATGCCGCTTGCCGGACTTGTTCGCAAGATGGTGAAAGCAGGCGACTATGAACTTCATGTTCGCCTTTCCATGCCGTGCAGGGATGAGACCGGCGGTTTGCCACGTCGATCGATACGTTTCGCGAATGTCGACGCATGGAATGATGCGCTTGGTTCTGTCCGGCTTGGCTCGATATCCGTAAGATGATTTTTTCATGATGCCGATTCATGTGGTATAATTGCGACATGAAGACAGGTGAATTGTATGCAGCGATATTGTCGGGGGGGAGCGGCGAACGGTTTTGGCCGCTTTCCACGCCGGATCATCCGAAGCAGTTCCTTTCTGTGTTCGGGGGCAAGTCTCTTCTGCGGCAGAGCGTTGAGCGTCTGAAGGGGCTTGTGCCACCTGAGCGTATTTTAATCGTCACCGCGAAGAGCCTTGCAAGGGCAACATACAGGGAGCTTCCGGAGATTCCCCGCCGCAATGTTCTGCTTGAACCGTGCCGCCGCGACACGGCGGCGGCGGTGGCCACGGCGTGCACCGCAGTGGAGAGGCTTGGCGGTCAGGACGCTGTGGCGGCCATCTTGACCGCAGATCATCTCATGGGGGACGAAAAGGCGTTTCGCAGGATTCTTGCTGTGGCTGCGGATGCCGCCGCAAAGTCGGATGGCATAGTGACGATGGGCGTGAAGCCGACATACCCGGCCACAGGTTTCGGATACATCAAGGTGGGTGATCGGTACGGCAAGGTGTTTCGTGCGGAGCGTTTTGTCGAGAAGCCAGACGTTGCGACGGCGAAGAAGTATCTCAAGAGCGGAAAGTATGTGTGGAACGCCGGAATGTTCGTGTGGCGGGTCTCCACCATGAAGGCAGCTCTTGAACGGTATGCGCCGCAGCTCGTGGACATTACGCCGAAGGACTACGAAAATCTGCCAAAGATATCGTTCGACTATGCCGTGATGGAAAAGGCGAAGAACGTGCTTGTCACGTCCGGCGATTTCGGTTGGGACGATGTCGGCACCTGGACTTCGGCCGGTCGCCACCTGAAAACCGACGGACGCGGCAATGCCGTACGCGGCAATGTGACGCTCCTTGACTGCGGAAATTCGGTCGCAGTTGCCGAAGGTGCGTCCGTCGCCGCGCTTGGGGTGAAGGACATAGTGGTTGTAACGACGAATGACGCGGTGCTTGTTGCAGCCAAAGACCGGGTTCAGGATCTGAAAAAACTGCTCGCGGCGATCGCCAAACAGTGAGTTTTGCGGTGTGCGCCTCAATTTGGACAAGACGGTTGCACGGTTCTGTCAGACCGGCAAAAAAAAATAGCAAAATACCCCTTGCGTTTGTCGGCGTGATATGGTATCTTACACACCTGTTTTCACGACACCACAGAGTGCGAGCTTAACTCAGTTGGTAGAGTGCCACCTTGCCAAGGTGGTTGTCGAGGGTTCGAGTCCCTTAGCTCGCTCCATTTTTGATGGGTGTTGTGGAATCGGTGAAATGGGAGCATAGCTCAGTTGGTAGAGCAAGTGACTCTTAATCACTGGGTCCAGGGTTCGAGTCCCTGTGCTCCTACCATTTCCCCGAACCCGATGGCTAGGTAGCTCAGTTGGTAGAGCAACGGACTGAAAATCCGTGTGTCAGCGGTTCGATCCCGCTCCTGGCCACCAGTTCCCATCTGTCTCGGAAAGAGTTCCGATGGTTTTAGTGGTTTGGATGAGAGTGGGTCAGCAGAAATTTCCTAAGATGTCTGGGGCAAACGTGAATCGCAGACATATGTAGTCTCTCCGTTGAGTGATTCACTGTGAATCGGGTTTATGATGTTTTCTATATTCTGAATCTGCCGTCTCGTGAGGCTGTTGAAGTCGGTGAAGTGCCGCTGTGCGCCGCACATCAACGGCGGGGCGAGATGCCCCGCCCTACCGGATGGCTTATCCGACGGTGATCTGGGTAGCGGGGCGAGACGCCCTGCCCTACCTGAGGCCATCCGGTAGGGCGTGACGTTTCCGTCGAGCCGGTTTGTATAATGCAGTGCGTGGAGGCTCGTTGGCGGGGCGAGACGCCCCGCCCTACCGGGGACCCCGTTTGCCAAATGCTGGACACTGTGAGAAACTGGAGGCATGAACATGTCAC
>CAZMNN010000042.1:0-21298 GCA_964567665.1 uncultured Lentisphaeraceae bacterium
AGCGCTGCAGCCCCTCGCACGTCTTCACGACGGAGTAGAACGACTTGAGCGCGGCGCGGAACGCCTCGACCTCCGGATCGCCGAGATGCCCCAGAAGCGGCTTGTCGTACTCGTCAATCAGAATCACAATCTGCCCCGTCGGGGACTTCTTCGCGAGGACATCGGCCAGAAGGCGGAACTGGTCGGACACTTCGGGCGCGTCCGGCAGCGGGACGCCGTTGCGGTCGGCCTCGATCGTCAGCATGGTGTGGAGGATCGATTCGAACCCCTCCACCGTATCGGAGTGGGTCGACCCCATGTCGAGATGGATGACGGGGTACGTCTTCGACCAGTCCCACTGCGGCTCGATGGCAAGCCCCTTGAACAGATCGCGCTTCCCCTGGAAAAGTGCCTTCAGCGTGGAGACGCACAGCGACTTCCCGAACCGGCGCGGACGGGCGATGAAAAACAGCTTGCCCTGGGAGAGATCGACGAGCGGCAGGATGCGATCCGTCTTGTCGACGTACGTAAAACCGTTCTTCCGCAGTTCCTCGAACGAGTAGATGTCTGTCGCAATCTTTTCCATGTCCGTCATTATAGCACAAAAAGGCCGAAATCATGCCGACGGACAACGATCAGCGAGCCATCTGCCATTCAAGATCCCGCCCCCGGCAATCTGCGCGATGTTCGCAAGACGCCTACTTGGCAGGTTCGTCCAAACGGATTGCCGAACATGGAGATACCTTGATTTCCCGCACGATGCCGCCCTCGCGGACAACGAGCCGTGCGGCATCCGTCGCGTTCACGAGGTAGACATCCTTGCCGCGTGTGCGGTCAATGTCCGCGACCTGCCCCGCGTCGTAGACGGCGACGACCTGTTCCTCCTTCCCATAGGCGTAGACGATTGGGTAGTTCAAATCAGGGCGCAGCGGACGAAGGTTCCCCTTCATCAGCGTGTCGCGATGCACCGTCCAGAAGTCCAGCATCTCCCCGAGCTTCGCACGATGCGCTGCGGGCAGTTCCGCCAGCCGCACTGATATCTGCGGAACAGAGAAGAGAATGCTCCAGAACTGCTTGGACGCCCCTTCGGCCGTATCACCCAAGTTCCACTCCAACATATCGGAATGGACGGCGACATCACCCGATGTCAAGCGCAAGTCAAGAGTCCTGACGCGGTTCATCAACGGATCCATTGGGCAGTCGCTGGCGCGCAGCATGTTGCCGTATTTCCGGATAGCCGGGCCGATGTACGGCTGCCGGAATTCAATCAGCACATCCGAGCGGATTGACTGAAGACGCGTGCGCACGTCTGTCATCAGACGGTCTACGGCAAGCGGAACAGACTTGATGTCGCGTCCGGCATAGCCATCATCAAGTGCGGGATCGCGCCCCCGTAGCTGCATGGCATCAATGAAGTCAAGTTTCAGGCCGTCCAGACCCCAATCGCGCATTGCCGCCTCGTACTTGCCGATAAGAAATTCGCGAACCTCCGGGAAACGCGGATCGAGTACGGCCGTCTCATGCTCGCTGTTGAACCAGAGATACTTGCCCTTGAAGCGCACGTAGTTCGCTGACTTCACACCGATGTACGGCACCGAGTACCAGATCATGTACTTCATCCCCTTTTCGCGGACGGAGCGGATGTGTGCGGCGAAGTCTGGAAATCTGTTCGTCGAAACATTCCAGTCTCCGCAGAACGCATAGCCACGATTGTGGTCGTCCGTCTGCCAGCCATCATCGAGAATCGCCGTCTTCATGCCGAATGTCGCCGCCAAGGCACACTCGTCCTCAACTGGCTCCGCGAAGACGTTCTGGTGGTACGAGTACCAGAACGAGTAGAGAGGATCGAATGCAGCCGGCGGCACATCGCCGACCCGGTACACCGGCATCTGCGCGTACCAGTCGAACGTGTCTCGGATGGCATCTGCGTAGAACACAGGGCGAAAATCAAGACGGAACTCCACATCGTACGTCTTCAAAGGCGCTTCGGGCTCAGGGAACAGCACAGCGCGGTACTCGATCTCGGACGTCTCCTCGACAACACCCATGTAGTAGTGAACGCGCCTCAGCGCCTCGGAACACGCCACGAGGCCACGATTCTCGTTAGCATCTGAAAACACCGAGACGACCGGTGCGCCGCTCGCCAGATTGCCTGTCAGTCCACACCCCCACACCGGCGGCAAATTCTTGTTCAGCTCCGCCCCTGTGTGCCAACGGCCGACAGCGTCTTTTAGCGGAAAGCGGAACGTAAAGCGCGTCTCCGGAGGCACCCGCGCCTCGTCGGCGGCAAACGAGACCTTGAGCGTCTCCATCCCGGCGGCAGCCGATTCCACCCGCGCCGTGATGAGCCAGCCTGGCGCATCATCGTACGTCACCTTCCCGACAAGGCCGCTCTCAAACGATCCGGCATTCATCATCCCCGCGGACAGCGCCGCCACCATCATCATTCCTGTTTTCTTCATGTCAACACCGCTCCATATTCATTCGCGAAGTCAAACCATATGCGCCAATGCGACAGATTGCATCGAACGCACCGCTCACGGCATCCTATCCACAACACTCTTGGCGTCTGCGGCGGCTTTGCATGTCGCGCCATCTCGGCCAAGCTTAAACACACGCCGCGTGTGAGAATCCACAAGCCTGTCCCAGCACTCGCCGCCGCCTGTTCCATACGCAGCCAGCATCCACGCCGTTCCGTCCGGCCGCCACGACTCCCCGGAGACCAGACGACGCACACCGCAGGATGGCGCGAATATCGCATCCGGATGACCTTCGTGGACATATGCAATCATTTCAACCGCAGACGAAAACGAAAACGCACCTGCCCATGAGCCTGTCTCCGCATCAATCCAGACATCCTGTTTCGCCGACTGATAGAGATTTAGCCCACGACGGCGGCGCTCCTTGGAGGATTGTTTTGCAGGCTTGAATGCAGGATGCTGCTGGATGTAGCAACCGCGCAGATCAAGCGCGGCCTTGCCTTTGTTGGTCACTCGCACAATGCGGCAGAAGACCTGCGACTCAGTCGGGTGGATCATAAATTCATATTCGACCGAGAACTCTGTTTCCGGTGTGCGTCCGAGAGCCGTGACGGCAAGCAAATTGCCGCCCTGCGTCTTCCGTCCTGTCACATCCGTCACGCGCTCCAACCAGGCAAACGAAAGGCGCATGTCCTTCTCTGTGGACACCAACCCGCCAAAACTGCCGAGAATCCGTCCATCCAGACTCACCGACGAAAAAAGCCGGCTGTCGCCGATTTTTCCGGAGAGCTTGAACCCGTTGCCGTTTGCAATCGAATACATTGAGCCTTTGTGCGTACATTTCGATTTCCCTGCAAACGGATATGCCGCCAAAAACTCATCTGCCGTGCAGGTGCCGCCGTACGCGACATCGCGCACCTCAGGGCCTTTCGAAGCGCGGTGACTGCGCCATCGTCCATGAAGTTCCGTGAACATCTGCGTCAATTCCAGATAGGGTTCGTCACGTTCGTTCACAAGCCCGTAGTTGCAATTCTCGCCGAACGTTTCGCTGATGCCGGCCTCCGGCTGATCCACCCACATGAAGTGGCTGTATCCGATGACATATGGCATAGCCAGCAGCGTCCGTGCGAGCAACGACGCCGCCTGCGCCCTGAGTTCTTGAGTGCGCAAACGCTGTCCTGAGCCAACCGTGCAAGGCAAGCCTGAATCGATTGCGCTGAACCCGCACTCGTGGATGAACATCGGCTTGCCGGTAAGTTCGTACATCCGCGCCAACCTGTCGGCAAGCCGTTCACCCCTTGGAGGACGTTCCGTCAGCACCTCATTGCGGTCGAGATCGGCCCATGGGTAGCAGTTGAACGAAATGGCGTCGCAATACCGTCCCGCCGCCGCCCATACTACCGGATGGCCGCCGTCAAAACCGGCGAAGTTCGTCGCCATCACAATGTGGTTCGTGTCGTACCGCCGCACCGCCTCCGTAACTGACTTGAAGTAGCGATCAGCCACTAAACGCAGGAAGTCGAGCTTGTCGCCATGTGTCGCAGACGCTACGCTGCGGCCACGTTCTTCAAGAAACCTTTCCAGCGCCACGCGAGCGCTATGCCCTTCGGACAGCCCCGCGACAGCCTCGAACATCCCGGTGTCGGATTTGCCGCGCCCCCACCACGCCAGTTCGTTATCGAGCACATAGCCCATCAGCCACGGATCGTCGCGATTGGCTTCCGCGATCCGTTCAGCCCGCGCATCGCAGAGTTCCTCCCATCGCTCGTGAAACACGTTCGGGAATGCAGAACACGGTCCGCCGGTGAACGGACATATGAATCTATCCTCCTCACGCTCATGCCGCACCATCGTTTCTCCTACCGGAACGCCAGCGAGGTGCGCAAGCCCGCGTCGCATGAGTGTGCGATCCGCAGACGAGAGCGCGTTGAAGCCCATCCTCTTCAACCGCGAAAGCGTATTTGTCTCCCATGCCTCTCGGTCTGGATAGCGGATGTCGTTGTTCTCGCGATATGCGTAGCGGCGTTCGGCTCGGTTGTGATGGCCATCGTATATCACCCAGTTTACGGCGCGGAAGAACGTATCGCGTCCATGCGGATTGACGACAATCCAACGCCCATCCGCCTCCTTTTCAAGGCGGAAGAATCCTGTCGCACGGTAGAACGTCCCTGTGGCGGAATACGATGCGCTCTGCTGTCGGCGCCCCGTTCCGCCAATGGCGTATGCGCCACAGAAAGACGATGTCGAGACAACCGTCGCAAGAACGGCATATGTCAATCCATGCTTCATATCGCCCTCACATTCATCTGACCCTGATGAAAAAACCTTTCGGCACATACGGATCGTACGGTGATTTGCATTTGACAAACCACGCCTCCCGCCGTCCACCTCGCGAACCTTCATCTGATTGGACGTTATCCGAATCTGTGACGTCGCACATTCCAAAACATCCTTCCGGCTTGCTGCTCGATGACTTCTCGGCGTCCGTCAGGCCGCGCCAGCATCCGCTCTCAATGCGCTCGGCCGATGTCCATACCTTTTGCGAAACGTATATGACGCAATCCTTGAGTTGGACCTTGCCGAGCAGCAGACGCTGCAACGACTGCGGCGGGAATGGATCTTGGAGAAAGCGGACGCTTTTAAGGCTCCAGACGCCCTCAAAATCCTTTTTCGTCAGCTCTGTGAGATTCGGCAGATCAAAAACAATGTTTGTGAGAGCGTTGCATCCCTGAAAACGCACGCCTGCTTTGTACTGTTCGTCGTACCACCCTTCGTTGTCGACGGGTCCACGCAGATCGACATCCTGTATGCGCGTCCAGGCGAACGCTCCGTCACCGAGACGCTGGATGTTTGGCAGATGCAGTTTTCCTGTCAACTTTGTGCAGCTTCCGAACGCACTGCGCCCAACGACTACGACGGATGTCGGAACGAGCGTGGCGATGTCGGCAGTCAGGTTTTTGCAGCTGCTGAATGCGTGTATGCCTATGTTTGTCAGTGCAGGGGCTTCTGGAATGAAACCGAAATCAACTGTAGTCAGATTGGTGCAGTTCATGAACGCCTCATCGCTGATGTTCTCAAGTTGCGGCGATTCAAGGCAAACATCTTTCAACGCCGCCTTTCCATTGAATGCGCGGAAACCGAGAGATCTCAATTCCGGCGCATTGAAATGGATGCTCTTCAGGTTTGGACAGTTCGCAAACATTTCCTGCGGGATCGCCAGCAATTTCGATGAACAGAAATTGATGTTGGTCAGTGCGCTGCAATCCTTGAAAGCCGTTCCCCAAAATCCGGTGATTGAGGACGATGCGATGTCGATCGTCTCAAGCGCCTTGCAATCGCCAAAGGCGCCGTTCTCCATGTATTCAAGCTTCGGAAGCGAAATGGAGACACTTTTGAGTGATGGGCAGTCCGACAACCAGGATGCCCCAAGCTTTGTCGCATTTCCGTTATTCCCATGAAGAACGATGTTCGTCAGATTGGCGCATCCTCTGAATATCGCCCATCCCCAATTTTCGTTGTTCTGCGTGTAGCGATCGCAGCGAAACTCGGTTATCGCATTGTTGGTGCGGAACGCATGGTTGTCCATGAACACCTGTGGGACGTCCAACCCGTTCACCTTCAGGTCGGTCATGTCAAGCGTTCCTTCACCGCTGACATATGCGAACTCCCTAAACGTGACGTATCGCCACTCCTCATGATTCTGATTGAGATCTACATGGACTTTGAATGTCCAGTTTCCGTCGGTCATCGTTCCGTTCGACTGAGAGTATGTCCACTCCGATGCCGCACCGGATGCAACCAACGCAAAAACCGCAAGCGCAACTCCGCTCTTTGCCATATCCATTACACTTCCTTTCCGCTTTGACCTCTTTGTTTGAAAACACACCATTCTCAATGAACACAATTGTATCAAATGTATTTTTTTTTTCTCAATATACCACAGACGCAAATCCGGCTCGAAAAAAAGGTTGTCTCCAAATGTGCGTCTGTGATAAAATACGCGGCGTTTTGGAACAATAGGAATTACGATGAACGCAACGTTCGAGTTTACGCGACTTTTTACCCTTGGCCTTACGGTCTGGGGCGGGATTTCGCGCACTTGAACTAAAACAAACTGAAGAAAGCAGTGTTCAAGCAAAGCGGTCCCGCTCAGACGAGCGGGGCCGTTTCTGTTTATTGGAAACGGATAAATTCATGAAAGAAGACAGAGTGAGATTCTTTGACACCACCCTTCGCGATGGTGAACAGGCGCCAGGATATTCCATGACGCTCGAAGAGAAGGTGCGCATGGCAAAGCAGCTCGAACGGCTCGGCGTAGACGTCATCGAGGCAGGCTTTGCGGCGGCATCCCCCGGAGACTTCGAGAGTGTGCAGCAAATCGCCAACACAGTCCGCGACTGCACGGTATGTTCGCTTTCCCGCGCCCTTGCGAAAGACATCGATGCCTCGGCATCCGCAATCGCCCATGCGGCACATCCGCGAATCCATACGTTTCTCGCAACAAGCGACCTGCATCTGCAATGCAAGCTCAGGATGTCCCGCGAACGCGCCATAGAGCAGGTTAAGCAGATGGTCTCGTACGCACGAAGCAAATGCGCTGAGGTTGAGTTCTCCGCAGAGGACGCCACAAGAACCGATCCGGACTATCTCTGCACCGTCATCGAGGCGGCGATAGCAAGCGGGGCGACAATCGTCAACCTCCCGGACACCGTCGGCTACGCGACGCCGCAGGAGATATCGGCGATGGTGACGAACGTGAAGACCCGCGTCCCCAACATAGACCGCGCAATCATATCGATGCACGTTCACGACGACCTCGGCCTCGCAGTCGCAAATTCGCTCGCCGGCGTCCTCGCCGGCGCCCGTCAGGTCGAATGCACGATATGCGGCATCGGCGAACGCGCCGGGAATGCCGCGCTTGAGGAGGTCGTGATGGGGCTGCGCACACGCGGCGACTACTACGGTCTGTCCCACGGAATACGGACAGAGGAGATCGGCCGCACGGCGCGGCTGCTCTCGTCGATCACAGGCGTGAAGATATTTCCGTCAAAGTCGATCGTAGGCGCAAATGCGTTCGCGCACGAATCCGGCATACACCAGCACGGTGTGCTGAGCAACGCAAAGACGTACGAGATAATGACGCCCGAATCTGTCGGCGTGAAGAAGACCGAGCTTGTCCTCGGGAAGCACTCCGGCCGCCACGCATTCAGCGAGCGTCTCAAGACCCTCGGCTATTCGTTCGCAGAGGAAAGGATAGACGAACTTTTCGCCCAGTTCAAGAAACTGGCCGACAGGAAGAAAAAGATATCCGACCGCGACATCGCCGCACTTGCAGAGGCCGCAGCTCCCACCGTGGCCGATCCTGCGAAGCAGTACACCCTTGAATCGTTTGTGGTCAACAGCGGCAACAGGATGAGTTCAACGGCTGACGTCACGCTGAAGCGCGGCGGCAGGACGTATCAGGAAGTCGCTCTCGGAACTGGGCCGGTCTACGCTTCCATCCGCGCCGTCGAGAAGATCATCCGCCATCCGTTCAGCCTTGACGACTACACAATCCAGGCCGTCACGGAACACCGCGACGCCCTCGGGGAGGTGACAGTAAAGATATCAGACGCCACCGGCACGTATCGCGGACGCGGCGTCTCGACGGACATCATCGAGGGTTCGATACTGGCCTGTCTCGCCGCAGTTAACAGGATGCTCGACGAAAGCCAGTCGGGAATCGGCACCGGTGCGGCGTCGATCGCCCAACATTCATTCGCACACGATATGCTCGGCGGCGGGCATACCGACAAGCAGCAGAAAAACGAGGAGAAGAACTGATATGTCTGGAATGACAATGAGCCAGAAGATACTGGCGGCACACGCAGGACGAAACGAAGTACATGCCGGTGAACTCATAATGGCAAACCTCGATCTCGTGCTCGGCAACGACATCACTGCGCCGGTCGCAATCGGAGAGTTCCCGAAGTTCGGACGCGACAATGTGTTCGACCGCGAGAAGATCGCCCTTGTGCCCGACCACTTCACCCCCAACAAAGACATCAAGGCGGCGGCGCAGTGCGCGTGCATGAGGGGCTTCGCCCGTGCGCAGAACGTAAAGAACTACTTTGAAGTCGGCCATGACTGCGGCGTAGAACACGCCCTCCTCCCGGAAAAGGGTCTTGTAACCGCCGGCGATCTGGTGATCGGCGCGGACAGCCATACCTGTACGTACGGCGCTCTCGGCGCGTTCTCCACAGGCATCGGCTCAACAGACATGGCTTGCGGAATGGCGACCGGAAAGACATGGTTCCGTGTGCCTGAGGCAATCCGCGTGAATCTCACCGGCACCTTCAAGGAATACGTAAGCGGCAAGGATCTCATCCTGCACCTGATCGGTCTCATCGGCGTTGACGGCGCACGATACCAGTCGCTTGAATTCACGGGCGACGGCATAGCATCGCTCACGATGGACGACAGGTTCACAATCGCCAACATGGCGATCGAGGCCGGCGCAAAGAACGGAATATTTCCGGTGGACGAAATCTGTCTCGACTACATCAAGGCACACGGCGGCAAGACGCCAACCCCCTACGTGGCCGATGCCGATGCCGTGTACGCGAGAACAATCGAGATCGACCTCTCTTCTCTGCGCCCCACTGTCGCATTCCCGCACCTTCCGGAAAACACGCACACTGTGGACGAGATCGACGACATCGCCATTAATCAGGTCGTCATCGGGAGCTGCACAAACGGACGCATCTCCGATCTGCGCATCGCCGCCGAAATAATCAGTGGACATCATGTTGCAGACAGAGTGCGCTGCATAGTGATTCCGGCAACGCAGCGCATTTGGCTCGAAGCGCTTGAGCGCGGCTACCTCAAGACATTCGCCGAGGCCGGATGCGTTGTCTCCACGCCAACCTGCGGCCCGTGTCTCGGCGGACACATGGGCATTCTCGCGAAAGGCGAACGCGCAGTAGCAACTACGAACCGCAACTTTGTCGGACGCATGGGTCATGTCGAAAGCGAAATCTACCTCGCATCCCCGGCAGTCGCCGCAGCAAGCGCAATCGCAGGAAAAATTGTTTCACCCGCAAGCATAAAGGAGCAGAAATGAAAATCCAGGGCAAGGCATTCAAGTACGGAGACAACGTCGATACCGACGTAATCATCCCGGCGCGCCATCTCAACACCTCCGACGCAAAGGAGCTTGCAAAGCACTGCATGGAGGATATCGACGCAACATTCGCGTCATCTGTCGGCAACGGCGACATCATGGTCGCAGGACGCAACTTCGGATGCGGCAGTTCGCGTGAACACGCACCGCTTGCGATAAAGGCAAGCGGAATTTCATGCGTCATCGCAGTGACGTTTGCCCGCATATTCTACCGCAACGCACTCAACATCGGACTTCCGATACTTGAGTGTCCGGCAGCCGCAGAGGCGATCAGGGCGGGAGACGTAGTGGCAGTAGACCTCGCCGCAGGAGAAATAACAGACATCACCACCGGCGAAACATTCACGGCAGAGCCGTTCCCGCCGTTCATGCAGGAGCTGATTGCCGCCGGAGGCCTCGCAGCATACATGAGAAAGGAACAGAGATGAAAAAGCAGATTGCAGTGGTTGCAGGAGATGGCGTCGGACCGGAAATCGTTGAGGAGGCGATAAAGGTTCTTGATGCGACTGCAAGCATATTCGGCCACGAATTCACCTTCAACCGCCGCCTTGTCGGCGGATGTGCATACGATGCTTTCGGAAAGTGTCTTCCGGAAGATACGCTTGAAACGTGCAAGGCCGCTGATGCCGTCCTTCTCGGTGCGGTCGGCGGCCCCAAGTGGGACGCCCTGCCCGGAAAGGATCGACCTGAACGCGCCCTTCTCGGACTTCGCTCCGGTCTTGGGCTTTTCTGCAACCTTCGTCCAGCGAAGGTATGGGAACCCCTCAAGAACGCAAGTCCACTCCGTCCGGAAATCGTGTCCGCAAAATCAGATTCTGAATCTGGCGCTTCAGACGGAATCGACATGCTCGTTGTGCGTGAACTAACCGGCGGAATATATTTCGGCGAGCACACACGTGCATCCGATGGCCTTTCGGCAAGCGATGTGATGAAATACTCCGTTCCTGAGATTGAACGAATCGCAAGAATGGCTTTTGCAGCGGCAAGGAAAAGGCGCGGATGCGTCGTAAGCGTTGACAAGGCCAACGTGCTTGAGACTTCGCGTCTCTGGCGCGAAACCGTCTCGCGCATACACGACAGCGAATATGACGACATCACCCTTTCGCACATGTATGTGGATAACGCCGCGATGCAGATTGTCCGCAACCCAAATCAATTCGATGTGCTGCTTACGGAAAACATGTTCGGCGACATCCTCTCTGATGAAGCGTCGCAGATAACCGGTTCCATCGGGATGCTGCCGTCCGCCTCGCTGCGCGAAGACGGCTTCGGAATGTACGAGCCTATCCATGGTTCTGCGCCTGACATCGCAGGGAGAAACATCGCCAATCCGATTGCCACGATACTTTCTGCGGCAATGATGCTGCGCTACTCGTTCGGTCTTCAGACAGAGGCAAAGGCAATCGAGGATTCCGTGCTGAAAATTCTTTCTGACGGAATCCGCACTGCTGATATCGCCGCAGCCAACGACAAAGCCGTTGGTACGAGTGAAATGGGCGATGCAATAGTTGCCGCCATCGCTAACCGGTAACCTGCTCAACGCAGATTCAACAATACGCCTGTCCGCTTCGATGCGGGCAGGCGTTTAGTTTACGTACTGCGCACCGCAGGAGGAGCAGCAGGCTCCCTCGTTGATCGCCGCACCGCAGTTCGGACATCTTGTCTCAAGCACTTCGCCGCAATGCGCACAGTACCTGCCCTTCTGCAATGTCACTCTGTAAAGCGTACGACCGGCAACGGAATACGGAACGTTTGACGGACACTCATGCTCAGGGCAGAATCCAACGGACACGCTCAGGCTTTTCGTTGCGTCTCTCTCCTCGGCGGCCGCCTGAACACAGATTTCCTTGAGATCGATGCCATACCGTTCCGCAAGCCTGTTGACGTATTCCTCGGAAAGTTTCGTTGGGTTCCCGTTCTCAAACATCGACAGCGCAGCCTGATGGCAACCTATCTCCGCAGCCAATGCAGACTGCGTAAGACCAAGGGCGCGACGTGCGTCCTTGAACTTCATGCATACTGTCTTGGAAATGTTGTTCATCTGGTAACTCTCAACGGCGCATATTATCCCCTTTTTCCCTTATCAAGACAAGGGGGCTTTTATAAACACTTATCAACAGGTTTATAAACATATTAAGTTATAAACAGGTTATAATAAGATGTTTATAACTTTTTCAATAACCGGCACTTCTGCACAGAACTGCCACATCACAAAAAATAAGATACCCTTTTGCTGGGTATCTTATTGAAAAGATGCAAAGATATTTGTTCAGTTCTGAACAATCACGTTTCGTAAAGGAAAAGTCTGCAGTCGATCGGACCGTTGTAGAACGGTATGCGCTGTAGATATTTCAAGCCTACGGCCTGCGCCAGATCCGGGTTTCCGGTGATAAGTCCGGCAGTCATGCCGCCGCACCTTTCGGATATGAACTGTCCAATGCGGGCATAGAGCGATTTCAGCTCTTCTGGATCCCCAAGCCTTATTCCGTATTCCGGATTGAAGAACACTGCAGGGCGTGAACCACTTGTGCCTTCCCAGTTCGCCTTGCCGTAGAACGTGTTTACGTCGGTCTCGTAAAAGTCACACGCACTGAACGTTATGTGCTTAAGCACACCTGCGGCATTTGCGTTGATCTGCGCGTTCTGGATTGCTTCAGGCGATATGTCCGTGGCGATTATCGGCGGAATGCTGTCCTTCTCGCCCTCGGCGGCCTCTATGAGCATATTCTTGAATATCTGCTCCGGTGAAACGCCAAAACGTTGCCTTGGAGCGGCTTTGGGAGCGGTCTCTCCAGGAATTATGCTGTTGTACCCCTTTATGCCCATGAAGCCGAACCTTGCGCGGAGTGAACCCGGCGCACGGTTCATCGCCTTGAGTGCGGCCTCGATTGCAGGAGTGCCGGATCCGCACATCGGGGATATGAACGGCGATTTTCCGTTCCAGTCCATCGCATCGATGCAAGCGGCGGCAAGCGTCTCCTGCATCGGCGCCGAACCGGGTATCTTGCGGTAACCGCGCTTTGACAGCGGCGCACCGGAGGTATCAAGATACACAATTGCCGTATCCATGTTCCAATGCACGAACACGCAGGCTCCAAGGTCGTAGTCTCCGCCTGAATTCGGACGCTGCCCAACCTTCATGCGAATGCGGTCAACAATGGCATCCTTTACGACAAGCGACGGCATCCGCGTATCGCGTATAGTGCTGTTGTGGACTACCGACGATACGCTCACGTAGCCGTCGCTGGCTATGAGGTTCTCCCAGTCAATCGATCCTACCTTATCGTAAAGCTCACGCACATGGCGGCACTGGCAGCGCAGAAGCGGAACAAGGACGCGCTGCGCGGTGCGAAGCCACAGGTTGAGCCTGAACACGTCGCGAAGCGCACCCTTCACTACAACATAGTTGTCCGATTTGTCGATTGGCCTGTATCCAAGACCGGCAAGCTCCTTTTCAGTCCACGGAGCGAGCGTCTTGGCGCAGGATACGATAATCGGAAAGTTTTTGTCTTTCCAGATATTCATCAGTTTATGCGAAGCGGCATCATCACGTAAAGGAAAGGCACTGAACACCTGATGATAGCCGGCGAAGACCCGTTGTTCAGTTCTATGGAAACCTCATCCTCGTCAATCGCCTTGAGAGGATCCTTGACGAATGCGGGATTGAACACGATTTCAATCTTTTCTCCGCTGTACTTGATCGGCACAATGTCCTTCGCTTCGCCGATGTCCGCCGCCACGGACGATACGAGCAGCTGGTTCGAATCGAATGTAAGGCGCACGGATGAAGATTCCTCCATCGTCATTACGCTTGCGCGGTCGATGGCGTCAAGAAGAAGCTTGCGATCTACCATGATCTTCTCCTGGCTGGAGGAGGGAATCACCTGACGGTAGTTGGGATATATCTCATCAAGCAGCTTGGAGTAGATCTGGGTGTCGCCAAGGTTGAACGAAACCTGCGACTTTTCGATGGTAACCTTAACGTCTCCATCACCGGAAAGAGAACGCTGCAGCTCTGCAACGACCTTTGACGGGAGGATGATGTCCTTTTCAGCGGCGGCTGGGAAATCCAACTCGTGTTCGACGAGAGCGAGCCTACGTCCATCCGTGGCCACCATCGTAAGCTTGCCGTCCTTGAAGCTCATCAACACGCCCTTGAGCGTCTTGCGCGTCTCATCCTGAGAAACTGCATACGAGGTCTTCCGCAGCATTTCACGAAGCGTTGCCTGCGGCAGCGTGTAGGCAAACGCATCTTCGGAGACGGGAAGCGACGGAAAATCAGCAACCGGCATTCCGGAAAGCCTGAATGATGCGCTGCCGGCAGAAATGCGCGTACGATCCTGAACATCGGCGTCAAGCTCGACAACACCTTCAGCACAAGATGATATCGTGCTTGAAAGGAGACGCACCGGAAGTGTAGTCGCCCCTTCCTCCACGGCTTCACATTCAACGGTCGACTTGATGGATATGTCAAGGTCTGTGGTTACGAGACTGAGTTTGCCGTCCTTGGCTTCAAGCATCACATTCTGGATGATCTGAAGCGATCCTTTCCCTGCAACTATGTTCTGAACCTTTTTAAGTCCATCTATGAACTTCGAACGTATGATCTTTATCTTCATGGCAAACTCCCTTTGGTTTCCTTGGGCGTGTATTGTACCCTATTACTGGTTGATAAGTAAAGTATCTATATTACGTATTATTAGGTTTGTCAGCAAGTGGCATAAGTCTCTGATGTCCGCAATTTTAAAGGCTCAAACGAATGTCGTACCTGTTGATTTCCATCTGCATAGCCTGTTGCTTCTTTTTGCATCTCGGTTGCTGTGTTGATTTGTGTCCATAAATCGCCTTTTTGCGTACAGGTTCTGCACAGGCAGTGAACAATTTGTCAATCGAACAGCTCCGATGGTTTTCTCCCGAGCAATTCCGTTATCTGCTCAATCGATTTCTTCAGTTTGGGTTCCACAGAAAGTCTTTTCTGGATTGTCTCTGCACCGTATATTACGGTTGTATGGTTCTTCTTGAATTCCCTTGCGACCGTCGGGGTGGATTGTCCGGTCAGCTTACGCGCAAGGAACATCGCGACCTGCCGCGCAGTGGCAAGCGGTTGAGTTCTGTTTGATGACTGAATGTCTGCGTAGGACGTTTCGTAGAACGAGCATACCGCCTTTATTATCTCCTCGACCGACAGACGCCTTATCGTGACCTCCTCCTCCGTGAGCTCCTTCAGCAACGCCTGTGCAACCTGCTTCGTGACCTCCGTGTTCGGGTTTGCGTCCATGAACCGCACTATCAGGTTCAGCGCCCCTTCCATCGCCCTCACGGACGATCTTATGTTTTCGCCTATGAAATTGAATATTTCATCCGGAATGTGGTATCTGCAGTTTCGTGCTTTCGCTTTTAAAATGGCGATTCGTGTTTCATACGAGGGCGACTCTATCTCTATCACGATGCCCTGCTGGAATCTCGTGACAAGACGCTCCTCAAAGCCGTTGAGCTTCTTCGGCGGAACATCGCAGGTCATCACTACCTGCTTGCCGTATGTCATCAGATCGTTGTATGTGTTGAAGAACTCCTCCTGAAACTGCTCTTTTCCGCCAACGAACTGCACGTCGTCAAGAAGAAGCAGATCGATATGGCGATATCTTTTCCTGAACGTCTCCATGGCCTTGTTTGAGATTGCGTTTATGTATTCGTTCAGAAACGTTTCACTCGTGAGATAGCATACGCTTTTGGATGGATTGCTCCTCATCACCTCATGTCCGATGGCCTGCATGAGATGCGTTTTTCCGAGACCTGTACCTCCCCAGACAAAGAACGGATTGTTCGTGTTGCCGCCAGGCTCCTTTGCGATTGCGGACGCTATCGCATATGCGAACGAGTTTGACGGGCCTTTGACAAAATTCTCAAAAGTGTAGTTCGCGTTGAGCGGAACTGTTGACGCAAATTTCTGTCTTGCCGGAGATTGGGTGTCGGCAGTTGTCTGTATCTGTCGCTTGATTTCCTGCTGTCTTCTTTCTTCCGCGTCAATTCTTGCCTTTTCACTTACGTTGAATACGACCGTCACATCCTCCGGCGCACCTGCCTGAACAAGCGCTATCCTTAACGGTTCGGCATATGTTGAGGCATAGAAATCCGCTGCATACTTATCCGCTACGCCTATCGTGAATACGCTGCCATCCAATGAGTGTGATGCGAAAGCCATGGCATGACGATCCCACTTCTCCACATCCTCTTGGGATTTCAGCGAGGTTTTGTAGAGTGCAACTGCTATGTCCCACAATTCTGCGCGCATGCCATTTTCCTGTTTTGCAAATTCGCTTTTTCTCTCTTTTGAAACTTGAACATTAAATCAGAATATGATGTAAACTTCAACAGTAAAAAACACAAAGTAGTGCACAACTTATGAACAGCTTTTGTTTATAAGTTGTGCAGTGAATGAACAAAGGCGAGTACTTCTTCTCATCACCTTCAAATGTTATGACGCATAACATATATTCATTGTTCTATCTTATTTCCGGCGCACATATATGCTCGACTGAAATATGTCATCTCGCATCAATGATGTCCGCGATGGATGATGACAGACAGTACCGCGACATCTGCCGGATTTACGCCAGGTATCCGTGATGCCTGCGCAAGAGTCTCCGGTCTCCACCGCTTCAGTTTTTCGCGGCTTTCGTATCTGACGGCCTTGCACTTGTCGTAATCAAGCCATGACGGAATCACTGTAGCTTCATCACGCTTTGCCCGTTCAGCGGCTATGTTTTCTTGTGCGATATATCCTTCATACTGAAGTTGGATCCGGATTTGTTCGACTACTTGCGGAGGCAGGTTTCCGGTTGAGGCGTTCTTGTCGTGCAGATGATCTTTTATCAATTCGGCAAACCGATGCGTTTCGTTCCGTATGCTCTCATCGAGTATGCCTATGCGGTCTGCAGCTTCCATAAGACGATACCTTGCGTTATCCTGACGCAATATCAATCTGCGCTCCGCCCGTGAAGTGAACATACGGTATGGCTCATCAGTCCCCTTTGTGACGAGGTCGTCAATCATTACACCAATGTATGCATCCTGTCTGCTGAATACCAGTGGATTTTCGTTCTTGACCTGCAGTGCTGCATTGATTCCGGCCATTATTCCCTGAGCGGCTGCTTCTTCATATCCTGTTGTGCCGTTGACCTGACCGGCAAAAAACAATCCTGATATCCGTTTTGATTCCAGCGTATGCTTCAGTTCACGGGCATCGATGCCATCATATTCTATCGCGTACGCATACTTCAGAAACTCTGCATTTTCAAGACCTGGCACAGAGCGCACCATCTTCTCCTGTACATTTCGCGGAAGTGAGCAGGATAATCCATTTGGGTATATTACTTTCCCATCCAGATCTTCCGGCTCAAGCATGACATGATGATGGTCTACACCGGCAAAACGGACTATCTTATCTTCTATCGACGGACAGTACCTCACACCTGTGCCGCTTATCGAACCACCATAAAGCGCTGAATCGGACAAATGTGAATGTATGATTTCATGTGTAATCGGGGTTGTATGCGTCATCCAACATGAGATGTTTGGAATGTTCCACGTGGAACATTCAGCCAGTGCGTCGTGCGTACCTCTAAGTGATGCCCCAAGATCAATATAGTTGTTCAATACCGAGCGTTCATCCCGAATGTCATGAGTGTCCTGTGGTTGTGCTGTATCATCTATTCTATTGTTCCACGTGGAACATATCGCCCTCATGAAAGTCGGATTGCCGCATAGATTTCTGTACTGTTGTTCACTCAATGAGAGAAGATTGCGCAAGTTCCTTTCTGCGGAACTGCATTTGTCGCTAATCAAGCCGCCATATCTACCATCATCAGACTCGCAGATATCATTGTTCCACGTGGAACAATGATGCGTCCGAAGGCTGAAAAGAGGCGGTGGCATCTCTCCCTTTTGCTCTACGCATACCGAAAAGTCACACGATTCTGCCTTAAGTCTCGGTGGTGTACCGGTCTTAAGGCGAATAAGAGTGAATCCATGTGCGTCAAGTGAGTTGGAGAGAAGATTGGCGGCAGGACGGCTGTCGCCACCGGACTCCTCAGCGTCATGCCCGATGAATATGCGTCCGCGAAGAGATGTGCCGCTTGTAATGACAACAACTTTTGCGGAAATGCATCCATGCTGCTCTGTACGTACGCCAGATACAGCGTGGCCGTTCAATCGCCCTGCATTGTCCGTGAGAATGTCTGTTGCTATGTCTTCAAGGACGGCAAGGTTCGATTGCCCTTGAATGGTTCGCTGCATTCTTGCTGCATAAAGACGCTTGTCGCATTGTGCCCGTGTTGCCCTGACTGCAGGTCCGCGGGAAGTGTTGAGTGTTTTGATCTGCAACGCTGATAGGTCGGCATTGTGTCCCATCTCTCCGCCGAGCGCATCGAGTTCGTACACGAGATGGCTTTTGGCCAATCCACCGATGGATGGGTTGCATGGCATGGATGCAATTGCATCTGTGCGTCCGGTAATGAGAAGGGTTGATACACCCATTCGTGCCGAGGCCAATGCCGCTTCGGTTCCGGCATGGCCTCCGCCAATCACAATTACTTCAGGATCGTATGACATGGTTGGATTGTTTCGTTTGAAAAGAAGGAAATAGCATAGACGGGCGATTAATCAACCTAACAAAATTTGAACCTCAACAAGTTTAGATTGCAAGAGCAAAATCAAAGTTGAAACACCGCACGAATACACAAGGAACGGGAGTGTAGGTGCATCATATGCAGAAGGTAATTTCATGATTCAAATATAACTCAAGTTTGTCGGATTGCGGAAGAACGATTGATCCGGTGACAGGTTGCAGGGATAATCGACACATCACATATGAGTTTGCATGATTGCGCAACAAGAATGATGTTGAGCGGAAAACCAATAACTTATTGACAAGTCGCCATAATAGGTTATCCGTCATTGATGATATCTGCAAACTGTAAAATATGTCTTTTGTCTGTGTAATTTTATTCGTCATCATATTTTGAAAAGAAATGCAAAGGAAAAATAATGACATTTGTGAACCGATTATGAACAGGCTGTGCTGCATAACATAAAATATTGTTTTTAATGTGTTTATGGTGCTTCATCGGCAATAACAAACATCAGTGCATATCGCCGCGTATTATATCAAAGTATAAAGCGGAGTTTGAAGGATTTAAGATCTGTCGATTTTGACGATTCGTCAATCGTGAAGTTATGTTCAAGGATTGTGGCGATATTTCAACGCCGAGTCACAGTGTGCGCAGAGGAGTTGATGAAACATCAATCTTTGGCGATTTATGGGATTACGATGCGGACGAATTTACTTCAGAGCCGGGAGCAGTTTGTTTCTGCGGTGGAAATGCGGAGATGGGACTCTCAATCGTAGAATCGGAAAATCGGGAAAATGTTATGTATTTTCCGCACTGGGTCACTTGTAAAGGATGTGGCGTCAGCAAAAACTCCTTAAATCGATCCCCATGACCTGCCTCTCATTTTTGTTGACTCATTGGATATTGTCATTTTCGAAAAAAAAATTCGTGGCAGGGTTGAAATCTTGCTGCCGCATTGCAATAATAGGAATAATGGGAATGGCAAAAAGAAAGGAACATAGAGAACATGACATCAGCAAGGAAGGGCAGATACTGCACACGCATCTGCCGCAACGTAAAATGTGAGATCGCCACGGTGCGGTCGTACGGATTGGCATACAGTGCGGGAAAAGGTGTGACGGAGGGTCGCACGGAGGTGTTGATGCATATTCGTGCGTGAATATGAGGATTACGGCAACCTCCACCGCCTCACGCATGACTTACAGAAAAGTGTAATTTCTATAATTAACACTTGACGGGGGGGGGGGGGGGTATTTTATATAATATGCGCTCGTTTTAGGTAGAAAAAGGTCTGACGGCATCTGTCAACAAATCGCCATAGTGGCTGTTTTGTAGGCGCATTCAGAGTTTTTCTGCAAAAAAGAAACAAAAAAGGAAAAGACAATGATAAGGAAATTATTGGTAGCAGCCTATGGGTGCTTTGCACTCTTGGGTTCGGCGTTGGCCGAGGAAACAGTCGCCAAGATTGGCGAAACTGGGTATACATCATTGAATGAAGCAATCAAGGCCGTCCAGACCGGCGAGACGATTACGCTGGTCAGCGACGCGACGGTCGTGGAACCCATCATCACGAGGCATTGTACGAAGGCTACGGAGTACACGCTCGATCTTAACGGGAAGACTTTGTTTGCCGGCGCCAATATCGTATTGAACGCCGTCTCAAGTGAAGACGTCTATTGCTATGTCCCCACGAGGGTGACGGTCAAGAACGGCAAGTTCCATGCTACGCATCAACATGGATACTTCTGGGCGGACAACGGCTGCGTTGCGACGATTGAAAATGTCACGTTCACGAGCGACGGAAACGGAATCACGGCGGGACCTCTTGGCGGGTGCACGGAAGGCACTGCTGTTTTCAAGGGAAACACGCAAGCGAACGGTGAACGGAACGTCTATGTGTTCAAGGGCTGTACGTTCAAGGACTGTTATGTGTATCTTCAGGGGAAGTCCAACTGCGCCGCATCTGATGCGACGTTTGACGGTTGTACGTTTACGCTCACGGGTGAGAAGTATGTCAGTGCGGCCGTGTCAATTCATCATGACATAAGCGGTTCGGTCGATTTCAACGACTGTGCGTTTGACATCACGAACTTCGCGAAGAGCAGTTCGACCACGCGCTCGGCCGTTGCCATTGACAGCGATGCGCGAACGGAAGCCGGGCTGTCCATCAGCCTCAAGGACACCACGTTCACGGGGACGACGAACCCGAAGGGCGGCAGTGTTTCGCTCATCGACAATTCGGGCGAACTTGAGAAAAAGACCACGACGGTCGCGCTGACGGGTGAGACGTCGGTTACAGTTGACGGTACGGCCGTTGAATCGCCCGTCCCGAACGCCGTCGCGTCCGTGAACGGCACGCACTACGCCGACCTCGCGGCGGCGCTCAACGCGGCGGTTGCGGCGAAGAACGCGACGGTCGAGATTGTCGCCGACATCACGTTTGCGGACGGCGACACGTGGACGCCAGTCAAGATCGGGAAGAACACGACGCTCGTTGTGAACGGCAACAACAAGACGATTACGGGTCTGCCAGGGTGCCTGTTCGGCACGACGCACGAGAGCGAGATGCAGACAGGCAGCTCACTCACGATGAAGAACCTGAAGTTCGTGAATCCGAAGGTTCGCGTAAACAAGCCGAAGATTTATGGCGACACCAAGGATTATTCGTTTGCTGCCGTTATTCTGGCCGAAGCCTATGGCATGGACGCGACGCTGGAGAAGGTCGAAATCGAGGGCGCGGACGTGCGCGGCGGTGACGACTGCTACACGGCGGGCTTCGTCGGCTGGTGCAACGATGAGTCGTCCGTTCCGGATGCGAAGCACCCGCTGGTCAAGCTCCAGAACTGCGCCCTGCGCAATTCGACGATCATCGGATGCGGAACGGCTGCCGGACTGGTCGGCCACGTGGCGGCGAACGAAACCGAGTCGGTGATTCTAACTGTTACGGACTGCGAGGTCGTCAACAACACGATCGTCTGCACCGAAGAAGGGAGGAACAACAAGGCGGGCGCGGTCGTCGCGACGGTTGCCGCAGAGGGCGCGACGGT
>CAZMNN010000043.1:0-20940 GCA_964567665.1 uncultured Lentisphaeraceae bacterium
TCTCGACCCCCACGTTGCGAACGTGATGCTCTACCAACTGAGCTACTTCCCCATGGGTCAAAAACGGCGCGTAATATACCATAATGCGGGTTGGAATGCAAGGGGACGCAAGAACTTTTTGCGATCTGGTCTTTACGATGCACCGGAACCGGCGGTGTTTCGGGCGGGGTTGCGCAAAGGGCGCGGATTGTATACAATACGCAACATCTTTTTGGGAGGAGAAACAGGGATGTCTGTACGCATACTCGGTACCGGGAGCTATCTGCCGCCAAAGGTCGTCACGAACGATGACCTGTCCAGTTCATTGGACACAAACGACGAGTGGATATGGTCGCATACCGGAATCCGCTCCCGCCACATCGCCGAGGCGGACGACTGCACGTCGTCGATGGCGGCGAAGGCCGCAAGGGTGGCTCTTGACGCCGCTGGCGTCTCGCCGTCAGAAATCGGGCTTATCGTAGTGGCGACATCCACGCCGGACTACGCCACGTTCCCGTCAACGGCCTGTCTTGTCCAGGCGGAGCTTGGCTGTCCGGAGGCGGGTGCGTATGACCTCCAGGCGGCTTGCGCAGGATTCGTGTATGCGCTTGAGCAGGCGCGATGCTGGGCAACGGTGAACAGAGGTTCAAAGGCTCTTGTGATCGGGGCGGAGACGCTGTCCCGCATAGTTGACTGGCGCGATCGCGGAAGCTGCATCCTTTTCGGCGACGGCGCGGGCGCGGTTGTCATAGGCGAGAGCGAAGCGGATGGCCCTTCCGCGCACACCGTCCTGTGGGCCGACGGCAAGGGCGCGTCGTTCATCTATCGCGACGGCGGCACACGTCTCAAGCCGCAGCCCGGGATGTTTCCGATCCCGACGCTCATGCTTCAGGGGCATGATGTGTTTGCGTTCGCCGTGCGCGCACTGGCGAAAGTCACCAACCAGCTCTGCGAAAAGCTCGGCACCACGCCGGCGGCGCTTGACCGCGTGTTCGCGCATCAGGCGAACGGGCGCATAATCGAGGCCGTCGCAAGACGCATGAAGCTTCCGCTCGAAAAGTTCTACCTGAACCTTGAGACGACCGGCAACACGTCCGCCGCCTCGATACCGATCGCCCTTGACGAGGCTGTGCGCAAGGGAGAGCTGAAGGATGGCATGAAGATCGTGCTTTGCGGATTTGGCGCCGGCCTGACGTATGCCGGCACGTATATGCAGTGGCCGCATCTGTAGTTTAGAAAGATAAGGAGTAAGTCTGATGAAGAAAGTGGTTATCACTGGTCTTGGCATGGTGACGCCCGTCGGAAACGGCAAGGTGGCGACGTGGAGCGCACTCAAGGCGGGGAAATGCGGCATTGGCCGCATCACCAAGTTCGATCCGTCGCGCTGCACGTGTCAGGTCGCCGGAGAACTGAAGGACTTCGACGCCTATGTCGCGGAAACAGGGTATGTGGACAAGAAGGCCATGCGCCACATGGATCCGTTCTCGGTGTACGGCGTTGTGGCGGCCGTCGAGGCCTGGAAGGATGCCGGCTTTACGGACGACAACAGGCCGGACATGGATCGCGTCGGCACGATGGTCGGAAACGGCATCGGCGGAATGCAGACGACGGGCGAGGCGTGGAAGACGCTGTTCGATCGCGGTCCGGATCGTCTGTCGCCCCTTGCGATCCCAGAGCTGATCGCCAACGAGGGCGCGGGCAACATATCGATGGCGCTTGGCGCAAAAGGCCCGGCTCTTACGACCGTCACTGCCTGCGCTTCGTCCACCGACGCGCTTGGACAGGCTCTTGACATGATACGCGCCGGTCGCGCAGATGTCGTTGTCGCGGGCGGCACAGAGGCCACGATCATGGAGTTCGCCGTCGGCGGGTTCATGAAGATGCGCGCCCTCGCGACGCAGTTCAACGACTGCCCGGAGAAGGCGTCGCGTCCGTTCAATCTCGACCGCAACGGATTCGTGATGGGTGAGGGCGCGGCGATGCTCATCCTTGAGACGGAGGAGCACGCGAAGGCCCGCGGTGCGAAGGTCTACTGCGAACTGGCAGGATACGGCGCCACATCCGACGCCTACCACATCACCGCACCGGATCCGTCCGGAGCCGGTGCCGTGAAGGCCATCAAGATTGCGCTGAAGGATGCCGGCGTGGAGGATCTGGGCACGGTGGACTACATCAATGCGCACGGCACGTCGACGCATCTCAACGATGTCATGGAGACGAAGGCGTTCAAGGAGGTCTTCGGCGAGGAGCAGGCGCACAAGATCAAGATTTCGTCCACGAAGTCTATGACCGGACACCTTCTCGGCGCGACAGGTGCGCTTGAGGCGGCGGTCTGCGCAATGGCCATCGACGAAGGGTTCATCCCCCCGACAATCAACTACGAGAACCCCGATCCCGAGTGCGACCTCGACTACACTCCGAACGTCGGTGTGGAGAAGACGGTGCGCGTCGCAATCAGCACCTCTCTCGGATTCGGCGGACACAACGGTGTGCTCGTGTTCAGGTCGGTCAAGTGAACAGCGGGAGATTGAATCAAATGGATTATCCGCAGTTCAAGGAAGAGTTCCATCTGCCGGGCATCAAGCTGCTGCCGCACAGGGATCCGTTCCTTTTCGTCGACGAGTTGATCTCCGCCGACGAAACCGGCGCTCTCGGCAGATATACATACACGGATGCGAAAACGGCTCAGCCCGGCAAGTCGGTGAACACGTTCTTCGAGGGGCATTTCCCGACGTATCCGGTTGTGCCAGGCGTGGTTCTCGTCGAGTCCATGGCGCAGGTGGCCGGCGCGGCGCTTGTCGCCCGGAAGTTCCTCTCCGAGGGCAATGCCGCATTCCTGCTTGCGAAGGTCGAGAACGTACGCTTCCGCCGTCCGGTGCGTCCGGGCGACACGCTCTACACTGTCGTGCAGAACGTGCGGCTGAGGAGCCGACTGGGCGAGTTTGCCATGAAGGGCTATGTGAACGGCGAGCTTGCGGCCGAGGCGTCATGCACCTGCGTCCTTGGGACGATGGACAACATGAAGTGACGCACATGGCGGCGGGCATCGCGTCCGCCGCTTTTTTTGCAGACGCTGTCAAGGAACTCGGTGCATGGGGCGGATTGTCGATGAGTTGCTGGCGAAGCGCGGCTTGTCCGGCGCTGCGGCGGACGAATATCTGGATCCGTCCGTAAGGCGGCTTGTGAAGGCCGCTGAACTGCCGGGGATATCGGATGCGGTCGAGTGCATTCTGCCGTTCGTGCGTGACAGGCGGCGCATCGTCATATTCGGCGACTACGATTGCGACGGTGTGTGCGCCAGCGCAATACTGTCCAAGACTTTGGCGCGGCTTGGCGCAAATTCCACGGCGTTCGTGCCGGACAGGTTCTCCGAAGGCTACGGATTAACTCCGCAAAGCGTCGACCGTCTGCTCAGGGAACACCCTGATGTCGCGCTTGTCGTAACCGTGGATTGCGGCGTGACGTCAGCCGCAGAGGTGAAGACGCTGAGGGAGAGGGGCGTCGCCGTGGTCGTGACGGATCACCATCTGCCGCCTGATGAACTTCCCGAATGCGATGCGCTTGTCGACATGAAGGCCGTTGCCGCCCACCGGATTCCAGTGCCGGACGGCGCTGCTGATCTGTGCGGAGCGGGTGTGGCGTTCTTCCTTGCGAATGCGTTGGCCGTCCGTGCCGCTGAACTCGGAATGTACGGCGGCGGCAAGTTTGGCGGGCCTCTTCTCGTTCTGGCCGGACTGGCGACGGTCGTGGATATAGTTCCGCTTCTGGGACAGAACAGGATTCTCGCGGCGAACGCCCTTCAGATGTTTCGAGGATCAGCCGTCGTCGGACTTTCCGAACTGCTGCAGCGGGCGCAGCGCCGACCGGTCGCCCTCACGGCCCGTGACTTCGGTTTCCTGATAGGCCCGCGCATCAATGCGGCGGGGCGAATGGCGACCGCCAGGACGGCGTACGACCTGCTTATGACCGAAGACCGCGAGGAGGCTCGCCGCCTTGCGCATGATGTCGATGTGCACAACGTGGAGCGCAAGACGATTGAGGCCGCGATGCTGAACGATGCCGTGAGCCAGGTTGAGGACTCGCGTCCGTCCGCAGTGGTTGTCGCAAACGAGAGGAGCGATGGTCCCGTCAAATGGCACTCCGGGGTGTCCGGCAACGTTGCGTCGCGCCTTGTCGAGAAATACCGTGTGCCTGTTGCGGTCGTTGTAGATGGACGCGGAAGCGTTCGCGCACCGGACGGCTACAATGTGCATTCTGCGCTCACTGCCTGTTCCGAGTTCCTGCTTCGCTTTGGCGGACACGTCGCCGCCGGCGGGTTCACCGTTAAGGACGAGATGCTTGACGGATTCATGAGAGGTTTTGCCGCCGCCTGCGCTGCTCAGGCGGACGGATTGGAGGTCGCGCAGAACGGAGCTGTGCTTGATGAGCCAGACCTTTGGGTTGATCCGGCCGATCTGACGGTGGAGCTTCACGGAGAGCTGCAGAAGATGGCGCCGTTCGGAGAGGGGAATCCCGAGCCTGTGTTTGGTCTGCGCGGGGTTGTGTTCTCGGACATAAAACCATTTGGCGAAAGCGGCAGGCACATTTCGTTCATGTTCTCCGACAGGCGCATTCCCCGTGCCGTCTGGTGGGGGCGCGGAGACATGGCCGAGAAACTGCGGTCAAAGGCCGCTGAGAGTTTCGACGTCACATTCACCCTTGAAGTCTCCGACTGGGGCGGCGAAGAGCCTCATCCCGAACTTCGCGTGACATCGCTCGCCCCGTCGCGTGGCACCGCGTCTGCGTCGTCGCCCGCCGCATGATGCCTCATGCGGCATTCCCTTCCTTCATCGTCGGACGGATGTCGCCGCGCACCGATTCCGACAATGCCCTGTCGTCGGCGGTTTTGCCGTTTTTTATGGTATAATGCCCCACATCAGTTAAATCACATGGAGGAGCACTAAGGATGAAACGGATGTTTGCTGCGGTCTCTGCCGCAATGTGTGTGTGCTGCTGTTTGGCGGAGACGAAGATCGGCATCATAGGTCTCGATACGAGCCATTCGTTGGCGTTCACCAAGATCATCAACGTGGAGAAGGCCTCATTCACCGCAGGGTTCAAGGTGACGGCTGCGCATCAGTGGGGATCCCGCGACATAATCTCCTCCACGAACCGCTATCCGAAGTACATTGAGGAGATGAAGGGCATGGGCGTGGAGATCGTGCCGATGATCGACGAGCTTATCGCCAAGGTTGACGTGGTGTGCCTTGAGACGAACGACGGTCGTGAACACCTGTGGCAGGCCGAGAAGGTGTTCGCAAGCGGCAAGCGCGTGTTCATCGACAAGCCGCTGGCGCACAACCTTGCCGATGCGATGAAGATATACGAAGCCGGCAAGAGGTTCAACGCCCAGTACTTCTCGTCGTCCGCCCTCCGCTTCACGAAAGTCGCAAATGCCGTCCGCGCCGGCGAGTACGGCAAGATCCGCACGGCGGCGCTTGTTGCGCCGGCGCCGATTGAGGCGCAGGGTACGCACAACTTCTACACATGGTACGGAATACACGGGTTCGAGCCGCTTGTCACGGTCATGGGGATGGGCGTGGACAGGGTTTCCTGCTTCAGGAACGATACCGACGACGTGATCAACGCCACATGGAAGGATGGGCGCATGGCGGAGTTGCATCTCACGCGCAACAGCTGGCGCTACACCGGCTACATCCTTCCCGAAAAGCCGAAGGACAGCAAGAATCCCGTGGTCGTCTACGACGGATATCAGGGCTATCAGCCGCTGCTGAAGGAGATAATCGAATTCTTCAAGACCGGCGTTGCGCCGGTGTCCCCCGAAGAGACGCTTGAGATAATGGCGTTCATGGAGGCGGCGGAGATGTCCGCCAAGCGCGGCGGCGAGCCAGTGACCATAGACGAAGCCAAGGCATATGCGTCCGGCAATTGGTTCACGCGGCTGTTCCTGTGACATTTCGAGACAACAAACCATCACACAACAAGAAACAAAGGAGATCAGAAGCAATGCAACTCAACAGAAGAAACTTCCTCTTCGGCTCTGCGGCGGCAACCGCGCTCGCGGGCTGCTCCACCGCCAAGGTCGGTACGCGCACCCTCAAGTCCGGCGAGAAGGCCAATGTGGCCCTCATCGGTTTCGGAATCCAGCAGCGCACGGCGCTGATGCCGCAGTTCATCAACGAGTATGCGCGTGGCGCCCAGATCGTGGCCGTGTGCGACTGCGACAAGGTGCGTCGCGAGGAAGGCGCCAAGATGGTCGATGAGCGCTATGCGCAGAAGAAGATCACGGGCGTGCCGAAGTGCAAGGCCGTGGCGGACTTCCGCGACGTCATCAAGGATCCGATGATCGACATGGTGTGCATCGCCACGCCTGACCACTGGCACGCCTACATGGCCGTGGAGGCGATGAAGAACGGCAAGGACGTGTACTGCGAAAAGCCGCTCACGTTCAACGTGGACGAGGCCCGCAAGGTGATCGCCGCCCAGGCGAAGTATGGCCGCGTGTTCCAGACCGGTTCGATGCAGCGTTCGTGGGACGTGTTCCGCACGGCGTGCATGATCGTCCGCAACGGCTTCATCGGCGACATCAAGTACGTGGACGCCAACTACGGCGTGGGCGGACAGAAGCTCGGCGGCCCCTCCCACCCGGTCCGCTTCTTCGACAAGCCTGAGAACGCGGCGACGGAGGGCGCTCCCAATCCGGATTGCGATTGGGATATGTGGCTCGGCCCGGCCAAGTGGCGTCCGTACTCGGATCAGCTCGCCCCTCGCGGCGTGAACAAGTTCTATCCGATGTTCTGGCGCTTTGACGACGACATCGGCACCGGCTACAACGGCGACTGGGGTGCACACCACCTCGACATCGCGCAGTGGGGTCTGGACATGGACAAGAGCGGTCCGTACAAGATCATCCGCTCCGACGAACCTCATTCCGCCAACCTCTTCCACGGCGGACGCCGCCAGTTCGGCATGAAGATGCTCTTCAAGACGGCGACGGGCGATGTGGAGCTTTACCACGGGCCTTTCGGAACGTGGGGCACGGTGTTCTACGGCACGAAGGGCATCGTCGCGGTCAATCGCGGCAAGATCGCTGTGTGGCTCGGCACTGGCGTTAAGCCCACGGCGGAGATCCGCAAGCAGATCGCCGACGCCTCGTTCAAGGGAATGGAGCTTGTCGCCTCTTCCGTCGGCAAGGACTACGGCACTGACGCAACGGTCAAGAAGGACAATGCGCTTGATGCCTGCCTCAAGACGCTCAAGGCCAAGTTCAAGCTCGATACCGCCAAGGTGCAGCTCTACAAGAGTCCGAACCAGGTGCAGAACTTCGTGGAGTGCTACTTCAGCCGCAAGCCCACGATTTCGCCGTCCGAAGTCGGCGCTCGCGGGGCGGTTCTCTGCCAGCTCTGCAACATGAGCTACGTCTACGATACGGGCTTCGACTGGGATCCCGTCAAGATGGACTTCGCAAACGGCACGGGCAAGGGCATTTCGCTCGTCCGCGACTACTGCCGCAACGGATGGGAGGTTGTTGTCTGATGAACAGCAGACGCAATTTCTTCAAGAGCGCCGCCGCGATGGCGGCGCTCGCCGCGCTTCCTTCGCGCAATGCCGAGGCACGCACCGCGCCGAAGCCCGGCAACAACCAGATCTGGCTGATGACGAGCGCGTTTCCCGGCGAGAGCTTCGAGCAGGTGCTTCAGCGGGCGAAGTCCGTCGGTGCGCAGGGACTTGAGCTTTGCGTGTTCCGTCGCGGTTCCGACCGCAAGGATCACACGGCGACCCATCTTGACTACGAGACGTTCGATCTTGAGGCGGCGAAGCGTGTGGTCGCCCGCTGCAACGAGACGGGGCTTCGCGTCTCCGTCGGCGCCTACGACAATCTCATCGGCGGCAAGCCGGAGAACCAGATCGTAAACCAGAACCACATCCTCAAGCTCATCCGCATCGCGGCGCTGCTCGGCGGCGACGCGAACGATGTGGTGTGCGGTTCGTTCGTCGGATACGATCATGAGCTTGGCCGCCAGGACGGCGGATTCGAGAAGAACCTCATGAAGTTCAAGAAGGTCTTCACGCCGATGGTCAAGTACGCCGAAGATCTCGGCGTCACGCTCTGCGTGGAGAACTGCCCGATGGAGGGCTGGCAGCCGGTCACTGCGCCGGACTGCTACAACAACCTCCCCGGATGCCTCGCTGCGCGTAAGCTGATGTACGCCCTCGTCCCGTCCAAGGCGCTCGCCGAGACGTACGATCCGTCGCACGACATCTGGCAGCACATCGATGCGACCGAGGTGATCAAGGCGATGGACTTCAGGCGTCTTCGCCGCGTCCACATCAAGGGCACGCGCAACTTCGCGGACACGCCGGCGGCGATCCACTGGGGTCGTCTGTTCCCGTCCCAGTCCGTCGATGCGAAGCTCGCGGAGAAGGCCGGCGTTCCGCTTCCGGCGAACGAATGGGATCGCTGCAACTACGAGCCGCGTCTTCCCGGATTCGGCGGCAGCGATTCGCTCGACTGGACGAAGTTCCTCGAAACGCTGATGGCGAAGGGCTACAGGTATCCGTTCGTCATCGAGAACGAGGGATGCAACTCGTCCCACACCGGCAACATGGGTGCGACGATGCAGGGCTTCCGCGCAACGGTGCTCAACACCGCTCCGGTCGTGTGGCCGCTCGGCGCGGACGGATACGCATATGACGCCTCCGCCGTCAAGCCTATGAAGATGACTCTCACAAAGGACATCCCCGTGAGGACGATGTCCGAACTTTCGTGAACACAAAACCATAAGGAGCAAGACAAATGACGTTCAATACCTCAAGAAGGGGGTTCCTGCGCGGCGTAGGCGGCGTTGCGGCCCTCGGTGCGGTCGGATGCTGCACGGTGCGCCGTGCGCCGATCCATGATCCGTCACAGAAGATCAAGCTCGCCGCCGTCGGCGTGATGGGCAAGGGATTTTCGGACTGGATGCCGATGCTCGAATCCGGAATGGTCGAGATGGTCGCGTTCTGCGATGCCGACAAGAATGCAATCAAGGCCGCCGCGAACGCAATCGCCAAGAAGAAGAAGGAAGGCAGGCTTCCAGAGTTCCTGAACGACTTCGACGTATCCAAGGTCCCATTCTTCTCCGACTACCGTCAGCTGCTCGACAACTGCGTGAAGCTCGGTGTGGAGGCGATGACGATCTCCACGCCCGACCACGTCCATGCGCCTGTCGCAATCCAGGCGATGAAGCTTGGCATCCACGTGTACGTGCAGAAGCCGCTCGTCCGGACGCTTTGGGAGCTTGACTACTTTGACAAGACCGCCCGCCGTCATGGCGTGATCACGCAGATGGGCAACCAGGGTTCGTCGCTCAACGACCTGCGCCGTTGCACGGAAGTCATCCAGAGCGGCATTCTCGGCGACGTGAAGGAGGTCCACGTGTGGACGAACCGTCCCGTGTGGCCGCAGGGCAAGGCTGTCGAGAAGTGGGTGAAGGGTCATCCGAACGGCGAGAAGATCCGTGACGGCCTCAACTGGGACGCCTGGCTGGCAACGGCGAAGGCGCGTCCGTTCCTCGACAAGTATCCGGCGGATGCGGATGTCTACGATCCGTGGAAGCTCGGCAAGAACGTCTACCATACGTTCACATGGCGTGGCTTCTTCGACTTTGGATGCGGCGCGTTCGGCGACATGGCCTGCCATACGATGAACCTCGCGTTCCGCGGTCTGGAGCTTGGCGGCGTCTCCGATGCCGAGTGCATCAAGATCGAATCCAAGAACGATGTTGCGTATCCGCTCAAGTCCGTGGTCAAGCTCACGTACAAGGCCCGCGACTCCAAGGTGCAGAAGTGCAAGGACGGCAAGGCGAAGAAGCTGCCGGCCGTCACGCTCTACTGGTATGACGGCAACGTCAAGCCGGATGCGGAGATCATGCCCAAGTGGGCGGCGACGCATGGCGGCAAGGTGCCGGACACCGGCTGCTACATGATCGGCTCCAAGGGTGCGGTGCTCATGCAGGACGACTACGGCGCAAAGTGCGCTATCGCGATGAACGAGGACAAGGAGTTCAAGGACGTGTTCCAGCACGAGGCCGCCAAGGTCGTGCCGCGCTCGATTCCGTTCCGCACGGACTCCGTCAAGGTCGCCGGCAAGTCCACCGTCCAGATGTCCGGATTCGCCAACGGCCACTACCTTGAGTTCGTCGAAGCGATCAACGGCGTCGGCAAACCTTACGAGCAGACGCATTCGCGCTGCTTCGCCGACATTGAGTACTCCATTCCGCAGATGGAGGGCATTCTCGTCGGCTGCATCGCCCAGCAGGTGCCTGGCAAGCTGAACTGGTGTTCGGCAAGCCAGAAGTTCGACAACGCGCAGGCCAACGCCCTCGTGAAGCCGTACATCCGCGACGGATTCGAATTCTGATCCGTTCCGTGGGCCAGCGGGATGCGCAACATCCCGCTGGCCTGTCGTTTTTTCGTCATGCCGCACAAGTTCACAGCCGGGAAATCCGCGCTTCTGAGGGCTTTTGCGGCATTTGTTTTCTGCGTGTTTGCGATGGATGCCGATGCGCTTTCCTTCTCGAACCGCTACCGCAGTCCGCGAAACGCCGAGCGGCAGATCCGCAAGTCGACAAAGGTCATCGTGCTGCATACGACGGAGGCGGGCGCGCGAAGCTCCCTCAACAAGCTGTCGGAGCGCGGAGAGGCACACTACTGCATAGACGAGAAGGGTGTGGTGCACCGGATAGTCGACCGGAACAGGGAGGCGTTTCACGCCGGCAGATCCATGTGGGGCGGCAAGGAGGAGTGCGATTCATACTCCATCGGCATCGAGGTTGTGGGGCATCACGACAAGCCGGTGACGCTTTACCAGATTGACGCCATACGCGAACTTCTTGCGACGCTGAAGAAGGAATACAGGATTGACGATGCCCATGTGCTGTGCCACAGCCATGTCGCGTACGGCGCACCGAACAAATGGCAGAAGCGCAACCACAGAGGGCGCAAGCGCTGCGGAATGCTGTTTGCGATGTCAAGCGTACGCAGCAGGATAGGATTGAAGTCAAAGCCCGCGTACGACCCTGACGTACGCGCAAAGCGTCTTGTCGTCGGGGACGCATATCTTGAGAAGGTGCTGTACGGGAAGGTGGACACGATGGTGGGCGCATACAAGAAGAATGCGGCGCCGAAGCCGAAGGAGGGGCTGTTTGCGTCGCTGTTCACCAAGCGCGATCCCGACATGGCGAACGAGCCGGAGAAGGAGAACTACTACGAGAAGCCGAAAGCGGCGCTGACGGCCGCCGCACCGGCAAAGCCGGAGGTGAAGAAAAGATATGTCTCGGCGGCGCCGGCTAAGTCTGCGGAAAAGAAACCGAAGCCTGCGGCGCCGAAGCCGAAGGCTGTGCTGGATTCCGCAAAAAAAGAGCCGCTTGTCCTTGCGGATCTTGAAGACCGTGTCAAGTTCCGCGAGATCGGCGTCATGAAGAAGGGGTCGTCGCCGTACGGTGTCGCTGGCCGCGCCTGGAACTCGCCAAGCACCTACTACTACTACAAGGGCAAGGTGACGCGGGGCGACAGGCTGTCCGTCAAGAAGGCCGTCCCCGGTATGCGTGTGTTCGTCCGCAAATGATGGTATAATCACACACCGATGGATAGCGCCACCATAGCGATTGTCGGAATGAGCTGCCGCTTTGCGGAAGCCGGAAGTCTTCGCGACTTCTGGCGGAACATAATCGCCCGGCGTTCCGCATTGACGCCCCTTTCTCCGGATGTGGCGCTGCCGATAGGCGGCAGGAACATGTTTGACGCCACGTATCCGATTGTCGGCGGGCAGCTCGGCGATCTGTATTCATGCCGTCCGTTCGAACAGACGTTTCCGCGTCAGATGAACGCCGGAGAAAACCAGGATTTGTACTTCGTCACCCAGCTGGCTTTCGATGCCCTTGCAGACGCCGGAATGCGTCCACATTCGCCCGGAGAGCGGAAGGGAACCGTGCGCATGGCCTATGCGCCGACGTTCAATCCGTCCGTCGTCAACTGGCTCGATCACACCCTGTTCATGGAGCAGACGCTTGATGTGCTTCGGCGGTGCTTCCCTGGCGCCACCGAAGAGCATATGGAAAACGCCCGCGAGAAGCTTGCGTATTCGCTTCCCGTGCCTGATGCGGACTCTCTGCTTGCCGCGTCCGGAAGCCGCATCGCCGACTGGATCGCCCGCGAGACTTCATTCACGGGAGCGGCGTCCGCCGTCGATGCCGGTGTGCTTTCCGCCATCGACGCTTTCGCGGTGGCTGCCGACGATTTGATTTCAGGGCGTGCCGATGTCGCGCTTGCCGGCGCCGTGAACCCGCCGTTCAGCAGACCGCTTATAGAGGGGCTGTCCGGCAAGGTGGCGTTTTCCTCCAGGGAGGAGCTGTGTCCGTTCGATGCGGATGAGCACGGCACCGTTCCGGGCGAGGGGGGCGCGTTCTTTGTGCTTAAGCGCCGCACCGACGCCCTTGCGGCGCATGACAGGATATACGCGCTTCTGCGAGGTACAGCCGTGTCATCCTCAGTCCTTCCGATCGGCGAATGTGCGGATGCGGCGGATGCGCCGCTCTCGACCATCGCGATGATAGAGGCGGATGGTTCCGGGCTGCCAGATGCGGACTCTGCGGACGTTGAAACGATACAGCGGCTGTGGGGCGAGCATCGTCCGGGCGGCGCACTTGTCGGAATAGGGTCTGTGAAGGGGAATGTCGGACACTGTCTTGCCGCATCGGCTGCGGCCTCCCTCGTAAAGACTGCGCTCGCGCTGCACATGAAGGTGCTGCCGCCGCAGATTCCGTGCCGCCGTCCGATGGAGACGCTCGCCAGCGTAACATCGTCCGCCTATCTGCTCGACAAGGCGCGTCCGTGGATAATCGGCACTCCCACGCTTCCGCGCCGGGCCGTGGTGTGTGCAGACGACTTTGACGGACGCCGTGCGACGGCGCTTTTGGAAGAGGAGCCGGAGAACCGCAGATGACGTTCATCCATGGAGATTTCGCGCCGAGCGAACTGGTGATAGTCCGCGCAGCGGATCGCGCTGCGCTGGCAGCTGAGCTGAACCGCGTGTGCAGCTTTCTGGAGCAGGCTCCCTCCGCCCCGCTGAAGGATGTTGCGTACACCTGCTCCAGGTCGCAGGGACGGTTTGTGGTGGCTGTGGTCGCGCAGACCGTGGAGGATCTTCGGACGCGGCTGACGTTCGCGGCGTCGCGCATCGCCGCCGGAGCAAGACGGATCAGGGACAAGTCCGGGACGTACTTCGAGGCTGAGCCGCATGGCGGCAAGCTGGCGTTTGTGCTTTCCGGCGGTTTTGCGTTCTATCCGGACATGCTGTGCGACCTCGCCATACTGTTTCCGGAGTGTCGAGGGGCGTTCGACGAACTGGAGGAGGCGCTGTCCGGAATAGGGCAGTTTTCGCCGGCGTCGTTCGTCTTTCCCCCTGCGGCGTATTACCGGCGGGATGCGGACGTGTTTTCCGCAGGCGGGTATGCCGAGTCGCTCGTGTCGGTGTATTCAGCCTCCATCGCGATTGCGAGGCTGTTCGCCGCCTGCGGCGTGACGCCCGAGGGATTGTCCGGCTTCTCCGGCGGCGATCTTGGCGCTCTCGCCATTTCCGGCGCGTTTGGGGCGTTCCAGCGTCCGGAACGGCTTTCGTTCCTGAAGGACATGTATCTCCTTTCGCGCAAGATAGTCGTCGGGATGCCCGCGCCGTCGGGGATGTCGCTCGATCTCGAATGGCTCGGAAAGTTCAAGTCTGATTTCCGCAAGTTCGCCAAGGCATGGGTCAAGAAAGCTGCGTCGATTCCGGTATATTCGTGCACGGCTGCCGCACCGCTCTCCGACAAGCCCAGATGCTCCAGGGATGAGGCCGCCCTCATCTGGACAGAGCCGCTTCGCTTTGAGGACACCATCCGCCGGATGCACACGGACGGCTACGGGACGTTCGTTGAGGTTGGCCCGCGCAGTGTGTTGACTTCGCTCGTGAAGGATGCGCTTCGCGGCGGCGAGTTCAGTGCGATATCCTCGAACACGATACATCGTCCCGGACTTGTCCAGTTCCAGCACGCCCTTGCGCAGCTGGCGGCCCTTGGGGTAGGCGTGGATCCGACGCCGCTGTTCCGGGGGCGGCAGACGCGCTTTTTAGATTGGTCTTCACCGTTGACGGTTGAGGTGAAAGCCGATTCCGTGCTGCGCCTTTCGCGCCGGTTTCCGCAGATCAGCATCCCCGGCGGCGATCCGTCAATGTTTGCCGGCGAACGCGCAGTTGCGGGGCCGTCGAAACCCGGTGCGCGGGCAAGGGCGCGGGCGGCAGCGGCGGCGAGGGAGCGCCGTCAGCGCCAGCTGGATTTCGGCACACGCTTTCCGCTCGTGTCGGACGCCGAGACGGTGTCGCAGAACACAGGCGAATCTGTGGAGATCGTAAAGACGTTCTCCGTGGACGACGATCCGTTCTTCGCGGATTTCGCCATCGGAACGTCCCAGATATCGTATGCCGATCACAAGCTTCGCGGCTATACCCTGCTTGCGCTTCCCGTGGCCGCCGAGATAATGGCGGAGCTTGCCGCCCAGCTCGTGCCGAGCCGGCGGCTTGTGGCGATGGACAATCTGCAGTCGAGCAGCTCAATCGCATTCGTCGATGACAGGCTGCGCATTACGGTGCGGGCCGAGAGGATTCCGTCCGCAAACCCGCAGAAGGCCGTGGTGCGGGCCACGATACGGGAGGATAGGCCGAATGCCTCAGTGACCTCGCCTGCGTGTCTCGCCACGTTCACCTTTGCGGAGGATGCGCCTGAACGGGCGGCATTCGTTCCGGAGCCGCTCGCCAACGCCCGCAGTGTGCATTGGACGGACAACGAGATATATCCCGAACGTCTTGATTCGGGCAGAGGTCTCCAGTGCATACGCAAGGCGGATCTGTGGAGCGAGGGCGGGATAGACTACGAGATCGAGGTTCCGCGCCTTGACGGCGCAGTGACGTACACAAGCCTTCCGCAGTGGGAGATAGACCCGCGCCTTCTTTCCGTGATTGCGGACGGCTTTGCGCTGTGGAGAAGCCACAAGCGGTTCGAGGGGGCGTTCTCGCTCGCGTTCCGGCTGAGACACCTTTCGCTTCATGCGCCCTCGTTCAAGGAGGGGATGCACCTCAAATGCTATCTGCGCATCCAGGACGGCACCGTCAATTCGCAGATAGCCGACATCCGCGTCTCCGACGGAAACGGCGCACTGATGCTTGAGCTTGACGGATACGAGGAACTTACCGAGCGTGTGCCGGTGGAGTACTGCCGCACGGTTCTTTCGCCGTCCGAATCGTACCTTACGCAGCCGTTCGCCAACGAGATCCTCGGCGCACCCGCCACCGCCATAGCTTCCGCAATGGTCACGGACATCCCATACTCAATCTTCGAGCGGAACTCTGAGCTGTGGCTCAAGACGATGTCGCACATTGTGCTGTGCAAGGGAGAGCGAAGGGCGTTCCGCGAGATGCCCGGCACGGTGCAGCGCCGTACCGAATGGCTGTTCGGACGAATAGTTGCAAAGGAGGCCGTGCGCCGTTTCCTGAAGGAGAACTATCAGGCGAGATGGAGCTCCGCAGACATCCAGATATGGGCGGACGACCAGGGCAAGCCTCATGCCATCGGCGCCTGGTCGGACAACCTCAAGACAAGGCTAGATCTTGCGATATCGCATACGCGGGACTTCATCGTTGCGGTTGTCGCCTCCAATGCGCGTGTCGGGGTGGATGTGGAGCTTGCCTCACGCGACCTGTCAGAGGAGTTCACGAACGGAGTGTTCTCGAAGGAGGAGCTTGAACTTGCCGCCGAGAGCTCGGATGCGCCATCCACGCTGATCCGCTTCTGGTGCGCAAAGGAGGCGGTGTCGAAGGCTCTTGGCACAGGAATACGCTACAGCCCGAAGGAGCTTGTCGCGGAATCGTTCGACACTGCCGCCGGAGACATAGCGGTTGCGCTTGACGGGCAGTGGCTGGAGTCGTTCAAGTCGTTCAAGGGGCGTCCGATACGTGTGAAGACCGCCATCGTAAAGGGACACGTCCTTGCGTCCTGCTTCGTGCCGGAGACGTTCTTTGCGGTCTGATGTCATCTTGCCGATGCGTTGCGGAACGGGAGGGGCGAAGAATTGGCAGTTGAAAGGGTGACGTGAATGGGGACAATGAAGGGAGAGACGATGAGAAAGAAATTGATGTGCGCGGCAATGGTGGCCACCGTGATGCTCTGCGGGGTGGTGAGGGCCGAAATAACGGAGTTCCGGGATTCAATGGCGTATGCCGCTGAAGGGTTCGGTGTGCGGCGGAATTTCTACCAGTCTGGACGCATTTCCGTGAAGGTTGCCGACATTGCGGGAATCTTTGAGGTGAACTACGTCGGGCGACAGCCGCATACGGCAAGGCGGTTCTATTCGTCGAACGAGAACTGCACGTGGGGACGTTTTCTTGTGCCGCAGGTCATCGTTGACGGTGTGCGTTACCGCCTCGAATATCGCAGCACCACGCACTATCCATTCGGATACCGCAGCGAATGTACCCTTGGTGGCGTGAAGCTTCGCCACGAGCTTGTCCTCGACTCAAACGCCATATTTCGCAGGATAACGGTTCTCGACAATCCGAAAGGAGTGGATGTCCGTGCCGTTGCCGTGCAGATGAATCCGGGCATGAATGGCGTCACTCTCCGCATGAACGCCGCTCGTGATGGTCTTGAGGGAGAGCGGACAGACAGCGGAATCGCCACTGTGTTTCGCATCGGAAGCGCCAATCCTGCACGGCTGCCGCTCAACGACCGTCCGGTGAACAACCTTGCGTTCAAGCGCGAAGGCGGAACGCAGGGTTGCCGGTTTGACTTGATTGAGACGTATTCGGCCAAGGAGCATCTGTTCTATGCGGTGTTCGATCCGAAGGATGGTGAAAATCTCTCGTCTTCACGGATCGATCGCGTGTTCGCCGATTTCGAGGCTCGTCACACGAGTGATGCCAGATTCTCGACCGGCGATGCAATCCTTGACGGAACGCTCGGTGCGATTGCGCCGTTCTCCGCCATGTTCGAGGTGGACAAATGCGGCGCATTCCGTGCGTCTCCAACATATTGGGTGTGGGGATGGGACGCGATGGTTCATGCCGGAATTCTTCCTCTTGTCGGACGAGCAGAGGAGGTGCGCAGGATGCTTGGATTCTTCCGTGATACGGCCGATCCGTCTCGCGGAATACTCCATGCGTACCCCACCGTATTTGCGGCAGATGGTGGAGCGGCGACAGGTCAGGAGTCTGTTTCGCCAGGAGAGTCCTACACGCTCGCGTATGGTGTGCAGCTGTTCTACGTAATCCTTCTTCACGATTATGTCGCCCTCACCGGCGATTGTGCTGCGAAGGCGGAGTTTCTTCCGTTCGCGAAGTCACTCGTTGAACGCGCCCGCGCAAGCGTGAAGGGCGGCGGGCATCTCCTGCGCCAGTACGGCTTCTTCCCTGACAATCCGTATGCGGTTGGACATAAACTGGACGACATTTCTCTCATCAACAATGCAATCTACCTTCAGGGGCTTCGCGCCTGGTCTGCGATGACGGGCGAGGGCGCGGACGATGCGGACGCCGTGGAGCGCGAACTTGTCGAGAAGCTATGGGATGGACGCGAAGGGTGGTGGAGCGATTCGTGGGACGTCGTTGGCGGCAAAAGACGGACTCATTACCCTGTTTACGGGTGCTTCCGCGTTTCGCTGTTCGGGGATGATCCTGCACCATCGTCCCCGCAGTCGCGGGCGGAGTATCTCAAGTCGCATTTCATGAACGGAAATTTTCTTGCGATGTTTGCGCCCGGAACGCTGTCGCATCTATCTGACGGCAACCAGCTCGGAAGCTATTATCCTGTGACCGACCGCAGCTACTGGTGGACGATGAATGCGGCGGGGCGTACGGACGTACTTGCCGACTGGCGGCGGATTCTGACCGCCCATGGCCGCGTACTTACGTATCCGGAGGGGCAGACGTCGGATGTGATCAACAACGCCCCGGCAACCTATTCGGATGAACTCGGCAATAAGCAGTTCTTCGCGATGAAGGGATGGCTTGTCGATGCGTTCGAGCTTAATTTCGGAATGCGCTGGAGCGAAAAGGGGCTGACGTTCCACGCAATCGGCGACGGTACGCCGTTTGCCGCCGAGAACCTGACGCTCCGTGGCAGGTCACTCTCAATCCGCCGAAGAGGGTGCGGAAACGCCGCGACATATGTCTTGAACGGCAAGCGTCTTGACTGGTCGTTTGTCCCCTACACTGCGCTCGCGGCAGAGAACGTGCTGGAAATCACCTGTTCAGCGCCGAACTCAAAGTGATGCCGATACTGGATGGCGGTGTCTATTTGCTGAACAGGAATTCGACCACATCGCCGTCCTGCATCTCATACTCCTTGCCCTCAGGACGCAAAGCACCTGCTGAACGGGCGCCTGATACGCCGCCGTGCTTCACATAGTCGTCGTACGACACCACTTCGGCGCGTATGAATCCCTTTTCGAAGTCCGTATGGATCACTCCCGCACATTGCGGGGCTTTCCATCCCATGCGGAACGTCCAGGCTCGAACCTCCTTCGGGCCGGCGGTGAAGTATGACGCAAGACCGAGGGTGCGATAAGCGAGCTTGATTGTGCGGTCGAGGGACGATTCCTCCAGTCCGTAGCTTGCAAGGAACTCTTTTGCCTCTTCGTCCGTAAGGCCGGCGAGATCCGCCTCCATCTGTGCGCACACCACGACCATTTCGCATCCCTGCGCCTCCGCGTACTTCTTGAGCGCAGCGACGTGCGGATTTCCGTCGCCGGTCACGTTGTCATCGGCCACGTTGGCGCAGTATATAACTTTCTTGTCGGTGAGGAAGTGAAGGTCTTTCAGGACGGGAAGTATGGCATCGCCGTCCGCACGGGGGAAGCTCCGCACAGGCTTGCCCGCTTCAAGATGCGCGAGCAGAGCGGCGCAGGCCTCCGCCTCCGGACGAAGAGGGGGCTTCGCCTGAGCCTCCTTCTTGATGCGGTCGTGGCGCTTGCGAAGCTGTTCCATGTCTGCAAGGATCAGCTCCGTCTCAATCACCTCTGCGTCATCAACTGGTGAGATGGGGGCGGACTTGTTTCCGCCCTCCTGCACATGGATGATGTCGTCGTTCTCGAAGCAGCGCACCACATGGAGGATGGCGTCACATTCGCGGATGTTTGCGAGAAACTTGTTGCCGAGTCCTTCGCCCTTCGATGCGCCTTTCACGAGACCGGCGATGTCGGTGAACTCCACCGTTGCGCGGATGATCTGTGCGGGGTTCACCATCTTGGCGAGCGTTTCAAGCCTGTCGTCCTGAACTTCTACGATTGCCGAATTCGGCTCAATCGTGCAGAACGGATAGTTCTCCGCCGCAGCCTGCTGCTTCTTTGTGAGAGCGTTGAACAGAGTGCTCTTGCCTACGTTCGGGAGACCTACGATACCTACGGAAAGACTCATGCATCCTACCTTTCAAATTGGATTTAAGGTCGTATTATACCATATGCAAATTAATTGATTTTAGATTCGCCGATTTATTGAATGGTTTGTTGGGGCGGCGCTTTTCATCTCACGTAGAGGGCGCAGTGTGCGCTGAGTTTTTGGGATAGGATTATTGTTTTTTGGCCAGTCAATCCGCTATCCACTACCCACTACCATCTATCAGCTGCCATCTACCAACTGGCTACCAACTGGTTTGTTGTTTTATTTAACGCAAAGGGCGCAAAGAGACGCAAAGAACGCAAAGGTTTTTTACAAGATTTACCGGATTGTTTTTGTCTGTCTACCCGCTACCAACTACCATCTATCCACCACCATGTGATGCCACCCTAAATCTCTCTGCGCCCTCTACGTAAGATAAAACATCCTTCCCCACGCAAGTCGCGGAATCGAAAAACAATCTGTGCATTATGGTATAATCGCACCCATGAGACCGATAGCGACTACGACGAGCGATTTTGCGGACCTCCGCAGGAAGGGGTGCATCTACGTTGACAAGACGGCGTACTTCCACCGCCTCGTCACGGACGTGGGCACGAGCATGTTCTTCCTCGCACGTCCGCGCCGGTTCGGCAAGTCGCTCATGATCACCGCCTTGAAGGCGATCTTTCAGGGTCGGCGCGAGCTGTTCGACGGGCTGGCCATCGCGGAGACGGACTGGGCGTGGGAGAAGTGGCCCGTCCTGCACTTTGACTTCGGTGCCGTAGACACACCGGACATCGATGCGTTTGACCGGTCGTTCGTCTCCACGGTCAAGTGGTGTCTCAAGGACGCGGACTACCTCTACGACGACGCGCTGCCGGCGGGCGTCAACTTCGGCCAGGCCATCCAGTCCCTGTCCGTTGCGCACGGCGGGAGGGGCGTGGTCGTCCTGATTGACGAGTACGACGCGCCCGTCTCCCACGTCCTTGACCGGCCGGAACTCGCCGAGGCAATCCGCGCACGACTGTCTGCGTTCTACACGGCGATGAAGTCCCGCACGGGCGACATCCGCTTCCTGATGATGACGGGCGTGTCGAAGTTCACGAAGATGTCCGTGTTCTCGGCGCTCAACAACATCGTGGACGTGTCGATGCGCGACGAATACGCGACGATGCTCGGCTACACGGAGCAGGAACTTGACGCGAACTTCGACGAACACCTTCGCGCCCACGCGGTGAAGATGGGGCTTGACTACGACGCCTACCGCGCCGAGCTGCGGCGGTGGTACAACGGCTTCCGCTTCTCGCCGGACAGCCCGACGACGGTGTACAACCCGATCTCCGTCGCGCTCGCCCTTTCGGCGAAGGCTCCCGCCTTCCGCGCCACGTGGTCGTCGACGGGCCGTCCGTCCATGCTGATGAACTGCCTCAAGCGCGGCGACATGCTCGCCGTCGATCCCGACGGGACGAAGAAGGTCATGGAGAGCGAGTTCGACGTCACCGACCTGAAGAACCTGCGGC
>CAZMNN010000044.1:0-20349 GCA_964567665.1 uncultured Lentisphaeraceae bacterium
GCTTTCGGGGTAGTTCGCCTCATACGCCGCAATCGCGTCCGCGTTAATCTCGCTATAGCCTAGACAAGTTCCCCCATTCTTCTCCGCCGCCAAGCGAAATCCACCAATGCCTGCAAAAAGGTCAATGAACGTAAATTTCGGATTTACAGTCGTTCGAGGCTCTCCAACCTTTCCAAGCACCGTCGAATCGAAAGTGTCGCCGTCCTTCACGGGCCAGTTGTAGACACCCTCGCGTTTGATCCACGCAAGCTGCCGCGCTCGGTACGTACCCACGAGCGCAACACCTGCCGACTCGTCCCGTGCCGCCGCTGCAGCCACCTTTCGCGCTTTCGCCTTCTGCACTTTCTCCGCCATCTTACAACTTTCAGCAAACCTTTTGCCGACAATTATACCAAATCCAAGGGGTCGTGCAGATCAGCCCTCGACAATGTAGCGGTCAATGACGAAGGACTTGAGTCCGAGGCAAAAACCGCACACTTGCATAATGCAAGGCAGGTATGAGATAATTACCGGCCTTTTCACGACAATGAACAACTCGATACATAACGGCAAAACGCGCCTCAACGGCTCGAAAGGTGTCGCAACAGAGGCATTCCGCGCCTCGCTTCCGGTGCTGACGGGATACTCGACAATGGGGTTCGCCGCCGGGGTGCTGCTCGCACTCCATGGTGGTCTGTCGCATCCTGTCCCGTGGGCGGGCGCAACGAGCGCGGTGTTCGTGTCGGGTCCGCTTCAGTTCCTGCTGGTAGACTGGATCCGCTCAGGCACGGCGTTTGTGGATGTGGTCGCGGTAATAGTATGCCTGAACATCCGCTATTCACTCTACGGCATCTCACTGCTCGACCGATTCAAGTCCGTGCCGCTGCTGCCGAGACTGTTTCTCATCGGCGTGATAACCGACGAAACGTATGCGCTGCAGGTGCAGTGTCCATATCCAAACGGACGCCAAGGCGCCCTATACTGTTTCCTGCTCGGGCTTTTTGACCTCATCTACTGGATCGGCGGCGTCACGGCCGGAGCATTCGCCGGTGCGGCTCTTCCGTTCCAGGCGAAGGGAATTGATTTCGCCATGACAGCCCTCTTTCTCGTGATACTCACGGATCTGTGCCGCGAACGCGCCAACCGTCTGCCCGCAGTTCTGGGCGCGGCGGCAGCGATGATCGCCGCTGCCGTGATGCAGACATTCCTCTCCTCCGGAAAGTTTCTCGCGCCGGCTCTCGCCCTGATTGTGGCGTTTCTGCTTGCGTTCCGCAACCGGATGGATCCGATGGGGAAAGGCGCTTCCGAATGAACGACAAGACAACATATCTCTGGCTTCTCCTGCTGATCGGCGGCGTCTGCTCGTATCTGCTTCGCGCACTGCCGTTCATGCTGTTCGGGTCGGGCAGGCGTCCGCCTGCCGTCGTGACATACCTTGGCCGCGTGCTGGCTCCGGCCATCATCGCGCTTCTCGTGGTCTACTGCTTCGCGGGATATGTACGTGGCGGATGTCTTCAGTCGCCCCTCCACGGATTCGCCGAACTTGCGGCGGCGGCGCTGACCGTGGCGCTGCACCTGTGGCGGCGGAATCCACTTCTTTCCATAGCCGCCGGCACCGCGCTCTACATGCTCTTGCAGTGATTCGGACATCGGCATCCGTTGTGGTATAATGCGGCGCATGGAAAGATTTTCAGTCGCGTACGGTTCGCTTGTCGGAAAACTCGACGACGGAAGCGCCTTCGGGCTTCTTTCGCAGCAGACGTCGCCTCTCGGTGAACTGCTGCACAAAAGATTTCCCGGCAGCCTAAAAGCCGTATTCTCCGCCGAACACGGGTACTTCGGCCTCGCCGCACCGGGAGAGAAGACGTCCACCGTGCGCCATCCCCGCTGGCGCATTCCGGTGTTCTCCCTCTACGGCGAAACACGCAAGCCAACGTCCGCAATGCTCAAGGGACTGAAACGGATTGTCATCGACCTGCAGGATATCGGCGTAAGGTGCTATACGTACCTCGCCACGCTCAAGCTCGTCATGGAGGCAGCCGCAGAGAACGGAGTGGAGGTGGTTGTTCTTGACCGTCCAGTCCCACTTGGCGGAATCGTCGACGGCCCGATGCCCGAACCTGACAGGTTCAGCTTCGTATGCCCCGCAGCTCTTCCTCTCTGCCACGGCATGACAATCGGCGAAGAGGCGAAATACCTTTCGTCCGCAATACCCGGCACGAAACTTTCAGTCGTGAAGATGAGAGGATGGAACCACGGCATCCGCACCCCATGGCCGGACTTCATGCCGCCGTCGCCGGGGATAAAGAGCTGGGACGCCGCAACTCTGTACCCGCTTACGGTGTTCACGGAGGCGTTTCCGTCGCTCGACACGAACCGCAACGGCAATCTCGCATTCCGTGTGCTCGGCGCGAAGTGGATCGAACCGCAGAAGCTCATCCGCGACGTAGAGGCGGAAATGGAGCAGTACGGCGTCTCTCTGCGCGAATACCGCTGGGAGACAGCCGGCGGCGTTCTGCTGTCAATCAAGGACATCAAGTCCTACCGCCCTGTCGCCGCCGGCATGGCTCTGCTCAATGCCATACGCAGACGCTGGCCTAAGCAGCTCGCGGAGGGAGCGCGTGACGAGTGGCTTGTTAAGCTGATGGGCGGAACATCGTTCGACCCGAAGGAGTGGAGGCGCCCGCTCGCCGCGTATGCGAAAAGCCGGGTGAATCTCTACGCGAAAGGACGCTGAACGTAATCCTCTGCATCGCCAAAACGGTCAAACGCGCAGTCAAGCGTCTCTGCGGAGTGCGAGTCTGAACTGAGGATGAACCTTACGCCCCTTTCGCGGAGCATTTTTCTGAACGCCGCCGACGGATAGGCGTCATCCAACCATCCTCGCGATATCGCGCCGGTGTTCACCTCTACGATCTTTCCAGATCTGGCGATCGCATCGGCCGTTGCGGCAAGCTCGTCGACGTACCATGCGGCCGTCTCATCGAAATACGGATTCCTCGCGTTGAACTTGCGCACAAGGTCGGGATGTCCAACAACATCAAACCTGAACCTCTCAGCCATTTCCCGCTCATGCCTGAAATATGCGCAGATGTACGACCGCACATCGCCGCCAAAATGCGCCGCAATGCCGTCCGCAAGAAGCTGCGGAGTGTGATCCACTGGCACGCGGCCGCCATCTGGCGCCACCACATAGTGAACGGATCCGATTATGTAATCCGGGGAGAACGTCGCATAGCGGGAGACATCCGGATCGGTGGAACCTGGAATGTAGTCGGCCTCCACACCGCACAGCACGTCAATCCGACCGGAACATCTCTCTGCAAGCGAACGCACATCATCGAAGTACCCATGGAGCTTCGCCGACGGCACGGTGCATACGCTGTCATCCGGATATGCAGAATGAGAAGAGAATCCCAACACATCGAATCCCTTTTCCAACGCAGCCTTGATCATCGCCTCCGGCGTGTCCCTGCCGTCGCACCAGACGGTGTGCGTATGGTAGTTCGTCTTCATCACAGCCCCCCCCAAAAAAAAAGTCGCATTCGCCCGCGCAAGGCGGGCGGATAATGTCAGTCTGCGCCGTTCACCTGCGATTTCAGCATTTCAGGATCCATCATCTTCACAGCGGCATCCCACCTCGCGGACAATATCGACTTCGCCGCCATTCCGAGCTTCATGCGAAGCCTCTCCTGTCCGATATCGCCTGACGCCGCAATCTCGTCATGGCGGCGCTTCATGGCGTTCGACCAGAGGCTCTTGAGCATCCTTCTGAAATTCTCAAGCGGAAGGAGCTGCGAAGCGTTCGCCCTGCCGACCGAACAGAACACCGCCTCAAGAAACTTCCGTACGCCTTCCGGAACTTCCTTCACAAGCCTCTCAATGGCGCCTGTCTCTCCGCGCACCTCCCGCACGTAGCTGTCGACAAAGGCCCGCGTCACGTCATGGGCGAACAGCTCCGGCGGCGCATACGCCTCAAGCAGCTCAACGATCTGCCCGTCATGCTCCGTCCAGTACAGGAACTCCATCAGCGACATCTCAAGACCCGGCGGAGGATTGTTCTCCGCAGCGGAGGCGTCTTCGCTTTCCGCGACCGGCGATGGCTCATCTGCGATCGTCTGCCGCCGTTCGGCGTCCTGGTGCGTCTCATGGGCAGGCGATGCATCATGCGCAGATTCGCGCATCGGCGACTTTCGCCTTTCCGGAGCGTCCTTGATCTTGGCAAGATCGGCTTCAAGCGCCTCCACGGGTATCTTCAGAATCGTGGACGTCTCCCGCAGAAGGCTTGCGCGCATAACCGCGCTCGGAACGGTCTTCACCATGTTCAGGACGCCGTTCGCCGCCCGTGCCACCGCATCGTACGACTCAGGATTCTGCTCTGCCTCCAAGGCGCAGCGTATCATGAACGACACAAGCGACTCAGCGGAATCAAGGCACGACTGAAACGCCTCTGCGCCTTTCGTGAGAAGGAGCGAATCCGGATCTTCGCCGACCGGCAGTCGCGCCACCCTCACAGACACACCGGCCTCAAGCATTTCGCCGCCCGTACGGATGGCGGCCTTCCGCCCAGCGCCATCTCCGTCGAACACAAGAACCGCAGCGTCCGCAACCTTCTTAAGTATCTGCACATGCTCTTTCGTGAATGCCGTACCCTGCGAAGCCACAGCCCTGTCGAACCCGAACGCATGGCAGCGTATCACGTCTATCTGACCTTCGCAGACTATCGCTTCACGTATCGGCTTCGCCGCAGTTATCTTCGTCGCGGCGAGATCGAGCGCATACAGGACATCCGATTTTTTGAAGATCGGGGAATCGTACGAATTTACGTACTTGCCGCCGCGCATCTTCGTCTTGTCCGTCTCAAGGGTACGACCGGAGAACGCAATCACTCGCCCCGACCTGTCGCGGATCGAGAACATCAGACGCCCTGAGAACGGCGAATAGCGACTGTCCCCGACATATCGCATAGGCTTTATGATGCTTGCCGCCAGAAGTTCCTCTTCTGTGAATCCGTGCTTCGCCGCCCAAGTCAGCATCGCCTCCGCGTTTCTCGGTGCGTACCCGATCTGGAAACGCTCCGCTATCTCCTGCGTGATGCCGCGTGAAGACAGGTATGCCCGCGCCGCCTCCGCCTCATTGGCCGTCTTGAGGCATCTCCCGTAGAATGCCGCCAGTTCTGCATGAAGCGCAAACAGACGCTTCCGCACCCCGGCAAGAGGATCCTCCCTCTCCTCCAGCGCAACGTTCGCGGCGGCGGCGAGCTTTCGTGCCGCCTCAACGAACGTAAGCCCCTCGTACCGCATCACGAACTTGATCGAGTCTCCGGACTCGCCGCATCCGAAGCAGTGGTAGAACCCCCTGTCCGCGTTTATGTTGAAGCTTGGCGTCTTTTCATGATGAAACGGGCAGCAGGCCTTGTACGACCCGCCTGCCCGTTTCACCTGTATTCCGTAGCCCGCTATCAGTTCCGCAAGGTCCGTCCGGGCCTTGATTTCCTCAATCGTCTGCTCCGAAATACCGATGGACATCTCTGCCTCGGCAGCGATTACTGTTCGTCTTCTTCAGCCTCGGCGGCAATCTGCGACGCCTCCTCCTCTGCGAGCGCCTCAGGAGTGACCTCCTTGTTGGCGACAGGGAACGCGCCTGCATCATCATCGTCCTCGTCGTCGTTCGGCGGCGGCGGCGTTCCGAAGAGCGCATCGAGCTTCGCCTGCTTCTCCTTGCGGAGTTCCTCCATGACCTCGTCGGAGACAGGTTCGCAGAGCGGAACGAGCTTGAGGTAGTGGTGGAGCGGGAAGCCGGTGCCGCCGGGGATGAGGTGGCCGAGAATCACGTTCTCCTTGAAGCCGCGCAGCTCGTCCACACGCCCCATGGTGGAGGCTTCCGTCAGCACACGGGTCGTGTCCTGGAAGGACGCAGCCGCGATGAACGAATCCGTTTCGAGCGCGGCCTTGGTGATGCCGAGCAGAGCCGGCTGAGCCTCCGCCGGACGGCGACCCTCCATCATCATCTGATCGTTGACGCGAAGGAACGTCTGCCTCGTGACCTGATCTCCCCAGAGGAAGTCCGTGTCGCCGGGGTTCGTGATGCGTACCTTGCGGAGCATCTGGCGCACGATGATCTCGATGTGCTTGTCGTTGATTTCCACGCCCTGCAGACGGTACACCTGCTGCACTTCGTCCACGAGATACTTCTGGAGCTCCTGCGGACCGGAGACCTCAAGGATCTCCTGCGGGATGATCGGGCCTTCAGTGAGCTGCTGACCCTTCTTGACGCGGTCGCCCTTGAACACGACGATCTGCTTGCCCATCGGGATCAGGTGCTCCTCCACCTGTCCGGTGATCTCGTCCTTGACGAGCAGCGTACGCTTGCCGCGCACCGGCTCGCCGAAGTCGACGATGCCCTCGATCTTGGAGATCTCGGCGGCATCCTTCGGCTGACGCGCCTCGAACAGCTCGGCGACGCGCGGAAGACCGCCCGTGATGTCGCGGGTCTTCGCCGCTTCACGCGGTGTCTTGGCGAGAAGCATGCCAGGGGTAACCTCCATGCCGTCCGTCACCATCACGATTGCGTTCGTCGGAATGTCATGCTGGTCGAGAACCTTGCTTGCGCCCCTTTCGTCCTTGCCGCGTATCACGATCTGCGGATGGAGGTTCGTATCGGAAGTCGGAAGCACCACGAGCGTCTTGGCACCGGTTGCGCGGTCGACCTCGGACTTGACGGAGACGTCCTCCTCGAAGTCCACGAACTCGACCGAACCGTGCGCCTCTGAGAGAACCGGCACGGAGTGCGGATCCCACGTTGCGACCTTCGTTCCGGCCTCGACAGCGGCACCGTCCTCGACAAGCAGTTCAGAACCCATCTGGAGCGAATACGTATCGAGTCTGGAGCCTTCCTTCGACCAGATCTCCATCGTGCCGTTCTTGTTGAGGACGACTTCGCGGCCGGCGTCGTTGCGCACCTTGCGGACGTCGACGAACTTCACCGTACCGGCGTTCTTGAGAACGATCTCCGGGACCTTGGCCGTCGTGGACGCCGTTCCGCCGATGTGGAACGTACGCATCGTAAGCTGGGTGCCAGGTTCGCCGATTGACTGCGCGGCGATGATGCCGACCGCAGTGCCGATCTCGACCTCGCGGCCTGTGGACAGGTCGCGGCCGTAGCACTTGGCGCACATTCCGTGTTCGGCGTCGCAGGTGAGACCGGAGCGGATCCAGACCTTCTCGATTCCCGCCTTGGCGATTTCGGCGCAGGCCTTTTCGTCGATGATCTCGTTAGCCCTGACGATCACGTTCTTGAGAGAGTCGGTGATGTCGTAGAGCGCGGTGCGTCCGAGGACGCGCTGTGCGAGCGTGACTTTGACCTCGTCGCCTTCGACGATCGCCTCGACCTCGATGCCGTTCACTGTGTTGCAGTCCTCGATTGAGATGATCACGTCCTGCGACACGTCCACGAGCTTGCGCGTGAGGTATCCCGCATCGGCCGTCTTCAAAGCCGTATCGGCAAGACCCTTGCGGGCGCCGTGGGACGAAATGAAGTACTCAAGAACCGAAAGCCCCTCGCGGAAGGACGCGGTGATCGGGCGTTCGATGATGTCGCCCGACGGGTTTGCCATGAGGCCACGCATACCGGCGAGCTGGCGAATCTGGAGCTTCGAGCCACGGGCCTTGGAGTCGACCATCATGAACACCGGGTTCAGCTCCGTCGGCTTCGGGTTGTCGGAAGAGACGTTGCGGTCAATCGTCTTGTACAGATCCTCGCCGACCTTCTCTGTCGCGGCGGACCAGATGTCGACCACCTTGTTGTGGCGTTCGCCATCGGTAATCACGCCCTGCTGGAACTGCGCCTGCACCTTATCGGCGTCGCGGCGAGCCTGGGCGATTACGTCATCCTTGTCCGCAGGACGGATCATGTCCTTGAGACCCATGGACGCACCGGAGACCGTCACGTAGTGGTAGCCGAGGTTCTTGAGGTCGTCGATCAGCTTCACCGCCGCATCATGACCAGCCACGCGGTGGCAGTCGAGGATGAGGTTGCCGACGGTCGACTTCGTGACCTTGTCGTTCCAGAAGCCCATCTCCTTCGGGAAGATGGCGTTGAATATCACGCGACCTGCGGTCGTCTCGATCGAGCGCTTCTCGGCATTGCCGTGAGGACGCTCCGGATGCCCGAAGTCGGGGTTGCGCAGACGGATGCGGCTGTGATACGAAATCACACCCTCGGCAATGCCGAACTCAACCTCGCCGATGTCATTGAAGAGCGGCAGATGCTCCCCTTCAAAACTGACCCTGCCCGCGACCTTGCCGGAAAGCTTGTCCTGCTGGCCGGGCGTGGTGAGGAAGTAGAGACCAAGGCAGACGTCCTGCGTAGGCGTCATCACGGACTTGCCCGACGCAGGGCTGAAGATGGATGTCGCCGCAAGCATCATCAGGCGGGACTCCATCTGGGCCTCTATCGAAAGCGGCACGTGGACGGCCATCTGGTCGCCGTCGAAGTCGGCGTTGAACGGGGTGCAGACCATCGGGTGCAGACGGATTGCCTTGCCTTCGACAAGCACCGGCTCGAACGCCTGGATCGAAAGACGGTGAAGCGTAGGCGCACGGTTCAGGAACACGGTCTTGTCCTTGATGACCTCGTCCAGCACGTCCCACACCTCAGGAGCCTGGCGCTCAATCATCTTTCTCGCCGTGCGGACGGTGTGGCATACGCCTTTGTCCTTGAGCGAACGGATTATGAACGGCTCGAAGAGCCTGAGAGCCATCTCCTTCGGAAGACCGCACTGCGGAAGCTTGAGCTCTGGCCCGACCACGATCACGGAACGGCCGGAGTAGTCCACGCGCTTGCCGAGAAGGTTCTGGCGGAAGCGGCCCTGCTTGCCCTTGAGAATTTCAGCGAGCGATTTGAGCGGACGGTTGCCCGGTCCGGTCACTGCGCGGCCGTGGCGTCCGTTGTCGAACACAGCGTCCACAGCCTCCTGCAGCATCCGCTTCTCGTTGCGGATGATGACGTCGGGCGTCTTGAGCGCAAGAAGGTTCTTGAGACGGTTGTTGCGGTTGATGACGCGGCGATAGAGGTCGTTCAGGTCGGACGTCGCGAAGCGGCCGCCCTCCAGCGGGACGAGAGGACGCAGCTCCGGCGGAATCACGGGCAGGACGTCAAGAACCATCCATTCCGGCTTGCCGTTCGAGCTGCGGAAGCCCTCTACGACCTTCATGCGGTTGGATATCTTCTTGCGGTTCTGCTTGGAGCGGGTGTTCTCCATCTGCTCCTCAAGATCGCGCATGAGAGCGTCAAGGTCGATCTTGCGAAGCATCTTGCGGACGGCCTCAGCACCCATTCCGGCGGTGAACTCGTCGCCGTACTTCGCCTCGGCGTCTGCCTTCTCCTGATCGGTAAGCGTCTGGCCTTCCTTGAGCGGGGTGTTGCCCGGCTCGATCACCATCCAGTCCTGATAGTACAGCACACGCTCAAGCGAGGTGGCCGTCATGTCAAGAAGGAGACCAATGCGGCTCGGATTGCACTTGAAGAACCAGATGTGCGAGCAGGGAACCGCGAGTTCGATGTGTCCCATGCGCTGACGGCGGACGGAGGCGAGAGTCACCTCCACACCGCAGCGGTCGCACACCGTACCCTTGTTCTTGATGCGCTTGTACTTGCCGCAGGAACACTCCCAGTCGCGGGTAGGCCCGAATATCTTCTCGCAGAAGAGACCTTCCTTCTCCGGACGGTACGTACGGTAGTTGATCGTCTCGGGGGTCCTCACCTCGCCGTGCGACCACGCACGGATCGCCTCCGGCGATGCGAGCTGCACCTTGACAGCGTCATAGTGGACGGATGCCGAATACTGTCCGCCGAAGGTGTCAACAGAATTGTAGGATTTCATTTTTCCGTTCTCCTTGCGAAAATTAGAGGTTCACACCGCCCAGAAGGTCGGTGACGTCCGCAACGTCCTTCACGTCCGCAGACTGGCGGGTCGCCGGGGCGAACTTGTCCGTATCGCCGCCGAGGAGCTGCATGTCGAGGCAGAGGCCGCGCAGTTCGTTGATGAGCACGGAGAAGGACTCCGGCATCCCCGAATCAAGCACGTTGTTGCCCTTGACGATCGACTCGTATATTCTGGTGCGTCCCTGGACATCATCGGACTTGACTGTGAGCAGCTCCTGAAGCGCGTAGCTCACGCCGTACGCCTCAAGCGCCCACACCTCCATTTCGCCCATGCGCTGACCGCCCATCTGCGCCTTGCCGCCGAGAGGCTGCTGAGTGACGAGCGAATAAGGCCCAATGGAGCGAGCGTGAATCTTGTCTGTCACGAGGTGGTGCAGCTTGAGCATGTAGATTACGCCGACGACAACGCGCTGCGCGAACGGCTCGCCCGTCAATCCGTCGTAGAGGACGGTCTTGCCGTCCGTGTTGATCCATGCGAGGCCACCCTCGTCCTTCTCCTGCTGCTCGCGGGCCTTGCGGAGGCACTCGTCGATCTCGCTCTCCTGCACACCGTCGAAGCACGGCGTCGCGGCATGGAAGCCGAGAAGCTTGCAGGCAAGACCGAGATACGTCTCGAACAGCTGACCGAGGTTCATTCGGGAAGGCACGCCGAGCGGGTTCAGCACGATGTCGACCGGCGTTCCGTCGGGGAGGAACGGCATGTCGCAGCTCGGAAGGATGCGCGAAATGCAGCCCTTGTTTCCGTGACGACCAGCCATCTTGTCGCCGACTGAAAGATTCTTCTTGTCAACGAGGTAGACGCGAACCTGCTTGATGACGACATCCTCGTCAGACACGTCGCCGAACTCGTCGCTTTCCTTGACGGCGGCGTCCTCAAGTTCCGCGAACCTTGCGCGGAACGGCTCAAACACCTCTTCAAGGCTCTCGGCATCCTCTCCATCGTCGATCTGGAAGTGGTTGCGGGCCTTCGCAAGCTTTGTGAGAGCCGTCTTCGTGATCTTCTTGCCGGCTGGCGCGATGATCTCCGCCGTGTCGGAATCCACGATGTCGGACGAAAGCTTCTGGTTGAGGAACTTGTCGTTCAGTGCATCGATAAGCTCCTTCTCGATCTTCTTGATCTTCTCGTTGCGCTTGCGCTCTGCGTCGCGCATCGACTTCTTCGTCACAGGCTTGCGCTCGGTCTCGCCGGTCTGGTCGGCCGTCGTCACCTTCACCGCCATGACAACACCGGTCGTTCCCGGCGGCACCGTGAGAGACGTGTCGCGGACGTCAGCGGCCTTTTCGCTGAAGATTGCGCGCAGCAGACGCTCCTCGGGCGAAAGCTCCGTCTCGCCCTTCGGCGTGACCTTGCCGACGAGAATGTCGCCGGGCTTGACCTCCGCACCGACGCGGATGATGCCGTCCGGACCGAGGTTCTTGAGTGCGTCCTCACCGACGTTCGGGATGTCGCGGGTGATCTCCTCCGCGCCGAGCTTGGTGTCTCTGGCGCCGCACTCGAACGTGATGATGTGGAGAGACGTGAGAACGTCCTCGCGCACAAGGCGCTCGTTGACGAGAATGGCGTCCTCGAAGTTGTAGCCGCGCCACGACATGAACGCCACAAGCAGGTTCTTGCCGAGAGCAAGCTCGCCCTGATCGGTGGCGGGGCCGTCCGCAAGGCAGTCGCCCGGCATGACCTTCTGGCCGTGCTTGACGATCGGCTTCTGGTTGAAGCACGTACCGGCGTTGCAGCGGCGGTACTTCTGGAGCGTGTAGCGTCTCACGCCCTTCTTCGCCTCCTTGGCGTAGTCGTACTTCGAAGGATCCTTCGGGTTCGCATCCACGCCTGCGGGCAGCTTTCCGTCCGCAGTGGTGAGGATCGTGCAGGCGTCCACGTACGCCACAACGCCGGGTTCCTCGGCGCACACGATTACGCGGCTGTCCTTCGCCGCGATGCCTTCAAGTCCGGTTCCGACGTAGGGCCGCTCGCTCTGCATGAGCGGAACGCCCTGGCGCATCATGTTCGCGCCCATGAGTGCGCGGTTCGCGTCGTCGTGTTCAAGGAACGGAATGAGACCGGCGGCGATGGAGATGACCTGCATCGGCGCGACGTCCATGTACTGGACGTCCTTGGCCGGCTTGTCGCAGAACTCGGTCTTCCAGCGGCAAGTCACCTTCTCCTCGGCAAACGTTTTGTCGGGGTTCAGCGGCACGTTCGCCTGAGCGATCACGTACTGCTCCTCGACGTCCGCAGGAAGATATTCAACCGTGTTCGTCACCTTGCCGTTGCGCACCACGCGGTACGGCGTCTCGATGAAGCCGAAACGGTTCACGCGGGCATAGAGGCCTAGGGACGAGATGAGGCCGATGTTCGGGCCTTCAGGCGTCTCGATCGGGCAGATTCGGCCGTAGTGGGACGGATGAACGTCGCGCACTTCGAAGCCGGCGCGTTCGCGGGAGAGACCGCCGGGGCCGAGAGCCGAAAGACGGCGCTTGTGGGCCAGCGCAGAGAGCGGATTCGTCTGATCCATGAACTGCGACAGCTGGCTGCGGGCGAAGAAGTCCTGCACCACAGACGAGAAGGTCTTGGAGTTGATGAGCCTCTGCGGAGTGAGCAGACCAGACGCCGCATCGTGCACCGTCATGCGCTCCAGCACGAGACGCTTGGTGCGGGCGAGACCGACGCGACACTGGTTCTCGATGAGTTCGCCGGTCGTGCGGATGCGGCGGTTGCCGAGATGGTCGATGTCGTCAAGCACCTCCTTGCCCATGAATATCTTGAGCAGGAGACGGATCGCCTCGATCACGTCGATGCCGCTGTTGTGGAGAGTGCGAAGCTCCTCCGGCACCTTTCCGGAGAGGCCGAGCTTCTTGTTGATCTTGTGGCGGCCGACATAGCCGAGATCGTACTGCCCAAGCTCGAAGAACATCCTCTTGATGAGAGCCTTTGCGTTCGTGGCGGTCGGCGGATCTCCCGGACGTATGCGGCGGTATATTTCTTTGAGGGCGTCCTCCTCGTTGTGGATGCCCGCCTTGGCATCCTCCCTCAGCGTCTTGATGAGAGTGCCGTTGTCAACCGAAACGTCCACAACCTCCACGCTGGAGATGCCCGCAGCCGCAATCTGGGCGAGAAGCGCCGGGGTGACAGGGTCGTACCTGCGGGCGAGAACGGCCTTGGACTCGGTGTCCACGAGGTCGTCCTTCATGAGAAGTCCATGCACGTCGGACTCTTCGTAGCTGATGCCGGTGTCGAGTTTCTTGAACCTGTAGAAAAGGCGCAGGATATCCTCGTCGGAACCGTACCCGAATGCACGGAGAAGCGTTGTCGCGTAGAATTTCCGGCGACGGCGACGCTGATCCATGAAGCACCACATCACATCGTTGGTGTCGAACATGATCTCGATCCAGTTGCCGCGATCGGGAATGATGCGCATCGAGAGAAGCGGCTGTCCGTTGGCATGGACGGTGCGCTCGGTGGAGATGCCGGGGCTGCGATGCAGCTGCGAGACGATGACGCGCTCCGCGCCGTTGACGACAAACGCGCCGTCGCCAGTCATCACCGGGATGTCGCCGAGGAAGACGTCCTCTTCGCGCACATCCTCGCCATCTTTCAGACGGAACGTCGCATGAAGCGGCTTGGAGTAGGTGTGTCCGTCGCCGAGAGCCTCCGCGAGCGTGTACTTCGGCTCGCCGAACTTGTAGCTCACGAAATCCAGCTCGTACCGGCTGTCAAAGCTCACTGCCGGGAATATCTCGTGGAAAATGGCCTGAAGCCCCTTCTCCTCGCGCTTCGCCGGCGGGACGTCCGCCTGAAGGAAATCGTTGTAGCTCGTCGTCTGGATCTCGATGAGATCCGGCGGTGCGTAGGTATTCTGGAGTTTCCCGAATACTTTGCGTTCGGCTTTGGCCATGTCTCTTACCTTTCGTTTTGGACGGAGACAGGCGGCATATCCTGCACACCGGCCCCCATCCTTATCTTCTGCTTGAAAATCCGTTGAATCACGCCCAATGAAGTCCGGTAAGCGGCCGGTTTGTTAACTGTTAAGGTGTGAAGCTGTGTAGGGTATCATATCCCATTCCGCAAATCAACCCCCAGACTGAAAATTCATGCGAAAAAATCAATCTAACCCACCGCCGCATTTATATAAATGCGGCGGTGGGTTGCTGACAGGCACCGTCACGGTCTGAACGCAAAGAAGTTGACGCTTGTGACCGCACCGCCGGTAAATCTGCCCTTACGGTCGAACACCGTCATCTGGTTCATGCGCCGCTCCGGGTTGTCAGGAGGCGAATAGTCCTGCAAGGCGTACCGCTTAACATCGTCCCCCTCGGCATCGGCCACAATCATATGCAACCCGAAACAGTCTATACGGCTTATGTCAAAGCCTTCACAGTCCGTGATGTTGCCCCTGAAGCCGATGCGCCACGAGTAGCCGCCCTTGCATGGTTCTGCGTGTGCGAACAGACACGCCTGATAGCGCCGCCCCATCCACACAAACGGCATCACAGACCACTCCGGCTCCTTCCGTACGGAAAGCAGCACCATCGGCGCATCGCGATCTGGATTCACGCCGGCAAAACGCCGCCCCGGACGGAAATCGAAAAGCAGCTGCAGCCCGGAATGTCTGAAAACGTTTCCCCAAGCCCCGTCCGCACCCGCCGAAACGCCGTCACACAGGTTTGTGCCTTCAAACCAAAGCTCCTTCCCCTTCTCCCTCATGCGCCACCGCGAAACGACAGCCCCGTTTCTGCGAGGAGATTTCGCCGTCACGATGCCGTCGGCAATTCCGTCCGTAAACGGCACTACACGGTTCTTGGCAAGATCAATGCAGTAAAGTCGGCTTACACCGTCCTCCGGCACAATGTCGACCATCAGTCTGGCGCGTTCGCCAACCTGCAACTCGGCATTGAGCGTCAGCCGCCATTCCGGCGCACCTTCCAACTGCGCTTCGCCACGTCCAAGACAGTGAGCCGCACAGTCGTCGGGCGTCATCATGCGCAGGGAGTCACACCAGAGCGACCAGCGCAGACGCCCGCGAATTCCCGCCGTGCCGAACACGAGCGTTTTGTCACCCTCATTGAGGTATGGTGTGCGGCAGACGAAAGGCAGAGGCTCGACCTTGCCGCAGGGCTTCAGCCGCCGTCCGCCGCCGAGGTCTCCGGAGAAATCCATCCTGCGGATGAATGCGTTTGCGATGACATACTGTCCATACCCATACGGGTGGACACCGTCAGGGATGAACGTCTCCATCGGACCCATCGTCTGCGCGTATGCCGCAATGTCCTCGGCAACCGGCACGAGAAAGCACCCTTCCTCGTTGGCGAGTTCACGTATCGCAGCGCCAACCTCCTCAAGTCCGCGCCGCGTGTTGTACGTGACGAAGAAGCCGCCCTCGCGCTCGTCCGTCACCGTCGGCGTCATCAACAGCACCTGAGCGCCCATGCCTCGCCATTCACGGATTCTTCCGCGAAGCCCCTTGATGTGATCCGCCACCACATGCGAATAGTCCTGCGTGGCGCCTGCTTCGCGGTGTATGAAGCTGTTCATCGCGATCATGGTGGACACTATCTTTGGAGGCGTCTTCTCTTCAAGCCTCTTTTCCTCGTTCAGTTTCTGTCCCCACACTCCCCGATTGCCGATCACAATGTCCGCGCCGGGATGGTAGTGTTCTGCCGCCAGCTGAAGAATCTGCCTGTAGATGTCCGTGGAGGTGATGGAGTCCCCGGAAAGTATCCATCTGTCACCTCTCTCAAGAAACGATCCCGCAAAACCGGCGTACGATGCGCAGAACGCCGCAAATGCGAGCCTCGCATACAATCTTCCGCACCTCATGTGCTGCTCCTCCAAAATTTCATTCCGTTTTCGGCTTATGGCCGCGTCGTCAAACACGAAGGCGCAACCCCGCATTGATGTCGGGATTGCGCCATGTATGCGCATTGCAGTCTGCGGTCAGACGAGATGCGCACCTTCGGACGGCTCGATGAGCGAGCAGGTCGGTTCGTCGCCGTACGCAGCCTTGTAGTCTGCGGTGATCGTCGCCGCTATCTTGTCCGCCGCCGAAGGATCGACAAGCAGACAGCAGCTTCCGCCGAATCCGCCGCCGGAGAGACGGGCGCCGTAGACTTCCGGAATCTTCTTTGCGGAATCAACGATTGTGTCAAGTTCCGGGCAGGAGTTCTCGAACCAGTTGCGGCTCGATTCGTGCGAGTCGAACATGAGTGCGCCGAACGCCTTTACGTCGCCCTTGTCGAGCAGCTCCGCGCCGGCAAGCACACGTTCGTCCTCGCCGATGGGATGGATGGCGCGTCTTGCCTTGGTGTCGTCAAGCCCCTCGCGGTACAGAATCCATTCGGCGGACGAGACGTCGCGCAGATGCGTGACCGGGTGACGTAGCACCTTCGCGAAGTGCTGCGCCGCGTCCTCGCAGGCCTGGCGGCGGGATGCGTACGCGCCATCGACCAGCGCGTGCTTGGCGTTGGACTTCACCATCATGAACGCGACGGACGGCCCGAGGCTGACGTTCTCGAATTTGCAGTGGCGGAAGTCGCTCTTGACAAGGCCACCCTTAGTGCCGAACATGGACGATGCCTGATCGAGGAGTCCGCACGGACATCCGGCAAACGTATGTTCAGCTTTCTGCCCGATCTTTGCGAGCGCAACCTTGTCCTTTTCGATTCCGTAGAGCTTGCACAGCGCGAGTGCGGTGCACATCTCAAGTGCGGCTGACGAGGAAAGCCCCATTCCAAGCGGGATGTTGCCGAGGAACATGCCCTTCCAGCCCTTTCCTGCCTTTGCGGGTTCCCCGTCGAACAGCCAGTTGAATGTGCCGTTGACGTAGTTCTGCCATGTATCTTCGTCGCGCTTTGCGCAGTCGGAGTGCTTGTACGAGACCTCCTTCATCAGGTCGCCCGCCACGAGACGCACGGTGTCGTCGTCGCTCGGAGAAACTGCGAAGAACGTTCCCATGTCTATTGCAGCGGAGAACACATATCCTTCGTTATAGTCTGTATGGTTGCCAAGCACCTCTATGCGACCCGGCGCATATGCGACTGCGGACGGCTTTTCGCCGAAGTGCTTCTCGAACTTCGAGACGAGTTCGTCGTAAACATTCTGGTTGAGCATCATATCTCCTTATTACACCTGTTTGAGAAGGGCCGCGACAGCCGCACCGACCATCGGCGCGTTTCCTGGACAGTCCGTGAGCGCAAAAGATACGTTGCGCGGGCCGAGCATCTGATCAAGTTCGCGCTGCACGATCTGAGGGAACGAGACGGAGCGGGTCTTGTGGTAGACGGTTCCGTCAACGCACACGCATACCGGAGCCGAGCTGTCGCTTCCGCCGCCGGTCTTCACGATGAACGCCGCAAGATGGATTGCGGTGAGGATCGCCGCGCGCTCGAACACAGGCGTTGAGAGACGACGCGCCATGGCGGCGTCGTTTGCGTCCGCAAACACCTTGAAGAGCGGATTGGGCTTTCCGTTGTCGAAGTTCGCGCAGAAGTTGTCGAGGTGCATGTTCTCAAGCGTCGGCATCGCCGCTATCTGCTTGGCGGCCGCATCCGTGAAGAATCCGGCCTTTGCGGCGGCCTTGAATATCTCAAGGCCTATGCTGCCGAGATACGCACCGGAAATCATCTTCTCGAACATCTGCTTGCCGGTGTCCTTGCACTTCGCATCCATCGCAGCATCGAATTTCGACTGCGGCATCTTCGAGAATCCGCCGGACTCAGCATTGACGATCATCTCCACCGGATAATCACCGGGGGCGAGTTTCGCTATGCCGGACGTCTTCTGCACGTAAGCGACGTTCGTGCCGGTGCCGAGGATGAATCCGATGTAGGCGGAGAAGCGCTGGCCCGGCTTCTCGACGAGCTTCCCGGCGAGAAGCGTAGTCACAGTGTCGTTGAGGACGAGAAGTTTGGACGGAACGAAGGAAAGACGTTTCTTCAGCTCCGAGCCTACCCACTGACCGACTATCTCCGGAGCCTGGATCTCCTTCGTCCAGTGAAGGAGCTTTGCGTCGCCGTCCGGCGCAGCCTCGCAGGCATAGGAGAAGCAGAACCCGATCGCTGGATCGGCCGCAAACGGCTTCGTGCGTTCAAGGTGTGCAGCGAACGTCCCGTAGAACTCGTCCGGCGAGACGTAGCCTGCGGTTCCGGGCATTGCGCCCTTCTCAAGATGCTCGATCTTCGCCTCGGCGGCATCCGAAGGGAAACTGACCGTCCCGGCGCGGAGGTTCGTGCCGCCCGCGTCAAGAACCGCGACAGGCGTGTCGCGGCGCAATTCGCCCGACGGTGAGACGTATGTCGGAATCATCGCAAGAGACGAAGGCTCACCCTTCAGTCCGGCATCCATCTCCTTGATGAAAGTGGAGACGAGAGCATTTCTGTCCAACTGCCCGGAAACGAAACCATTCGCTTCAAGAAACTCTTCTGGTGTCTGCATTTTGTCCTTTCTTAAAACTTGTGCCGCTAACGGGTGATGACTATACCAAAAACCTAACACAGATGCAAATGGCTTTGCTGAAGTCGTAATATCGGAAAGTTGTAATATCTCATGGCACAGTTTCAGACAGGGGGAAGCCATGCCGATCCACGAAGAAGAAAGCACACCGCCACCATCCCCTGTCTAGTTCGATTCTGATAGACTATCCCACCGTTCCTGCATAACAGGTGTTGTGATAGCCTCTTCGCAAGAACAGGCGAAAAGAATGCCCGTGAGACGATGGCCATCGTCTCACGGGCCGTGGCGACAAGCCCGTCCATCCCCAGGTTCGGCAACCCGACCCATAGCCAGGGCATCGCCACTTTGCGTGGTCAATAAACTGAATGGTTGCAAGGGCTGCGGATCCTGCCGATCCGACAGTTGCTTCAGCTCGTATGACAAGGAAAGTATACCATGAACCAGGCCAGGACACATATCGGAGTAGATGTCGGCAAGGACTGCCTTGACATCTGCCATCCGGATGGGACAAAGGAACATGTCGGAAACACAAAACGCTGCAGAGCCAGGCTCATCAGGAAGGCGAAGACGACATCCGCCATAATCAGCTTCGAGGCCACCGGGCCGTACGAAGAGCCACTTGCGGACGAATGCCTTGCCGCAGGCGTCCCGGCGGTCAGGCTCGACGCGTGGAAGACGCGGAAGTACGCCGAGTCACAAGGCATGCTGGAAAAAACGGACGCCATTGACTGCGAGATGATCAGGAATTTCGCGGCGTCACTCAAGACAGAACAGCTGCGGTTCGTCAGGCCAATGTCCGATGGCTACAGGAGGCTGAAACGCTCTGCCGGCGTCAGAAGGAACCTGGTCAAGGCCAGGGTCCTCGTCGCCAATCAACTTGAGAACATCCTGGACAAGGACATAAGGTCCGCCGTCACAAAGGCAGTTGACGCCATTGACCGACAGATCGAGAAGATGGACGCCTTGTGCATTGACGCCATAAGATCGGACGAGAAGATGAGCGCCCTCGCAACACGCTTCGAGCAGATCGTCGGCGTAGGCCATGTGCTGATCAGCACGATGCTGTCGTCCTGTCCGGACATCGGGTCGTTCACGCCAAAGGGTATCGCAAAGATGGCCGGCATCGCTCCTATTGAGAACAAGAGCTGCACAATCAAGAAGAAGTCCAGGCCCAGAAGAGGACGCGGAGAACTGCGGAGCGCATTGTACATGGCTGCAGTAAGCGCCTGTCACAGCAATCATCGCCTCCAGCCAATCTATGAGCGATTCATAGCCAGGGGGATGCCTAAACGGGTGGCGCTGATCGCACTGGCCCGCCGCATCGCAATCCTGATGAACTATGTCGCGAAGCACCCCGACTTCACGCTTTCAGTTGACCCGAAGAAGTCCGCATTGCCATCATTGCCTAAACGAAAGCCGGGACGTCCGCGCAAAATCTCGTAACCAGGCCATCCGGACCCATCACGCCCTTCCACGCTGTCATCCTGCAGCGCGCAGGCAGAGCGTTGTCTTCAAGCCACGGGGATAGGTTCCTCTTCCCTTCCTCCTCTCCCCCACACCCCCGTTTCTCCTTGCCATCTTCTCCCTGCGTTGACGCGCAGATAAAGAAATTCAAAATTTATGGTTGCTTGTCTGAAACTGCGCCACTATATATTACAACTTCCCAGATGATACAACTTTCCTTGAATAGTGTCTCATTCAATTAACCTGTGCTATAATATGGGGCATCAATTATGGTTTGATGTTCTTTGATTTTGTGTTTCAGTGGAGGCTATTGGAGGTCGCGCCGCGTCCCTGTTGTGATTTGATGTTCTTTGATTTTGTGTTTCAGTCAGAGACGAAGCAATGCTATCAAGGCTAACGTTGTGATTTGATGTTCTTTGATTTTGTGTTTCAGTCTGCGAAAGATGCCAATAGTCCAAAGACTGTTGTGATTTGATGTTCTTTGATTTTGTGTTTCAGTCGATGGCAACGCAGCGCGT
>CAZMNN010000045.1:0-20053 GCA_964567665.1 uncultured Lentisphaeraceae bacterium
GCGGCACGGTTTCCCCCTGTCTGAAACTGCGCCACGAGATATTGCAACTTCCCTCGTTCCATTTTCGGTTAAGTTACACTTGCCTAACAGCGGAATGATGTGCGATAATTGCACTCATTGAGGTGAAATTCTCGCCGTGAACAAAACCGAGGAGAAAAGATGAGCGGAAAACTGGAGACGATGACGCCTGAACTAAAGGCGTTCATCGAAGAGTGGAAGCAGAAGCCCGGCAACCTGATCATGGTGCTGCATCGTGTTCAGCAGACGTACGGGTACATACCCCGTGAGATTGCGATCGAAACGTCGCAGCTGCTTGGAGTCCCTCTCGCCAAGATATATGGCGTGATCACGTTCTACAACTTCTTCCGCCTCCAGAAGGCGGGCAAGTACAATGTGCAGGTGTGTCTTGGCACTGCGTGCTACCTGCGCGGCGGCGATGACCTCATCAAGGAGTTCGAGAGGCTTCTCGGTGTCGGACTGAACGCGACTACGGACGACGGACTTTTCTCGGTGGAGGCGGTGCGCTGCCTCGGATGCTGCGGCCTTGCGCCGGTGGCCGTCGTGAACGGCGAGGTTCACGGCAAGCTTGAGACGAAGGACGTCAAGGGCATAATAGACAGGTACCGCGCCCAGGGTTGAGCGGCATACAGCAAACAGGAATCTGAAAGGAGCAACAATGGCTAAGCTAACACTCGACGACCTGCGCCGCATGCGCAGCGAGAAGCAGAAGGCGATGGAGATGCGCGACAACTCCAACAAGGACGTGCAGGTCATCGTCGGAATGGGTACGTGCGGCATCGCCGCCGGGGCGAAGGAGACGTTCTCCGCGCTCATCAATGCGCTCACCGAGAAATCTCTGACCAATGTGCTGGTGCGCCAGACGGGATGCATGGGGCTTTGCCACTCCGAGCCTACGGTTGAGGTCGTCGTTCCGGGGATGCCGTCGGTCATCTACGGACACGTGGATGCGGCGATGGCGCGGGAGATTGTCGACAAGCACATCATCGGCAAGGCACTCCTCGACGATTCCAAGATATGCGACAAGCCGTCCGTCGACATTGTCAAGAACGGCTGATTGGCGTCCGGCGTTAATGCGAAGACGGATATAACAGGAGAGAAAACGCAATGGCATACGAATCATATGTACTGATCTGCGGCGGCACGGCGTGCTGTTCGGGCGGCGGCGACAAGATTGTGGACGCCTTCAAGAAGCAGCTGGCGGAGGCGGGGCTTGCCGAGAAGGTGCAGGTTGTGGCGACAGGCTGTCTCGGATTCTGCGAGCAGGGGCCGATCGTCAAGATCCTTCCACAGGGTACGTTCTACGTGCAGGTGCAGGAGAAGGACGTCTCCGAGATCATCGCGGAGCATCTTGTCAAGGGACGCGTCGTGGCGCGGCTGTGCTACGACCCGGAGCAGGCCAAGAAGATGGTGGCCGAGGCCAACATCCCGTTCTACCAGAAGCAGTACCGCATCGTGCTGCGCAACTGCGGTGTGATCGATCCGGAGAAGATCGAGGACTACATCGCCCGCGACGGCTACAAGGCCATCGAGAAGGTTCTCTTCGAGATGACGCCTGAGCAGGTCGTGGAGGAGATCCTGAAGTCCGGGCTGCGCGGACGCGGCGGCGCCGGGTTCCCGACGGGGCTGAAGTGGAAGTTCGCGCAGCAGCAGCCCAAGGGGCAGAAGTACATGGTCTGCAATGCCGACGAAGGCGATCCCGGCGCCTACATGGATCGCTCCACTCTGGAAGGCGATCCGCATTCGATCCTTGAGGCCATGACCGTGGCCGGGTATGCGATCGGCGCATCTCGCGGATTCATCTACATCCGTGCGGAGTATCCGCTTGCGATTCACCGTCTGCAGGTCGCCATATCCCAGGCGCGTGAGCTTGGGCTTCTTGGCGATGACATCCTCGGAAGCGGCTTCTCGTTCGATATCGAGCTGCGATTCGGCGCCGGCGCGTTCGTGTGCGGCGAAGAGACGGCCCTGCTGCAGTCCATCGAGGGCAATCGCGGAATGCCGAAGCCGCGTCCGCCATTCCCGGCGGTGAAGGGTCTTTGGGGACGTCCTACGGTGATCAACAACGTCGAGACGCTTGCCAACATCCCTGTCATAATCACCAAGGGAGCTGACTGGTTCAGCAAGATCGGCACGGCCACGACAAAGGGCACGAAGGTGTTTGCCCTCACCGGCAAGGTCAACAACTCCGGTCTCATCGAGGTGCCTATGGGTACGACGCTGCGCGAAATCATCTTCGACATCGGCGGCGGCATCCGTGGCGGGCATCAGTTCAAGGCGGCCCAGACTGGCGGCCCCTCCGGCGGCATCATCCCGCCGCAGTTCCTCGATACGCCGATCGACTACGAGAGCCTTGCCAAGATCGGTTCGATCATGGGGTCGGGCGGTCTGATCGTGATGGACGAGACGGACTGCGTGGTCGACATCGCGAAGTTCTATCTCGACTTCACCGTCGATGAGAGCTGCGGAAAGTGCGCTCCATGCCGCATCGGCGGACGCAAGCTCCTCAACTATCTCAACAAGATCACCGACGGACGCGGCACGGAGGACGACATCGTGCAGATGGAGAAGATCTCCGACGCGATGTGCAAGGCGTCTCTCTGCGGTCTGGGCCAGACGGCGTCGAACCCTGTCCGCTCCACGCTCAAGTACTTCATGGACGAGTACATGGAGCACATCAAGGAGAAGAAGTGCCGCTCCGGCAAGTGTTCGAAGCTTGTCAAGTACTCGATCATCGCGGAGAAGTGCAAGGGCTGCACGCTCTGTGCGCGGAAGTGTCCGGTGAACGCAATCAGCGGCGTTGTGAAGAACCCGCATGTGATTGACCAGACGAAGTGCATCAAGTGCGGACAGTGCGAGGCGAACTGCAGATTCGGAGCCATCAGCCACGGTTGAGCGGCTGATCAGGAAGAAAGGTTTTAAGACAATGGAAACGGAAATGATTTCTGTCGAGATCAACGGCAAGACCGTTGAGGTGCCCAAAGGCTCCAACATCCTCCAGGCCGCCAAGAAGGCCAACATCAAGATTCCCACGCTCTGCTACCATCCGGATCTCAAGCCGGGCGCAAGCTGCGGAATCTGCGTAGTGCGCCAGCTTGTGCCGAGCCGGACGGAGCCGGGCAAGTTCGTGCCGTCGCCGAAGCTTCTCCGCGCCTGCTGCACCGAGGTTACGCCGGGCATGAAGATCATCACGCACGACCCTGACATCGTCCAGGTGCGCAGGACGGTCCTTGAGCTTGTCCTCGCCAACCACCCGCAGGACTGCCTGCAGTGTCCGCGCTCCGGCTCCTGCGAACTGCAGGAGATCGCGGCGGACTTCGGCATACGAGACATCCCGTTCCCGAAGGAGGTGCTGCATCGTCCTGTGGACAACTCCACTCCATCGATCGTGCTCAATTCCGACAAGTGCATCAAGTGCGGACGCTGCGCGGAGGTTTGCCAGCAGATGCAGAACGTGTGGGCGCTTGAGTTCATCGGTCGCGGCGAGAAGACCGTCATGGCTCCTGCCGCCGGCGTTCCGCTTGCCGAATCGCCCTGCATCAAGTGCGGACAGTGCTCTGCCCACTGCCCCGTAGGCGCCATATACGAGAACGACGAGACCGAGAAGGTTTGGACGGCACTCCGCGATCCGGAGAAGGTCTGCCTCGTGCAGATTGCGCCTGCCGTGCGCGTCGCGCTCGGTGAGGCGTTCGGCATGGAGCCGGGTGCGCTCACGACCGGAAAGATATACGCCGCGCTCAGGATGCTCGGTTTCGACAAGGTGTTCGACACGAACTTCTCCGCCGACGTCACGATCATGGAGGAGGGCACGGAGTTCATCAAGCGCTTCACGAAGGGCGGTAATCTGCCGCTTCTGACAAGCTGCTGTCCCGCCTGGACAGACTGGATGGAGAAGTACGCGCCGGACTTCACGGAGAATTTCTCTACGGCCAAGTCCCCGCAGCAGATGCTTTCGGCTCTCGCAAAGTCCTATTGGGCGGAGATGAACAAGGTGGATCACACGAAGATCCACATGACGTCCATCATGCCCTGCACGGCGAAGAAGTACGAGATTGGCCGCGACGAGCACATGAATGCGACCGGTTCGCAGGATACGGACGTGGTGCTCACGACCCGTGAACTCGCCCGCATGATTAAGGCGGCGGGAATCGACTTCAGCAGCCTTGAGGACGAGCCGGCCGACAAGCTTCTCGGTGCCTACACCGGAGCCGGCACGATATTCGGCGTCACCGGTGGCGTAATGGAGGCGGCTCTGCGTACGGCGTACTGCCTCATCACCGGTGAGGCCACGCCGCCGAGCATCGAGTTCAGCGAGGTGCGCGGGATGGAGGGCGTGAAGTCCGCAACCATCGACATCAAGGGCACGAAGGTCAACATCGCCGTCGCCCACCAGATGGGCAACGTCGAGAAGGTCATCGACCAGATTCGCGAGGATCGCCGCAACGGCGTGAAGCCGCGGTACGACTTCATCGAAGTCATGGCCTGCCGAGGCGGATGCATCGGCGGCGGCGGACAGCCCTGCTTGGCGACGGATGAGGTGCGCGCCAAGCGTACAGCCGGTCTCTACGCCGACGATGAGAAGAGCGCGTTGCGCATGAGCCATCTCAACCCGGAGGTGCAGTCCCTCTACAAGGACTACCTCGGCGAGACGGGCGCGAACGGCGGCGAGAAGGCGGAACACCTTCTCCACACGCAGTACCGCAAACGCGAACTCTACCACTTTGAGGGATAAACCCTCGGTTTGGAAGCAGAACGCCGCCGATTGGCGGCGTTCTGTGGTATAATTCGTGTGTTTGGAAAGGGAATCCTCCCTATCCGCGAATTGGAGAGAAGATGGGTGGCTTTTGTGGAGTGGTTTCATCGGACGATTGCGTAAGCGATCTCTTTTTCGGCACGGACTATCATTCGCATCTTGGTACGCACCGTGGCGGAATGTGTGTGCTTGGCGACAAGGGGTTTCAGCGTTCGATTCACAACATACAGAATGCGCCGTTCCGCTCGAAATTTGAGCGCGACGTTGCGGCGCTTGCCGGTTCTGTCGGGCTTGGCGTGATATCCGACACCGACCCGCAGCCGCTTGTGATGCGGTGTGTGCATGGTACGTTTGCACTGGTCACTGTGGGGCTTATCACGAACATAGAGGAGCTGATGCGTGAGATGTTCGAGGAGAACCGTCTTCAGCTCCAGTACTCCACGACATCCGGCATGGTCGGTCCGACAGAGGTGGTGTCCGCAATCCTTGCATCCGCCAGTACGCTGGAAGAGGGCGTGAAGCTTGTCCAACAGAAGGTTCAGGGCAGCTGCTCGTTCCTGATGGTGACGGAGCGCGGGCAGTTTTTCGCGGTGCGTGACAGATACGGACGCACACCGGTCGTCATCGGACGCAAGGCCGGTGCGATGATCGCCCTGCAGGAGTCGTGTGCGCTCACGAATCTCGGCTACGAGTATGTGCGAGATCTCGGTCCCGGCGAAATGGTGGAGTTGACACCGGATGGCGACCGTACTGTCATCGCACCGCGCAAGGAGATGGCAATATGCTCCTTCTTGTGGGTCTACTACGGCTATCCGGCGTCGTCCTATGAAGGGCGCAACGTGGAGATGTCGCGCTACCGCTCCGGTGCGTTCCTCGCGAGGCGCAACCCCGTGGAGGCGGATTCGGTGGGCGGAGTTCCGGACAGCGGCACCTCCCACGCATTGGGATATGCACACGAGGCGGGAATCAAGTATGCGCGGCCGTTCGTGAAGTACACCCCCACTTGGGCGAGGTCGTTCATGCCGCAGGATCAGAAGCAGCGGGAACGCGTCGCCGCCATGAAGCTCATCCCCATTCCGGGGCTTATAAAGGACAAGCGGCTTGTCTTCTGCGACGATTCGATCGTGCGCGGCACACAGCTCGGTCAGCAGGCGAAACGCCTTTACGCCGATGGTGCGAAGGAGACGCATATGCGCATTGCGTGTCCGCCGCTGCTCTATCCGTGCCGGTTCCTGAACTTCTCCCGCTCCAAATCGGAGTACGACCTGATAACGCGTCGCTTCATCCGCGACAGAGAAGGCGCCAACGCGGACATATCGAAGTATCTTGACCCGGATGGAGAGCCGTACATGGCGATGGTTGAGTACATACGCAAAAACCTGGGCCTTACTTCGCTTGCGTTTCAGCGTCTCGATGATCTCGTGTCGGCGATTGGACTTCCAAAGGATCGGCTTTGCACCTACTGCTGGGACGGTAAGGATGTATCATGCGGCGGCAAGTGCCGTGGTTGCCCCTGTTCTGGGGGTGCGGCGCAATAACAAAACAACGAAAGGGATATGACCATGTCAGGTTTTCGCGAAACGGATTCATCGTTCAAGCGCGGTTCGCTGCTGGCGGCTCTCGCCGTTGCAGGTGTTGCTGCGGTTGTCTATGCCTTGACCTTGGCGGACTACGTCTTCCCCGGAACGTCAGCCCGAATGTTGGTGCAGTGGTCTGGACTGGATGTGCTTGAGTTCCCGAAGTATCCGCTTTGGGGATATTTCGTCAAGCTCTTCGGCGGCGCGGGACCGCTTTCGTCTATTGCGTTCCGCACGAATGCGCTTTCCCTCATATGCGGCGTGATCTCTGCGTATCTTGTGTGTCGGCTCATGGCTTTCGCCGTATGGCAGAGCGTGAAGCACGAGGCCTCCGTCAAGTTTGCCAAGGGGGCGTCGCTGATTGCTGGCATCATAGCCGCCCTCGTGTTCGTGTTCTCCACTGCGGTGTGGCAGAGTTCAACGCATCTTGAACATCGAATCTTCGATGTGATGTGGGCGCTTCTCGCCATGCGTGTGGTTCTGATTGCCGCCGGGCGTCCGCGTCTTGCGATTCCCGTCGCGGTTGCCGCCGGATTGTTCGTCGCCACCGGTCTTGTGGAGAGCGCAATATTCGTTCCGTACTCCATAGCGGTGTTCTTCGCTTTCCTGCTTGTCCTTGTCAAGAACGGCAATGGCCTTTACGGCGCCGCAACCCTCTACCTGCTGTCGCTCGTTGTCGGACTTGTCGTGTTCATCAAGTGCATCGCCGCCGGTTTCCTCGGTACGGAGGCCGCAGAGGCCGCCAAGTGCACATCGTCCGTGGGTGTGTTCCTGCATGGACTCAAGGATGCCCTGCGTGAAGTGCGCGGTTGGTTCTCCTGTCCCGGATGGCTTGCAATCGTGTCGCTCACGGTCGTGCCGGCGATCGCCTGCGCATTTGCCGCAGCCCGTGCGCTGAACAACGATCGCCGCTGGAGCCAGTATTCGTTTCACTTGGCGATGACGCTCTGCGTCGCGTGTGCGACGGCGACGCCGCTTGCACCGGAGGCTGTGCTGCGTCCGCTCGGCATATCGCCTGTTGCGACATCGACCTTGGTTGCGCTTGTCGCCGGCTACCTTGCCGCGTATTGGTATCTCCTTGCGCGCACCCCGTTGCCTGTCGCGGAGTTCAAGGAGGACGGCGTTGACGTTGCCGTCCGCATCGGTCGCGCCGTCGCTCCCGTGTTCTGCGTGGCTCTTGTGATCGTGCTTGTTCTCTCCTCTCTCGTCAACGCATTCAACTGCGGACGCGGACGAGGTGCGTTCGCTGACAGGTGTGCGAAGGAGATGCTTGATGCGATGGGTGACCGCACATGGTTCGTGACCGACGGCACCCTCGACGACCACCTGCGCATCGCAGCAGCCGCAGCCGGCAGGGAACTCAACCTTGTGTGTCTGCAGCGCGACATGAGCGACTCATATCTCGATGAGCTGTCGGAGCTTGTGGAGAAGTGCGGACTGAAGGCCGGGCGTACCGACCTCAAGATGTCGCTGCGCCTCGGTGTGCTGCCGTTCATCCAGGACTGGTTTACGGGCGACACGAACATAGTGAACGAGGCGGCGGTGTTTGGCGTGCCGGACTTCTGGTACATGGCCGAGCGCACTCCCGCCCCGGAGTGCATGTTCTTCGGCGGAGTCACGAAGGCGAACGCCGCAAGCGGCAGGGCCCTTGCTGAGAGGTTCAAGAGCTTCTGGGGCAGGATTGCGCCAGTCCTTTGGACAGAGCGCAACAAGGAAGGCTCCAGAAACATCGCCCGCTGCGATGACCCCGTGGAATCCCTCAGGCTTCAGCTTCGTCGCCATGTCGGATTTGTCGGCAACAACCTTGGTGTGTTCCTGCAGGACTGCGGCATGGACGATGAGGCGTTCGCCACCTACGAACTGGTGCTGAACACGATCGATCCGGACAATGTCTGCGCACTGTTCAACGAGTTCGAGATGGCGCGTGTGGGCGTGAAGTGCGCGGTTGCGAAAAAGCTTGAGATTGAGCGCAAGCTGAAGGCGATTGTCGACGATCCGAAGCGCAGGTACGTCCTGTGGTCGCTCTCCCGCTACTACGGCTACATCCGCAGCCCTGAGATATTTGCGCGGATGGGATACGCATGGGCGCGGTCCGGACAGACCGGCAACGCTATCGCTCAGGTTCAGAGGGCGATAGATTTCGTGTCAGCAGACCGTCAGACAAGCCTTCTCAACATGATGGCTGCCATCTATGCGAGCGGCAACCAGCTGAAGAAGTCCAGGGCGGTATATGAGCAGGTGCTTGCGTCCGACGCCAAGAACAGGGACGCGCTGATGGGCATGGCGCGCATCGCGCTCCAGTCCGGAAACGAGGGTGAAGCCCGCACATACCTCGAACGTGCTGCGGCCGGTGCGCCGAAGGGCGAGAGCGCAGGAATCGAGACTGCCATGCTTCTCCTGATGAACAACGACCTCGACCGTGCGCGCATGGAGATGCAGAAGATAACCGATATGCATCCGAAGAATCTCCAGGCGTGGTCTCTGCTCGCCGGTGTGCTCCTTCAGCAGGTTGATCAGGCAAAGGACAAGGCCGCAAGGGCGAAGGTGCTTGACGAGCTTGAGAACCTGATTCTTGCGAAGATGGAGGCGATATCCGACGATCCCCGCGATTACTTCGTGCAGATGACGAGGGGTCTCGTGTACATGAGAAAGGGTCCGGCGTTCCGCAAGCAGGCGCGAGATGCGTTGGTGATTGCGTCGCTGTCGCGTCCGGACGTGTCCATAGCCGGCGACATGATTCTTGGGCTGGACATCGAGCTTGATGACGGAGAGGCGGCGGAACGCCATGCCCGCATGGTTCTGCGCCGCGATCGCCACAACAGGTTGGCCAACTACGTGATGGGTTCGCTCAGGCTCAAAGAGGGGGATTACTCGACCGCCGAGACGTTCCTCCGGCTGAGCGTAGACGTGGAGCGTCCGCTTGCGGCCGCGCAGAACGACCTCGCGGAGGTTCTGCGCCGTCTTCAGCGCTACGATGAGGCTGAAACGTTCGCCCGTGCGGCAGTGAAGACGCAGCCGAACCTCTATGTGGCGTGGGAAACGCTCGGCTCGTCCCTGCTTGACCAGAACAAGAATCTTGAAGAGGCTGAAAGCTGCGTGGAGAAGGCGATCAAGCTGTCGAAGACGGAGACGAAGATTGACGACATCCGTATGCAGATCACGCTTGCCCGCGTCCAGATCGCGAGAGGCGCGATGGACAAGGCCCGCAGTACGCTGCGCTACATACGGAAACGCACGGCGGAGCTTTCTAACTACGACAGGGATCAGTTTGAGTCGCTTGTGAAGGCGGCTTCGACGTCAGGCAAGTAGCAGACCTTGGGTCTTTCCGCAGGTTCGACGGTGAAGTCAGCCGCCGAACTTGCGGGACAGCTCCCTGTTCGACGTGAAGATCATCACCGGGCGCCCGCGTGGGCAGACGTACGGCATAGATGTGTCGCACAGCTCCTCTACAAGTTTCGTCGCGGATTCGGTGGTGAACCTGTGAGATATGCCGGCGCATGATCTTGCGATGGATCTTGCGATAAGCTCTTCGCGCCATCTGTCGCCGCGCTTTGCCCCGGCCTCGCCTATGTCATGGACGACCGAGGCAATCAGCGATGCAGCGTCCTGCCCCGCAATCAGAGACGGCACTGCATCGATCTTCCAGGTGTCTGCGCCGAACTCCTCCATCTCGAAACCCTGTTTGAGCAGAATCGGCCTGAAACTTTTGAGACGCGCCGACTCAAGCGGAGAGAAATGCACCGTCTCCGGAATCAGCAGTGGCTGGGAGACGGCTGCGCCGCCGTATGCCGCCATAAGCTTTTCGTATGCAATCCGCTCCATCGCCGCTTGAGGATTAAGCGTCACTATCCCCGAATCCGTCTCAAGCAGGAGATATCCGGACTCCGTGTTCGCAAGCACCTTGAACGAGCGCCAAGGACCAGTGGCGGATGAGGGAAGACGAATCTGATTTTGCCCGGAACGTTCATCAGTCTCCGGTGTCGCTGGAGTTGCGGTTGGCGCGGGTGCGATGTTTGGCGAAGTCGCTTGCGCATCGGTGACGGCTGTCTCGGGAATGAATCGTATCTTCCCGGATTGCCAGGAAGACAGGTTTGGCTGAAATGGAGCTGCAAACGGAACGCCGTCGGAGACAGCGGATGTTTTTGCCGTCTGCGCTGCGTCGCCTTCCGGTTGATGCACGTCGGAGACTGTCGGCGGTGTACCCTCCGCATTATTGCTGTGGATCGTCCCGTTGAGAGCGGATGTCAGCGCTGCGACAATGGCCGCCTTTACGTCTGCTGGATGACGGAACCGGACCTCGCGTTTGGCGGGATGGACGTTTACGTCGACCTCGTGCGGCGGGAGTTCGATGAACAGGAACATCGAGGGGCGCGACTCTGTCGTGTTCGACGGATAGGCCTCCTTGAGCGCGTATGCGATTATCGGGGCGGTTGCAGGTCGTCCGTTCACAAACACGAACTGCTCGCGCCGTACGGTGTTCGGCGAAGGGCGCGATATGTAGCCGTGAACCGCAACGCCGTTTTCGGAGGATTCGCCGGAATGCGCAACCGGCATCAGTTCGTCGGCGAATTCTTGTCCGAAGAGAGCAGATATGCGTTCCTCCAAAGTTGCGCCGGGCGCAAGGCGGTGCAGTTCGCGTCCATCTACGGAGAGCGAGAAGCCGAGCTGCGGATGGGCGAGAGCGCACACCGTGAACACCGACTTGATGTGACCCTCTTCAGTCGCATACGAGCGCATGAACTTCTTTCGAGCCGGCACGTTGCAGAAAAGGTCGCGCACCTCTACGCACGTTCCGGGCGGCGCACCGCATTCTGTCACTTCAGCCATATTGCCGGCATTGACGACGATCCGCGTCCCGGATTCCCGTTCGCGTTCCCGCGTAGTGAGCGTAAAGCGCGACACGGCAGCTATTGACGGAACAGCCTCGCCCCTGAATCCGAGCGTGTCAATCCTTTCGATGTCATCGACATCACGTATTTTCGATGTGGCCTGGCGTTCGAGCGACAGCAGCGCATCGTCTCGGCTCATGCCGCAGCCGTTGTCGCGCACGGAGATAAGCTTCTTCCCGCCGGCGGTGATGGCTATGTCTATCCTGTCCGCGCCCGCATCTATGGCGTTTTCCACAAGTTCCTTCAGGGCGGCGGCCGGACGCTCCACGACCTCCCCGGCCGCAATCTTGTTCGCCACATGGATCGGGAGGATGCGGATGTGTCCGTCGCGCCTTATGGCGCCGCTTCCGGTGTCGTTCGGCATTTTATCGGCCAAGTGTGAGATTGCGTCTGAGGTACGTGGGAATGTCGAGATCTTCGTCGTGCCACATCGTCTTTTCGGAATCGGAGAACCTGTCCGGTGCGGAGAGGGCGGACTCCGAGCTTTTGCGCTTCCGCGTCTGCTCCTTCTGCCGGTGGTGCGTCTGCACCGCGCTCTCTTCGAACACAAGCACTGCCACCGTGAGCCTTCCCGCGAACACCTCTTCGTCATTGACCGTGCCAAGCTGGAACGAGGCGTTGCGCCCGTAGGCGGACCTGAAGCCGTCTGCCACTTTCGCAACTTCCGAAAGCCGCAGGTCGTCCCCGGCGAGGATGCCCATGAATATTGATTTCGCCGGTGTGCGCGGACCGCAGGAAAGCAGACGCGAGGCCGAAAGGGCGGAGAGGACGTCTTCGGCGCGTCCTGCACCCTGCGATGTCGCAGTCGCGAACCGGGCGCGTCCCGCCCCTGCGATGGCTCTGCGCAGACGCTCCTCGTCGAGCGCTATGTAGCCGGGCTTTCCGATGATGCGCCAAAAGAGCGTTATCGCCGTTGCGAACGTATCTGCCATCCGCTCGAACGAGGCCTTCATGCTGTCGTCGGATGATGGGTCTGCGACGAGAATGTCAAGCGGCAGGGCGACCGAAGCGTCCGCCTCGTGCTCTATCGACCCAAGCGCGGTGCGGGCGCGGTTAGCCCGCTCTTCCCCCTCAAATGCGAACGGAAGCGTTGCGAACACGATGGAGACGATGCCCTTGGCTGCCATGTGCTTCACAATTTCGGCGGTTGCGCCGCCGCCCGTTCCGCCGCCGAGCGCGGCGACTATCACCGCCGTGCGCACACCCTCAAGATGCGGGTCTATCACCTCCGGGTTGTCGAGAAATGCGGCCCGCGCCTCTGCGGCAAGGCCGCCCGCGCCGCGTCCGGCGAGCCGGTCGCCGCCAAGCAGCGCAAACGGGACGTCTGATGAAGCGCCTGACGACGCATCGGTGTCCACAGCAAGTGCACGTAGCGGAGAGCCGTATGCGCGGCGTATGCCCCGCGCTGTCGCGGAGCCTGCTCCGCCGACGCCGAGCAGCAGGAGCGATGATTGGGTGTCTGTTTTCATCTGTGTGGCAGAAACTTCCTGAAGATGCTCTTGAACGGATCGAAGAACGACTGCTCGTCGGAGTTGCGCTGTTCAAGCAGCAGTGCGCCGGCGATGGTTGCGTACATGGCTGGATGCGTCTCCTTTTCAAGCCCCTCTATGCCGGCCGCGAGCGATCCTATGCGAACCGTTCCGCCGAAGACGTTCCTTGCGAGAGCGGTCACGCCGGCGAGATACGCTCCGCCGCCAGTCAGAACGATCCCTCCCGTCAGCCTGTGCAGGGCGCCTCCGTCGTCGAGCCTTTCGCGCAGCACGGAGAAGAGTTCGCCCATTCTGGCGTTGACTACGGTGTCGAGTGCGCTCATCGGCACGGATGCGCCGCCGGCGGACGTCAATGAGGACGGCAGTTCTATCCGTCCCGTGCGTTCCTGCGACAGGACTGCGTGGGCCGAGCGCTTCAGCGTCTCCGCCTGCGCCATGGACAGGTTGAATGCGAGGCGGACGTCGTTTGTGACATGGTCTCCGCCCACACCGATCGTGCCTGCGCTGAACATCCTTCCGTCGGCGAATGCGGCGTAGGAGGTGGAGCCGCCGCCGAGGTCTATCAGAAGCGTGCCGGCCGCCTTGTCCTCCGGAGAGAGCGTCGCCTCCGCCGCGCATCGTCCGGCAAAGTAGGATTCGGATATCTCAAGCTTTGCGGAAGATGCCGCCGAACGGGCGTCTTCGATGCGAGCCTTGCTGCCGTGCACCATGAGCGTACGAAGCTTCAGAATCTTTCCGGACATCCCCTTGGGCGACGTTATGCCGTTGAGTCCGTCAAGCCCGTATCCGAGTTCGGATGTGTCCAAGAGTGTGCGGTCGTCCCCGATTCCGGCGTCACAGGAGCGGTTGTATACCTCCGTGATGTCGTCCTCGGTCACCGTCTTGTCAATCTGCCACTGCGACTCGTACTGTCCTGTGCTGACGTGCGGACCGGATACGGCAAGCGCTGCGCGTCCGATGGAGTATCCGTTCTCGCTTTCGAGGTGTCTCAGGAGCGACGTCACAGACACGCTGGCCTGGTCTATGTCCGTTATCTGGCTTTTGCGTACGCCGGAGGACGGAATGTCGCCGTGCGCGACGATGGAGATGCGTCCGGGGCCGAGCGGTTCGGCGATTGCCATGACTGTGCGCGAAGTGCCGATTTCAAGCGCTGCGATTGGGTCTGATAGGTTCATTCGCTGTTCATTCAACCTTTGTCGGATCGTCCGCATAGATGCGGCTTGGCGTATGCCAATCCGTGGCGTTCCAGAGTTTAGTGCCGGCGGCGACGTTGCACTTCACCACAGACGTGAGCCGCGCAAGCTGATTCGTGAGTGAGATGCGTGATGCCCTTGACGGCTTGTCCATATCCTCCCAGGCGATCTTGGCGCGTGAGGAGTCGCCAAGCGTCGCCAAGACGTAATCTGGCTTGAACGTCTCCACCTCCTGTATCTTCAGCACGTCGTACTCAGGGGCTGACGCCTCCTGCAGAAGATGCAGCGCAGCCAGCGCCATTCCGGAGAGCGACTTGCCGTTGGCCACTGCGTTCTTTTTCGTCTCGCGGATTATAGGCAGAAGGGCGGAGTGCTTCCGAGGATACCAGAATATCACGCCTTCGCGGTCGGCGACGTTGTTTTTCGATGCATTTGCGCCGTGTCCGATCACACGTGCGACCGGAATCCGCTCGATCACCTCGATGCGCACGAAGTTTGGCAGACGGCGCGTAATCCTGATGTCGCGGATGTTTGGTGCACACTCCAACAGCCTGTCGCGCAGTTTAGGAAAGTCCACGTGCGCGAGATTTACGCCGTTCGTAAGCCCGAAGTGATTGACTATGAGACGCGGTTCAATCACCTTGCCTCCTGTAATCTCTATCTGCTCACCTGAATCCGTCACGCAGCACTGGCGTTCGTACGTCTCCGCGAGTTTGCCGCATATCGCCGCAATTCCCCATGCGGCAAGCGCAAATGCGGCGACGCACGCAAGGATGACGGCGCTCAATGCCCTGCCGTTTCCCTTGGATGTCGTCGCTGTCTTTCTCTTCATGTTCTCGTTGTCCCGTTCCTGTCGGCGCGTATTTTACCACAAGTGCTGGGCGCCGTATGCCGCATACCGTCAAGCCCTGTCAAAAGCCGCAGAGGCGATTATCCTGTCGCACAGTTCCGGGAAGGGAATGCCGGCCTTGTCCGCCGCCTTTGGAACGAGGGAGTGTCCGGTCATGCCGGGAAGGGTGTTCAGTTCAAGGACGAACGGACGCGACTTCGCGTCGATGCGGAAGTCCACGCGCACCACGCCCCTGCATCCGCAGGCGCGGTATGCGTCGACTGCAGTCTGCTGGACGAACGGCAGGAACGGATCGTCGGGGAAGACGTAGCGCGTATCGTTGGAATTGTACTTTTCGTCGTACCCGTACCATCCGTTCTTTGCGCAAATCTCAATCACGGGGAGCGGTCTTCCGTCCATCACGGCGACTGTCATCTCGCGCCCGTCGATGAACTCCTCGACCATCACTTCGCCTTTGCCGCCTTGCGCCGCAAGGGCGGCGTCAAGCGCGGGCTTCCATGCGTCGAACTCCGCCACCTTCGAGATTCCAACGGACGAGCCGTCGCATGGCGGCTTCACTACGAGTGGTGTCGCTATCGGCGGAGTCTTGGCACCGGGCGATGCAAGCGTCCATTTCGCCGTCGGGACGCCGTTCATCTCAAGCACCATCTTTGTCTTTATCTTGTCCATCGCGATCTGCGACGACCTTGCGCCAGGCCCCGTGTACGGTATGCGCCTTGCGTCCAGCTCCGCCTGGACGCCGCCCGATTCCCCCCAGCCGCCGTGCAGGGCGAGAAAGCAGACGTCGCAGTCGGGAACCGCCTTTGTGGAGTTCTCTTCAAGCACAACGGGGATGACATCGTATCTGTCGAGCGATGCCAAGGCTTCGGCGACATTCCTGCCGCTGACGAGCGATACGTTCCGTTCATTCGAAACGCCGCCCATAAGTACGCATATCTTCTTGCGGTTCATATGACGTGGATTATAGCACAACCGGGAGGTTGTCTGATGGCGTATTCCCGCCCATTGTCATGTTGTAGGCTGTTGTTAACCATGTTTGCCGCCTTGTTTCGTTAAGGTGCTTTCGGATCCTGTTTTTTCGCGAACGCATTGTACGGCACGAAGTCGCGTTTGGCGCGGACGCTCATCGACGGGAACCAGATGTCGTCCTTCGTAAGTCCGCACGTCTCCGCCATGTCGAGTGCGTATTCGAGGCGGCCGAAATCGCCGTTCACGTTGTTTGTGCCGAACGTGAACTTGATGCCGCGCATCTTCGCCATCTTGACTATCTTTGCGCTGGGGATGTTGTAGCGTGCGTTGATTTCAAGCGCAATGTGGTGCTTCGCTAAAACATCAAGCACACGGTTGATTCGCGCATCCGTCCAGTATTCATCGTACTTCGCCTGCATCGGTGGCGGCAGATACGTCGCGTTGGCGTAGATGTCGACGGGTTCGTTTGTGAGAATTTTCTCGATTTGATCCACGAGGAAATCCATCCACTCCTCATGTGTCCGTCCGTTCAGCTTGAACTCCGCAGGACGGTAGATGCGCAGGGGAACGCCACTGTCCACGATGGTCATTGAATCAGTGAACATGTAGTCGAACTGGAGCAGCTGCTCCTTGGAGAACTCGTATGGCCATTTGCGTCCTTCGCCCTGGACGCCTCGCAGGAACGGCAGAGGCGTGACTTCAGCGAGATAGTCGGACGCCTCGGCGTCGCTGCGCAGCATCCGTCCTACGCCGCCCTCGCCTACGTTCGGCGCAATCCCGTAGTTTATGCCGTAGTTGAGCGATTTCGCGTGAGCCAGTTCCTTCGTCAGTCCGCCCTTCAGGTGAACATGGAAGTCGATGACGGGAAAGTCTCGCTGTTGGGCGCGAATGGCGCGGTCGGTCTGCTCGTCGACGGGCGGCAGCGTGTCGGCGGGATTCGTCTCGCCGTCCGCCAGCGACGTCAGCACTATGTCCGAAAATGTCACCTGTCCCTTCACGCCGTAGAAGACGAAATCGCCACGCGACAGCAACTGGTCGCGATGGGCTTCGCTGCGCCAGGGCTTCGCTGGCTCCGTGTAGCAGACGACCGTCTGCCCGTCCACTTTCACTTCAATGTTCTTTTCGCGAACGGACAGCTCGAAGTCGAACGCCCGCCCGTCTGTGCCCAGCGAACGGTATAGGTTGCGGACGGATGCGAGCGAACCTGTCTTGCGCGAACCGTCGATCGGCCCGTTCTTGAAGAGGATTTCATACCCCTTCATCGCGCCATCGGAATGAAACGCAAGCCGCGCCTCGGCGCCCGCGTCTGACAGCGCTTTCGCCTTGAGCGTGAAGTTCCGCACGTTCTCGCCGCACAGCAGACGCGAATCGTCCGCCGTCGTCACGGTAACAGGCATCGCGGCGATCACCAGCGGGAGCGCCAACAGCATCGACAGAAGTTTCTTCATGTTCAATTCTTTCAGAGGTTGTTCAAAACAAAACTAAGGCACATTGTACCATTTTCCCCTCTCATTAGGCAGGGCAGTCTATTGCGCACGGCATTTGATGAACCAATCTTGGAAATCCCGCCATGGGTTTCAATATGGAGTTTACTTCATTGTGGCGAACTGCTGTCCGCAGACTCCTCCGCACGATTTTTCCGAACAGGAAGGGAAGAGAGAGGAAGGGTTAGAAGACATTGCCGGCTGTCTTCGCCAGGCCGCCGGCTACTGGCGCTTCGGACCAATTCACCAACGGCGGTAGGAAAGGTACCACAACCAAGGAGCGAAAGCAAGTGGGCAGACAGATGAGAGAGATGCCGGAAACGGTCGCGGCGGGCGACGCCATCGAGGTGCAGATATGCCCCGTCGGCGACTTCCCGAACACAAGGGACGGGCGCACCGTGATGCAGAGGTGCGACGCGGCCGCGCTCAAGGCGGTCGCGGCGGCGTTCGGCGAGCCGGTGCTTGTGGACTTCGACCACTCGTCGGACGAGGGCGGTTCGACGCCTTTTACCTTCTACAAGAGAAAGCGAAGGGGACAGTGAAGAGGAAGGAAGCGAGAGGATGGCGGGACACGGATTATCAGTCCGTTGCCTTACCGTTTGGCCGCTTCCGCCGTATCGGAAACGGACACCCTGTGCTTGTGCACTCTCGGACACGGCTCACGGAACCGTGCAGGGGACGCTCACCTTCCACCCTCTCGGAACGGCAAGATAGCAAACGGCAGGGGCATTGACAAGGGGGACGCGGAAAATTGCATGAAAAATGTCCGGTCGGGCGAGCCGATCCGAAACGGCGGAAGAGGCCATTTTGCAAGGCGGCAGTTCGGCGCACGAGGCGACGTTCTCGGCCGGTTTGGAGATGATAGGCCATGGAGATAATCATCAAGACGCATGGAATAGCGGAAGCCGCGAAGGCGGTAAACGGTATTGAAGGCGAACTTCTGTGCGCGGTGATGTCGTTTGGAATATGTGCGATACAGATACTTCCGCTGCCATTCGAGATATGCTCAAGCCACCCATGATACCAACGGTGTCCAGCATTTGACTAACGGGCATGTCGAAATCCTGGCACTGATTTCGAAAGAGTGTCCTTTATTATGGCAAACTGCGAACTGTGGGTGCGCCATAATCAAATTTGATTATCGGCCCCTGAGAAATGATATAATGTCCGTCAAAGTATGAAAAGCTTTGCTTTACGGAAATGAACTACAACAAGCTCTGGAAATTGCTTATAGATCGCCACATGACAAAAATGGAGATGTGTCTTTGTCGTGGGGCTGTCGGCATGGGACAAGGCAGGGGTGGACTTTCAGATTCAACAGCATCATGACGATGTTTGCAAGAAGCTAAAGCAGAAGATAATGGCTCTTTCTGCTGAACAGTTTGAAGAACTCGTTTTGGTGCTTTTTAGGAAGATGGAGTTCACGGCAGTGTCGCGTACTCGCCTAAGCGGAGACGGCGGAATAGATGTTCGTGGCACAATGGTCACCAGCGGAGTTATTCGGACTGAGCTTGCGATACAAGTCAAACGGTGGAAAGCGAATAAGACAAAAAAAAAGTGTGAAACGATGCGGATAATGGCGACATCAGACTTGCACGGTAACTTTGAGGGACTTGACCCCAAGGGGGCGGATGTCGTCGTTCTCGCAGGCGACATCGCGCCGTTGCGCGGTCGCGGGGCGTGGCATATCAACGATCAGAAGAAGTGGATCAACAAGCGCTTCCGGGAATGGACTTCGTCATACCCCGACATCCAGTTTGTGATGATCCCTGGCAACCACGACTTCTTCCCGATTGCACACATACTTTTCAAGGACAAGGGAATCGAATGGAAGTTCGACTTTTCGCCAAACGTCCATTTCCTTGACGACAGGGGGACGGAAATAGACGGCGTCAAGTTCTACGGTTCGCCTTGGGTCCCAATCATCTCATATTCATGGGCGTTCGAGGGCGAACACGATGTGCTTGTCAGTTGGTTCTCGAAGATTCCTACTGGGATAGATGTGCTTGTCACTCATTCGCCGCCGCGTATTCCAGCCAGCGACGTTGACCGTTCTCTTCAGACCGATTCCGAACATTTCGGTTCGCCGGAACTGACCGAGGCAATCATGGAGAAGCGGCCTCGTCTTGTATTCTGCGGACACATACACACGGGTCAGCACAGCGGCGTGGACTTTGAGGGTAGCAGAATCTACAATGTCTCGCGTCTCGACGAATGCTACGAGATAGCCTACGAACCGACATGGGTGGAGGTGTGAGTCGATGGGTAAGATGTACACAGATTTCTGTCATTTGCGGAACTAAACGCAAGCCGTTCTTGCATTTAGTTCCGCAAATGACACCGCAGAAAAACACCGCCGAACGGATGTCAATGTTTTGGTATAATGGCGACTTGAAAGCGACAGGACGAGACATGACGATAAGGAGACTGGATGAAGCACGATGCAGATGCGCACGACATTCGTGCGGATTGGGCTGTGTTGCCGATACAAACGGTAACATGTTTGTGGTGTCGACAATGGCAATAAAGCATCCTAACCCTACCGAATTCAATAATCAAGAAACAGGCATGGCAGAATTCATAATCCCTGCAATCAAAGAAAGGTAAGACATGATAAACACGACTGTCGAAAAGCCTGGCTTGTACGGCCTTAAAAACTCAAATAGGAACTTTGCCGATCCTGATTGCTGGGGCAAAAATCAATTCAACAACACATTTCCAGCCGCGCTATGTTGTTATATGAGGGATGCCAAACACGCCGCAAACTACATTTCCGTGACGGCCGGCAAGCCACAGATATCTGAAATTCCGTTTGACTTGGTTTTCGGTA
>CAZMNN010000046.1:0-19715 GCA_964567665.1 uncultured Lentisphaeraceae bacterium
GGGTAGTGCGGGACCCGCCCGTGCGAGAGTAGGGCGCCGCCGGCAATTTTTTTTTACATACACACCATGTTTCGGACACGGAAAACACCATGAACAGAGACGAGATAGAGCAGAAACTGAAGGAGACGGTCGTGGCCGCGCTCGATCTTGAGGATCTTACTGCGGCCGACATTGGGACTGACGTGCCGCTGTTCGGTGATGGGCTTGGACTTGATTCAATCGATGCGCTTGAACTTGGGATGGCTGTCAAGAAGGCTTTTGGCGTCAAGTTCTCCTCAAATCCCTCCGAAAACAAGATGATATTCCGTTCTGTCAAGACGTTGGCCGACTATATCGAGGCTCAGCGTTCCCAGGCCGAATGATGCGAGGTGGCGGATGCTTTGCGCCATTTTCGCCGTCCTCTTTGGCGTTTCGCTGCTGCCGGGGCAGAAGCCCCTTTGTTTCCGTTTTGCTGAACGCATCTCCGACGGCATAATGCCTGACGGCGCTGCGGACTACTGCCGCCGTCTCACATGGATATGGTTCATTCTTCTGCTTTCGCTTTCGCTTCTCGGCGGAGTTCTGGCCATGGCGTTCGGACGCTACGGCATTCTTGCTTCCTCAACAATCTCACCGGTTGCCATCGCCGCCACGTTCGCGGTTGAGCGCTTCGTGCGTAGACGCCGTTTTTCGGTCGTCTTCCATACGAGCGGCAGCACATCCGCACCCAAGAAGATCGTAAAGACCTTCGAGTCGCTTGCAAAGGAGGTCTCCTTCCACAGGTCGCGTCTCAAGATCGACGCCGAGACTGCCTTTCTTGCGACGGTTGAGCCAGACCACATGTACGGAACGCTGTGGCGTGTCATGCTTCCTGCCGCCGTTGGCTCTCCGGTGGATCCAGACGTGATTCTAACCCCTGAGGCGCTTGTCGAGAAGATGAATGCGGCCAAGAGGGTCTTTCTTGTCACGACACCAAGCTTTCTCAAGCGGTTCTGTGCATATTCGGAGCAGTATGACGTCCCGCAGAACTGCATAACGCTTACGACATCCGGTTCGTTGCTTGATGCGGAGACGAGTGCGGCTGCGAAGCGCGTCTTCGGGGTTGCGCCGCTCGAGATTTTTGGTTCAACTGAGACGGGCGGCGTCGCAAGCCGTATGCAGGACGGCACTCCGGAATCGGAGATGTGGAAGGTGTTTGACCCTGTGAAGGTGAAGACCAGCGCAGACGGTCGTCTTGTTGTGCGCAGTCCATTTTCCTTCAAGCGTGAATACATGATGGGCGATGGCGTGGAACTCTCTCCGGACGGCCGGAGTTTCAGGCTTCTTGGCAGGAAGGACAGAATGGTAAAAATCGCAGAACAGCGAGTGTCCCTTCCGGAAATGGAGATGCGCATGATGGAGCTTGACGGCATCGAAGACGCCGCACTTGTTGCGCTTGAAGGAGAAAAAGGCCCGTATCTCGGCGTTGCGGTGGTCTGCTCCGGGGAGATTTCGCAACTTAGCGGTTCGCAGGCCGTCCTTGCACTCAGGAAGCGTCTTCTGCCAATGTTCCCGAAAGGGGCTGCTCCGAAGCGATACAGGTTTGTCGATGAGATTCCGAGAAATGCGCAGGGCAAGGTGCTTGTCTCCGCACTCAGGGAGATGATGTCGTGATGGTATGGTATAATGGCCGCATGAAAGCTTTTCTTCTGTTGTTGGCTTTTGCCTGCGTCGCATCCGTTCCGGCTGTCGATTTTGAGGCGTTCAGGAATCCGCCGCGCAGCAATCGTCCGGAGACATGGTTCCATCTGATAGGCGGAAACGTTGCAAAGTCGGGAATGGCGGCGGATCTTGATGCGGTTGCGAACGCCGGGATTTCCGGAATACAGCTTTTCCACGGACAGTTTGGAGGCCCTTGGCCTGGTGTGTCTCCGCAGATTCCGTGCCTCAGCAGGGACTGGGATGATCTCATCCGTTTTGTTGCGGATGGATGCGAGGTGCGCGGCCTTTCTTTCAAGATGCAGAACTGTCCAGGCTGGTCGATGAGCGGCGGCCCATGGATCGCACCGTCGAATGCAATGCGCAATCTCACCTATTCGAGAACGGATGTCGATGGCGGCAAACCTGTTCGCATTGCGCTTCCCGTTCCGCACAGTCCTGCGCCGGAGATAAGGATATCGGAGGCGGACAGGGACTATCAGGATCTGTTTGTGCTTGCGTTTCCGACGCCAGACGGCGACGTGCCGGGATATCTTGAGCCGGAGTCGGTGCAGACCGAAAGCGGAGAGGGGCGCCTTGCGCTCACGTACCGGTTCCCGCAGCCGGTGTCCATCCGCACGTTTGAGATGCCGTCACCGAGCGACATGAACCACGCGAGATCGTACGCACCTCTAATCAGGGCGGAACTCTGTGCGCTGTACGATGATGGTCGCACCGAGACCGTCGCCGGCGGAAAAATGCCGCAGGGATGCTGGCAGGATTTTGTCCCGGTCACGTTTTCCGGCCTTGGCTCAGGGAGGGATTTCCGGGATCCGTCTCCATCGAGGACATGGCGCATCACGATTGACCATGAGCATGTAATCAATAGGCCGAAGATACGGTTGATTGGCGGAGTGCGTCTCGACAACTGGGAAGGCAAGGCCGGATGGGTGCTGCGCGGCATGGAGCGCGCCGGCAACGGCAATCGCGACGCATCGCGGTTCTTCGTGAAGGGTGATGCAGTGCTCGACATCACCCAACGCCTCCGTGACGGGACGTTGGACTGGACGCCGCCACCCGGAAAATGGACTGTGCTGCGCATCGGACACGTGAACAACGGCGCCCGGAACGCTCCCGCTCCAAGGGAGGCGACGGGATGGGAATGCAACAAGATGGACGTGCGCGGAATCGATGCGCATCTCGCCGCATACATCGGACGGCTTGCATCCGGTCCGCTCGCCGGCGGCAAGCTGAAGGGCTTTGTTGTTGACAGCTGGGAATGTCACAGGCAGACATGGACCGCCAATCTCGAAGATGATTTCAAGGAGGCTCGCGGCTACGGTTTCAGGAAGCTCCTTCCGGCCGTGTTCGGCTGGGTGGTAGATTCACCGGAGGCAACAGAAGCGTTCCTGCGTGATTGGCGGCAGACGCTTGGGGATCTCGTCGAGCGGAACTACTATGCGAGGATGGCCGAGTTCGCCCGGAGAAACGGGATGACGGCGCAGTATGAGACGGCGTTCGGAGACGTGCTTCCCGGAGATCTGATGGCCTTCTGGAAGCATTGCGAAACGCCGATGTGCGAATTCTGGTTTCCCCGCGCCGAGGAAGGCGTGGGTTCGGACGATTTCAAGCCGATAATTCCGTGCGCGTCGGCGGCCCATATCTACGGGAAGCGCCGCGTCGCTGCGGAATCGTTCACCACGACTACGCTTAAATGGGATGAGGATCCCAAGAGGCTCAAGGCGTGTGCGAACCATGCGTTTTCGCGCGGCGTCACGCACCTTGTCTTCCATACCTACACCCACAATCCGCGTACGGACTGGAAACTGCCCGGCACGAGTTTTGGACACAAGATCGGAACGCCGTTCATTCGCGGACAGTCGTGGTGGAGGTTCATGCCGGAGTTCACGAAATGGGTTGCCCGGTGCGGAGAGATGCTTGAGGCGGGGAAGCCGGCAAACGACATACTTTGGTTCGTAGGAGAGGATGTCGGACATAAGCCGAGCGAGAAAAGCCCGTTCCCGTCCGGCTACAAGTACGATTACGTGAACCGTGATGCGCTGCTGGGACGCATAACCGTGAAGGATGGACTTTTTCGCACACCTGAGGGCGTGACGTGGAAAGTGCTGTGGGCGCCGTCGGGCGGGTATGTGTCAAAGGAGGTGTCTGAACGGCTGAGGTCGTTTGCCGCAGCGGGCGGCAAGGTCGTGACTGACAGCGTTGCAGGCGTTGACGGACGGCGGACGATTCCGTGGAACGAACTCGTTCGTTCCGTGCCGTCCATGAAACAGCCTGATGTCGTGTGCGGGCCTGATGTGAAGGGTCGCATCATCGGCGACTGGCGCAAGGGAGAGCAGCCCATCGAGTGGATTCACCGGCGCGGAGACGCGCATGACTGGTATTTCATCTCTGCGAACGGAATGGATGCGTATGATGGAGAGGTCACGTTCCGCATGGAGGCTGAAGTCTCGATCTGGGATCCGGTCACGGGGGACAGATACGCTCCGCGCAAGGTGCGCAGCGGTAGCGGATGCACCACCGTGCCGATCCGCCTTGCCGGCGGCGAGTGCGTCTTTGTCGTGTTCACCCATGGCGGAAAGGGACTGCCCGGCAACATTGCCGCCAAACGCAGTTTGGAGGAGTGCCGTGACGTTCGTGGCATTGACGCATGGACGCTTTCGTTTCCGCGTGGCTGGGGTGCGCCGGAATCTCTGGCACTCAAGAAGCTGATTTCGTGGCCGGAACTTCCGATTGGTGATGAAGGGCGCAGCTTTTCTGGTACGGCAACATACACGGCATCATTCAAGGGGAAGAAGGGTGAGACTGTTGAGCTGGACTTGGGTGAGGTCGAGACGGCTGCCGAGGTGTTCGTCAACGGAAGATCTGTGCGGAAGCTCTGGTCTCCGCCGTACAGGTGCGACATTGGTGAGTTTGTCGTAGATGGAGAAAACGCACTGCGCGTTGAAGTGACATCCACTTGGTACAACAGGCTTGCGTACGATGCCGGACTGCCGGAGGCTGAACGCAAGACGTGGACAATCGCCGCTCCGCCGAAGGGGGCTAAACCGAAAGCCGCCGGACTGCTCGGCCCGGTCGTGCTTCGCCGGTGGTAGCGCAATTGAATCACAAAGGAGACTTCGTCATGTTTTTTGGACTTGTTCTTGCCGTTGCGCCGCTGCTGCATGGAGCGTGGATAACCGACAGCGAAATGGCGCGGCAGAAGCCGCGTCCATATGAAGCGCGGGAATTGCGCAGAAAAGAGCTTCCTCCGGTCAACAAGGAGCTTCAGAACAGGCACATCCTGTTCCGCAAGGCGTTCACGCTTGACGCTGTGAAGTCCGCAAAGGTCAGGATCACGGCCGATGACTACTACCGTCTGTATGTCAACGGCAGATTCATCGGAATGGGACCGGCGGCCGGAACGACGTCATGCACATACTACAATGAATGGGATGTGTCCGGTGCCGTAGTCAAGGGCCGGAACGTGGTTGCCGTGCATACGTACTACCAGGGGCTTGTGAACCGCGTATGGGTGTCCGGCGACAATCGGCATGGCATGATAATGGATCTTGTCGCGGACGGAAAGCAGGTGGTGGCGTCCGATGCAACGTTCAAGACGGCGCGGCACTCCGGCTATTCGGCGATGGGCACGGTTGGATACGACACGCAGTTCATGGAGCGGTACGATGCTGCGTCCGCCGAGGTCGGATTCGAAGCCCCTGATTTCGACGATTCTTCGTGGTCGGCTGCGGTCGTGCATCCGCTTGGCGGGGACTATACGCTTGTGCCTCAGCCAACGCAGTCCGTCATTGTCGAGGACATCCGTCCCGTATCGTCGAAACGTCTGCCCGGCAATCGCATTCAGCTGGATTTCGGCGGAATATACGTCGGAGGACTGCGCTTTGCGGCACATGGGGCGAAGGGCGATACGATAAGGATTCTCTGTGGACAGGAACTTGCCGCAGACGGTTCGGTCAGGCACAAGCTGCGCAGCAACTGCGATTACGTCGAGGAGTTCGTCCTGTCCGGCGGACGTCGCGATGTGCTGCGGCAGTTCGACTACAAGAGCTTCCGGTATGCCGAGATTGTGCTTCCGGACGGAGTGGAGCTTGACGGCTCTGGCGTTGTTCTTGAAGCTCGCCACCTTCCGTTTTCGCTGAAGGCGAAGCCGAACTTCACGGACGCGCGGTTGAAGCCGATATGGAATCTGTGTGTGGACAGTTTCCGCTACGGCACACAGGAGCAGCTGATGGACTGCATGGAGCGTGAGAAGGGCTACTATCTCGGTGACGGCTGCTATACCGCGCTCGCCTGGTGCATCCTCACGGGCGACTGGACGATGGCGCGGAAGTTCTTTGATGATTTCCTGCGCACGAAAACCATCGACAGGGGTCTCGTCACCTGTGCGAACTGTGCGTTCATGCAGGAGATCGCCGAATACCCGATGATGCTCATCGTGTTCGCGAAATGGTATCTTGATGCGACGGGGGACGCAGCGTTCATCCGCGAACGAATGCCTGCGTTTGCGGATGTGCTTGATTCATACCGTGAGCGCTATGCGCGTCCCGACGGGCTGCTGCGGAACATCGACAAGTGGTGTGTGGTGGAGTGGCCGCCGAACTATCAGGACGGCTACGATGCGGACATCAAGCAGGGCAAGGTGTGCACGGATATGCATAACGTCATAAACGCATGGTACGTCGGTGCCGTGATCTGCATGAACGAACTGGCGTCGAGGACGGGATGCCGCCCATATGCGGACGATGCGCCGCTCAGGGCTTCCTTCGCAAAGGTGTTCTACGACAGGGAACGCCATCTGTTCAGGGATCGCGAAGGATCCGCCCACGTCAGTATGCCGTCCAACGTGTATGCGGCGTTCTTCCGTCTTGCCCCTGTGGATGATGCGGCGGCGCACCATTCCGCGCTGTTGAAGATGGTGCGCGAAAAGTCGTTCACCACGATCAACCTTTTCCAGTATTTCCCCCTGTTCGCATATCTCCGCACCATGGGCGAAACGGAGCTTCTGCATGAACTGCTTGTGTCCCCGGAATCGTGGAGCAGGACAATACGGGAAGGCGGCACGAGAAGTTTTGAGGGCTGGGGGAAGGACTGCAAGTGGAACACGTCGCTTTTCCATCTCACGATGTCCGCCGTTGCCGTGTTCCTCTGCGACGAGGGCGGCTTTGTCAAGGCATTCAACTATCCAGAGGCTCGTTGAGCAATCCATGTCGTCCGATCCAGTCATAGAGCTTGAGCACGTGAGCGCGGGATATCCCGGCGCGGAGATACTTTCCGACGTCACGTTCTCCGTGAACGCGGGCGAGGTGTTCGTCCTGCTTGGCGGCTCCGGCTGCGGAAAGTCCACGGTGATGCGGCACATGATAGGGCTTAATCCCGTGCTTGGCGGCTCGCTGCGTGTGCTTGGAATGGATATGGACAGGCGCAACCTTACTTCCATCCACCGCCGGATAGGCGTGATGTACCAGAGTGGTGCGCTGTTCGGGAACATGACCTGTCTGCAGAATGTGATGCTGCCCCTTGAGGAGTTCACGAAGCTTGGACGCCGTGAGCGCAGGGAAAGGGCCATGGAGCTGCTGTCGAAGGTGGAGCTTTCCGATGCGGCGGAGAAGATGCCCGGCGAGATATCCGGAGGGATGAAAAAGCGCGTTGCGATAGCGCGGGCAATGGCGCTCGATCCTGAGATACTTTTTCTCGATGAGCCGAGCGCCGGTCTTGACCCGATAACTTCAAGTGCGCTTGACGACCTCATCCTCCAGATCCGGAAGGAGCGCGGCACTACGTTCGTGGTCGTCACGCACGAACTGCCGAGCATATTCAAGATTGCCGACAGATGCGCAATGTTCGACAAGGCGCGTCACGGCATGATTGCGCTCGGCAGTCCGGTGGAGCTTCGCGACGGGTCTGATGACGCATTTGTGCGAAGTTTCTTTTCGCGTGGAGATCGTGGAGATGCGCGAGTGCGCACCGCCGCAGAAACGAAAGAGGAGGCATAGTATGGCCGGAGGCAACGAAGCGAGTTTCTCGAAGATAGGTTTGTTCATCGTCGTAGGTACGATGCTCATTGCGGGGACGCTCGTCTATCTCGGCGGGTTCGGCGGCGAGAAGAGCGAATACCTTGTCGAGACGTACTTCTCGAACGATGTGAGCGGACTTGATGTAGGAAGCGCCGTGAACTTCCGTGGCGTGCGTGTGGGGGCTGTGAAGGCGATATCGTTCATCGGCGCTGAGTATGAAAACGTCTCATCGCTGCAGGCACGGAACATATATGTGCTGCTTGCGCTCGACCCCAAGCTGTTCAGGATGGACAGCGGAGACGGTGCGCCGTCGCGCTTTGTGTCGAAGATGGTTGAGAACGGTCTGCACGCCACCGTTTCGTCATCCGGGATAACCGGACTTTCGCGCATAGAGCTGAACTTCCCGAAGACCGACATTGAGGACGCGGTTCTCTCGTGGAAGCCGCGCAACCTGTTCATTCCACCTGCGCCATCCATGCTTGAGACTGCGGCGGACAGCGCATCCAAGGTGCTGCGCCAGCTCAACCAGATGGATCTTGCAGTTGTCTGGAGCAATGTGGTGCGGTTCACGGGGAGCGCCGCTGGACTTTGCGAGGATGCAGGCGGAATCCTTGAAACTGAGCGCGGACGCATTGCGGCCGTGCTGGACAACCTTGAAAGTGCATCTTCGTCGCTCAAGGAGTTCGCGGAGACGGTCAGGGACAATCCTTCGCTTCTTCTCCGCTCCCGCGACGCAGAACCTCTCGACGAGACGAGATAGGCGTTTCGTCGCCGCAAGCCAAGCACAGCCATTTATTCATCATCAACCATCAATCATAAAATGTCATGCAACTGATTACAGAAGAGATAAGGAAGTCAATGGCGGGTTCATCGTGGATCCGCAAGATGTTCGAGAAGGGGCTTGAACTGAAGAGCCGGTATGGAGCGGACGCGGTGTGCGACTTTTCGCTCGGCAACCCGGACGTTCCGCCGCCTGCCGCAGCGAAGGAGGCGTTGGAGGAGATTGCGGCGAACGCGGTGAAGCCTCTTGGTCTCGGCTATTGCCCGAACGCCGGCATTCCGGCGGTGCGCGAGGCGATGGCGGAGTGCATCAACCGCCAGCAGGGGCTTGACGGTGCAGACTGCAAATGCAGCGCCGGCCATGTCGTCATGACGGTGGGTGCCGCCGGTGCGCTTGTCACATTCTTCCGCGCTGTGATCGAGCCGGGCGACGAGGTGCTGTGTCCTGCACCGTATTTCGTGGAGTACGCAAGCTACTGCGGACATTTTGGCGGTGTCCTCAAGACGGTGCCGTCGAAGAGCGACGACTTCTCGCCGGACATCGACGGCATCGCCGCCGCAGTGACGCCGAAAACCCGCGCAATCCTCGTCAACTCCCCGAACAACCCGACCGGTGCGATATATCCGCTTGAAACGATGCGTCGGCTTGCAGAGGTCGTGGACAGGGTGAATGCGAGCCGAGGCGAAACCGGCCGCCCGCTGTTTCTGCTCTCTGACGAACCGTACCGCGCATTCGCGTATGACGGGGCGGAGGTCGCGCCGGTTCTGCCCCTGACGAAATGGAGCGTAGTCCTCGGTTCGTTCTCAAAGACGCTTTCGCTTGCCGGCGAGCGTGTTGGATACATCGGACTCAACCCGGCGATGCCTGACGTCGAGACGCTTGCCGCCGCAGTGACGCTCACGAACCGTACGCTTGGCTACGTAAACGCCCCGGTGATCGGACAGCGGCTCGCTGCAAGGCTTCTTTCGGAGACCGTCGATCTCGGCATATACGACCGCCGCCGCAGACTGATGGCTGCCGTGCTTTCCGACGCCGGCGTGGAGTTCTCCATGCCGAAGGGAGCGTTCTACTTCTTCCCGAAGGCGCCAGGCGGAGATGACCTTGCGTTCACCGATGCACTGCTGACCGAGAGGATACTTGTCGTTCCCGGCCGTGGATTCGGCGGGCCTGGACATGTCCGGCTCTCCTGCTCCGTTGACGAACGCATAATCGAGCGTTCGGCTGACGGGTTCAGACGCGCCGTGGACAGAATGAGAGGCTGACGGTCATGCTGTATTGGCTTTCGTATGCGCTCGAGGGCTGCTTCGGGCCGTTCCGCCTTCTGCGCTCGCACACGTTTCTCATCGCGTTCGGAACGTTTTTCGCGTCTCTGCTGACATGGTACGTTCTGCCGAAGCTGTGGCATCTGATGCCGCATGACCACGGCAAGGCCATTCTCGGAAAGGACGGGATGAAGTCTGCGGGGAAGCCCACCGGCGCCGGTGTGATCGTCACGCTTGTTGCGTTGCCTGTGGTTCTGATGGTCATGCCACTGACCTGGTGCGACTTCGGTGTGCTTCTTTTCATGTATGCCGCCATGGTGTTCGGGTTTTTGGATGATGCGGCAACGGTTCCGTGGGGGCAGCTGAAGAAGGGGCTCTTCGATCTCGTGGTCTCGCTCTCTGCCGCCGTGTTCCTCTTTTCCGGACATGGAAGCGAGGTATGGCTTCCGTTCGTGAAGGGCGTGTGGGCCGTGCCGTGGTGGCTCTACATTCCTGGCGCTACGTTCCTCATCTGGTTCACGATGAACGCCACGAACTGCTCGGACGGCGTCGACGGCCTCGCCGGAACTCTCACCTTGATATCGCTCCTCAGCCTTGCGGCGCTGCTCTATCTGGTGATCGGCTATGCGCCGGTCGCGGAATATCTACTGATTCCGTGCAATCCCCTTGCGGCGCGGTGGGCGATCCTGCTCATGACCGTCGCCGGCGCCCTGTGCGGATATCTCTGGTGGAACGCCGAACCGTCGAAGGTGCTTATGGGTGATGCGGGGAGCCGGTTCCTCGGAATGCTTGTCGCCGTTGGAGTGCTGGTCACGGGTAATCCGTTTCTCGTGTTCGCGTTCGCCCCGATCGTGCTTGTGAACGGCGGTGCCGGACTTGGCAAGCTTGTCCTGCTGCGTCTGTTCAGGAAGCTTGGGCTTGACGTGCGGCCTCCAAGTGTGCTTCCGCCGGAGCTGCAGGAGCGCCAGAACATCCTTGTGCGGATGCTTCACGGTGTGCGCTTTCCGCTGCACGACCACTGCAAGCGCATCTTGAAGTGGTCGAACGCGCAGGTTCTGATGCGCTTTACGATAATGCAGGCGTTTCTTGCGCCGCTGCTGTTCGTGCTTTTCATCAAGATACGGTAGCATGGTGCGCGACGCATATCTTCTTGCCGGGCCGACGGCGTCCGGAAAATCATCCATCGCGGCCGTGCTGGCGCGTGAGATGGGCGCGGCGATCCTTTCGGCCGATTCGATGCTCGTGTACAGGGGCATGGACATCGGAACGGCAAAGCCGCCGATAGAGGAGATTGCAGAATTCCGCATGGGCGGTGTGGACGTGGTGACGCCGGCCGAGGAGTTCTCGGCTGGCGCATGGCTTCGCGCCGCATCCGACTGGGTCGCCGGCATCCCCGAAACAATGCCGATAATCGTTGTCGGAGGCACAGGGCTGTACTTCTCGGCTCTGCTGCGCGGACTTGACCGTGCCTGGACGAAGCCTCCGCCGCAGTATCCCGTGCTGAAGATAGACAGGGCCGTTGTTCGCAGACGCATCTCGGAACGTCTCGACGCAATGTTCATCGCCGGGCTTGACGAAGAGAAGCGGCGGCTGAGGGAGATGTATCCTGTTTGGTCGAGGACGGCTTCGCTTGCGATAGGGTATCGCGAAGGCGACGACAGGGAAAAGATATTCATCCGCACCTGCCAGCTGGCTAAACGGCAGGACACGTGGTTCCGTCATCAGGCCACAGCGATCTACGTCGAGCCGACCGTTGACGCAGTGCGCGAATGCTGGCGCACCAATGGCCCGTGGAAAGTGACGTTTGGAGTGTGACATGGATGCCGAAATGCAAATGAAATCTGAGCGATGCGGGATGCCTTTGCTTACGTTGGCGCCGATCGCGGGTTTCACGAACGCAGCGTTTCGGCTCATTGCGGCTGAGGGCGGGGCGGATCTTGCGTATACGGAGATGGTGTCCGCCGCCGGTCTTGCCCATGGCTCATCTCCGACCCGCCATCTGCTTGAGGTGCTGCCAGGCGAGGGGCGCGTGGCTTGCCAGCTGTTCGGCGCGAAGCCGGATGAGCTGGCGAGTTCTGTGCGGGAGGTGTCTGCGCTTGGACGTTTCTGTGAAATAAACCTTAATGCCGGATGCCCTGTGCCGCGCATCGTCAGAGAGGGTGCCGGCTCCGCTCTGGTGCGCAAACCGGAGTTGGTGCACGAACTCCTTGCGGCGATGGTCGCGGAGACAGACCTGCCGGTGACGCTTAAGACGCGTCCGGGGCCGCGTCCGGACAGGGTACTGATGTTTGAACTGCTTGACGCAGCGGAGTCCGCAGGTGCGAAGGGGATTGTGCTCCATGCGAGATTCACGTCACAGAACCATGGCGGAGATGTCCACCTTGACCTGCTTGCGGAGCTTGTCGACAGGGCGCATATTCCTGTGGGCGGAAATGGCGGCGTAAAGGACTCGGAGACGCTTGCCGCGATGGCGGAGACCGGCGTCGATTCGATAATGATCGGAAGGGCGGCCTTATCCGATCCGTTCATCTTTTCCGCGCTTAAGTGCGGAGATTGTGTGCGGCCGGATGCCGGTTCGCTGTTCCGGCGGCATGTTGATGCGCTTGTTGCGCTCCATCGTCAGACTGCGGCGCATTTTCCGTCAGACAGGTTTCCGTCGCTCGACGCATGGGTGTGCGGAGCGGTGCGTACGCATCTCTTTCGCTACTTTTCAGGTATGCCCGGTGCCGCTGAATTCCGCCGGGCGCTCGCGACCATTCGCCGTGCGGACGAAATCGACGCATTGATTCCGAAAGGGGCATGAGCTGTAAACCAGTTTTGACAGAAAGGAATCCTCACGTGAAAAAGATGATATGCATCGCCGCCGCAGTTTGCGAACTTTCGATTTGGGCCGAGACCGGTCCCGGTACGTATTTTGTCCCGAAATCCGGCACGGCGAACGTCGCCGCGAGCGTGCCGCGAAACGAAAAGGCACTTGTCCGCAAGACAGTTGCGTTTCTTGGCGGTTCGATCACGGAGATGCACGGATTCCGTCCGCGTGTGATGAAGCTTCTGCGCGAAAGATACCCGCAGGTCGATTTCACGGAAATCGCCGCCGGGCTTTCTTCAACCTGTTCGGACACCGGTGCGTTTCGTGTGGATGATGATGTGCTTGCGCACGGAACTCCGGATCTCTTCATTGTCGAGGAGGCGGTGAACGATGAGCAGGATGGACATTTCGGCAGATCCCGCTGCATTCGCGGACTTGAAGGCATTGTCCGGCGCGTCCGCATTGTCAATCCCGTCTGCGAGATTGTCGTTGGGCTGATGGTGAACAAGGAACAGTACGATCGGCTGATGGCGGGCGGCGAGCCGGTTGCGTATGCGGCTGGTTCTGATGTGGCGGCGCATTACGGCGCGGCTGTGGCGGATGTCGGTCGTGCTCTTGTTGCATCCGCAAAGTCCGGCGGGATGTCCTGGAAGGAATACCGCGATTGCCATCCGTCACCTGAGGGATGCGATTTCGGGGCAAAGGTCGTGATGGATGCCGTTGAAAAGGTGTTTGATCCGATGAAGCCGTCGAAGGCAAAGGTGTTGCCGCCGCCGATGGACGGGTTCTCCTACTGGAGAGGCCGGACGCTTGCCGCATCCGACATGAAACTCGGAGATGGCTGGCGGATGTCGGCACCGGACTGGAAGTCCATTCCGGGAAGCAAGCGCGACTACTTCTGTCGCGGCGAAATTGTATGGAGCGAGACGCCCGGCGCGATGCTGGAGGTCAGATTCGTCGGTACGGCCATAGGTGCATTGCTCACAGCCGGACCTGATGCCGGCAATCTGGAGGTGTCGGTGGACGGCGGCGAATGGCGGCTGTTCAATCTTCGCGCCGACTACGGACAGCTCCACTATCCGTATACGGAGATGTTTGCCGATGAACTCGACGCAAGTGCGCATACGGTACGGCTGCGCGTTGCCGAGGCGATGCGCGGCGGCAGACGCTGCTTTACGATCCGGCTGCATCGCATCAGCGTAAACGGCGTTCAGTAGCGGTAGCGGCGTCTGTTGGCGGCGTAGAACGCCGCAGTCACCAGCACGGACAGCGCCTCCGCCGTGAACATGGAATACCAGATGCCGTCCAGTCCGAAAACGAGCGGAAGTGTCATCACCGCCGCAATCTGAAACACAAGGGTTCGCATGAACGATATTGCGGCGGAAACCGCCCCGTTGTTCAATGCGGTGAAGAATGCTGAGCCGAAGATGTTGAATCCGCAGAACAGCACGGCTATGGCATAGTACCTGAACGCTGTGATGGCCATTTCGGTCAAGGCAGCGTCATTGCCCATGAACAGTGACGACAGCGGGGTGGCCAGTGCGAACGCCGTTGCTGCGAGCGCCAGGCTGGCGGCGAAGATCAGCACGTTGCTTTTCCTGAACAGGCTTTTGAGTTCGGCGTGGTTCTGCGCCCCGAAATGGAATCCGACGACGGGAGTGACGCCGATGGAGTATCCGAGGAAGACCGACACGAACACATATCCGACATACATGACTGCACCGTATGCGGCGACACCGCCTTCACCGGCGTATTTCATGAGCTGGCAGTTGTATAGGATTGCCACAACGGATATCGATACGTTTGTCACAAGTTCCGAAGAACCGTTTACGCTGGCGTTCGAGAGCGCCTTGAGGTCGAACCCGGCCTTGCCGAGCCGCAGGGTGTGTGCTTTTCGTCCGATGAAATACGCAAGCGGCACGAGGCCTCCGACACACTGGGAAATTATGGTGGCGACCGCTGCGCCCACAAGCCCCCAGTCGAACGCTATGATGAAGAGCGCATCGAGCGCGATGTTCGTCATGCCGGCGCCGACGGTGATCCACAGCCCAAGCGTGGGCTTCTCTGCCGTGACCAGGAAACTCTGGAACAGGTTCTGCAGCATGAACACGGGAAGAGCCACGAGCAGTATCTTCCCGTAGATTACGCAATGCGGCAGAAGTTCGGTGTCCGCTCCCATAAGCACGGCGATAGGCTCGATGAACGCAAGCCCGATCACGGCGAGGGCAGACCCTGTGAGCACTGTTCCGTACGTGAGCATGGAGAATGTTCTGTTTGCCCGCTCGCGTTCGCCCATCCCCAGCGTTGCCGACACCAAAGCGCTTCCTCCGGCGCCGAACATGAATCCGATGCTCCCGAGAATCTGCGTGAAGGGCCATATCAGGTTTATCGCGGCAAACGGTGTGATCCCGACAAAATTCGACACGAAGAATCCATCCACCGCACTGTAGATGTTGGTGAATATCATCATCACGATTGAAGGCAGGGTAAACCGGAGAAGTCTTCTGTAGCCAAAATGGTCGGAAAGCTGTATGTTCATGTTATGTTCTTATGTCGTCTCTGTCGGGCAAATGGAGGCCGATATCGAGCCGTCCCTGCCGGAATGTGTCTTTACTGTTGCCGATACCAGCGATCTGCGCGGCGCGGTGCCGGACAATATGCAGCGCAGATATTCGTCGGTGCGTCCGTTGCCGTCACGCTCGATGCACACGGTGACGTCTTTGCCGACCATTGAAGCGGCGAACGCTGCGCGGTTTGCCGCTCCGATGCGTTCTATCTCCTTTGCGCGCATCCGGCGGATTTCAGTCGGCACGGAGAACGGCATCTCCGCCGCTTCTGTGCCGGGACGTTCCGAATATGGAAACACGTGGATATGGATGAACGGCGAACGTTGTGGCGCAGACGCCTTGCCGCATGAAGCACACGGGGCGGCGTATGTCTCAGACAGAAATCGCCTGGTCGCCTCGTGATCTTCCGCCGTCTCTCCCGGGAATCCGGCGATTACATCCGCGCCGAACGAAAGTCTGGAGCCGAGTCTCCGCACCGCTTCCGTACAGAACTCTGCAACCTGCAAGGCCGTGTATGGGCGGCGCATCAGACGAAGCACACGGTCTGAGCCGGACTGCAGCGACAGATGGAGGAACCGGCAGATGTTTGGGTGGCTTTCCATCGCATCGATTATGCGGCTGTCGCAGATGCCAGGCTCTATCGAACCGAACCGTATTCGGTGTCCCGGAGATTCAAGTGACGCCAGCGCGGCGGCGAGTTCGGCTATCCCGCGCCCTTCGGAGCGGTACAGGCACAGATTGCACCCGGTGAGCACGATTTCACGGAAGCCGGCCGCAAGGAATTCGCGGGCACGTTCGACTGCGGACGTGAAGGGTGTGGAACGCGGCTGTCCGCGAAACGACGGAACTATGCAGAACGCGCATTCCCCTGAACATCCGTCCTGCACCTTCAGGTATGCGCGGGAAAGGCTGTAGTGTTCCGCGAATGGGGTTGCGGTGCTTGGCGGAGCCTCGGATCCAATGGCGTCCAAAACATTTTCAGCCGAACTGTTGCCTTTGTTCTCCATCGCGGCGGAAAGACAGCCGGTGATTCTGATTTCCGTTGTCGGGAATCGCATCTTCAACTGCGCAATCGCCTTTTCGCAATCGCGTTGGGCCTTTGCCGTGACTGAGCACCCGCGCACCACGATCAGGTCGGGGGTCTCGTCGCGACATACATCAGGACGCTGCTTCAAGGATACAATCTCCCATCCGGCGGCGGCGTACTTCGCCTCAAGGTCAAGTGCCTCTGCCTTGTTAAGCCTGCATCCGTAAGTGACGAACGCTACTCGCATTCAATTTCTCCAAATTGTGCGGTAGACATTCCCGGTTCAGTCTTGCGTTCGTGGCCTCGCATTTTTCGTTCAAAAGCTCTGAGGCTATTTCTTCGGACAATGGCCGCGTTCTCCATCGGCCTTGAGATCGTGTCCGCGATGGCAGTCCATGCAGGCCATCCCCTCCTGCCCGCCCGTCGGCGTCCTGTCGTCCGACGATCCGGCGATGCCCTCTGCGTTTGCGGCGTGGCAGCTTGCGCACAGACGTGTTCTTGCATCGTCTGTCCGTTTCACCTCCCGTCCGTTCTCCGTCACGATTTTCTGCAGATGCAGATCCTTCGCCTTGAAACTCGTTCTCTCCGGCCTTGAATAGAGCTGGAGCGGATCGTCCGCGTGTATCCTGTGACAGGCGAGACACGGTATCGCGGGGCGGCGGCCAAGGTCTGTGCGCACGACGTTCCGTTCAATGTCTCCTTCAAGGAACATTCCGTGGCAGCGCAGACAGCTGTCCGCCGGCCTCCAGGCGGCGTTGTGCTTCTCGTCCTGAAGAAATGCCGATGCGGGTTTGCCGTGCCCGCTCTTCTTCCATTGCGCCGCCTCCGCCTGGTGGCACTTGGCGCATCTGGCGCTTGTCTCCTCAACCTGCCGCTCCGAGAGGCAGAAGACCGATCCGAGCTTTGCACTGTCGGCGCCGAGAACGTGTTTTATGCCGCGCTTGACGTTGTCGCCGATTGCCTCCAATGTGCGGCCATGGCATTCCTTGCAGTTCACGTCTTTGTGCGGGGACTTGGCCCACCTGTCGCGGGAGTTGCGGATTTCGTGGCAGAGCGTGCAGGTCTTTTCCGGCGGTGCGAATTCAAAGCGGCACAGTGCGCCGACGAGGGCTGCGCAGCCAAATGCGCCGATCCATGCGATGAAGCGGATGATGTGGCGTCTCCTCACAGCCCGACCTCCTTCCTGCCGTCCACGATGTGTCTGGCCGTCCTGAACGCAAGCGCCATCCCGGTAAGCACCGGGTTCATGCCTCCGTTGTTTACGTGTACGCCACAGTCTGCGACAAAGAGGTTCGGGAAGTCCCATACGCGGCACCATCTGTCGGTCACGGATCGACGCGGATCCGTTCCCATGCGGCATGAACCGCTCTGGTGCTGTCCGCCGCCGCCCCATCCGTTGCGCGGCTGCGGATTGTTGCCGCCTTGCTGTATCATGGTGGCTCCGCAGGCGCGGATTATCTCGGCGGCCTTGTCGGACATGAAGCATCTTGCCTTTGCGTCGTTCGGATGCTCCTTTCCCTCGAACGAGAGGAACGGCATCCCCCAGTAGTCCTTGCGCCTTGTGTCGAGGCGCAGCCTGTTCTCCCACCTTGGCGTCTGCTGGTGCGGCCCGCATACGCGGATGAGGCGCTTGAAGTTCCTCCTTACGAAGTCCTTGTTCGCCTTTCCCCAGCGTGGGATTCCGGTGAAGTTCCAGTCTGCGAAAATCGACGGGATGATCCTGAAGTCCGTATGCAGTACGCCGCCGCAGATGAAGCCGGGGTTGTCGTGGCAGAAGTCCATGAAAGCCGTCCCGGTTCCGGGGCCGGATTCGCGGAACAGGTCGTGGTCGACGAATCCTCTGGCGTCGACGTAGGCGTGAGACGTGATGTTTCGTCCGACTACGTCGAAGTTGTTCCCTGCGCCGTTCGGGAACAGCCGAGACGTAGATACGAGCAGGAGCTGCGCCGTGGCGTTCGAGCCTGCGGCAAGCACGACGACCTTCGCCTCGACCTCGTGCACTTCGTCGTTCTCGTCGACGTAGCGCACACCGCGAAGCCGTCCGCCGTAGTCGATGAGCAGCCTTGTGACCATGCTTCTGATGCGCAGGTCGCAGTTTCCGCTCTTGATTGCCGTCGGGATGACCGTGTTCTGCGAACCGTTCTTTGCGTCTATCGGACACTGGAATCCTACACAGGCGTGCTGGTGGATGCAGGCGGGGCGTCCGTTGTACGGAACGGAGTTGCGGAGGAACGGCACGTGGAAAGGGTGGAGTCCCATCTTCTTTCCCGTGTCCCACACAAGCTTCGACTCTGGGTCGAGGTCGAACGCCGGCATCGGGAATGGATGCTGCCTTGGGGCGGCGAACGGATTGCCCTCGTTTGAACCGGCGACGCCGACTTCGCATTCCGCCTGGTAGTAGTACGGTTCGAGGTCGCCGTAAGAGATCGGCCAATCCTCTATCGACGAATCGGGGATTTCTCCGTAGTGCGATTTGAGCCGGAAGTCGGTTTCGAGAAAACGCCACGCCATTGCGCCGTACGTGACCGTTCCGGAGCCGACGCAGGCGGCGTTCCATGGCTGCACCACACCGAATGAGCCGTTGTCCGTGAAATGGCATTTGCGTGTGCGTGTGCCGTGCGGCCCGGGGCCTATGCAAAGATGCGGCGAGCGCTGCGACGCAAGATCGTCTTCTCCGAAGACGTCGGTCTTCGCCCATTCACCGCGTTCCAGCAGCATGGTCTTGATGCCTGCACAGGCGAGAACCTTTGCCGCGCATCCGCCGCCCGCGCCGGCGCCTACGACCACCGCCTCCGTCGATTCGCGTGTCACAGGTGGTTCTCCTTTCCGGGAATGTTGCGACCGGTCACAGACGGCCCGGCGATGCCGAGCATCCGGTAGCTGCACCAGTCCGCGTTGCCGCCGTGACATGGGTGTCCGTAGAATCCTTGCTTCACATGGCGAAGGAGAAGATTGAAGAATTCGGGTGACGTCCGTTCGATGTCGGCGGCGGAGAGCGTCTTTGATGCCGCAAGATGTCTGCGGTAGGTCGGCAGATGCCTTTCGTAAGGAGCGCCCTTTGCGAGCTGCCAGTCGATGAAGCGCACCACCTTCGCATCGTGTGCGCCGGGAATCCCTCTGCCGCCGTTCTCCGCAGATGGCGGGTCGGCCGGAATGAGTTCTTCGGCAATGCGGTCGAGCGTGTCCGCTTCGCCAGGCGCAAGGGCCTTCCACGGCGTATCGGACGAGGCGCCCATGTACTCGACAAGCCCGACGCTCCACCATCCTGCGGCAATCCCGCCTGCAAGTGCGCTCCCGTATCCTATGAACGCGCGTCTCGACGCGACCACTTTAATGCTCCTTTCTGCAGAACCCGAAAACGGGGTGCATTGTAGCAAATTTCTTGATTGCTTGCCATGTGTGGAATTTGCCGCGAAAAGCGAGGGGAAGTTAATGTACAACGGATTCCTGAAGTCCGATTTGGTATAATTTGCCCATGAAAGCGGATACGGCACAGAGACAGGCGGCGCGGGCGTTCGTGGAGCGCTGGACGTTCCGGCGCGGCAGCGAGAAGGGCGAAGACCAGCAGTTCTGGAACG
>CAZMNN010000047.1:0-19376 GCA_964567665.1 uncultured Lentisphaeraceae bacterium
GACTTTTACGGCAATGGCTCAGGCTCGTAGCCCTTATGGCGATGGCAACGCGGCAGAGCGAATATGTACGGTGCTGGAGAAATCATGAAAGTCCTTTATGTCTGCTCTAAAAGTCTCAAGACGGCGCAAACGGGTGCAGCTACGCAAGCTCGTGAAACCTTTCATGCACTCGTTAGGCATGGTTGTGAAGTGACACGTATTTATGCTCAGATACCGCCAGGGATATTTGAAGAAGAGGACGGTAGCGTGCTTGACGAGGTGCAGGTTCAGAGGCTTATCGAATCGCATGATGTTACGCATTTAATCTACTGCTCACGGCCGGTTGTTGCTTATTGGCGGCGATTTTGTCCGCATCGTCCAACCGTTGGGTCTACTGTCTTTTGGTCTGGGTGGGAACGTGTTCGGATTGCGCATCAGAACATGAAGCCTGGGTTTGGAAGGCTTCATTCCGAACTTTCCAGTATTCGGCAGATGTTTCCGTTTGCGAACGATTTTAGGGGGATTGACGTATTTCTTCCGAATTCTCAAGCTGAGGCAGGGAAAATCCAATCATCCTACAGAGCTTCGCGAGGTTCCTTTTGCGTACCTGTTCCAAATGGGTTCTGTGCGCCATCATTTTCTGTTAGCGAGCTTCCACGATCGCCGCTGGCACCTAAAGGCGCATACATTGTCGTTCCGGCTGTTTTTGCTCCTCGCAAGAACCAGCTTGGCCTGATCAAGGCTTTGGCGGATGTCGATATTCAGATTGTTTTCATGGGTGCGCCATTGGTTTCGTCCGAGGCCCGCTGGATTTATGAAAAGTGCAAAATCAGGGCAAATTCCCGAATGCATTTTATAGGATATGTTTCGAGTGAATCGACCGAGTATTGGAGATTGCTGGCACATGCACAATGTGCATGCCTTTCCTCTGACTGTGAAACCCCAGGAATCGCAATGATTGAGGCCGCTTATGCTGGCGCACGTCCCGTTATCACAAGATTTGGTGGAACGATGGAGTACTTCGGCTTTGACGCAGAATATTTTACGCCGTACGATGGAAGACAGATTCGTGAAGCCGTCGTAAGGGCTTTGTCGCGTGGCCGATTGTCAGAAAGTCGTGCAACATCTTATTTGCAATATTCATGGGATTATTGCGCCATGCAGACTATCGAGGCCTATCGGCTGGCCCTTGGAGGGACTTGCGTATGCTAAAAACGGTCGGCGAATCTCATCATTCAACAGCCTTTTCGTCCTGGTGTCTCTTCGTGTTGGGACTCTTCAGTGCGACCAAGGTTTATTTCGTCGGGTGTGTTGCGATTTCGGAATTAATCGTTTTTTTCGTAGCGCCCATTGTGTACTGGCGTGTGAGAAGGCAAATGCGGTATGAAGGTTTTTTGCAATTTATTCGCATGCTTCTTGCCGTTATGGCGGCTATGTTCGTGAGTTCGCTTGTCAATGGAACGGCATGGCCATTTGTCGTGAAAGATTTTGCTAATATTTATTCTGTTTTGGCGTATTATGTCGTTTTTTATTCACTTCTCAGAAACGATATGAAACGGGGGCTTGGCTGGTTTTTTCTAGGCGCGGCATTTTCCGGTGTAATCACGATATTTGCACTCAATCCGCAAGCGCAGGTTCTCGATACGGGTTTTGCCTATGTTGGAAACGTGGATAGCGAGGATATCATCAAAGGACCGCTTTTTTGGATTCAGAAAATCAAGGATTTTGGACAACTTCCGATTTTTGCCGCCTATCTCAAGACCCCTCTCGCTTATTCACTTCTTACACCCATCTTGTTCTCCATATTTGCGCTTATGACTACGGTTAGCGGACGAAGTGCGACCTTGTCTATCTTGTTGGGAGGCACCTTGATGTGCATTGGGAGAAAGAGCCGTCGGACAATGTTGATAGCCGGGCAGCATTTTTTTCTTTTCTTATTCTTGGGATGTTCCATTATTTTTCTCTACAAAGGAATTTATGCCTACACGGCGAAGGCTGGAATTCTCGGAGAAGATGCGATTCGAAAATACGAGTATCAGACCAAAGGAAAGGGGGGGATGTTGCAATTGTTGATGTCTGGGCGAAAAGAGTTTTTCATTTCCATTCCAGCAATACTGGAGAAACCGCTACTTGGGCATGGCCCGCATGCTCTAGACTCCCGAGGGTATGCACAACGATTTTTCCAGAAATACGCCGATCCGGATGAATTTACGACATACCTCTATTATCTTCGCAAGCAATTATCTGCTGGGTTCTTGCCGGAAATTCCGAGCCATTCTCATATTATGGGGGCTTGGCTACATTACGGCATTATCGGGCTTTTGTTTTATGTCTGGTTTCTATATACTATTTTCAAACATATCAAGCATTATGCGGCGGCCATTCCGCAATGGTACGGATATTTTTCAGTTACCATTGCATCGTATGCTTGGCATATCTTTTTCAGTCCGTTTGGCGCACGCCCACTTTTTGCAATGTTTGCCGTCTGTCTTTTTTTCGCTCGTGCAGTCGGCATGAAAAAAATCACGCTTCCCTACGAAATGGAAAAGGAGGCGTGCGAATATGATTGCCGTTAATTCTCGCTCTAACGATATGAAGATACTACTTTCCATTGTTATTGCTAATTATAATTACGGTCGTTTTCTCTCGGACGCGATAGAGTCCATTCTCGCCCAATGCGATGCGCCATTGAAAGACCCTCTGGGATGTACGATCTTGCCTATTCGTGGATGCAAGGAGGCTGTTGAACTCATTATTTGCGATGCGGAATCGACAGACAATTCGGTGGATATCATCCGCAAATACGAGCGTTCTATTTCGTGGTGGTGCAGCGAGAAGGATGGGGGGCAAAGCGCCGCGTTTAACAAAGGCTTCTCGCATGCGCATGGGGAGTGGCTTACATGGTTAAATGCAGATGATGTACTTTTGCAAGGCACGATTAAAGCTTTTGCGGCGTTGGTAAGAGATAATAGGACTGCGATTTGGGTGACGGGAAACAAACTTCACTTTGACTCAGACACTCAAAGAATAATTAGCATTAACTGGGGGCCACATTCAATGCCGCCACTAATTTCCAGGCGTCATGATTTTAGTGCCGTGTATGGTCCTACGACATTCTTCAAGAGGAAATTATACGAACAGATGGGGCCTATTGACGAGAGGTTGCATTATGCGATGGATTCGGAGTATTGGGCCCGGGTTACTTTGGCTGGAATTCGGCAAACTCGGTTGCGCCATATTTGCTGGGGATTTAGAGATCATGAGGAGTCTAAGACGGCTGGGGTTCAGTCTGAGGATGTAATTAATAGAAGAGAGAAGGAGACAATATACTGGCATCGGAAACTTAACTTCTATTTTCCGGTTTCTGCGACAAATCCTTGGTATGTTTATTGGTGTCTGTGGCGGATAATAGATGGATCTTGGGTCAAGAGATATTTTCTCAAATGGCGCTACGAAGGGAAGATGTTTAATAAGGACAGGGAATACAAATGAGCTACAAAGTCAGAATCTTTCAACCGCTTGTCCCGCATTATAGGGTCGGATTGTTTAAAGGTCTTGGTCGACAATTTCCTGGACGAGTAGAGATATGTGCGCCTGAGAATCAAGGTGAATATAACAAGTCAATCCCAGTTGATGGGGTTTTGTGTGATTTTCATCATCCTGAGAGGAAGTTTGGCCCTTTTTACATAATGAAAAGAGCAACGCTCGAAGGGATGCAACGCGGTGATGTTGTAGTTATAGAGGGCAATATAAGAAAACTGTCATTCCTGCGTATTGCACTGCAGGCTAAGTTGAGGAGGATTGGCGTAGTTTGGTGGGGGCTACACCGAATGCCGGATCAAAAGAAACTGTCTGAGGTGATTCGGGTTTGGATTATGAAACATCTTGCGTCCAGCATTTTATTCTACAATCAAATGGGGATTGATTGGTTTAAGGCTCGCGGCGAGGATATTTCGCGTGTCTTTGCTGTTGGTAATGCCATAGATCAGCAACCTATAAAAGCGGAATTGGAGTATTGGACGCAAAATCGCTTGTCGGCATTCTCGCGCACTAATGGTTTGTCTAGTGTACGTGTTTTGTTGGCATGTACACGATTGTCAGACAAGGTTCGTTTACATGAGGCTATAAGGGCAATGGCGGAACCGGATATGCCGCAAGATGTCATTCTTGCGATAATAGGAGATGGCCCGTTGCGTGAAGAGCTGATGAAATTGGCAAAAGACATTGGTGTTGAGAAGAAGATTCGTTGGTTGGGTGCAATGTTTGATCAACATGATATGGCACCTTGGTTCTTGTCGGCGAAACTATTTGTATATCCGGGACCGGTTGGGTTAGGGATTCTTCATGCAATGGCATATGGCCTTCCTGCTGTTCTAAATGATACGCATAACAGCACAGAGGCGGAGGCATTTGAAAATGGTAAATGCGGATTGATGTTTAAAGAGTTTGATGTTGCGGATTTGGCAAAAACGATTCAGACATTGCTGAATGATGCGCGCAAGATAAAATTGATGGGGGAATATGCCCAAAAGCGCGCATTTAAGTGTTATACTATGGACAACATGGTGGAGAATTATTGCGCAGCGATTGTTGCTGCACATAAATTCTCAATAGGAAATTAGTTATGAAAAGAATCGCACTTATTCTTCCATACTGGGGAATGCTCCCAAATTATTTCCAGTTTTTCTTGGAAAGCATCAGGCGCAATCCGACGATAGATGTGCTTCTCTTTACAGATAATAAATCTGACTTTGATTATCCTAGTAATGTTCACAAATACGACATGTCATTTGAACAATTTAAAGAAAAACTACAGGCTCGTTTTGATTTTACATTAACCCATTTGCAGAGTCCATACCGCCTTTGCGACTTTAGGCCTGCATATGGGTATTGTTTACAAGAATATTTGGGTTGTTATGATTTCTGGGGACATTGTGATTGTGATTTAATATTTGGGGATATTAGAAGCATTCTTACGGATAATATTTTATCGCGATATGATCGCATTTTAACGCGTGGGCATTTGACGTTATATCGAAATAATTGTAGCACAAATACGGCATTTATGGATGTTTGCGGGGGGGGGGCAAAAACTTCGAGGTTGTGTTCCAGTCGCCCCCTGGTCGTGGATGGGCTTGGGATGAGTGGGGTGGTACCGCAGGATTTTGGAAGGAGAATCGTTCGGAACGGCTTTATGACGAAATCGTGTTTGATGATATTGATGTAGACCACAAACAGTTCATTGCAAGTCAACGTCGGGAACAGGATCATCTGGGAATGAAAACAAATTTGTGCTACCTTTATAGTAATGGCGTATTGCTCCGTTTGTGTGTCGAAAATGCGCATTCTGTTGTGTCAGAGCCAACTTTGTATGTGCATCTCCAAAAAAGGAACATTACTGTTGAATGCTCAAATGTTAACTATGATAACTATTTGATTGTCCCCAATCGCATCATTGACTACGAGGAGATAACGGTAGACAAGTTGAAATGGTGGGGTCGTAGACGCATATTCTATTTTTCGTCATATAAACGACGATTCGGGAATTTTATGGCTAAGATTCGTGAGTACATAAACGGTGCAGAAAAATGAAGAGGTTGCTTCTTGTTAATTCAGTCTGTGGGATTCGCTCGACAGGACGAATCTGTGCTGATATTGCTCGCGAATATGAGGAGAATGGTTGGGCGGTCAAGATAGCGTATGGGCGTGAGTCATATGTGCCGCAAGAGTGTCGAAAGTGGGCAGTTAGGATTGGGACTAAGTATGATGTCTATTTGCATGCTCTGTTGGCACGTTTGTGGGGCGATCATGCTTTTGGAGTGATGAGATCAACACGTGCGACTAGGCGTTTCTTAAAGTGGGCGGAAGAATGGAGGCCGGATGCAATTTGGCTTCACAATATACATGGTTACTATATCAATGCTGAACTGTTGTTTCGATGGATTAAGTCTCGGAAATTTGAGATGGTCAAATGGACATTGCATGACTGTTGGGCTTTTACCGGAGGATGTGGGTATTTTACTTTGGTTGATTGTCAGAAATGGCAGAATAAGTGCGAGAAATGTCCGCGCAATGCAGCAATTGTGAAGCGTTCGATATTTGGAACTCACTCAGAATCTGTGTTGGCAAGAAAGCGTAAGGCGTTTACTGGTGTTGAGGGGCTTGTTCTTGTTGCGCCATCCAAGTGGCTTGCAGATATGACACGGAAGAGTTATCTGTCTTGTTATGATGTGGAGATTGTCAACAATAAGATAGATAGTTCAGTATTTAAGCATAGGGTAAGTGATTTCAAAGAGAAGAATGGGTTGTTAAATATGCATGTTATCTTAGGTGTCGCATGCCCTTGGACAGAGCGAAAAGGTTTTTCGGATTTTATACGATTGTCGGCATTGTTGCCAGATAGCTATTGCATCGTCCTTGTTGGCGTGAGCGAGAAGCAAATCCGTTGTCTGCCAAGCAATATTGTGGGCATAAGGCGTACGGAATCCGCGATAAAGCTGGCTGAGATTTATTCTGCGGCAGATGTGTTTTTTAATCCAACTAAAGAAGAGAACTATCCTACCGTTAACCTTGAAGCGAGAGCTTGCGGTTGTAGAATCGTAACATATGATACGGGGGGCTGTGCAGAAACTGTTGAGGGATATGACAAGGCTATAGTCTTGCGTGGTGTGGAGAAAACGCCAGAGGGGTTTAGAAAAATATTGGACGGCATTGTTGAGGAGCCAGTGTAGCGGGTAAACTCTACACAGTCGAAGAAAAGGTCTTCCAGTCAATTGCAGAAGTAAAAGCGCAAATTAGCGGATGGTCTTGGCGGCGGGAAATTAAAGTTGTCAACATTGTTGAACTTCTGCAATAGGACAATAATGTTAATGTAAGGAGATGCAATGATAGAGGCTATTTACAATCATTCCCCCGTCCTTGTTCAGAATGTCATGTGTTCGGTCAAGGGCTGGCTGATTGACCGAAAGCGGTTCTCCAAGGGGTTCTTGCGGGAGTTGCGGCGCATGGAAGCGCGGCAGGACAATCCGGAGGAGATGTTGCGGAACTTCTTGGCGTTGGCGCGGCATGTGCCGGCCTATGCCAAGGTGTTTGCCGATGGCAGGGGGGGGGGGGCAAAACTGGAGGACTTCCCAATCATCAACAAGGCCTATCTCAAGGAGCATTACGAGGAGTTCTACAATCCGGCGTACAAGGGGTCGACGCTTGTCATTCACACGAGCGGCACGACGGGCACGAGCGTCAACATCCCGCAGAGCCAGAACTTCGAGCATCGGCAGTGGGCCACCTGGTGGCGTTATCGTGAGGAACTGGGCATCAAGTATGGAACATGGTACGGGTGGTTTGGTTGTGCCGACATGGTGGTGCCTATTCGGCAACGAAAACCGCCATATTGGCGGATTGACTTTGCGGGGCATCGGGTCATGTTCGGAACGTACCATCTCAACATAGAGAATGTCGAGTGTTATGTGGAGGAAATCGAGCGCCGAAAATTGACTTGGCTGCACGGACACGCCAGTCGGCTGTGCTATTTGAGTCGGTTGATCGTAGAAAAAGGACTTTCGCCACTTCGCGGGGTGCGGTTTGTCACGACTGGCTCTGAAAATCTTCTGCCTCAGAACGTGAAAGAAATTAGTCGAGCATTCCCATGTGCATTGATTCGTACGCATTATGGCATGACGGAGGGAGTTGCCAATTTCTCGCAAACAAAGGATGGTTCATGGCGAATCGATGATGACTTTGCGCATGTCGAGTTTATCCCGTTGGACGCGAATAGGCCAGAGCGTTGTCGAATTATCGGTACAAATTTCTCGAATGCAGCCTTTCCGTTGATTCGATATGAAGTGGGTGATGTCGCAATTGTGAAGTGGGAGGCCGGCAAGCCCATTGTCTTGGGGATAGAGGGTCGTGAGAACGAGAGTATCGTTATGGACAATGGAATGCTTGTGAACGCAATGTTGTCATACGATATATTCGGAGAATCGTCACACGTGCTGGAAGCTCAAATTCGTGTGTTGAATGGGTGTACGATTGAACTTCTGGTCGTCAAGTCCGAGAAATACGCAGATGAGGACGAACGAAGGATTTTGCAAAGTGCGAGACGATATCTAAAAGACGAAATCCGGCTTTCGATTCGTTACACTTCGGAAATCCCACGGGCGAAGTCCGGGAAGTTCAGGGCGGTTATCAAGGTGGATGAATCTTTCCAGGGGGCGCGACAGACAAGGAGCGGGAATGGCCTCTGAATGGATTCGCGGCAAGGACACAATGTCGGAGTGAGTGGAGCGCGAGCGATGGCGTTGAGGCCATGTAACGAAGGAGTACTAGGGGTATGAATCTTGTTGAAAAGTTTGCATACGGTATAGGGCTTGATGCATCGCAGGCATTGGCAATGCTTGCAATGTCATATCAGGTGAGGCCATTGAGAATTTCTGAGCCGCATGAGAAACTTGATGACGATTTGTATTTGATACCAGATATTTGCATGGGAAGGGGTAGTAAGGCAGACGAATATAGGGTTGTTTTGCCTGGATGTTTGCTTGACTTTTCCAAGTTAGACGAAACCCAGATTGATTACTATCTAAAAGTCTCGTTGCGTGTGGCAAGTACATACCTCGTCCGTTTAAAGGAAAAAATAGACTTACGTTATAATAATGTCGGTATGGAGTATTTTGATTTTCTTGTCTCAAAGGCTAGTTGTGTTTCTCGAGACTACAAGAGGCAGTTTGCTAAAGGATTGTATTATGGCTATCAAGGCGACTATTATACTGCTTGTTGTTTAATCGTTCCACTAATTGAGCAGTTCGTAAGAGGTATGTGTGTTGCCAACAAGATTAGTGTTGAAGATAGAAATGGCGTGCCTTTGGGAATGGGAAAACTATTAAATAAAGAGGATGCCAAAGAGTTGTTTTCAAGTGGGGTGTATTTTGAGATAAAGGCGTTGCTGACTGGCAAGCAGGGCTTGAATCTTCGGAATCTTCTTGCACATGGAGCAATAACAGATGGGGATTCGGATGGGATTGAATTCTTTTATATGTGGTGGTTTGCCTTGCGTATGGTTGTGAATCTTCGTATGGTCAATCGTGATGACGGGGCTTTGTCGGAAAGAGAGACATTGATAATTAGTGGATGTACACCCAAAAAGAGAGACAAAGGGGCAACGCACGATGCCTCATAGCAGGTTGGGGGCGTAAGAGTTGGAGAGTGTGGAAATTAGGGTGTCGGGACCACGAGATATATGAATTTTTAATAATTGATTGCAGTTGTATGTGTATGCGTAAGGCTCAATGGATTGTAAGGCCTATCCCTGGCAAACCCGAGGATTGGCCGCAGTGTAATTTGCGTGAAGCGAAGGTCAGTCGGGTATGGCAGCGCATTTGCCAGTATTATAAGAATCCTAATCCTACAAGTAGAGATTTGATGCTTCGGGAGGCATTTTGCTGGGAACGCGGTGATTTGCCTTCCAAGGGAAATCAGTACAGGATTTCTCCGTATGAAGCTAAGATGCTGGCTAGAATATATCGTGCGGGTCACTGTTTTAATTCCTGCACATTGCGGATGTTTGTTTATCATGTTGTCATGGAGTGGGTTGACGACGATAAATATTATGAAAGGAGTAACAAAAACTTGTCTTTTCAGGACATGGTAGTCACTGAATCTAGAAAGCGGAAAGTGTTTTTACCTTGGCAGGTTCAGCTTTTTTATGATGCCTATAGTGAATATTGTGAGGATTGGGCCAAAAGGCGGTTTGGCGTGATATTGGAAAAAACTTTCAAACGTGTGCTAGGGCAAAAACATTCAAAAGAAGAGTTGTACGCAATCGAGCACACGATTGTCGGCTTGTTGTATGACATAAGTTGCAATCTCTCTACGGAAAGAGATGTTTGTTTTGACATGACACGGAATGAAATACGGCAATTGATAAAAGTGGAGGCTGAGCTATTTCACAAAAGAAGGTTGTCCATAATGCGGAGGCCACTTAAGGGGACCTTGATGATTCAATTAAGTAATCTCATTCTGAAATCTCGTCCTAATGGTGTGCCGAGATGCGTTTATAAGTACATTTCAAATGGGAATCTGTCTGCCGCCCACAAAAACAAGCAGATTTGGCTTAGTGATGTACGAGACTTAAATGACAAGTATGAAGGCGCAGTCGCTCAAGAGGCTATTGCGGAACTTCAATGTAATTGTCCGGCATGGGTAAATAAACTTTCATTCAATTGCCACAAGAGATTCTATGTGGGATGTTATTCCAAGACATCTGAAACCGCAGAACTGGATTCGCGGTATGGGGAATGTGTTTTGGGATATTATGGGGATCGGTTGGTTGATTATCTTGGACCGATATATTGGCATCGTGAACAGTGGAAGACCCCTTCGGGAATTGTTGAAGAAGATTACCCAATGTTTTCGCAGATTTCAGTGCTTGATGTGATTTACAACAAGAGTATTGCAAAGGAAGAACTGAAATTCTTGATTTCTTGTATAGATGAGTTGGGCATAACAGATGGTCAGAAAAGAAGGTTTCTAGGCGAGATTCTGCAATATTGGAAGTTGTCTTTCAAGGATTCGGTATCGCGAGATAATCCGTCCATCGTGTGGGAACGGGAAAGGGAAAGGCGGTACATAATTCATTATTACAAAGGGTATGATTATCGCGGCTCATATGTTGACGAAATGGATAGGAAACTGAAGTTTGAGACCACCGTCGTTTTTGCGCCAGATTTTCTGGCAGGTAAAGTTTCAAAAGCAAACAAGAGAAATGTGCAAACAAAGTTAAAGAAAAGATATGCATATACAACAATGCCAGATTACTATGTGTGCAGGAATTGTTTCGCTAAAGGAGTTTTCCCTGATGGATTTGTTGGGTATTGCAAAGAGTGTGGATTCCGTTCTGTCGTGCCAATGAAATCAACAACATTCAAATATGTGGCGAATTGTAACCCAAGTGGCGCAGGAAGTGCCTAAGGCGTTTTGGCAAGACGTGAATGGCATTCATATGCGGTCTCTTCTTTCAGCGAGCGTCTGTGGATTGAGTTGACGATGGCCTCGACCGCGAGGACGTCTCCGCGATAGATCCTCGAGACGTCTCCCCTCTTCAGAAGCCCTCGCTTGGTATATTTCTCACTGCTCGCGGCGTCTGCCTTTCGGTATGCTTCTTTTGACGATGCAATCATACTAGATCTGCAGGCGCTGTGAGCGCTCTCCTTGCTCGGCGGGCGGCCATTCCCATAGACGATGGCCATCGTCTTCCGGGCATTCTTTTCGCCTGTTCTTGCGAAGAGGCTGTCACAACACCTATTATGCAGGAACGGTGGGATAGTCTATCAGGATCGAAATAGACAGAGGATGGCGGCGGTGTCTTTTCTTAATTCCCCAAACTTTTGTGGGTGCTTCCGTTTGCATCGGCTATGTGGTATAATTCCCACCCTTATGGAGAGATTGGATTTGGCGATGCAGAAGGCGGCGGTTCTCACCGAGGCGCTGCCGTACATACAGGATTTCTGCGGATCCACGGTGCTTGTCAAGGTCGGCGGCAGCGTCATGGAGAGCGATGCGAACCTTGATTCGCTCTTGGCGGACATTGCGTTCATGGATGCCGTTGGCATCAAGGTTGTGCTTGTGCATGGCGGCGGGAAGGCGATATCGGCTGCGCTCAAGGCGTCGGGGATTGCCCCCGTGTTCGTGGATGGGCTGCGTTTCACAGATGCGCCTTCCATGGAGATCGTGAGGCGTACGCTGAACAACGTGGTGAACGCGGATCTCGTGAAAAGGCTTCAGCGCGTCAAGGCCAATGCGCGTCCGGTGCACGGAAACTGGATGTTCACCGCCGAGAAGATCGCCTCGCCGGATCGCGGCTTTGTCGGCGAGCCGGTGGCGGCAGATCTCCGCATCGTGAGCGAGATGATGGATGCCGGCATACTTCCGGTCGTCACTCCGATCGCCACTGGCATTGACGGTCAGCTGTACAACGTGAACGCCGACAGCGCGGCGGCGTTCCTCGCGAAGGAGCTGAAGGTGCGCAAGTTCGCGGTGGTGTCCGACGTGCCGGGGCTTCTGCGCGATCCGGACGACCCGGCCAGCCTGATGTCCACTGTCCATCTTTCGGATGTCGCTGCGCTGAAGGCAGACGGAACAATTTCTGGGGGGATGCTCCCCAAGATTGAAGGTTGCGAGAGTGCGATCAGAGCGGGTGTGAAGAAGGTGCACCTTGTCGATGGCCGCATGCCGCATTCGCTGTTGCTGGAAATATTCACGCGGGAAGGCGTGGGAACGGAGATCACGGAATGAATACAGATGAGGTGAAGAAACTCTACGAGCGGTATCTTATGCCGACATACAAGCCCTCGATCGTAATCGAGAAGGCGAAGGGGTCCCGCGTGTACGAAACGGGCGGCAAGCAGTACTACGACATGACGAGCGGCATCGGGGTGCACAACGTCGGGCATTGCACCGATGGCGTCGTCGCCGCAGTGCAGGAGCAGGTAGCCAAGCTCGGCCACTGCTCGAACCTTTTCATCAACGAGCCGCAGGCGCTTCTCGCGAAGAAGCTCGTGGAGATATCGGGGCTTGACGGCAAGGTGTTCTTCTGCAACTCCGGCGCAGAGGCGAACGAGGCTGCGATAAAGCTCGCCCGCAAATGGGGAGCAGCCAACGGCGGACGCTACGAGGTCGTCACGATGCGCAACTCGTTCCACGGACGTACGCTTGCGACGCTTACGGCGACGGGTCAGGCATGGTGCCAGGAGGGGTATGAACCTCTGCCCGTCGGCTTCAACTATGCGGACTACAACGACCTTGATTCTCTCAGGGCCGCAGTCTCCGACAAGACCGTCGCCATCATGCTTGAGGCGGTTCAGGGCGAGGGCGGCGTGAATCCCGCGACGGAGGAGTTCATGGCCGGCGTACGCGCAATCTGCGACGAGAAGAACATCATCATGATCTGCGACGAGGTTCAGTGCGGAATGGGACGCACCGGCAAGTGGTGGGGCTGGCAGAACTATTCGGTCAAGCCCGACCTCTTCACCGTCGCGAAGTCGCTGGCTGACGGCGTCCCGATGGGTGCGCTCGTCTCCAACGCAAAGTTTGCGGACGTCTTCACCCCCGGCGCCCATGCCTCCACGTTCGGCGGCAACCCGCTTGCGTCCGCCGCCGCACTGGCCGTGATCAAGATAATCGAGGACGAGGATCTCCTTGGGGCTGCGGTGCGCAAGGGCGAGCTTCTCCGCGAAGGGCTGAAGTGCTTCGTTGAGAAGTACGACAAGATTCTCGATGTGCGCGGTCTTGGCTGCATGGTCGGCATGGTCGTGGACGGCGATCCGCAGGAGATCGTGACGGCGTTCCGCGACATGGGCATTCTCGTGCTTACCGCACACGGAAACGTGGTCAGGTTCCTGCCGACGCTTTCGATGAGCGAAAAGCATCTAGAGGAGGCCGTGGAGATGATGGCGGACGCCCTTGACGGCCTTTACGGCGCCGACGAGTGACGTCCGGCCTTTGCGGGAGCGGGGTGCATTTCCGCTCCCGTACGGTTTCGCCGCCGTCTGCGAAGTTTCGCTGCGGCGGCTCGTCTTTTCGCGGAGATAGGTCTGTTGAATCCTGCAATGGAGCGTCAGGGATGGAAACGATAACTGAGATACTTGAGCGCAATGCGCGTGAGTGGCCGAATGATGTCGCTCTCGTCGAGATAAATCCGCAGGAGCTTGAAAAGCGGAACACGACGTGGCGGGAGTATTCGCTGATAGAGTCGAGTCCGCTTGAGGCGTTCCGCAGCGAGATGACATGGGCGGAGTTCGACGAGAAGGCGAACAGGTTCGCAAACTTCCTGCTGAGCCGTGGGCTGAAGCGCGGAGACAAGGTGGCGATCCTGCTCATGAACTGCATCGAGTGGCTGCCGATATACTTCGGCGTCCTGAAGGCCGGATGCATGGCGGTGCCGCTCAATTTCCGGTATACGGCGGACGAGATTAGGTACTGCCTTGAACTCGCCGACGCGGATGTGCTGGTGCACGGCCCGGAGTTCACCGGACGCGTGGAGCAGATCATCGACCGTCTCCCGAAGATCAAGTTCGGCATTTACGTCGGGGACGACTGCCCCAGCTTCGACGTCAGCTACAAGACCATGGTCGGATACTGTTCGTCGAAGGCCCCGGACGTGACGCTGCACGAAGATGACGATGCGGCAATATACTTTTCGTCCGGCACGACTGGGTTTCCGAAAGCGATAATCCTCCGTCACCGCTGCCTGATGCATTCATGCAAGGTCGAGCAGAACCACCATGGGCAGACGCGGGACGATGTGTTCCTGTGCATCCCGCCGCTCTATCACACCGGCGCGAAGATGCACTGGTTCGGAAGCTTTCTCGTCGGCGGAAAGGCCGTGCTTCTGAAAGGCGTAAAGCCAGAATGGATAATCCGCTGCGTCAGCGAGGAGCGGTGCACAATCGTGTGGCTTCTCGTTCCGTGGGCGCAGGACATACTTGATGCCGTGGAGCGCGGGGATGTGAAACTGTCCGACTACAGGCTCGACCAGTGGCGGCTGATGCACATCGGTGCGCAGCCTGTGCCACCAGCTTTGATAAAGCGCTGGAAGACGGTTTTCCCGCACCACGACTATGATACGAACTACGGGCTTTCGGAGTCCACCGGACCTGGAGCCGTGCATCTCGGAATAGAGAACATCGACCATGTGGGAGCGATAGGCATCGCAGGATATGGCTGGCAGACGAAGATACTGCGTCCTGACGGCACCGAGGTCGCACCCGGCGAAGTGGGCGAGCTGGCGCTCAAAGGACCAGGCGTCATGAAGGAGTACTACAAGAACCCTGAGGCCACGCGGGAGATACTTTCAGATGACGGCTGGCTCCGCACCGGCGACATGGCCGAGGTGCGCGACGGATTCATCTATCTTGTGGACAGGGCAAAGGACGTGATAATCACCGGTGGCGAAAACCTCTATCCCGTCCAGATCGAGGATTTCCTTCGCGCGAATCCGAAGATCAAGGATGTGGCAGTGATCGGCCTTGCCGACGAGCGGCTTGGGGAGATTGCCGCCGCCATCATCGAGGTCAAGGACGGCATGACGCTCACGGAGGACGAGGTGAACCGCTTCTGTCTCGACTTGCCGCGCTACAAGCGGCCGAGAAGAATAATATTCGCGCCTGTTCCGCGCAATCCCACCGGCAAGATAGAGAAGCCGAAGCTCCGCAAGATGTACGGGGCGGCCTCCCTCGTTGCGCACCAGAACGGAATAGACGAATGAGGATCGCCGCGCATCGGCGTCTTGCGCGAGGCTGACGATGGCGGGCGAGACGGTAAAGACACGCGGCATCGTTCTCGACATCCGTCCATGGTCGCGCACGAGCCATGTCACGACCTGGCTCACGCCGGATCGTGGCCCCGTTGTCACGGTGGTCAAGGGGGCGGTTCGTCCGAAGAGCATGTTTCTTGGACAGTACGACCTGTTCTATTCGTGTGAACTCGTCTACTACGCACGGGCGCGGGGCGAACTCCATGCGATACGCGAGGTTTCGTGCATTGATATGCGCGAACACATCCGGGGCGATTACCGTGCAACGGCTTTTGCGTCGTACGCCGCCCACCTCGTCCGCGAACACTGTCCGCACAGTCCGGAGGCGGAAGGGTGGTTCGCCTTTCTCGAACGGACGCTTGACGGCCTCATCGACAATCCGGCGGCGGTGCGCTCGCTCATCTGCCTTGAACGCGAATTCCTTGCCCTCGCCGGGCTGGCTCCGGACTTTTCCGGCGCAGATCCGTCAATGGAGACTGTGCCGTTCGCGATCGATCGAGGCCATGTCGGGACAGGGACGAAGACCGTACGGCTTTCGCATGGGGCGTTGCTTGCGCTTTCCGGCGAAGGCGGTGCGCTTCAGGACGGCGACGTTTCGGCGGCGTTGCGCTTTCTTGGTCTTTTCATGAGATACCATCTCGAAATGCCTCCGGAGATACGCAGGAATACGCTTCTGCTTCTTGCAAATGCCGGCCGGAAATGATATACTCCCTCCCCATTGTTTTTACAACTCAGAAGGGACGAGAAGCCATGGCGGATAGGAAGATGGAAGACCTTGCGACGGAACTCCAGCTGAAGACGGAGGCGCAGGACTTTGCCGGCGCGTTGAACATCGTCAATGCAAACAAGGATGTGCTCACCACAAACCTCCAGTCCGCCGGTGTGCGGGAGATATTGAAGAAGGCGACCAAGGACCGCCTTCTTCTTTCTTTTGTGGATTCGGTGGGGTTCGGGACGCGTCCGCTCACTGAATCGCTCGCCCGTCTTGAGCGACTCATCTCCTTTACGCCCGGCACACGTGTGCTGAATGCCACATGGGGGCTTGGGGAGATCAAGCGTCTCGACTACTTCTACCGCAAGATCACGGTGGACTTCAAGATGCGCAAGGGGCATCAGCTGACGTTCGACGCAGCCTGCGAAATGCTTGTCGTGGCGCCGGAGGATCACATCCTCGTCGTTGCCGCAGCTGATCCTGCTCGTGTCGATGCCATGATAAGGGAGCAGCCGGGCGAGTTTGTGAAGGAGATGCTCAGGTGCTTCGGCGACATGCCTGTCACTCGCCTTGAGGAGGAGTGCGCAAAGCAGGGCTTCATCAAGAGCGCAAACTGGAAGGCGTTCTGGGAACGTGCGCGCACTGACCTCAAGAAGGAGCGTGTCGTGGAGATTCCGGTGCGCAGAGCCGAGCCAATCCACCTTAAGGCGTCTGCGGAGACGTACGGGGACAGCTGGTTCATCGCGTTTTCGCAGATGAAGGATCCAAAGTCTATTCTCTCCGCAATCAAGGAGCTTGAGGGAACAGGTCGCATGAAGTCGCTGGACGATTCGGCCAAGGAGAAGTTCTCCAACAGGCTTGAGTTTGCCCTCAAGGGTGCGCGTGGCGTCGATGATGCCCTCTACGCAAGGCTTGCGTTCTGCGTGGACGCCCTGAATCTTGAGACGCCGCCGACGTCTAAATGCCGCAACTACCTCTGGGAGGGCGGCAGATACCTCGCCGCAGCCCGTGACCTTCCTTCGCGTGACATCGGCAACCTCGTGGTCTTCCTGACTGCTGAAAACCGCGAGGAGACGAAGCACCGGCTTTTCGAGGCGCTGCCGAAGATGTGCTTCTCTCTTTTGGTTGAGACGCTCAAGTTCTTCTCCAACGACGCCGACTGCGAGGAGGCTGTCGCAGCTCTTCTCAACATGCCGCATCCGCCGGCCACGCTTGTGACCTGTGTGCTCGGCCGCTACGACGATTTCAAGAAGTGGAGCAAGCTGCCGGCCCTTTCGGCAATCCTCCAGCACGCAATCGCCCTTGGCGAAGGACGTCAGGCGGGTGAGACGCTGAAGATGCAGAACGTGATCCGTCGCCTGTTTGCGGACAAGGCGTGGCTTGAGGACACGTTCGGACGGCTTTCGACGAACGAGAAGATCCAGGTGTTCGAACGCTTCCAGGCCTCAACGGCGTGGAGTCCCGCGACGCACCGCACAATCACCGTGCGCATGACGAAGCTTGATCCGGTCCTTGCGTCCCATGTCGTGAAGAAGGTCGAGAAGAAGTCTGTCGAGCGCGTGACGTCGCAGCGCAGCTACAACGAGAGAAAGGCCGCGTACGAGAAGCTTGTAACCGTAGATATGCCGGAGAACACGAAGCGCATCGAGTTCGCGCGCGGCTACGGAGACCTCAGCGAAAACGCCGAGTACCAGTACGCCAAGGACGAGCAGCGCGCACTTCTCCAGAAGCAGTCTCTCATGCAGAAGGATCTCGACGAAGTTGTCCCCACCCTCTTCGAGAACGTCGAAGCGGACGAGGTCCGCATGGGTACGGTGGCGATTCTCTCGGTCGGCGAGGAGGAGCGTCGGTATGTCGTGCTCGGCGAATGGGACAACGAACCGTCGCTCGGCATCATATCCTCCGGCACAAGGCTTGCCGCCAATCTGCTCGGACGCAAGCCGGGCGATGATGTTGAGCTTTCTGACGCGGACGGCAACGCAATCGCGGCGAAGGTTCTGCGCGTGGAGCCGCTTTCGCCGGAGTTGAAGGATTGGATCAAGGGATAAAGGAGAGTTTCAGGATGGCAACGAGCAAGAAGACCGTGGCGAAGAAGAGCACCGCAAAGCCTGCGGCGAAAAAGCCCGCAGTGGCGGAGGCTGAGCCGAAGAAGTCCAAAAAGGCCGCTCCCAAGATGAAGAAGATGGTGGTGAAGTCCGCACCGCCGCCACAGCAGGATGAGCTGTTCGAGAACAACGCGAAGGATTTTGCGTTTGCGTTCGCCGAGTCCATAAAGGACGAGCAGTTCGCGGCGGACATCAAGAAGTCTGAACAGGCGACAGACGGCGCGGTGAAGCTTTCCAAGCGCCCGACGTCCCGCACGAAGGGCGGCACCTCGCTGAAGTTTTCGGATGCGGATCTTGCGCAGTTCCGCAAGACGCTCATCGCGCACCGTCAGCAGATCGTCGGTGCGGCTGCTACGCTCAAGACCAATGCGCTGGAGCAGACGATCGACCGTGCGGGCGAGGACGAGGACGGCAGCGACAGCTTCATGCGTCTGCAGAACCTCGGACAGGTCGGCGAGCAGAACAAGACGCTCCAGAAGATCGATGAGGCTCTGCACAAGATCGATGACGGCACGTACGGAATCTGCAGCATCTGCGGACAGCTCATCCGCAAGGCGCGTCTCCAGCACCTTCCGTTTGCGCACACGTGCATGGAGTGTCAGAGCGAGATGGAGTCCAAGGTCGAATAAGGCCGGCATCTGATGCGTCGGCTTGTCTTCTCCTGCGCCGCTGTCGCGAATCTTCTGCTTGTCGATCAGGTCGTCAAGGCTTGGGCGTTGCAGCGGCTTCGCGGCGGTTCGCCGATAGCGGTGTGTTCCTTCTTCAATCTGGCGTATGTCGAGAACCGTGGATGCGCATGGGGGATGCTTCAAGGGCAGGTGTGGCCGTTGGCGGTGTTTGCCGCAGTTGCGCTTGCACTGCTTCTCTGGAAGCGCAGGAGCGTATTTTCTTCAGGCTGGATGGGATTCATCACCGAGAACCTTCTCTATGCAGGCATCATAGGAAACCTCATTGATCGGGTTCGCCTTGGGTTTGTGGTGGACATGTTTGACTTTCACTGGGGAGCCCACCATTTCCCGTGCTTCAACGTGGCGGATTCGTGCATCACCGTCGCTGCGGTGCTGCTTGTCGCTGCGGCGCTGTTCGCCCCTCGCGGGAGTTCGTCTCCGGCTCAGCCGAACTGAAAAGGAAACCTGCGGTTTTGCCGCCGGTTTCGGCGGTGCCGCCGCGCGAAGAACCAAACGGATATGCGCAGGTCCCAGCGTACGTGTGCGTTGTTGATCGGCATGGTTTCCCCTTGTCTGAAACTGCGCCACGAGATATTACAACTTTC
>CAZMNN010000048.1:0-18996 GCA_964567665.1 uncultured Lentisphaeraceae bacterium
CGAGCTCCGCGGGGTCGTCCGCCTCCGGCGGGCGCTCCGAGATCCTCCGCCTGTAGCGCCAGGCGCATCGTGAAGTCGAGATGCGCGTACGGAGCCTTTCTTATGGCATGCTTCCTCCTGCTCACGGCATCTGCCTTTCGGTATGTTTCTTTTGTCGATGCAATCATACCAGATCTGCAGACGCCGTGGGCTTTGTTCCCGCCCGGCGGGCGGCCATCTCCATGGAGATGGTGACGCTGTCCTTGCTTCTTTGTGGATCGGCATGGTTGAAACTGCGCCACGAAATGTTACAACTTTCTGGCCGTCATTACGAACGAGCGTTGTTGAATCGTCAAATGCGGTTTGATATAATTTGCGCATCATGAGAAGTTGCATACTTGCGGTGTTTGTTGTTGCGGTTGTCGCCGGTTGCGGGAAGGATGACGGGACGGCCGATTTCGAGCGGGGGACGGCTGCGTACGCCGTGCAGGATCTTCGTGCGGCGGTGGACTGCTTCAAGGCCGCTGCGGACAAGAATCCCACGAACGCGGTGGCGCGCATCAGGCTTGCCGTCGCGAACATGGAGCTTGGCGATCTCGATGCGGCAAGGGCTGCCGTGGATTCTGCCATTGAAATAATGCCGGAATCCGCCGAGGCAAGATTTGTCGACGGGCAGATCGCATATTTTGCGAAAGACTATGCACGGGCGAAAAGGGATTTTGACGACGTTGCCGGAGCGGCAGGGCTGTCTGCCGACATCCGTTCGCGCGCCCTGTCGGCGCGTGCCGTAATGGAGATATCTGAAAATCGTTTTGACCATGCGCGACTGGCGCTTTGGCGGGCATTGCGCCTTCACTACGGCAATGCCGCCGCAAGATACCATCTCGGACATCTTTACCGCGACACATACCGCTTTGAGGACGCAGCACAGGAGCAGTTCGAGATGGCGGGGCGTCTGATGAAGGATCCAGGCCGGGCGAAGGCGATTGTGCATGAGGTTATTCCCGCACTGCGCGAATCGCTTCGCGCAAAGATGGCGTCCAAGCCTGGGGCGACATCGAGGGATCCTGCCGCTGCGGCAAAACTTGTTGCGGAAGGCGAGGCATTGGCGAAAACAGATGCGAAGAAGGCTGCGGCCAGATTCGCCGAGGCATATGCCAAGGACCCGCTTTCATATGCCGCAGCGTTCAACTGCGCCAAGTCCATCTGCGCGAGGGCGAAGGGCGGTTCAGAGATCGACAAAGCCATGACGGCGTTTCAGGATGCCATCGATCAGCGCCCGAACTCGCAGGAAACGTATCGCACCGCGGCTCGTGCCGCACTCAACAGCAGACGTCCGATGCGCGCCGAGAAATTCCTGAGTCAGGCATTGGCGCACGATTACGAGTGCAAGCCCACCCTGGAGCTGTACGTGCAGACACTCCGCCGCCTTGGGAAATCCGCCGAGGCAAAACTCTACTCCGCATATCTCAGCGAGCTGAAGTAAGTGGAACTCACGGCGTTAGATTGGGTGCTGTTCGCCGTTGCGGCGTTTTTCGCCGTCGCCGGGCTGTTCCGGGGCTTTTCGGGACAGCTTGGTTCGCTTTCCGGAATCGCCGCCGCCCTTGTGGTCGGGTATCTGGCATTCTCCCCGCTTCATGAGATGGTCGCGTCGGGGAACTGGGTGACCGGACAGGCCGCCCAGAGGAGCATGGCGGCTGTCGCCGATTTCGTCGTCGCGCTGATTGTGTTCGGGCTGACGCGACGCATAGTGGCGAGGTTCGTATCGTTCCTCGTTCCGCAGCCGATGGATGCGATGGCCGGTGCTCTCGTGGGGCTGCTGAAGGGCGCAGTCATCGTGGGGCTGCTGACCGGAGCCGGACTCGTCCAGACCGGCAGGTTCTCCGACGGCTTCTTCGCCGCCCACTCCTCTTTCGTGAAGATTGTCGGCAGCCTTGCGGATTCGTATGTGCAAGGCGCGTCGAATTGAATCGTACAACAAAACAACAACCTATGAAGAACCAGATAAATCTGCTCAACCAGCTGCAGGAGCTTGTCCTGACACGCGATGAACACCACCAGACGGGCGACGGCTCCCACATGGATGCGCTTTCGGATTCGATCGACGCACTCGTCGAGAAGCTCGATCCGCAGCCCAAGGCGCTCTACGAGCGTCTGTACAAGAAGGATCACCTGGTGATGGCGCCCATGTCGAACGGCTGCTGTGCGGTGTGCGGGATGAGGCTGCCGATTTCGCAGGTGCAGCAGGTGCGTCTGGCGAAGACGATACAGGCCTGCTCGTCCTGCGGGCGGATGCTGTTCAACGCCGAGGAGGATGCCCCCAAGTACATCGGCGGCAAGCCGGTGCGCGGCGAACCCCGCAAGACGGGCATAAGCCGCTTCTCCGCCGAGGAGCTGATGGTTTCCGTCCTGAAGTCCGACACGCCGAAGGACGCAATCGCGGAGCTTGCGGCGGCGATGTCCGAGAACCATTTCGTCTCCAATCCCGAATCGCTCGTGAAATCCGCGATGGAGCGCGAGAGCGTGCTTTCCACAGCCATGGGTGAAGGCCTTGCGTTTCCGCACGTGCGTGGCGTGGAGGGTGGCGGGCTTACGCTTGCGCTCGGCGTTTCCGAAAAGGGGATCGTCTGGGACGCCGACGGTTCGAAGGTGCATGTCGTTGTGTTCAGCGTGATTCCGGTCGCGGTGAGCGCGTTCTATCTGCGGCTTGTCGCCATGCTGTGCGAATCCTTCAGGAAGAAAGAGAGCCTTGCGGCGATCGTTGGGTCGAAAAATCCGGCGGAACTCTGGAAGAACCTCGTGAAGGCGACGCGCTATTCGGTGAAGTGACCGGCCAACGGCATTTGCCGCAGACACCACGGAGAAAGTGGATGGAACGCACTTGCGGGTGTGGTTGCCCGGGGGGGATTCGAACCTCCTCAAGCGGCATCAAAAGCCGCTGTGCTGACCATTACACAACCGGGCAAAAACGGGGCGCATTATACCATATGCGCCCCCTTGCGTCCATACCCGTTTTTTGGTATATTATGCGTCTTTCAAAGGATTTTACATACTGGTTTTTTTAGAGATGAAACGCAGAAACGATGAACTGATGCTGTTTTCGGGAACGGCGAACCTGCCGCTCGCGAAGAAGGTTGCCGAGTATCTTGACCGTCCCTTGAACAAGATCGACATCAAGCACTTCCCCGATGGCGAGACCTTCTGCCAGGTGCAGGAGGGCGTCCGCGGCCGCGACGTGTTCGTGATACAGTCCGGATCGCCCTCGCCGAACGAGGCGTACATGGAGCTGTTCGTGATCATGGATGCGCTCAAGCGCGGCAGCGCCGCCCGCGTCACCGCAGTGCTGCCGTACTACGGATACGCCCGCCAGGATCGCAAGGATCAGCCGCGTGTGCCGATTACGGCGCGTCTTGTCGCGAACCTGCTTGAGACGGCAGGGGCCGACCGCGTCCTCACGATGGATCTTCACGCGAACCAGATTCAGGGCTTCTTCGACATTCCGCTGGATCATCTCCACGCCGAGCCTGTCATTCTCCAGTACATCCGCTCCTGCGGATTCGCCAAGCCGATCGTGGTTGCGCCCGACACGGGCGGCGCAAAGACGGCGTACGGGTACAGCCGCAAGCTCGGAACAGGTCTTGCGATTGTCGCGAAGCAGCGCACCGGGGACAGCGACGTGGATGCGTTCTCCGTGGTCGGCGACGTGAACGGATGCGACGTTGTGATGATTGACGATATGACCGCGACGGGCGGGACGCTGAGCGCTGCGGCTCGGCTTCTCAAGGCTCAGGGAGCGAGAAGCGTCCATGCGTTCGTGTCGCATTTCCCGCTTACGCCGCGTGGCATGGAGAGGCTTGTGGAGGAGCGTCAGCTCGACGAGCTTGTGGTGACGGACTCCATCGCCATCCGCGAGGGCTTCGACGTGAACGCGCTTCCTTTCAAGTTCACGGTGCTTTCCGTCGCGCCGCTCATCGGCGAGGCGATAAGGCGCATACATGAGGACGAAAGCGTAAATTCGCTCTTCACGGAGCCGGGCGGACGCTGAGAGACGCAATGAATTTCCCGCCTGGGGTAGCGCGTGTGCGCGAGAGAGGGCGGAAGCAAGAAAAGAAAGATACAACATGGATCAGGTAAAGATCAAGGCGGAGGTGCGTACCGAGCAGGGTACGGGGGCTGTCCGCCGTCTGCGCCGGCAGGGACTCGTTCCCGGATCGGTGATGAAGATGGACAAGAGCGGGGTTGAACTCATCAAGTTCTCCAGGCACGAGTTCATGATGGCGATGCGTGGACATACGAGCAAGCAGCTCCTCGTCACGCTTGAGATGGAAGGCCGCGACGTGCCGGCGCTCATGCGCGAAGTCCAGAACGACGTGATTGCGGGAACCCCGATACACGCCGACTTCAGCGAAGTGTCGCTCACGAACAAGGTGAGAGTGGTTGTGCCCGTGTACCTCGTGGGCGAGCCCAAGGGTGTGAAGATCGGCGGCGGCGTGCTTGAGCAGGTTCTCCGTTCCGTCGAGGTCGAATGCCTCCCCACCGACATCGCGGAGAAGTTCAACGTGGACGTCACGAACCTCGATCTCGACCAGACGCTCTTCGTGCGCGATCTCAGCCTTGGCGACAAGTTCACGACCGTGACGCGCGGCGAACTCGCCGTGGCGGTGATCAAGGCTCCGGACGATGACGGTTCGGCGAAGCCCGGCGCAGGGGCCGATGGCGCCAAGACGCCTGAGGTCATCAAGAAGGGCAAGGAGGATGCCGCAGCATCCAAGACCGAAGATAAGAAGTAAGGAGAAACCTGAACATGAAAAAGTATGACGGTCTTTACATCTTCGCCGGAAACGCCAAGGACGATGTCCTTGAGGGCAGCCTCGCGAAGGCTGTTGCGGAGATTGAGCGTTTCGGCGGCAAGATCGAGTCGCAGGACATCCTCGGCAAGCGCACGTTCGCCCGGCCGATGCACAAGCGCGAGAACGGCGTGTACGCACTCGTCCGCTTCGAGATGGATCCGCTCAAGGTCAAGGAGCTTGTCAACCGCTACCGGCTCGTGGAAGAGGTCTTCCGCGTCCAGATCCTTGCGGTGGACGACCGCCGCGAGGCGAAGCTTGCCGCCCAGCGCGAGGCAGCCGCCAAGCGCGCGGAACTCAAGGCCCGCAAGGAGAACGAGGCAGCTGCCGCGTCTGCGGAATAAAGGAGCGCATCCATGCCATCCTTCAACAGAGTCATAGTGATGGGCAACCTGACGCGAGACCCAGACGTCAGGGAGGTCGGAATGAACGCCGTCAAGGTGTGCCGGTTCTCCCTTGCGCTCAATGAGCGGCGGAAGGATCGCAACGGGAACGTCATCGACATCCCGACGTTCGTCGATGTCGATGCGTGGGACAAGCTTGGCGAGCTTTGCGGGCAGTACCTCAAGAAGGGCCGCTCCGTTCTCGTCGAGGGGCGTCTCCAGTCCGACTCGTGGGAAAAGGATGGACAGAAGCACCAGAAGCTGAAGATCCGTGCCGCAACCGTGAAGTTCATGCCACAGCCTGCGCCGAACCAGAGCCGCCTCACCGGCGAGATGCTGCGTCCGCAGGAGGCTGACCCCGCCGGCTACGACGAAGACGATCAGCAGTTCTGACCCGTAAACAAGTTTAAAGGAACAAGACAATGGCTTACCAGAAGAGAGAACGCACCGACCGCGAGGAGTTCGCGCGTCGTCGTCCGGCGATTCCCGCCGCAGACAAGATCGACCTTAACGATGTCGAGGTTCTTAAGAACTACGTCACCGAGTACGGAAAGATCATCCCCGCCCGCGTCACGGGCGTAACATCGATGCAGCAGCGCCAGATCAAGAAGGGCATCCGCCGCGCTCGCAACATGGGCCTCATGGCCTGATTGGAGGAGATATACCATGCAGACAGCAGAAGTTATGCTCATGGCTGACGTCAAGTTTCTCGGCAAGGCCGGGGAAATCGTCAAGGTCGCTCCGGGCTACGCCCGCAACAAGCTCCTTCCGCAGGGGCTTGCGGCTCCCGTGACCGAGGCTTCCCGCCGCCGCCTCAAGAAGCTTGAGGAGCAGCGCGCCGCCGAACGCGCCGCCCGCAAGGCCGAGGCGGAGAAGGTCGCCGAGAAGCTCACGGGACTTTCCGTGACGGTCTCCGCGCAGGTCAAGGAGGACGGCAAGTCCCTCTACGGCAGCGTGAAGGTCGCCGACCTGCTCGCGCCCATCGAGGCCGATCGCGGCGTGAAGATCGAGCGCGCTCAGCTCGACCTCCCCGATCAGCTCAAGGAAGTCGGGCAGTACGATGCGAAGATCGATCTTGGCGAAGGCGTGTTCGTGCCGTTCAAGGTCTGGATCGTTGCGGAGAACAAGACAGAGGAGTAATCCTGGTCTGTTCACCGACAGGAAAGGCCGTCCCATGCCGGGACGGCCTTTCGTCTTTTGATGCGCGGTGTGGTATAATAGCCGACATGACGATTCCGAACCATTTTCCGGCGCTGTGCCTTGCGATTCTCTCCTGTACGCTGACCGTATGCGCCGCCGAGCCGCCGCCATATCCCGGCATCGAGAGCTGGGGATTCCGCAAGGAGCTGGCCATGCCTGAACGGCTGAAGCCTGTGTCCACCGGCGATGTCGAGTTCGTGCGCGGAAAGGTTGCCGGCTACGAAAGCTACAGGATAGACGTCAGGCCGGACGGCAAAGTCACGATTACGACGGAGGATGACGAGGGGTTGCGCCGGGCTGTGTACCACTATCAGGATCGTGTCCGTGCCGGAGACCTGAAAAGCTGCGTACGCAAACCATGGGTGCGCAACAGGATATCGCGCTGCTTCTTCGGCCCGATAAAGCGTCCGCCGCTCAACCACGACGAGCTGATGGATGATGTGGACTATTACCCGGAGGCGTATCTCGACCGCCTTGCGCACGAAGGGATAAACGGGCTGTGGCTGACGGTCGAGTGGCGCGACCTTGCGGAGACGTCGTTCACGAAGCGTTCGCCGGACGCGGAGAGGCGACTTGCAAAGCTGCGCAGGACTGTCGACCGGTGTCTGAAGTACGGAATCAAGACCTGGATGTTCTGCATAGAGCCGAAGGTCGTAAAGATAGACGATCCCCTGTATCGCGAACATCCGGAGATGTTCGGCACTGAACTTGGATGGGGCGGAGCTGTGCTTTGTCCAGCAACGCCGAAGGCGAGACAGTACATAGAGGAATCGGTTCGGGACATATTCCGGAATGTGCCGCGTCTTGGCGGCATGATGATGATTGCGCACGGTGAACGGCCGACTACATGCCTTTCGCAGATAGACTGCGTGACAGGCGTTCGCGGCAACGGACGCAGCAGCTGCCGGCGCTGCGCATCCCTTGAGCCGTGGCAGATATACCGGAACACGACAGACGCGATCATGCGCGGTATCCGATCCGCCGGATCGGATGCGGAGTACATAAGCTGGTTCTACCAGCCGCAGGTGCAGCAGGAGCGGGCGGCGTGGGTCGCAGAGTGCGCCAGGCACGTGCCGGACGGTGTTGTGTTTGCGTACAACTTCGAGTCCGGCGCAGTGAAGGAGCAGGTCGGACGCTGCCGCAACGGGGGCGACTACTGGCTGTCGTATGTAGGGCCGGCCGAGGGGTTCAAGGCGGTGGCGGATGCCGGAAAACAGTCTGGATGCCGCATCGGCGCGAAGATACAGGTCGGCAACTCGCATGAAGTCGCGACTGTGCCGTTCGTTCCGGTGCCGGGGCTTCTCTACCGCAAGTACAGGGCGATGAGGGATGCGGGCGTCTCGACCGTCCTGCAGTGCTGGTACTTCGGCAACTATCCCGGCGTGATGAACATGGCGGCCGGAGAGCTGGCGTTCAGCGACTTCTCCGATGACGAGACGACTTTTTTGAGAAAGCTGGCCGCGCCGTCCTGGGGCGATGACGCCGCGCTTGTTGCCGACATATGGAAAAGGTTCTCCGATGCATACGCGGAGTATCCGCTCTCGAACGACATGCAGTACTACGGCCCGTTCCATGCAGGGCCTGCGTGGCCGCTCCATGCGGACGTGAGAATGCTTCCGCTTGGACGGACTTGGAAGCCGCAGGATGCACCGAGCGGCGATACGATCGGTGAAGCGTTGGAGAACCACACCATCGACGAGGCGGTGATTCTCGCAGGACGCATGGCGCGGGGCGTCCGCATACGGGACGCGAACGGGAGGGATGTGCTTGACGGCCTTGCGGCGCGGTGGAGCGGCGACCGTGAACGGATGCGGGACATAGGCGTGATGAAGGCGCTGGAGCTTCAGTTCATGAGCGGCTGCAACATCATCAAGTTCTATGCTGAACGGGCGAAGGCCCTGTACGAGAGCCGGGTGCGCGGAAATCCCGAAGCTGCGCTCTCGTCGTTGCGTCGCATGGATTCCATCGTCTCCGACGAAGAACAGATAACGGCGGCGCTCATCCCTCTTGCGAAAGACGATTCCCGCCTTGGATTCCATTCGGAGGCGGAGGCGCACCAGTACCACCCCGCGAAGCTTGAGTGGCGGCTTGGGGAACTCAAGGATACCCGTTCGCAGATTTCGCGCATCATGTCCGCAGTGAAGTCCGGCAGACCGTATCCCGACTCCGCGTTTGAAAAAAATGCGCCGTCGTGCCGCACCGGTGAATGGACGGAGATGAAAAATGGTCTGCGGTTCAGGATGACGGACGAGGAAAACGGCGACATGACCGTGGAGCTGGCGTTCGGGAAGCGGACAGGCGCAGTGAGTATGTTCACGATCGACGCTGCAGGCGTAAGTTGGTACAAGGGTGTGGCGGTCTGGCCGAACGGCAGAGTCGCCCCTGTTGACTGGCGCAACCGCGTATCGCCGGATCACGAGGTTGTGTCGTCATCCGTGCGCAAGGATGCCAACGGTGACGCGACAGTGACGTTCACGCTTTCCGCTTCGGCGTGGGGTGCGACGGATGCGATGCGTCCGGCATGGGTGGAATTCCTCGGAAGCACTGGTGCCTACGGCGATCCGCTGTGGCCTGGACTGAAGTCGGACAAGGAGCCACGTCTCAATCTTGGAGCGTTGTACGCAAATCTCTTCGGGCGGATTGTGCGCGAACCGAAAGCGTCGCAGCCCACAGAAGTCGGCAAATGAGTTCAATCTCAACATAACGGGAGACACCAAACCATGAACACATCATTGATATCGGCGAAAGCGGTTGCCGTTGCGGCATTCTGCTTTGCGGCAATTGCGGAAATCCATGCGGCGGTGCCGTCCGCTCCGCCTTTCGTAAAGCAGAGCAAGTCGCGCATTGCTGAATTGGCGGCGATGCTTCCGGAGAAGCCGGCGGCGCCTGGGGCGCGGATATCCGATCGTGCGGCATGGGATCGGTTGGCGGCGACCGCACAGGGGAAGGCAGTGCTGAAGCGCGCCGAAGGAATCTTGTCGAAGCCTGTTCCGGAGTGCCCCGATGTGCTCTATCTGGAGTTCTCCACTCCCGGCAACGGCAACCGCACGAACTACGAGAAACCGTACGGCGCCCGCGTCGCGCATTTGACGGATCTGGTGTTCGGCGAATGTCTCGAAAACAAGGGACGCTTTCTCCCGAAGATAATCGAGTACATGGAGGCCATATGCTCGGAGCGCAGCTGGGTAATGCCGGCGCATGACTACGGACAGCAGACGTTTCTCGGGAAGGGTATGATCGTGGATCTTGGTGCGGCGCACCGCGCTGCGGCGTGCGCATGGGCGGTTTCGTCGCTCAAAGGCGTCCTGCCGGCGGACGTGTCTGCAAGGATGTGCGCCGAGCTTGAGAGGCGCGTGTTCGCGCCAATGCGCCGCGTCTGCGCGGCGGCGGACCGCGATGGATGCAAACCGATGTGGTGGTTCCAGAATCTGAGCAACTGGACGGCAGTGTGCCATTCGTGCGTGACGCGGGCTGCTCTGTCGGTCATTGAGGATCGCATGGATCGCGCAGTGTTCGTCGAGGGTGCGGAACGATCCGTTCCGGGGTTTCTGATGGGATTCTACGACGACGGATACTGCACGGAGGGGATCGGATACTGGAACTACGGCTACGGGAACTTTCTGACGCTTGCGCTTGCGGTGCGTGAGGCGACTGGCGGCAAGGTCGACTTCTGTGCATCCGAAAAGGCGAAGAAGGTGATGGAGTACGGTACCGGCATCCTGATCGCCGGGATGGACGGCGCACCGATAGCCGACGGCGGCGGCAGACTCTCGCCGGTTGTCCAGCAGCTTGGGCATCTCATCTGGCCGGAGATGCCGCTTGCGGAAGCGGCGAGGGTGCGCAGACCGTTTTTCGGAAACGTGGCGGAGGTGACGCTGCTTGATTTCGGACAGTGGGAACGGGTGCCGCCGGCGCCGGCCGCAGAGTATCCGGAGAGGTCTGCGTTCCCCATAGCGCAGATGTACGTAATGCGTCCCGGCAAGAGCGAAATGCCGTTCCGCCTTGGGGTGAAGGGCGGGGACAACGGTGAGTTCCACAACCATAACGACGTGGGCACCTACGCGCTCTTCATCGGTGACAGGCAGCTCTCCGGCGATCCCGGCGGCACCGTGTACACGGCGCAGACCTTCAGTCCCCGCCGGTACGAAAACAAGATCATCAACTCCTACGGACATCCCGTCCCGGTGCTGAACGGTGTACTGCAGAAGGAGGGCGGAAAGTTCGGCGGTAAGATGCGTGAGACGCTGTTTTCACGGGACTGCGACACGGTTGTCCTTGACATCCTCGGCGCGTACGACATAGGCGAGGCGAAGACGAAAAGCCTGGTGCGCACGTTTGTGTACGATCGGGCGGCGAAGCGCGTCTCCGTCACGGACAAGGTTGAGTTCGAAGGCGTCGGCAGGTTCTCCGTGCCGGTGATCACCGCAGGTACTCTCACGAAGGTTGCCGATGGAACATACCGGCTCTCCGTTCCGCAGAAGGACGGAAAGACGCTGACGGCGAAAGTCGAGATGTCAGTGAAGGGTGCGGGCTGGCGAATCGAAGAGGAGCGCATCGACAACCCCAACCGCGTATCGCCGAACAGATACGCGATCACGCTTTCCGAACCTGTCGCATCCGCCGAAGTCTCGGTCGTGTACAGCGTATGGGCTGATGGCGCGAAATGACGGCGGTGCGCGACTGGATTTTCTGAAAGAAAGGTTATGGAAGAAAAGTGCCATTTGAGCAGACGCGTGTGGGTTGAGGTGGATCTCGGCCGTCTCCGCGCCAACTACCGCCGCATCGCCGAGGCCGTGAAGCCGGCCAAAGTGATGTGCGTCCTGAAGGCGAACGCATACGGTCTGGGCGTTGAGCGCTACGCCGCTGCGCTTGCTGAGACGGACTGCGTCGGATTCGGCGTGGCGGAGCCGCATGAGGCAGTGCAGCTTCTCCCGTTCGGCAAGCCGGTTCAGATGCTGTCCTCGGTGCTGCCGGACGAGGTGGAGCCGATGGTCGCCGCCGGCGTGACGCTGCCGGTCATCGACGTGCCGACGGCGAAGCTGATCGATGCGGCGGCGGGAAAGTTGGGACGCAGGGCGAAGGTGCATTTCAAGATAGACACCGGAATGGGGCGGCTCGGCATACTTGCGGCGGATGCGCCGCGTGTGATACGTGAAGTCTGTGCGTTCAGGAATCTCGACTGCGAGGGCATCTTCTCGCATTGTCCGACAGCATACGATCCGGCGGACGGCTTTGCCGACGACCAGATCGCCGTCTTCAAGGCGATTCTGAAGGATGTGGCCCGTGACGGAATCTCGTTCCGAAAGGTGCACATCGCCGCATCCGATGCAATCAACAACTTTCCGGCCGCAAGAAAGCCGCCGTTCAACGTTGTGCGCACCGGCATCAACCTGCACGGCAGCTTTGACCCGAACGGACGGCGCGCACTGAAGCTTGAGTCCGTGCTGACCCTCAAGACGCGTGTCGCGCAGGTGCGTCTTCTCCCTGCCGGCACCACGCTCGGCTACGGGCGCACATGGTGCCTTGCGAAGCCGACGAAGGTTGCGACGATATCGGCGGGCTATGCGGACGGTCTGCCGCTTGCATTGACAAATCGCGGCCATGTGCTCATAAACGGAAGACCGTGTCCGGTGATAGGGCGCATTTCGATGGACTATACGACTGTCGACGTGTCGAAGGCCGGTGAGGTGAGTCCTGGTGACGAGGTGACGGCTCTCGGCGGCAGCGGCAGGTTCGCGGTGACGCCGGACGACTGGGCCGCACTCAAGGGCACCCATGCGTACGACATAATATGCTCCTTCGGAAACCGCGTGGAGCGCACATACCGCTGATTCGGTTTATGGTATAATTGCGGCATGACACGTAAGGAGAAAACGATGGGCTACATCAACGACGATTTCCTGCTTTCGACAAAGGCGGCAAAGGAACTTTACCATGGCTATGCGGAGAAGATGCCTATCATCGACTACCATTGCCATCTGCCGCCGGCGGAGATCGCCGAGGACAAGCGCTGGGAGAACATCGCGCAGGTCTGGCTTGGCGGCGACCACTACAAGTGGCGGCAGATGCGCTCCAACGGAGTTGACGAGAAGTACGTGACCGGCAACGGATCCTGGCACGACAAGTTCGTCAAGTTTGCGGAGACGATGGAGGTGCTTGTCAAGAATCCGCTCTTCGACTGGTCGCATCTTGAACTGAAGCGATATTTCGGCATAGGTGACAGGCTCTGCGGCGCGACTGCCGAGAAGATATGGAAGAAGTGCAACGCGAGGATGTCGAAGCCGGACTTCTCCGCACGCGGCCTGATGAAGAGGTCCAACGTTCGCGTCGTCTGCACCACCGACGATCCCGTCGATTCGCTTGAGCATCACATTGCGATGGCAAAGAAGCCGTTCGGCACGAAGATCCTTCCTGCATGGCGTTCGGACAAGGCGGCGAAGGTCGAGGACGTCAAGGTTTGGAACGCATGGATCGACAGGCTCTCCGCCGCCGCCGGGATTCCGGTCAAGACATACGATGATTTCGTGGAGGCGATGGCTAAGCGTCATGCGTTCTTCGAGAAGGCCGGATGCGTGATATCCGACTACGGATTGACCGAAGTGTTTGCGTCGCCGTACACGGAGGCCGAACTCCGCAGGATATTCAGGAAGATGCGCGGAGGCAAGGCGGCCACGCCGGAGGAGGCCCTCAAGTTCAAGAGCGCCTGGCTCTTCGAGGGGTTGAAGGCGGATGCAAGGTCTAACTGGACCGCTCAGCTGCACTATTGCTGTCTGCGCGACAACAACACGAGGATGTTCAGGCTCATCGGGCCGGATACGGGATTCGACTGCATCGGAGACTGGTCGGTCACGGCTTCGCTTTCGCGCCTCTTTGACCGTCTTGAGCAGGAGGATGCGCTTCCGCGCACGGTTCTCTACTCGCTCAACCCGAAGGACACCGAAATGCTTGCCACGCTGATGGGGTGCTTCCAGAAGGGGCCGGACAGGGGTAAGCTCCAGCTTGGCAGCGCATGGTGGTTCCTCGATCAGAAGGACGGCATGAAAAAGCAGATAGAGGCGCTTTCGGCCCTTGGCTGCCTCGGCAACTTCGTCGGTATGCTTACGGATTCGAGGTCGTTCCTTTCGTACACGCGCCACGAATATTTCCGCCGCATCCTCTGCGCCAAGATTGGGGACGAGGTTGCCCGCGGCGAAATCCCAAACGACATGGAGTGGCTGGGCAAGATCGTTTCGGACATCTCTTTCAACAACGCGAACCGCTATTTCTTCGGCGGCAAGGCGTAATATGAACACTGGAAAACTCTACGCAGGGGGAAACAATGGCTGAAAAGAAGGAAAAGACGGCAGCGGAAGCGGTGAAGAAGACCAACACGGCGCTTGACGCAGTGCTTTCGCAGATACGCAAGGAGTTCGGTGAACTCTCGATAATGAAGCTGGGCGACCATGCCCATGCCGACATTCCGGTGATATCGACGGGTGCGCTTTCGCTCGACCTTGCGCTTGGCGTAGGCGGGCTTCCGCGCGGACGCATCGTGGAGTGCTACGGGCAGGAATCGAGCGGAAAGACCACGCTTGCGCTTCATGTGGTGGCGAATGCCCAAAAGAACGGCGGCACTGCGGCGTTCATCGACGCGGAGCACGCGCTCGATCCGGGCTACGCGAAGAAGATAGGCGTGAACCTCGATGAGCTTATCGTCTCGCAGCCGAACTCCGGCGAAGAGGCTCTTTCGATCTGCGAGCAGCTGTGCAAGAGCGGAGCGCTTGACGTGATCGTGGTGGATTCCGTTGCGGCGCTTACGCCACAGGCGGAGATAGACGGCAACATGGGCGATTCGCACATGGGGCTTCAGGCGCGTCTCATGTCCCAGGCGATGCGCAAGCTCACCGGTGTGCTTTCAAGCACGAAAACGCTGTGCATCTTCACGAACCAGGTGCGCGAGAAGATCGGGATCATGTTCGGCAACCCTGAGACGACACCGGGCGGAAAGGCTCTCAAGTTCTACGCCTCCTGCCGTCTGCAGGTGCAGCGCATTGGTGCAATCAAGGATGCCGGCGGAACCGTGATTGGCAACCGCACCCGCGTGAAGGTCGTGAAGAACAAGGTCGCGCCGCCGTTCACGGAGGCGGAGTTCGACATTCTCTATACATGCGGCATATCGTGGGAGGGATCCGTCCTTGACGCAGCCCTTGCGCGTGGCGTGGTGGAGAAGCGCGGAAGCTGGATATCCTACGGTACTGAACAGCTTGGACAGGGTACGATGGCTACCATGGAGTTCCTGAAGGCCCATCCGGAAGTGACCGCCGAGATAGTCGAAAAGGTGAAGGTTGCCCCGCTTCTGCCGGGCAGTGCGAGGAAAAGATGACAATCGAAGAACAGGTAGAGGTCGCGAAGACCGCACTTGCCGACAAGAAGGCGGTGGACGTAAAGGCTTATGACGTGCGCGGAACATCCGGTTTTGCGGATGCGTTCGTCATCGCAACCGGGACGGCTGCGCCGCACCTGAAGGCTCTTGTCGCCGGCGTACAGGCCGCGATGAGGGACGCAGGGGTGGCGTCGTACCGCGTGAGCGGAGATCCGGCGAGCGGATGGATCGTGGTGGACTACGTGGATATCGTGGTGCATGTGTTCCTGCCGGAGGCGCGGGCGTACTACGCGCTTGAAAGGCTTTGGACAGACGCGAAGCCGCTTTGATGCGGAGGCCGTCAACGATGGCCGAAACGTCGCACGATACTGTAGACGGCACGGTGACAGGCATCGTGTTCAGGAATGCCGATAACGGGTATTCCGTTCTTAAGGTGTCGTGCGGCGATGACGGAAAGTTCCGGGTCAAGCCCAAGGAGGTTGTCGTAGTAGGGACTTGCGGTGCGGTGTGGGAGGGCGAAGAGCTCCACGCAACCGGCGAATGGGTGACGGATCCGCAGCACGGACGTCAGTTCAAGGCAGCCTCCATCGTATGCGCAACGCCACATTCAAACGTCGGCATCGAGCGCTATCTCGCATCCGGCGTGATATCCGGAATAGGTCATGAATATGCGAAGCGCATAGTGGCGAAGTTCGGCGAGAATACGCTGGACATCCTCGACAGGTTCTCGGCGCGTCTGACGGAGGTGCCGGGAATCGGCAAAGCTCGCGCAGAGCGGATCAAGAAAGGCTGGGTGGAGGGTCGCGCAATGCGTGAGATAATGATCTTCACGCAGACGTACGGCATATCCGTATCCAAGACCATCAACATATACCGGAGATATGGGCAGGACTCGATAGCGATCATAAAGTCAGACCCGTATCGTCTGTGCCGCGACATATGGGGAATCGGGTTCGCGACGGCGGACAGGATAGCGATGTCCGTAGGCATGGCGAAGGATGCGCCGGAGAGGGCACGGGCGGCTCTCATACACACTCTGAGAACGGAGGCCGATGACGGCGGACACTGCTGGACGTCAGAGCCGGAGCTTCTGCTCCATGCCAACGGACTGGTGGACATTTCGGTGGAGCGGCTTGCTGCGGCGCTCAAAGACGAAGAGGTGGAGATGCGCGTCGTCGCGGAACATCCGGGTGGCGAAGCGGAGTCTCCGCGCAGAATATACCTTTCAGACCTGCACCGCGCCGAGCGCAACGTCGCCGCAAAAGTGCTGGAGATGCTGAAGGCGCGGCAGTCGTTCGACGCGATAGATCCGGATCGCGCAATGGCCTGGTGGGAGAAGAAAACCGGATTCCGCCTTGCGCCCGCGCAGGAACGCGCAGTGCGCACTTCGCTGATGAGCAAGATAAGCATAATCACCGGCGGCCCTGGCGTAGGCAAGACGACGATTGTGCGGGCGCTGGTGGACATATACGGCGCAAGGACGGACAGGAGCGGTAGGCCGCTGATCCGCGTCGTCGCCGCCGCGCCGACTGGAAGGGCTGCGAAACGGCTTTCCGAATCCACGGGAATGCAGGCTCAGACGCTGCACAGGATGCTCAAGTACAATCCGCAGACGCACGAATTCACTTACAACGCATCAAACAAGCTTGCCGGCGACGTGTTCGTGTTCGACGAAACGTCCATGGTCGACATAAGGCTGATGGAGAACGTGATGCTTGCGCTTCCGCCGCAGGCGACGCTGATCATCGTCGGCGACACCGACCAGCTGCCGAGTGTCGGGCCGGGGAACGTGCTCCGCGACCTCATCGCATCCGGCGCAGTCGCCTGTTCCCGTCTGACCGAGATATTCCGTCAGGACAACTCCGGATATATAGTCAGGAATGCGCACCACGTCAACGCCGGAGAGGGCTTTGAACTGCCGCCCGCAGGCGACGACAGCGACTTTTACTTCATTCCGCAGCGTGATCCGGAAAAAGCTCTCGCTTTCGTTCTCGATTTCATGACCACGCGCATTCCGAGGAAGTTCGGCATGGATCCAATGACGGATGTGCAGGTGCTTTCTCCGATGCGCAAGAACGTGCTTGGCACGGAGAACTTGAATGCGCTCATTCAGAAACGGCTGAATCCCGATGGGCAGGCGGTGCAGAGGGGCGGGACGCTTTTCCGCAAGGGCGACAGGGTGATGCAGCTGAGAAACAACTACGACAAGGACGTGTTCAACGGCGACGTCGGGTTCGTGGAGTCCGTTTCGCCGGAAGACCGCAGACTTGTCGTTCTGTTTGATGGGCGCCCCGTCGAATATTCGTCCGCTGACCTTGATGAGCTTGCTCTCGCCTACGCAACGACGATACACAAGTCGCAGGGAAGCGAATACCCTGCCGTGATAGTGCTGATCCACAATCAGCACTACATGCTTCTTCAGCGCAATCTTCTGTACACTGCGATCACTCGCGGCAGAAGGCTCGTGCTTGTGATTGGCTCGGAGTGGGCGGCGTCGAAGGCGATCGAGACGAATACGGTGAATGCCCGCCGCACCGCACTTGCCGAACGCATAGCCGCCGGCGTAACCTGAATTCAGCCGTCTCACTGCCGACAGCGGTATGGTATTGAAAAAAAAAATGATGCTATAATTGCTGCATAAAAAGAAAGGAAAGAACTGGTGATATGAGAACGGCAACGAACAGAAATGGGAACATGAAAAAAGTATGCGTGATGGGCGTGGCGGTCGTTGCGGCGGTAGTCGCGTGGGCAGAGGCGTTGACCTTTTACCAGGTGCTGGGTGTCTGGCAACGCACGGGACGTGAACCGGATTTGTGACGGACGGGTGAGTTGGGACAGCGGTAGATTTTTGCGAATACACAAATAGGAGAAATGAGCAGATGAAAAAGACGATGATGGTATGTGTGTTTGCGGCGGCGTTGGGCGCAGTTGCGGGCGAATGGGCGAAGCCGACGCCGATTCCGCGCGAAAAGGGGCTGTTTCGTTGCCAGATCCACCGGGGCGGCGGCGCGAACACGCGGCCGGACAACTCGATGGAAACATTCCTCTGGTGCTGGGGCATGGGTTTTGCGCCCGAAGCCGATGCACGGATGACGAAGGACGGCGTGGCCATTGCCATGCACGATGACAACTTCCGACGTATCGGTCGGGGCATCACCCCCGAATTTGCCGCAACGCCCGTTCACAAGCTGACGTGGGATCAGGTTCGCGATGTCGACACCGGTTCGTATCTGGGCAAGGAATACGCCACGACGCGCATCGCGACGATGGAGACGGTTTTTGCCGCCATGCGGGGGCGTCCGGAACGTCTGCTGTACGTGGACGAGAAGGGGGCACCGCCGGCGGAGATGGCGCGGTTGGCCAGTCAATTCGGCGTCATCGAGCAGACCTATTACTGTTCGCCTGACTGGCGCAAGGTTGTGGCGTGGCGCAAGGTCGCTCCAAAGGGCCGCTCAATGGTGTGGTTAGGCAACTTCCCGCGTGACAACAGCCCGGAGAACGTGGCGAAGACTGAAGCGTTCGTGCAGAAGCGTTTAGACGAGATGGCCGCGATGGGATTCGACGGCATCGATCAGGTGCAGATCCACGTTCGCACTGATCTCTCGAAAGCCGATCCGTTCTGTCCTTCCACGCCGTTCCTCAAACGGGCGATCGAACTGCTCCATCAGCATGGCGTTTCGGCGCAGACCGTGACGTGGACTGAGGGACAGAACGCGGACGTCCACAAGCGTCTGTGGGATATTGGTTTCGACCACTTCACGTCGGACTATCCGATCTTCTTCAACGAATTCGCGAAGACGATTCGCAAGTGACGATGTCTGCGTCCTAATGCCCAATGTTGAGGATGCTGTGATATTCGCGATTGCGCCGTGACGGACGATTTTGTCTGCACGGCAATCTCTTCGTTAGACATACCGCGGCCCGTGTGCCCGCCCATCCCTACACGAGTTTGCAAACTCGTGTAGTTTTTTTCCATACCTTCATTTGCCCAAAAGCGAAGAAAGCACTGTTGTGCCAACCAGGCAGTTCACGAGATAGGCACTAAGGAAAATTACGAGTAAAGTCCACGGTGTCACTTATCAAAGTAAAGTCCGCAGAGAATTTTTCCCCTCACGCGAAGGGGGGATTGTGGTATAATCGGCGGCAATTTCCACGAAGTCGTGGAAAGCGGTCTTTGATATCGGCGGCGACGCGCCTTGAAAAAGGAGTGAATATCGCCGCCACC
>CAZMNN010000049.1:0-18353 GCA_964567665.1 uncultured Lentisphaeraceae bacterium
CGACTCGCGCAAAGGCAGCGACTGGGTGAACTGCATGGTCTACGCCGCCGACCGTCTGGAGTATTTGGCGAACATGCTGGAGACGCCGCCCGTCCGGTGACGGTCAAGGGTCTTCCCTGCGATGCGTGGCAGGGACGGCGAAAATTTGCGGTAGAAAAAAAAAATGCGCATTTGATATCCTACACATCCACAAGAAGGGGTGGGGCCTCTTCGAGCGGAATGTTTCGTCTTTCCGGGCGTGATGTCTCGTGTTCCGGTGAATTGCGCCGGGCAGAAAGGTAGTGGTTTGGTATGCATATGCGTTGCCGAGGTTTGTTGGGCGCTGTGATCGCCCTGATGCTGTCCGGTGCTGTGTCGCCTGTGCATGGCGACGTATGGCGTGACTGCGCTGCGTTGTGGATGGGCGGAAACGACATCGATTCAGACGGTGTATTCGATGATGGAGAACTTGTAGACATTCGTCATGCGGCAATCGTTGACGCTTCCACGCACGGCGGAACTTTGCGGACTGGGAACGGCGGAGTGTTCCACCGTTCAGAGACAGTCATAAGCGCCACAAGCGGATTGACCTTCAGCGATCAGAGGGTCGTCTATCTCTCGCAGGCCGACGGCGTAAAATCTGACGGCGCACCCGGCGTGAAGGAGGACGATTTGAAACTGCCGGTATATGTCGCCACGAATGAATACACCACGCTGCTTCGTTTCCGCATGGATGAAACGCAACCGTCGAATAGGGAGTTCGTTGCGGTTCTCGATCTTGGTTATGTTGGTGGCGGCAGTGCTGCGGAGCGTTCAAGTTTCTATGTGCGCTATTATCCCAAAACGGAGAGGTTCGCGCTTCTGTGCAACAACGGAAGTACATGCCATGAGTTCGGTTCGCCGACAAATGACGTGTGCAGAACGCTGCGCGGCACATGGGTGGAGATGGCGGCGTCGATGAGCAACGGTACGATGCGGCTTGGCGTAAAGGCTCCGGGAATGTCTGGCTTCGCATGGAACAGCGCAAGTTTCCCGGTTCAAGGTGGAAGCCAGATTCCGTTGAACGGCGCGATATATGTAGGCTGTCCAAACGGATGGGGTGGCGTATCGTCCGGGACCTTTCCCGTTCGTGGTTCGTTCCAGCTGATGGCGTATTGGGACAGGGTTTTGACGACAGCGGAGGTTGAAGAGGCGTTTGGCGCTGCGGGCTTGCTGGAGTCTTCGCGATGTTTTCCTTCCGTCCTGACCGTTGGCTCACGCGATTATGGAGCGGATGTGTTCACCGGTTCCACCACCGGTGCGGTGACGGAGGTCAGCGTGGATATGCAGGACGTCGCTTCGTTCCCTTCGGGCGTGGAGGCTGGCAGGACGATCGCCATCCCGTTCAACGTCCATGACACCTGCACGAATCTTCCCCAGCTCGTACGCATTGTAGCGGCGTCGGACTCGGCGGCCGGCACGATCGCTGCGAAGATAGACGGAACGGATTTGAGGCCGATGCGCCTTGCTGCCGGCACTGAGGCAACGCGCTTCGTCTCGTCGGCGATGCTTGCAGAAGGGATGCATAAGCTGACCTTGACGCGCACCGACGAAGGGGATGGATTGATGTCATTCTCATTGATTGAGATATCTGGATCATGGCGTGTCGGATGGGAGGATGGTCGTGCGGATGATATGGGAGTTGACGTGAACTATATACATGGAACGATTCCATACCATGTCACCGAACTGTCAAGCAACCGCTGGAAAACCGTACGGTCGTCCGTCACGACATCCCGGACGCTTACGCTGTACGCTGATGTGTCGGCGGCGGATGCGGCAAGCCGCAGGTTCACCGTGAAGTCGCGTCCTGTGGACTTCCCCGCACAGAGCTATGACCTTGTGCTTTGCGTGAATGGCGTCGAGCGGTTTCGCCGCCTCTGTTCGCCGGACTTTCCGGAGATGCGCAGCGCTCCGATAGCGGTCGAGCTTTCGCCGGGTGTTCTGCAGGCGGGCAAGAATGAATTTCTCTGGAAGACAGAACTGAATGCGGCGTATCCATCGACGACGCAGACATGGCTTAAGCTGGACTGCTTTACCCTTGAGGTGGGCAAGGATCCGCTTGGCATGTGTGTACTTGTAAGATGAGGAGGAGTTGAGATGAAGACGATTTTGCTGCTTGCGTTTGCTGGAATGTTGTCTGTTCGCGGTGCGGCTGAGCTGCCGGGGCTTGTGTGCGACACCAGCGTTGTTTCGAAGGCGACGGGGTTCTTTCGCGTGGAACAGGACAAGTCAGGCGGATGGCGATTTGTGACGCCAGGCGGACATGGCTTCTTCCTCGCCGGAAACAACGGGCCGTCCCAGATGGCTGGAGACTACTGTCCGGCGCGCGGATATTCGCTCTTTACCCGGACGCTTGAGGCGAAGTACGGAAAGAACCGTAGACAATGGGCGAAGGATTCGGCGAAGCGGCTTCTCTCATGGAACTTCAACACTGTGAGCACGTGGGATCGTCCGGTGGATGGACTGATCGGAACGGGCCTTGCCCATGCGCGGGTCGTACAACTTGGGGATTCGTTCTCCACCGTGGGCACAAACGGAGAGACCCGGCTTGTGCTGCGCTTCCCGAACGTCTTCCATCCGGATTTTGCCGCGCACTGCAGGCGGAAGGCGACGGAGATCTGCGGCAGGGAGCGTGACAATCCCTGGATCATCGGATGGTACACGGATAACGAGATTGTGTGGCGTGGAACGACACCGCCGGATACATGGACGGAGACGGGGCTGTACAACGCGGTGACGGAGCTTCCGCCAAACCATACCGGACGGCAGGCGCTCGACCGCTTTCTTCGTGATCGCGGGTTGGCGGTCTCGAACGACGTGCCGATGTCGGTCAAGATGGATTTTGTCCGCCTGATTGCCAGGGAATACTACCGCATCACGACAACTGCGGTAAGGGAGGCCGCGCCGAACCATCTTCTGCTTGGATGCCGTTTTGCCGGATTCATGTCCACGCCGGCCATCGCATGGGAGGAGGGCGGCAAGTGGAACGATGTGATGAGCGTCAATACGTATCCGCCGGCAGACCTGAAGCAGGGAGTGATACGGGAAGGGTTCAAGACGGGGCACCGTCCGATACAGATGCGGATACGTGATTCGTATGCCCTTGCGCGGCGTCCGATCATCATCACGGAGTGGTCCTACCCTGCGTTGGACACCGAGTGTCCGTGCAAGGTTGGAGCAGGACAGCGCGTCCCGACGCAGAAGGAGCGGGCGGCGTCAAGCGCTCTTTTCGCAAAGACCATGCTTTCGATTCCTGAAATCGTCGGATACGTGCATTTCCGCTGGGTTGACGAGCCGCCGATGGGACGCTGGAAGATGAGCGGCGGCGAGGACTGCAACTATGGGCTTGTGAACGAACTCGATGAGCCTTATGCGCTTCTGACGCAGACGTTCAAGGAAGTGCAGGGCAGGATGTACGAAATCAGGGCGGAAGCTTCACGCGTCGGCGCGGTTTTGCGTTGAAGCCGGTTTCTGCTCCCGCCAGTATGCGGCAACGGCGGCGTTGTGGCATTTGCCGGAGCATTATGGTAGAATTTCCCTCCTTAAAGCAAAGGAGTGGAATGAAAAGGATGAAGACTGTCCTGATATGCGCGTGTGCGCTTTTCATTGGTTTTGTTGCGAATGCCGACGTGATCGTGATGAAGTCCGGCGCCAGGTTCATAGGCACGGTCAAGCACATCGAGGGCGGAACCGTTGACTTCGCCTCGGAAGACGTAGGCGACATCAAGATAAAGCAGGCGAACATCGTCTCGATGACGACGGACAAGGCGAACCCCGTGGAGTTCACGGACAAGCGAATCGAAACGGGTGTTGTGGCTCGCGGCGATGGCGGCTTCACGCTTGACGGAAAGCCGCTTGACATGGACAAGGTGAAGTCCGTCAACCCCACACCAGAAAAGTGGCACGGCAGCGTGAACCTCTCCGCGACGGCAGCTCGCGGAAACTCGGTGTCCGAAGCGGTGTCGCTGTTCGCGGATGTCTCCCGCCGCTGGGAGAAGGATCGCTTCACCGGTTCGCTTTCGTACAACTTTGCGCAGTCCGGCGACACGAAGGAGGATAAGCAGAAGACGTCAAACCGCTTTGAGGCGCAGGCGCAGGAAGACCATTTCTGGACATCGCTCCTGTACGGGTTCGTCAACGGCAAATACGAGTACGACCGCATCATGAACCTCGACTACCGCTACCGCATCGGCGCCGGTCTCGGTCTTCAGTGGCTTGACGGTCGCATGTTTGACGGTCTCGGCAAGTGGAGCTTCAGTCAGGAAGTCGGCGCATCGTGGGTGAAGGAGCGCTTCAAATCGTCGCTGGACGACGACTATGCCGCGTTCAGCTACGCGCACCATCTCGTGTGGGATCCGAACTGGCTTGCCGGGTTGAACTTCACGCACAATTTCGCGTACTATCCCGAACTCAGCGACTGGGCGGACAACTACCTGATCGACAGCGACATCGGCTTCACGTATGCGTTTCTGGCCGACTGGCAGCTGATTGGAAAGATCGAGTGGGACTACAAGAGCAAGGTCGGCGAAGGCACAAAGCACTCCGATCTCCGCTACATGCTCGGTCTCGGCTACAAGTGGTGATCTTCGACGGAGCGTGAAGGGATATGAGAGTCGCCATATGCTATCCGCCGTTGCCGAGCGAAAAGGGCGTTCCGCTCCTTTCGCAGAACAGGCAGTTTCAGTGGTTTTCGCGTCCGACGTACATCTTCCCTGTCGTCCCCGCGACTGCCGCTACGATGCTGAAGGGGGCCGGGCATGAAGTGCTGTGGCTCGACGGCATAGCGGAAGAGCTTTCGCCTGACGAATTCGACAGGCGGCTGCGCGAGTTTCGTCCGGACTACGTGGTCGTGGAGACGAAGACGCCTGTCGTGAAACGGCACTGGAAGTGGATTGCCGCACAGAAGGAGGCGTCGTCGCAGAACGCCGCCCGGTACATCCTCGTCGGCGACCATGTCACGGCCATGCCCGGCGAATCCATGGAGAAGTGTCCGGTGGATTTCATCCTCACCGGCGGCGATTGGGACTTCCTTCTCTGCAATCTCGTCGCATCGGACGGCGATGTCTCAAAATACGAGCCGGGCATATGGTACAGGATGCCCGCCGGCGGTATCGCGGACACCGGGCGCTTCCGGCTTGATCACGACCTCAACTCCGCTCCGTGGATAGACCGTGACCTGTGCAAGTGGCATTTGTATGCCAAGAAGAACGGCAACTTCCGCCGCACCCCCGGAACATACATAATGTCGGGACGCGACTGCTGGCACGCGAAATGTACCTTCTGCAGCTGGACTACGCTGTATCCGACGTACAGGACGCGGAAGCCGCTTGACGTGGTGGATGAGATAGAGCATCTCGTGAAGGATTACGGCGTGAAGGAGATCATGGACGATTCCGGCTCCTTCCCGGTGGGCGAGTTCCTCAAGACGTTCTGCGACGAGATGGTGAGGCGTGGGCTGAACAGGAAGGTGCGCATCGATTGCAACATGAGGTTTGGGCGATTGACCGCCGCCGACTACCGGATGATGCGCAAGGCCGGATTCCGACTTGTGCTGTTTGGAGTTGAGTCCGCCAACCAGTACACGCTCGACAGGTTCGTTAAGGCCCTGAAGGTCGAGGACATCGAAAACGGCGCGAAGTGGGCGAGCGCTGCCGGACTTGACGTGCATCTCACGTTCATGTTCGGCCACGCCTGGGAAGGCCCGGCGGAGATCGCAAACACCGTCAGGCTTGCCCGCCGGATGCTTGCGAAGGGATGGGCCTCCACGCTCCAGTGTACATTGACCGTCCCATACCCCGGTACGCCCCTCTTCAGGGAGCTGGCAGAATCCGACGGGCTGACAACCCTTGACTGGGACGAATATGACATGCGCCGCGCCATAACAAAGACGCCTCTTGCGAGCGAGGCGGAGATCAAGTGCGCAATCCGCGATGTGTATCGCGGTTTTCTCCAGCCCTCTGCGCTTCTGCGGCGCGTTGCGTCCACGAGGACTCTCTTCGATTTTTCGTTCTACTACAGGGGCATTCGTTCGCTCCTTGGGCATCTTCTCGATTTCGGCAGTCCAAAGGGAGACGGGAAATGATTGACCTCAGCGAAAGGCAGAAGAAGTGGACGGCGGCGGGCGTCACATCGCTTGCGGTGGTGGTTGTTGCGGCATTTGCCATCGGAATAGGGTGGCTGATCCTCAAGATGCTGCATCTTGCCGCCCCTGCGCTCGTCCCGGTGATTCTTGGGCTGTTCCTGTCCATGTTCTTCAAGCCGTACTACGGATGGTTTCTGCGGCGGATGCACAACCCTACGCTGGCGTTTCTCACGATGTCGTTCACTGTGCTTCTGCCGGCGGGCGTGGTGCTGTGGTTCGCTGGCACCGCGCTTGTTGAGCAGATCTCAGCGTTCATCGCAATCGCTCCGACGATAATGACCCGTGCAAGCGCATGGGTGCAGGCGAACCATCCCGGACTGCACCCCGGTCTCATCAAGCTTGGCGTCCCTGATTCCGCGCTTGTGTTCTTCACAGATCCGCTTCGGTTTTCGCACGACATCCTTTCCCAGCTTGGTGCGCAGTACGGCGGACAGGTGGTGAGGGCGGGATTCAGCCTTGTGAAGTATTTTGAATGGATCATTGGCTGGCTCGTCACGACCATATTCTTCGTCTACTTCCTCATGAAGCCGCGGCTCTACGGCAAGGATTGCGTGAAGCAGATGCCGTTCCTGAAGGACGGGACGCGGGAGCTTGTGGAGAAGCAGATCGATACCTTTGTGGACATCCTCGTGTCGTTCTTCCAGCGTCAGGTGATAATATGCCTCATAGAGGGTGTGCTGTACGGTCTTGGCTTTGTGCTTGTGGGGCTGCCTTACGGTTTTGTGATAGGGTTCGCCCTTGGTGTCGTCAACCTTGTGCCTTTCCTTGGTTCGGTCATGTTCCTGCCGATTGCGCTTCTGCTTGCGTTCTTTGGTGACGGCGGCAGCGTCCTGCGGCTTGTCGGCGTCACCTGCGTTTGGACTGCGGGGCAGTTCGCCGACGGCTATGCGATAACGCCGCTCATCCAGGGCAAAAGCACGGGGCTTGGATTTGCGGGCGTAATATTCTCGTTCCTCTTCTGGAGCGCTGTGTTCAAGTCGCCCATCGGTCTTCTGCTTGCGATTCCGCTTTCGGCTTTCTGCCTTGTGCTCTGGCGCACAATCAAGGAACGCTGCATCAAAGGCGTGATATAGCCGCCATGAAATGCAGCGCTTCGCGCAGCCTTTGCGGACTGCTGGCTGAGCAGTTCATGGCGTGGCGGCCGGGTGAAGTCGCATGGCTTGCCATTTGCGTATGCTCGGTGGCCGGGCTTTCGCTGTGCTGTGGCGATTCCCTCGTCGGAATCGTTGCGGCCGTGACCGGGATGCTCTACACGGTGTTTGCCGGCAAGGGCAAGACGATGTGCTTCCTGTTCGGGATGGTGAACACTCCGCTTTACGCATATCTGTCGTACGTGCACGGCTACTATGGTGACTTCGCGCTCAACGTGTACTATTTCCTGATGATGTTTCCCGGCCTGATGGCATGGAGACGCAACTGTGCGGAGACTGCGGAGGAGGGAGTTGTCCGGACGAGACTTTCCTCGCGTGAACGCATGGCGCTTGCGGCGGCTTGCCTGTCGGCGACGGCGGCGCTCTGGTGGATTCTTGCCCGGTGCGGCGGAAGCCGTCCGCTGTGCGACGCCGTCACCAACATCCTCTCTGTAGCCGCGATGGTGCTCACTGTTCGCCGGGCAATCGAACAGTGGGCGCTTTGGATCGCCGTTGACGCAGTGGAGGTGTTCATGTGGATCAAGGTATGGCTTTCAGGCGGGGGCATGGTTTCGGTGGCGCTGATGTGGCTGCTCTTCCTCGCCAACGGGATGTACATGCTGGCCCTGTGGCTGCGCGTGGAGCGGCATCGTCAAGTTGCCGCCGCCCGCCAGGCTTCGCCACGGTGTGCGCCTTGCACCGACGCACCCATTCGCTGCCATTCGTGATCTGCTTCAAATGATTCCAGCGGCATACGCATTTGACGAACTGTTCAGCATAATTCCCAGCACAGGTTTCAGATGAACGTCCGCTGTTATAATGAACTACAGAAGCCCATTTCAGTGATTCATTGAAAACCGGAGTGCAGAGAATTTGATATAATCCGCCACGAAAGCGTCAATGAAGGAGCGAGAAGTGGCAAAGAAACAAGAAGTGAAAAATATTTTGGCATTGTTGGGTATGCCGCTTCAACAGCAAAGCGACATATGCTGCTACGCCTTGTTGGCTCTTCTTGGGCTTTCCGCCTCATCTTCTTGGCCTTCTGCGAAGAATGAGTGGATGCGCATCCATGATATTATGGTTTTCTTGCGTTCAAACTATCGTGGTGTTCGATATGCCGAGAACAGTCGCGAGACATTCCGCAAGCAAGCCATGCACTCGTTTCGTGTGGCAGCGATCATCGAAGACAACGGAACGGCGACTAATTCTCCGAACTACCGCTACCGTGTGACAGCCGAAGCATTGTCTCTCTTTCGGTCGTATGGTACGGCGAACTGGTCGGAGAATTTATCCGCGTTCCTTTCCGTACACAAGACGCTGAAAGAAGTATATGCTTCCAAGAAGCGAGTCAGCAAGATTACCGTGGATATCGACGGTCTTGAACACGCGCTTTCGGCGGGTGCGCACAATCAGCTTCAGAAAGCCGTGATTGAGGAATTCGCACCGCGCTTCCTTTGTGCTTCAAGATGTCTGTATCTGGGCGATACGTCAAAGCGTGATCTGATCAAGGATGTCGATGGACTTCGGCGTCTTGGGCTTCAGATTACGCTTCATGACAAAATGCCGGATATTGTTCTGTATGTGCCGAAGAAGGATTGGCTCGTGTTCATCGAATGTGTGACATCCGTCGGCCCGATGTCGGAGGCGCGGCTCATGGAGATCAACCAAATGACATCTGGCGTGAAGGCGGGGAAAGTCTTCTTGACGGCATTTCTGGATCGGCGGACATACAAACGGTTCTCTGATCAGATTGCTTGGGAAACGGACGTGTGGATTGCGGAGGAACCTGATCATATGATTCATTTGAACGGGGATCGTTTTATGGGCCCTCATGCTTCCGCAACATGAAGAAGCGCATGACACAACCGTCTCTTTTCGGCTCGTCTCGCGCCGGGCACGGATGGGTTTCCGCCCTGAACGCTACGCTGCGGATTCCTAAGAAGCAGTCGTATTGCGCGATTGACCTTTTTGCAGGATGTGGCGGACTTTCCCTTGGCTTCGAGTGTGTCGGCGTGAAGACAATCGGCTACGAGATGAAGCCAGAATGTTGCGAAACCTATCGAGCCAATCTCCGTTCCGAGTGCTGCAATGAGATGCTGACGACGGAGACGGAGTATCCGCCTGCCGACATTGTTCTCGGTGGGCCGCCCTGCCAGCCGTTCAGCCGTCGCGGCAAGCGAAAGGGCAAGGACGACGTGCGAGACGGATTCCCGGCCTATGTTGCGGCTATTCAAAAGCTTCGCCCGAAAATCTGGGTCTGCGAGAATGTCAAAGGTCTTCCTGAGCTTGATCCTGACTATTTCAAGTCAATTCTCGAACAATTTAGGGTGTTGGACTATGAAGTAGATTTCCGTCTCGTTCGTATGTCCAACTATGATGTGCCGCAGAAACGTGAACGGCTCGTGATTGTCGGGCATCATGGTGGATTCAAGTTTCCCAAAGAGTCGATGTGCGAGGTGACGGCTGGTGAGGCGTTGTTTGATACGCTTGAAACGATTCCCGAAGATGCAGAATTCCTGACACCGTCCATGGATCGCTACATCGCCGCTTATGAGAAGGCATCGCACTGTAGCCGTCCACGCGACCTTCGTCCTGACGAACCGGCGCGGACGCTGACCTGTCGTAACTTGGCAGGATGCACGAGTGACATGCACCGCATTCGCCTTGCGGATGGCCGCCGCCGTCGGCTTTCAGTGCGCGAAGCCGCACGTCTACAGAGTTTCCCAGACTGGTATGCATTTTCCGGAACGAAGGAACAGCAGTTCACGCAAATCGGGAACGCTGTGCCTCCACTCTTCTCCTACAAACTCGCTCAATCGGTCGTTCGTGCGCTCGGATAATCAGAAAAGCTGGCGTCCGCTATGATGATGGGCATGGCGATCATCATTTTTCTGGCAATAGCAGTCGCTGCTTTGATTGCCATTGTCTCGCGGGAGATTTATCTTTCTGAGACTCATCTTTCTGGGAAGGGTGGTGAACGCGCAATTTCTCGGTGTCTTTTGAATCTGCCGAGTGACGCTTATCATGTTTTGAATGATCTTGTACTGCCAACGGTTGACGGCATAACAACACAGGTTGACCATGTTGTCATTTCGCACTTTGGCATATTTGTCGTTGAAACAAAGGATTATGACGGTTGGATCTTTGGCGGTGAGCTGCATCGTCAGTGGACTGAAGTCTTTCCGGCAGGTCGGTACGGTTCAAAGAAATACAAGTTTCAGAATCCAATCAGACAGAATTGGCGGCACATTTATGTGATTGCAAAACTCCTTGATTTGCCTACACGCTATTTTCACAATGTCGTCGTGTTTTGTGGAGCGGGCGAATTCAAGACATCACTTCCGCAAAATGTCATGCATCACGGTGAATTGATCCAGTACTTGCTTTCGTTTGACAGGCCACTTTTGAACGAAACGAATGTGAGCGACATAATCGCAAGGTTGAAAGCGTATTGCGATGCCGTTACCGAAGTGCAGCGTTCAGACCATGTCCAAAACCTCATTTCAAGGCATGATTCGAAATCTCTGTCAGTCGTCTGCTCGGAGGGGACGTTAAGATGTCCCAGATGCGGTGCTCAAATGTCTCTGCGCCATCGGCGTTCCGACGGCAAAGGATTTTATGGATGTTCACGCTATCCTCGCTGCCGAGGTGCCATTGACGCTTGTGCCACTGCAACAACCTGATTTGGGTGCCTGTGGTGAGCCTTCGTTGAAATGACTTGGTTGCGCAGAGAGGAGGCGAGGAACGCACTGCGTAGATTTGATATAATTTGTCCCAAAAGCGCGATACCACGAGCGCAGAAATGGTGTAGCAGGAAAGTTGTCTATGAACCATGATATTGAAATCAAATGTAACCTTGAGAAGGCGGAACGGTTTGAGACGAAGATTTTTTTCGAGATGTCGCGCAAGTTGTACTCAGATTCCGCAACGCAATGTGACTCTTTATATGACATCGTGTTTCAGAAGACAAATGGTTTTCGTACGTGCATTACGCCTCAGATGATTCTTTCAGATAGCCGCGTGATTAAAATCTTGCGGTACTGTATGTTGCCGAGCTTGAGTCAGATGAAGATGGGGCAGTTGGTCGGCCTTGCCTCTACAGATGCGTTTGAAGAAGGCATCATTGACCGTGGTGTTAATTTTGAGAAATTAGTAAGGGTTGCGCCTCAACTCTGTCGTGTCATCAACCAATACTTTGACTCCCAACGCTTTCTTTGGTTGCAAGAGTCATTAGAAGGTCGGAACTTGTCGCTTGCGGAGGAATATGCCAAGAGGTGGACATGTTCACTAATTGCCAATCAGAACGCAACGACGGCATTTCGCAACTGGCGGAAAGAACTTCAGGAGACGACGGTCGCTGAAAGCATCGTCAAGGCAGGGTATGTGTCCGTCCAAACGCGCCGCGTTGTTTCAGCGTGTGATGACTTTCTTCCTGGGCAGTATAGTCGTGAGTGTCGAGTCAAGGGGCGGAATGTCCAGAAAGCAGACTTGGTTGTTCGGTTGAAGAAAAGCGAACGCCTGTTGCTGATTGAAGCTAAGGCCATTGGCGTTCGGATTGATGCTTTCAAGCGCATCAAGGAGTGCCGAGAGAAGTTTGACGATTGGAAAAGCCATTTTGGAGACGATGTCGTATGTGCCGTTGTATTGTCCGGTTTTGTTCCGCAAAAGGAATATGAGTCGTTACTGAATGAAAATGGATATGTGTTCTGGGAACACGACATCGGCTCTCTAACCAATTACTTGAAGGGACATTAAGAGATGACGGCTGTCAGTATCTTTACGGGTGCCGGTGGATTGGACATCGGCATTGAGCGGGCGGGTATCGATGTCCTCTCAACACTGGAGATTCACCCATCCTATTGTGCGACCGTCCGAAACATGAAGGCGAAGGGCGTGGTGAATCCGTGTACCGGTCGAGCCTACTTCCAAGGCGCAAAGATCATCCAAGGCGACATCCGCGATATGTCGGCAAGTGATATGCTTGGGCGGCGGAAGTCCGTGGACTGTCTGATTGGCGGACCGCCGTGTCAGGCGTTCTCAAGCGCTGGGAAGCAGAATTCGATTTTTGACGCACGTGGTACACTTGTCTACGAATATTTTCGGCTTCTGAAGGAAATCCGCCCGAAGGTCTTTCTTTTTGAGAATGTACGCGGACTCGTCACGGCCAAAGGTTCAACAGACGAGCCGGGCGAAGTCCTTAAAGGGCTTTTGGCTATGTTTCAGGACGCGGGATATAATTGTCGCGTGAAACTTCTCAATGCGGCTGATTATGGTTCGCCGCAACGCCGTGTCCGTTGCTTCATTCTTGGCTCTTCAATTGCAGCCGCGCCGGAGTTTCCCCGACCAACGCATACGGCCACGCCGGTCGACTCCCTGTTCGCTGCGGAAAGGATGAAGAAATGGGTCACGCTCGGTGATTATCTTGCGCAAAACGCTGATATGGATCGCGCACATTGGATTCTGCCAACGGCGAAGTTGGCTCAGGCACTTTCGACTCTTCCAGATGGCAAGGGATTGAAAAGCCAAGGCGTGGCCGAAGCGACGCGGCCAGGTGGACATTGGGGGTATCGGCAGGGAATGTTTATTGCCGACCAGACGAAGCCGGCACGTACTGTGACGGGTTCGTCAAGCCAGGACTGGATTCGTCTCTCAGACGGAACGCTTCGTCGCCTGACACTGAAGGAAGTCGCTGGCTTGCAGGGATTTCCATCCGAGTGGGAGTTTGCGGGATCGATCGCCGATCAGTACCAACAAGTTGGAAATGCTGTGCCAACGATTTTTGGCGAAGTCATTGGACGAACGCTTGCCAACTACTTGGATGGCGGCTGGCAGCAATGTCCACGGCACAATCACCTCGATATCTCGGCGGACATCGAACGGTCGATTCGCTATACCAAGTACGACAACATGAAGAACGGAGCATTCCGTATGCGGGCAAAAAGATCGGCGTGATTTTGATGCCGTCCGCGATGGTATGCGTCTCGCCGGTTGCCTTCACGTTTCGTCTAAAAGGAGGAATTGCATGGGAACAGTTCTGATGTCCACACTGCTTGCCGTAGCCGTCGCATCAGTTGTGGATGGGGCGGGATTTTCACCGCGAATGGTGCATTCTGCGTTTGGCATTGACAGCTATCCTGATGACTACCTGTCTGCCGTCGCGAAGGCCGGCGTTGATTCCATATTGGTGTACATATCCGATCCGCCGGATGTCACGCGCACCGGGAAGCACGAGAACATAGGCGAGATTGTGGACAAGGCGGCAAAATTCGGGCTGGCTGTCTATGCCTACGCAGACTTCTCTGTAAAAGCGGCGAAGATGTGCAGATAGCCCGTGCCACAGTGGCCTCTGTGTTTTGGTATAATACATCCCTATGACAGTTTTGAGAGCGAGAGACATCAAGGCGAAAGCAAGGGCGGCGCTTCGCGTAGACAGGCAGTTCCTGCGCTACGTGGCTGGGTATCTGCTGTTGAACCTGATTGTGATACTGCTTGTGCTTCCCCTTTCGCTGATACTGTCCGCCGGCATAGAGATGTCGGGGATCATGCCGTTCTTCCAGCCCGGCGGACATCCGGAGATCGGCCTGTTCCTTGATACGGATGTAATGCTCCCCTTGCTCGGTTCAACGCTTGTGTTCTCCCTTCTGGTGATGTATCCGATCGGGTTCTCGGTCTGGGGGCAGTCGGCCATGTCGATTGCGGCGGTGCGCCGTGGATTGACTTTCGGTCACTCCCTTTCGGGTTGGGGACATGGCTGGAGGATGGGATGGATTCTTGCGGTGAAATGGCTGTATGTCTCCCTTTGGTGGCTTCTGCTTGTCGTTCCCGGCATAGTCAAGTTCATTTCCTATTCCATGACCGAGTTCATAGCGGTGGATCATCCAGACTGGAGTGCCAACCGTTGCATTGCGGAATCGCGTCGGCTGATGCACGGAAACAAGATGAGGTATTTCCTCTTCAACCTCAGCTTCATCGGCTGGGGCATCCTGCTTAACGTGGTATGGCATATGCAGCAGCTGCTTCTTGGAATGTTCTGCCAGTGCATGATCGTGCCGTACTACGAGACGGCGAGAGCGGTATTCTACGAAGATCTGCTCGATCGCGATGAACGGAAGCGGGTGACGGAAGACGCGCCGGATGCCGCAGAAGCCAAAGACGGCGGCGGCGAAACTTGATTTTGATTTCAAAATGCAGATTCAAGAACAAGGAGAATGACAAATGACGCTTGAAGAACAGGTAAAGGCGATGCTTGACGCACTGCGGCCGATGCTGCAGCAGGACGGGGGCGATCTGGAGTTCGTGAAGATGGAGGGCAAGGTGGTGACGCTGAGGCTCACCGGTCACTGCGGCACGTGTCCGTATGCGATGATGACCCTCAAGCAGGGCATTGAGATGAAGCTCAAGGAACTCGATCCCGAACTTAGCGTCGAGCGGGCGGCGGACTGACATCACGCAGACAGGTTGGCATTTCATCATGGATACATTCAATGTTTCATTGGTCGGCGTCGGCGGACAGGGCATCCTGCTCACGGCGAATCTGCTTGGTCGCGTGGCGGCTCTTGCCGGACTTGACGTCAAGAAGTCCGAGATACACGGAATGGCTCAGCGCGGCGGCTCTGTCGCATCGAGTGTGCGTTTCGGCGAGAAGGTCTTTTCGCCGATAATTCCTGCGGGCGAGAGCGACCTGCTCGTGGCGTTCGACCGCCTTGAGGCGCTCCGCTGCGCATCCCATCTGAAGGCTGGCGGCAAGGCGCTTGTGAACGACGTGTATCTCACGCCGGTCACGGTGTCTTCCGGACAGCAACCTGAAGTTGCGGATCTCGCCGGTTCGCTCAAGACGGCGTTGCCTGGCGCAATCTACGTCGATGCCGCCGGAATCGCGAAAGAGGTCGGCAACGAGCGGACGGCCAACATGGTCATCGCCGGAGCGCTTTCCGCGCTGACGCCATTCGCAGAGGAGCTGTGGCTCAAGGCGATGGCGGAGACGTTCACCGGCGCTAAAGCCAAACTGCTTGAGATCAACGAGCGGGCGTTTGCGCTCGGTCGCGCCGCCGCATCCGTTTGACGCTGCGCGTCGCTGCGGGGAGGCGATTCCCCAGAACAGCCCGGAAACGCCGATGAGACTACCAGTCCACCGGCTTCCGGGCGGATTTCTTTTCGGAGTGGGCGCGTTTGTCGTCAAGCATCCTTTGGCGCTGTCTGCGTGAACGCCGCCGTTTCTGTCGCCTTTTCTTTTCGATCAGCTGCTGCTTCTCCGATTTGCGTTTATGCTCCCTTTCAAGCAGCGTTTCGGCGAGAGCTCGGCGGGCGAGCCATCTGTTGTCTTCGCGTGAACGTGATTCGCCGAAGCGGATCTGGACTCCGCTTGGACGGTGCTTGAGACGCACCACGTTGGAGGTCTTGTTGGTCTTTTGTCCTCCGGGGCCGCCGCCGAGAATGAATGTCTCCTCAAGTTCACATTCCGATACGGCCGCCTCTGCGAGCAGTTCGCGTATGCGGGCTATTGTCGCTGGCGCAAGCACGGGAGCGTTCTTTCGGCGTTTGAGGCGGTCAGTTCCGCAAGAGTGGCCAGATCTGTCTTTCGCAGCCGGGCGAGAAACCGTACGGTGTGTTCGATGAACGCAGGTTCGTTCTCGTTTCCGCGCATTGGCACTGGTGCGAGAAATGGAGAGTCCGTTTCGACAAGCAGCCTGTCGTCCGGTGCGTAGCGAGCGGCGTCGCGCACGTTCTCAGCGGCTCTGAATGTGACTATGCCGGATATCGAAATCATGAACCCTCGATCAAGAAGGCTGCGCTCAAACGAAACTGAACCCGTGAAGCAGTGTATGATTCCGTTGTGGAAGTCGTTCTCGTCCAACACTCCGAGCGTCGCGTCGTCGGCATCGCGTGTGTGTATCACCACGGGCAGGGAATGCTCCTTTGCAAGTTCGAGCTGTGCGGCGAAAAGGTCGCACTGAGCCTTTGCCGTCTCCGGGGCGTAGTGGAAGTCAAGTCCGATCTCGCCGATTGCAGATATCTTTTCGCGGTTGTCGATGGCTGCGGAAAAGTCGTAGCGCGGACATCTCCCGGCATCTGCCGACGCCTGTTCGCGGTCGAGGCCAAGAGCCAGCCTTACGGACGGCAAAGACACATTGTCTTCCGCTATCTTGGCGGCAAGAAGTGCGGTTTTGTTCAGTTCAGACGAACCGCCGACGGCCATGAGCCGCGACACCCCAGCGGCAGATGCGTGTTCGAGCGTTGTGCGGATCTTGTTTTCGTCCGCCGGAAAATGTGCGTGGGTGTCAAAAAGGTTCATGGCGGGTTATTGTACCATATGCAACTGTCTGATACAATTTCACGCATGGAGACGCATTTTGGATTTGAGGAGCAGATGGAGGCCGTGCGCGGCGGATGGCTTCAGGGCCGCTACCATTCGGAGGATGGCGATACGGTGGCGGATATGCTGTCGTTCAAGGCGGTGTTTGAGATAAACCCGTTTGAGGTTGGTGCAGACCATTCGGAAGAGCGGCGGAGGTATGCGGAAAGGAAGCGGATCGTAGAACGGCTTCTCGATGTGCGCGTTCTGATGCGCCGACCGTTCACGTCGCTGTCCAACGGCGAGATGCGCCGGGTGCTGTTCGCCCGCGCCATCTTGAGGTGCGGAGGGCGGCTTGTCCTGGACGACCCGTTTGGCGGACTTGATCCTGATAGACGCCGTAAGATGCGCGACATAATCGATGCGCTAAGAAGGCGTGGCGTAGACATAGCGGTGTCTGGTGGCGATGTTGATGCCGTGATGCAGAATGCTGACATGGGGCGACCTGCTGTGCGAAGGGCGCATGGCAGACCGCTGCAGGATGCGTTGCCGGTTGTTGATATGCGCAATGTGAATGTGTCCTTTGGCGGACGGACGCTTTTCAGGGATTTTTCGTGGACGGTCATGGAGGGTGAACGCTGGGTGCTCAGAGGCCCGAACGGCAGCGGCAAGACCACGCTGCTTGCGCTGATATCCGGCGATGCGCCGCGCAGCTACGCATTCGACATATCGGTGTTCGGTAAACGTCGAGGATCAGAGGGTGTTGCGCTTGGCGACATCCGCGCCGGGATAGGCATTGTGTCCGCAGAGCGTCAGGTGTACCTCGGCGAGTCGTCGGAAGCGCAGTTGACGGCGGCGCTTGCCAAAAATCCGCATCTGCTTCTGCTGGATGAGCCGTGCTGCAATCTGCGGGTCGCCGCAGCGAAACGGCTCCTTCGCAAAGTCGGCGCATGGCTGGATAGGCATCCACGCACGGCGGCGATATGCGTCGCGCACCGTCCCGACCATGTGCCGCCGGGATTTTCGCTTGAACTTGCCCTGCCGCAATCAAAGTGATTTGCCGATTCCTCGATTGATCGATTGAGGTGGAGATGGTTTGTTCCCTCCACCGAAAACACAGAAGCCGCCTTTTGGCGGATACTGAACGCATGACTGTTGATTCTGCGTTGAAATCCGTATTGAGTTCGTAGGATTACGATGCGGACGAATTCATTTCAGTGTCGGGCGCAGTCCGGTTCGGCGCTTTCAAAAAGATCTATGTGTCTCCGTGGCGCCGTGTGAGACAAAACACCCACTCCACAAAAATCCGGTCAATCCGGTGGATCTTGTCAAAACTTTTGCGTCCTTCGCAGAACTGCAGCGCTGCGATAAAAGATGACATTCATCTTGAATTGTAAACCAATGGATTTGCAAAACGAAAAATAATTGAAGAAATAGGCATTAATACGCGAATAAAATTTGGTGTTGACAATAAAAAAAAAATGATATCTTAATTGCCAATTAAGCGGGGTAAGGTGTATGGGTGTACCGCCGGAAACTCGCTTGATCCCAGGAGATTGGGCAACTGAAAGGACTGAAATAAGGTAATCGGCCATCTGAATTTTTGAATGTGGTTTCAGACGATGGTTTCAAGCCTCTGAAGGTGCAGACTGCTGAATATGGCGGCAGAAGAAATTAGTGCACTTTTGAGTGAAACGGTTGGCATAATCCATCCAATGCAAACGGCGTGTGAAACACCGACATCGACTTTCATTTCGCAGCTGGCGCG
>CAZMNN010000050.1:0-17928 GCA_964567665.1 uncultured Lentisphaeraceae bacterium
AAGAGAAAACACGAAAGAGGAGGAAGAGGGGAGGGGGGGAGGAGGGGGGGGGGGGGGAGGGCGGGTATTTTATACAATACGCGCCACTGCCAAAAAACGGTAAAGGAGGCAGTAGTCAAGCAAGATGCAACCATAAGATGTAGCGACTTTCGTATTTCGCTGAAAAGCCATGTATGTCGTCATGTTTTGTAAAGGGTGCGAAAGACTGTTTTGATGCTGCAACATGAATATGGAATGTAAATTCTGTCCTTGGTAATTTTGGTTGAGGAAGGAGAGACCTGTGCTTATTGACAACAAGATTGATTATTCCGCGATTGGCGACCTCTCCGGTAACGGAGTGAAGACCGTCCTTGACTTCATACGGAAGTACACGAGCCTGGAGTCCGGTCGCAAGGGTCAGCTCGACATCGTGACAGGGTTCTTCACTATCGCCGGACTCGACTTGCTCTACAAGGAACTGTCGCCGGACAACAAGTACCGCCTTGTCCTTTCGGAAATCACGGGCGACGACGATTTTATGTCCCGCGTCATCAATCTCCTGCACGGCGACCTCGGCATCGAGGCGACGCTCAAGTTGAGTCAGGCGGCGCAGAACGCCGTGGCGTTCCTCAAGCGTGAGACGGTCGAGGTCAAGGCCATCTCCAGCGCGTTCTGCCATGCCAAGGCGTATGTGTACAAGGATGACGCCGACGACACGCACGACTACTACGTGATGGGCAGCTCGAACTTGACCGAGGCTGGACTTGGGATGCGCGATTCGTCGAACGTCGAGTTGAACTTCGCCAACACCGGCAGTACGAACCCCGAGTACCTCCAACTCCGTCAATGGTTCCACACGCAGTGGGAGAATGTGGCGAAGACCGAGATCAACATCGCCCCCAGGGATGCAAAGTCCCCGCTTGTCGACGTGAAGCAGTACTTCATCGATCGCATCGAGGAGTGCTTCGGGAAGACGCACACGCCGGAGGAAATCTACTACAAAATCCTTTTCGAGCTGTTCAGCGGCGACATCGACATTGAGGGCGGTTTCGACAATTCCAAGGAGATGGCGCTTCTTCAGGACTCGACCATCTACCAGACGCTCTTCGATTATCAGAAAAAAGGCGTTGTCTCGCTCATCAAGATGCTCCGCAAGTGGAACGGTGCGATTCTCGCGGACGCCGTCGGCCTTGGCAAGACGTTTTCCGCGCTGGCGGTCATCAAGTATTTCCAGAACAACGGCTACCAGACGCTCCTCCTGTGCCCCAAGAAACTGGATCAAAACTGGATGCAGTATCTTCGCAAGCAGGGGTCGCGGTTCGACCGCGACGAGTTTGATTATGTGGTCAAGTTCCACACGGACTTGCAGGATGACCGCATGGAGAAAGGCCTCGTCAAGCTCTCCTGGCTTCTGAAGCAGTCGAAGCTCCTTGTCGTGGTCGATGAGAGCCACAACCTCCGCAACGACAAGTCCTCCCGTTACCAGATGCTCTTGAACGAGATCCTCGGCAAGGCGGTTGCGGACAAGGTGCGCGACGTGAAGGTTCTGCTCCTTTCGGCGACGCCGATCAACAACGGTCTTCTCGACATCCGCAACCAGTTCAAGCTCATCGCGCAGGGCGACAATGCGGCGTTCAACACCGACGACTTCCAGATCGCGAACCTGGAACAGCTTTTCCAGTCCGCGAACACGCGGTTCAACGAATGGTGCCAGATGGAAGACCGCACGATCAAGGACTTCATCGACACGCTTCCGCCGAACTTCTTCAATCTTACCGACAAGCTCATCGTTGCCCGGACGCGCAACATGATCGAGAAGACGCTTGGCGAAGATCTCGGCTTTCCCAAGAAACTCAAGCCTACGAACGAGTACGTGGGCCTCGCCAGCATTGGCTCGTATGAGACGATTGCCGACGTGTACGATGCCATGTTGAGAGCCAACCTAACTGCTTACCAGCCTACACAGTACATGAAAGCTAAGGTCAAGACAGATAAGGATTGGCAGGACAACACCTACCGCGAGAAGTTTCTCGTGAAGATGATGGCCATCCTCTTCATGAAGCGTCTCGAAAGCTGTTGGTATTCGTGCCTCACGACAATCGACAAGGTTCTGAAAGTACACAAAGAGACGCTCGACAAGGTCAATGCGTTTCTCGAACACGGCGAGAACTCGTCAATCGATGTCACCGTTCCTGACGGAAAGGAAGGCGATGATTCGGAAGAGGAGGACTTCACGCTCCGTGACGCAACCATCGACCTCAAGAAGATGAAGCGGATTCAGGACTTTCGCAAAGACCTCGAGAACGACATTCAGGCGCTTAACGAGTTCTACTGCAACCTTGCCGATTTCCAGACCCGCTTCGAGGCTGGCGAGCTGAAGGACACAAAGCTCGACCGCCTTGTCGAGATTCTGTCCGAGAAGCAGGGCAGGCCGAACCGCAAGGCAATCGTGTTCACGACCTTCGGCGACACGGCGGAATACCTCTACGGGCAGATCGGCAAAGCCCATCCCGAATGGCGCATCGCCTGCGTCACGGGACAGAAGGTGATGACATCCGCGCCGTTCGAGGTCGCCGGTCAGTCGGCGTTCCAGACCATCCTGCAGCGCTTCGCCTCGTACTCGAAGCTCTACAAGGAGAAGGACTGGAGCGATCTATACGTCGATGCCGGGCTACGCGAGACGCATTACGATCCTGTCACGCGCAAATGGAGCGTCGATTACGACCTTTGGCGTCAGACGGTTGGCGAGATCGGCGAGCTTAGGACGATGGGTCTCCTGGAGAACGAAATCGACATTCTGATCGCCACGGACTGCCTTTCCGAAGGACAGAACCTCCAGGACTCCGACTTGGTGATCAACTACGACATTCATTGGAATCCCGTGCGCCTCATCCAGCGTTTTGGTCGTATCGACCGCATCGGCTCGCCCAACGACACGATCGGCGCTGTCAACTTTTGGCCGACGACAAGTTACGATGAGTACTTGAACCTCACCAGCCGTATCAACAACCGCATGGCCTTGATGCGTCTCGCGGGCACCGAAACGCAGCCGACCGACGCGGAACTTGCCGCGATCGTCAAAGACGACCCGACCATCGACCACAATACCCAGAAACTCCTCCAGCAGATTTCCGAGGGCGGCATCGAGGAAATCGAGATGTCGGAGAAGAACGGAGGGTCGAACCTCGGCCTTGAGGACTTCTCGCTCGAAGTGTTCCGTCAGGAACTGCTGGACTACTTCGAGAAGAATCGCGAGTTGTTCAGTCGGATGCCGTCGGGCGTGTTCTCCGGGTTCAGGCTCGGGGCGGACGCCTCTCCGAATGTGCCCGAATCGCTCGTGGCGGTGCTGGGCTATCCACGCCGCAAACCCGGCGACATCAAGACATCGTACACCCGCCTGTACCTTATGCTCCAGCCTGTCGGCAACGCCCCGGCGGAGTGGAAGGAACTGCCGACCGGCACGATCCTCAGTTTTCTGCGCAAGCATAGGCTCGCCGAGATGTACTTGCCGGCGGGCATTGCAAAAGGCGATGTCGCGGCGTTGGAATCGTTGTCTCAGACGATTAAGGACTGGATTGCGGCGAAGAAGCCGAAGGAAATCAAGAAGACGCTCTCGGATCTCTTTAACGGACAGGCGAAGGCGAAGAAGTCGGATGCGAAGATCGAGGGCATCTTCAAGCCCGAAAATTTCGACTTGATCGCGTGGGAGTATGTGAGTAGGTAGCCTTTAGACAGAATTTACAAGACTCACAGGATTATGAGTATAGACGAACTATGTTATAAGGTTATCGGGGCGGCAATGGCGGTTCACCGTCATTTTGGAGCCGGTTACCTTGAGGAGGTATACAAAAACGCCTTACTGGTAGAATTGGGCTTGCTTGGTATCGGTGTGGAAAAGGAAATCCCGATAGCCGTAAACTACAGAGGATGCCGCGTAGGGGACTACAGGGCGGATGCCATAGTGGAGGGCCGTCTTATACTGGAGTTGAAGGCTGTCACGACGTTTAATACCAGTCACGAAGTGCAACTCGTTAACTACCTCAATGCCACCGTCAAATCTTCCTCGCCCTGTGTTTCCAGACAGGATTCACGTGATTCACAGGATCGTGGGGCGTGCGGAATGTCGCGTTCCGTCCAGTCGCGCCGCGTCCAGTTCTGACAATCCTGTCAATTTTGTAAATCCAGTCTGAAAAGAAAGAATCCCATCATGACAATGCCTAAAATACTTGCTGCGTTTACTGTGGAGCCGCTCTTTGCCGCAGCATCGAACCTGCTCACGCACCTGGGCGTGAAGTTCTCCACGCAGACCGAAGAGCCGATTCCGTTCCTCGAACTCTACGAGGATGCGGCCACGGAGGTCAACGCCACAATTCCCAAGGACGTTAAGGCGATCTTTTCCCGCGTCGAAAGCACATACTTCATCGGCACGGTGACGGACGATACGCTCAAGGGAGACACGACCGTCGTCGATTTCAAGGCCGAGGCGGCAAAGCCGAAGTACGAGGGATTGTTTATCTTCGCCGTGAAGATGAAGCCGGGTGAAAACCTCAAGCGCAGCGAGGCGGCGATTCTCGTGCGTGGCATCAACCGCGTGGTGAAGCAGCAGCCGGCAACCGTCCTCATCCTCGAAGATACGATGCTCTCCGTGGCGACTTGCGAGCGCACGGCGTACAAGCAGGCGTGGCGGCCGGGCGAACGGCTCGGCAAGGTGTCGATTCTGAAAGACATCAACTGCTGCGCCCCGCATCGCGGCCATGTCGATATTCTCGAATCAATGGACGTCAAGGGCTGCAAGACCTTTGATGCGCTCTACACGCACTGGAAGGACGTCTTCTCGACGAAGCTGCTCACCAAGCAGTTCTACCGTGAGATACAGAACTGGTATTTCTGGGCGCTCAAGAAGGATTCGCAGGTGGCGTTCCCGAACGCGCTGGACAGCGATTCGGACAACGGGAAATACAATCCCGAAAACCTCATCCGTCTCATTACCCGTCTCATCTTCACATGGTTCATGAAGGAGAAGGGCCTCGTCAACCCCGCGCTGTTCGATCCGGATTTCCTTGCAACGGCGCTGAAGCACTTCAATCCAGACGGGGCGTCTTCGTGTGATCATGACTGCACGTACTACCGTGCCATTCTCCAGAACCTCTTTTTCGCCACCTTCAATCAGGAGATCGGCTTGCGCGATTTTGTGGATACGCAAGTCAGGGACGCCAAGCGTTACAACATCAAGAACTACTACCGCAACGAAAAGCTGTTCACCGAAACGGACAGGGCGAAGATCATCGGCTACTTCAACGGCTCGCCGTTCGTCAACGGCGGACTTTTCGAGTGCCTTGACAACGTGGAGCAGGACGGCCATACCTATTCGTGGGACGGCTTCTCCAACCATGTCCGGTTCAAGAACGGTTCACTGAAGTCCGCGCTGATTCCCGACCGCCTCTTCTTCGGCGGTGAGACGACCGCCGATCTTTCCGAGTTCTTCGAGAAGGACAGATCCGCCAAGAGCGTCAAGGTTCGCGGCATCATCAACATTCTCAACGACTACGTCTTTACGATTGAGGAGAACACGCCGTTCGACGAGGATGTCGCCCTTGACCCGGAACTGCTCGGAAAGGTGTTTGAGAACCTGCTCGGATGCTACAACCCCGAAACGCAGCAGATGGCGCGAAACGCCACGGGGTCTTTCTACACGCCGCGCGAGATCGTGAACTACATGGTGAAGGTCACGCTCAAGTCGTATCTGCAGCGCGCCTGCCCCACGGGGTCCGCAGCCGAAATCGACGCGCTTGTCGAAGGAACGGCGGAACTCGCCGAACTTCCGTCCGTCAAGGAGAACGCGAAGGACATTCTCACGGCGCTCTTCAAGGCGAAGATCCTTGACCCCGCATGCGGGTCGGGCGCGTTTCCGATGGGCATCATGTCCGCGATGGTCGAGATTCTCCGCACGGTCGATCCCGACAACCGGCACTGGTACGAGATTGTCTTGAAGGAGTCGCTTGACGAGGCGGCGGCGATTGCCGACGTCGGCGATGCGCAGGAGCGGTCGGAACTCAAGGCGCAGATCGAGTACGACTTCAAGGAGCGCGTGGATCATCCGGACTACGCCCGCAAGCTCTACCTCATCGAGCACTGCATCTTCGGGTCGGACATCCAGCCCATTGCCGTGCAGATTTCGCGACTGCGGTTCTTCATCACGCTTCTCTGCGAACAGGCGAAGAACGACGATCCCGCCAAGAACTACGGCATTACGCCGCTTCCGAATCTCGAATCCAACTTCGTGGCGGCGAATTCGCTTCTTTCCATCGACCTGAAGGACATGCGCGAACTCCTCGGGCAGAAGAAGATCGTCTCGCTCGTCAAGCAGCTTCGTGGCATTCGCCATCAGCTCTTTCTGCCGAAGACGTCCGACAGGAAGAAGCGGCTTCAGGCGAAAGACGAGGAACTCCGTAAGGCAATCGCCTCTGCCGCCGAAGGCCTCTACGATGAGAACATCGAACAGAAATGCGCGATACTTAAAAACGAAGTCAAGCGTTGCGACGACGAACTCGCCAAACTTGGAGAGGATGATTTCAAAGACGTCGTCAAGGAAGTGGAGGAGGTCGATCTCTTCGGCGACAAGACCGTGACCCGGAAAAAGGTCGTGAGCAAGGGCAACGAACTTCGCAAGCAAAAGGCGAATGTCGAGCGCGAACTCGCCTCGCTGATGAACGCTTCGCGCAAGGAGAAGCTTCTTGCGGATGTCAAACGCCTTGTCGCGTGGAATCCGTTTGCCTTCAACGTCGCCGAATCCTTCCTTGATCCTGAATGGATGTTCGGCGTGAAGGACGGTTTTGACATTGTCATTGGCAATCCGCCGTACATCCGTCGGACGGAACTTTCCGCAGAAGACAAGAAAGCGTATGAGAAGCATTACTATAGTGCGGACGGGCAATATGATATCTACCTTCTGTTCATTGAGTTTGGACTTAAACTATTAAAAGAACGCGGACATCTTTGTTACATTAATCCTTTGCGCTTTTATAATTCTGATTACGGCGTAAAGGCACGATCATTCATTTCCAAGAATTATTGCATCAAGTCAATTCTTGACGTTTCACAGCTCAAGGTGTTTGAGTCAGCCTTGACCTATCCGTGCATTATGGTTTATGAAAACTTCCGATCGTCCATAGCCGGTAACACTATTGCGTATCGTCGCTTGTCATCGTTGGACGAGATTGCGGATTTAAGCGCTATGTTGGTTTTGCAGGTCTCTCAGGACTGGATTCGTCATGATCTTGAAAATAGGTTCTTGATATGCGATAGTCGTGAACTTGCTATGATAGATAAGGTATCTGCGTCATCGAAGCCTACTGGTAGCGTTTTTGCAAATGGGCGAGGTCTTGCGAACGCTATAGTTGAGTTTGGGAAGCCTATCTATAAAGGCTTAAAATCCAAGGGGGTAAAGCGATACTTCATGGATGAGTCCTATTTGCTCGACATGGATTCTCAACGGGCAAAAACTTTTCAAAATGAGATGGTTATTATGCCAAGGACTGTTAAGCGGATAATAACGATGCTCAAACCAGAGAATGTAGTGCTTTTGGACAGGATTTATTATCTTACACCTCGTGAATCTGTGACGCACGAGTATTTGGCATTTGTCGTGGGATCGCTAAACAGCGTTGTTACTGATTATTGGTTTCAGAAATTGTACGAAACTACCAAGGTTAGCGGGGGGTACTTCGATTTGAATGGGAATCAAATTGAGAGTATGCCTATCCCTAATGCAACAGTAGAACAACGAGCGTATATAGCGACCAGAGTTGATGCGATTTTGGCGGCGAAGAAAACCGACCCGAATGCGGACACATCGGCATTGGAGTCTGAAATCGACGAAACGGTATTCGACCTCTACGGCCTCACGCCCGAAGAGCGCGCAATCGTCAAGGGCGGCGGAAAGTGAGACTGCATTCTTCCAACAAATTCTTAAAGGACACACGACAGGACTTCTTAAAGGGAACGTAACATGGCAAAATGGTTGAGCATTTCAAACGGTGGACTGGGTGAGACCGGTCTCAGAGATATGGGCAATGCCTTTAACGATAAGGCGTTGCTGTCCTCCCTTGTCCGCGAGAGCGTGCAGAATTCGCTTGATGCGAAGCGGAACGGCGCAGCCAAGGTTACGATGGAGTTCTGTTATCATAAAATCAACCCCTATGAAATTCCAGACGTATATCGTCTCCGTCAGATTTTTGGCTTTTGTAAGCAGTTCGTCACTTCGAAGCTGGAAAAAGATTTCTTCGAGAACGGGATGAACAAGATTCTGTGCGGAAGCGGAGGAAAGAAGTCGCTTGGAATATTGCGGATTAGCGATCATGGAACGATAGGACTCACGGGCCTTGGAAACTATTCTAAGAACGGCAGATTCCGTGGACTCGTCACACGAATGGGCATGGGAAATGACGACGCTTCTCGCGGCGGCAATTTCGGCGTCGGCAAGCCCTTTTTATCGCGTCGAAGATTCGAACCGTGTTCTTCTCCTCGATAGACAGCGAAACTGGGATTGCGGGACATATGGGTGTAGCGAAACTCTCGTCGTTCCGTGATCCGGAACTAGGGAAGGGGTCTGATGGAACGCCCCGTTGCGCAGACAGGACGGTTTATTACTGTGACGGATCTTATGATCCTGATCGCCAGAGCGGTAATCCCGTCATTGAGGGGCAGTTCAAGTTCGGCAAAAGAGAGGAAGGAGATTTTGGCACCGATGTGTTCATTATGGGCTTTGAACCGAAGAACGAGGATAAACTCTCTGCTGAGATTTTGACGGTGCTGCTTTCGGAATTCATCGTTGCAGTCTATGAGGGGCGACTTGATGTCATTCTGCCGGATGGGTTTACGCTGTCCAAAGAGACCATCAATAATGCATTCTGCAAATTCAAGAATGGCAATCCTGGCAAGGCTGATCGCAGGAAGGTGGCGAGTTACATTGATCTGATAGCGTTGCCATGGAAATCGTCGCCAGCCTTGCCGGTCGGCGTCGGAATGCCGTCATTTCCGGCGGGGGCGATAGAATACAAGTTCATAAAATCCGACGAGGATAACTTCTGTCGTGTCACGCGAGAGAAAGGAATGTTCGTACACACAGTCAAGAAGGTGTGCGGCAACGCCAATTGCGTTGGCATTGCCGCAATACGCGACAAAGATCTGAATGCCTCGTTCAAGGGCATGGAAAACGAGGCGCACGATGTCTTTAAGGTGTCAGACACTCGTTTCACCGAAGAAGCGCAGAGAATTCTTGCCGAGGCGCAGCTTACGGCGCTTGAGAACTTTCTCAGGAAATGTGCTAACGACGAGACGGGGGCAAAGATAGACGATAAGACGGAGGCCGTCCTGCCGGACGAGCTGGAAGAACTGATGAAGATATGCGCTGGGCAAGTTTGCGTGGCGGCTGTCAAAGGCAGGAGTAGAAACATGAGCGTGAAGCTTGCCGGAACACGAGTAAAGCGCATAAAACACAAGCCAAAGCCGGCGGTACAGGCCGAAACAGCAAAACTTACGGATGAGAATGACACTGATGAGCCACCAGAGATCGGGATTTTTCAGACCGGGAAGAAGACGAACAAACGCAAGCACGCGAACCCCGGCGGGAAAAGGCATTTCAGCGCGACTTCTCCGGAGTCAAACGGGTATGTGATGCGGTCTTTGGACATCGCGCCGTTCGTCTATGCCAGCTCTGTTGCGTCGAGTGGCAGGTATAAAGTGTCATTTAAAGTTCCACGGAACAAGGCAAAGGTCTGTCTTTGCTTCTCTGCAACGACAGAGGCTGATTCGCAGGAACGGCTTGACATCAAGTCAGTGTCCGCCGTCGGCAATGACGGAATTCAGATTCCTGCAACGGTCGATCTTGGTGGCACGGCAATCTCGTTTGAAAACGTGACAAAGGGGCAGACGATTATCGCTGAAGTCCAGTTTGACATCTCCTATTACTGCTATTCACAGGTACGCTACTATGAAAAGAAAAACAACTAATTCGCCTTATCCCATTCTATGTCCGGCGAAGGAGTCGTGCGATGATACCGAACAAGGATACAAGAATGCCATATTTGATGTAGCCGGCGATCCAGAAGTGTCTGTTGACGAGACAACGCACAATCTGTGGATCAAGTTCGACTTCTGTTTGACCGAATTTACGCTAAAGAACCTTATCGCGGACGGATTTGCACTTTACTATGTGAATGTCGAGTGCGGTAGGACGTATTATCGCAAGCCTGTCGTTCAGGAGATGGAGCATTTCGAGTTTGAGATTCCGTATACGGACGTATCCGGCAGCATTGAAATATTCGTTGGCGTTATCGCCGCGAAGGATATCAAGGCTTTTCATGCTCCAGGCTTTGCTGACCGCTTTGGAGCGGCGACGTTTGACCTCAACAAGGGTGACATACTCGCCGTTGGAACGGGGTGGAATGTGGAGCTTGAAGAACTGGACGGAGATGTGACGCCTTACATCTATGTTGCCCGTGACGCGACAGAAGAAGGACACAACTCCCTATGGGTTGACGGCAGTGGCGACGAGTTGACCATATATCTCGGCAAAGATGTTTATGACATCTACTTCCACCGCGCCAGCATCAACAAATTCAAGAACCTTATAATGGCGCTGGTGATGAAGCCGGCGATACTTTCAGCCTTGCAGAGCGAAATAATCCGCGCAAGGTCAAAAGGCGAAGAAGCCGCCCCCGTAGATGTTCAAGGCAGGCGGTGGCTTCGCAAACTCAACGATCTCATTGCTCGCGTGATGGAACGGGATGGATGTACATGGGACATCGACACTGTCAGCATCGACGACGACCGCGAGGCCAATACTCTTGGTTTTGCCGTGAACAAGGTTTTGGGCGAACCGCTTTGCAAGGCGATGGGCGACATCAATGGGAAACTGTGAGGTCACAGAACATGCAGGTCAGTACTTTTAACTTGAAGTTGAACGACGAACTTGCGTCGTTGAAAAAGAACCTTCTTCCAATTTACAGGTCTGGTGAGATTAAAGACCTATTCGAGCATTTTGAGAGCAAAGGATTGCTGTCCACGTTGAATGTGGATTGCCCTGACTTTGAATACAAAATTGAGCTTGACATGAGCAACGAGGACTCCCATGCCACTGATGGGGAAAATGTGAAGCGTCTACATGAGGGGCTTAAGGCGCTTCCTCCGGCAATCGCAGCGAAACCGAATTTTTGGAGTTGTTACATCCATTCATTCATGTACGACTATGTGGTTTACAGAAGTGAGACAGAGAGGAGACATTACGATGAGCGCTCCGTAATGCGAGACTTCTTCTGCCGTTCAAGGACAGAACAGCCTCGTCGCATGCTTGTGGTCAACCCACTGTCGAGACTGTGGTGGACTGGGCGGCTGATTTACGATGATAAAAATGTAGACCCTTACCATTTTGTCGACCTTCTCACGAAGTCAGCCTATAACTCGAAGATTCTTCTACTCGCCTCTTCCACCGCCTCAAGCAACCATGAAATATTCATGGGGCTTCTCGATGCGGTTGAACAATTCAAAACCGCTCACCAGCTCAATGATGTGACCAGGGATCATCTTGTACCATGCACGAAATACCTGAATTCCATCGGTGCTGTACGCATGATTGATACCTTGAGTAGAGAAGAGATTAAGAGCATTTGCCTCGACGTTCTCGAAAGGGAAGTCGGGGATGACGAAGATTAGGAAACGCCCGTTAAGGAACAATAGAGAAAGGAAGCAGGGCAATGTCAAGTCAGGTCATATCAGTCAGCACCTTCGACAGGATCGACGTACAGGAAGACCTGAAGACGGAATTCAAGCGTTCGATCTTCATCTCGCCCGAGACGCACGTGCCTGGTGCGAAGCAGATGCACGTCATAGCCGAGACGCTGGCCGCTTTCATGAACGCCGAGGGCGGGATGCTGTACGTCGGCGTCAACGATGCCGGGCAGATCTGTGGCATGGAGGACGACTTGAACATCCTAGCCTCCCTGCCGTCGGATGTGGCGGTCCATACCGTGCGCCACGACGACACGACATTTACCTATGGCGCAACCCCCGACAAGTACGAACTGAAGATTCGCAGCATCGTGCGGGCGTTTCTCAGCCCCAACGCCAACGCGCTTGTCGGGCAGATTGTGACGAAATCGGTCAACGGGAGGTCCGTCTGCCACGTCGTGTGCAAGCCCTGCGCGTCAGACGAGATCGTGTACTCGTTCAGGAAGTACGGCAAGGACAAGCCGGAGATTGCCGAGATATTCCTGCGCATCGGAAACCAGAAGAAGAACCTGCAGGGTGTCGAGCGCGACGAGTTCGTCCGCAAGCGCGTGATGGCCGGGTTCGACAAGCAGCTCGCGGCAATCCGTGCGACCGTGGCGGCGGTTGGCGACGGCAAACCGCACGACGATTCGGCGCTGGCGACGTCGGTTCGGGAGCTGCTTGCGTATTTCGATGCGCAGAAACTGGACGGCGTGGCGGTGTCCGTCAGCGGCGGCCAGCCGTTCGGCGAAGCGGCGGTCACGGCGGCGAAAAAGCCCAAGGCACTTGCGTGGGAGGGTTGCCACTATGCCGAAGTGTCCGGCTGGCAGGAACTTGTGCTGAAGGTGCTTGAGAAGTTGCAGGAAATCGACGCGGCGAAGTTCGATGAACTTGCGGGACAGACGCCGTTCAAGAAGCATCTTGTCAAGATCGCCAAGCCGAGGGAACGACATCCCGAATGCTATCCGACCAAGTTCGGAACCAGTGGAAGCATTCGCATCAAGAAATCCATCGGCAACAAGGTCTATCTCTGGCAAGAGGACAAGGTCTTGCGCAAGATCATCGCGGCGTTCGGAGTGGATGTGTCGAAGTTCATGTTCGTTGTGTGAAAAAAGGTGGCAGATAACATATGTCGAAATGTCGATAAGTGCATTTTGGCTTTTTGGGCGGCTTGCCGGAGTGCGGCGATTCCGGGGAAATACTGCCGGGAGAGTTTTTTATATGTGGCACGATGACAAATGCCTGTGCGCGAGCCTTCAGGGTATCTTGAAATGAGTTGTTTCAATCGAGTTGCCGTAATGTCTGCTGCGTTATTCCGCTTGCTGACGTCTGCTTGTATTGCGCTGCCTTTGGCGGTTGACGCAATCAGCAATCCGCCTTACGAGGTGTATCCCTATCTGGCTGATGCTGGCGATGTGCCGCCCGTCAACTACATGAAGGTCTGCGAACCTGGACGGACAGGCGAGACGAATGCTTCGTATGTCGTGCTGGGCATATCTTTTCCTCGTACCTATCAGGCAATCGCCGGTGATTTCGACGGAGATCTCGTGATTCCTGCCCGCATTGATGGACTTCCTGTCAGGAAAATCAACGATTCGGCATTTCTTGCCTGCACAAAGCTTCGCAGCGTGGCCGTCCCTGCGACGGTGCGTGAAATCGGCGAACGGGCATTTGCCGAATGTTGGCTGCTGACCAATGTGACGTTTGCGTCCGGCATCAACGGCATTGGTGATGCGGCTTTCTCGAATTGCATTTCGCTTGCGTCAATCCGGTTTCCGAAAACCCTGGCGCATCTGGGCGCTTGCTGCTTCCAGGGATGCGTATCTCTGACCGATGTCCATTTTGACGGCAACGCGCCGCGTCTTGCCATATCTCGCACCGCAGACACGTCCGTGCTTGGCGAAAGCATTTTCCGCCAGACAGGCTACGGTGAACGATTCAAAGTCCACATCAGGCGTGATACGTACGGATGGATTGCCCCGTACGAGAAAGGCGTTCCAGAAAAGTGGCCAGTGGAGTTCGGATTCATGCAGGCACACGAGGTGGTCGCTGAGCCGGCTGGTACGGAGAGCGGCGCAGAGACTGGATTCGTGACAGTCGTCACGGAAGTGCGGGGCGGGGCTGTCGCAGTCCCTGAATCGTGGGCGCAACGCTATCCCGGATATGAGACGATGTTCGGCAAAGATTTCACTGCTTCACTTGTAAAGCAGACGGGAAAGACGGATGCGTCCGGCAACGACATGTTTGTGTGGCAGGACTATGTTGCCGGAACGGATCCGACTGACATCAATGACAGGTTCAAGGCGACCATTCGCATGGAGAACGGTGTGCCTGTCGTCGAATGCTCGCCGAAGCTGCCGGAGTCGGAAGGGCGCAAATACACCATTTGGGGAAAAGTCCGCCTTTCAGATGTGCAGTGGCGTGAGGTCGCGCCGGACGCAACGACGGAATGCAACTTTTTCAAGGTGTCCGTCGAAATGCGCCGATGATCTTGCGGGGCGTCACGGCCGCAGTATAGCCACAGTATTTGCAGTTCATTTCCGCAGTGTCAGGCGGCGGCACCCATATTGAACAGCCAAATGTTGTTTGATATAATCTCCCGCCCAAGGAGCAGAGACATGATAGACATCAAGAAGGTACGCGAAGACTTTGATGCAACGGCGGCGCAGCTTGCCCGTCGCGGGGTTGAAAAGGACAAGGTGGCCAAGGCCGCCGAACTCGACGCGAAGCGCCGTTCTCTCATTGCGGAGACCGAGACGCTGAAGGCTGAGCGCAATGCAGCTTCCAGAAAGATCGGCGAAATTGCGAAGAGCGGTGGGGACATCGCAGCCGCGAAGGAGGAGACGCGCAAGATCGGCGACCGCATAGCGGAGATCGACCGCGAACTGGCGTCCGTCGAGAAGGAGCTTCGCGATACGCTTCTCTCCATCCCCAACCTTCCCGCGCCGGAGATTCCGACCGGGCCTGATTCGTCCGCGAATGTCGTCGTGCGCACCGTTGGCGAATGGAAGGATCCGTCGTTCGCGATACCCGATCACATGGCGATCGGCGAACGGCTCGGCATATTCGACTTCCCGCGTGGCGTAAAGCTCACCGGCACGGGCTTCCCGATCATCCTCGGACAGGGCGCGAAACTGCAGAGGGCGCTGATACAGTACATGCTCGACCTGCACTGCAACGAGCAGGGGTATACCGAAATGTTGCCGCCGTTCGTCGTGAACTCCGATTCCATGACCGGCACCGGACAGCTCCCGAAGTTCGCCGAAGATCTCTACCACTGCCAGATCGACGATTTCTGGCTCATTCCAACGGCGGAGGTGCCTGTCACGAACTACTACCGCGACGACATCTTCGATGGCGTGAAGTTGCCGAAGATCACGAGGGACAAGCCTGTCAAGCTCACCGCCTATACGCCGTGCTTCCGCCGCGAGGCCGGTTCTGCCGGAAAGATGACGCGTGGGCTTCTCCGCGTCCATCAGTTCGACAAGGTTGAGATGGTGAATTTCGTTCATCCCGAAACGTCTTTCCAGCAGCTTGAAACGCTCGTCAAGGAGGCGGAGGCGGTGCTTACCGGCCTTGGCCTTCACTTCCGGGTGCTTCAGCTCTGCTCGGGGGACATGGGCTTCTCGGCGGCGAAGTGCTACGATCTCGAACTCTGGGCGCCGGGCGAACAGCAGTGGCTTGAGGTCTCCTCCTGCTCCTGCTTCACCGATTACCAGGCGCGTCGTCTGAACTGCCGTTTCAAGGACGACGACGGCAAGACGAAACTTGTGCATACGCTGAACGGATCCGGAGTGGCGCTGCCGCGCCTCATGGTTGCGCTGCTTGAGCAGCACCTCAACGAGGATGGATCCGTGACGATTCCGGAAGTGCTGCGTCCCTACATGGGCGGCAAGGAAAAACTTGAGCCGGTGAAGTGACATGGACAAGAAACTGACAGCGGAATGTGAGGCGTACGCCAAGGAGTACATGGACTACCTTTCCGTCGCCAAGACGGAGCGTCGCGCCTATGCGCAGGCGGTTAAGCTTCTTGAAAAGGCCGGATTCAAGGATATCTCGTCGTTCAAGAGGCTGAAGCCCGGCGACAAGGTGTATCGCGGATACCACGGCAAGACGGTGATGGCGGCGATAATCGGCAACAGACCCGTCATCGACGGAATCCGCGTCGTCGGCGGACACACCGACGCCCCGCGTCTTGACCTCAAGCCGAGACCTCTGTACGAGAAGGATGGCGTGGTGTATTTCGACACGCACATCTACGGCGGAATAAAGAAATACCAGTGGCTTGTGCATCCGCTCGCGATATACGGCACAATCGTGAAGAAGGACGGAACGAAGGTCGATGTCGCGATAGGCGACGGGCCGGGCGATCCGGTGTTCATGATCTCCGATCTGCTGCCGCATCTCGCCCATGACCTTGAGCAGAAGAAGCTCAAGGACTTTTTCCCGGCTGAGGATCTTGACGTAATCGCGTCCGTCGGCAAGAAGGATGAACTTCTCAAGATCGTGAAGAAGAGCTTTGGCGTAGAGGAGGATGATTTTCTTTCCGCCGAGCTTGAGGTCGTTCCCGCCGGGATGCCTCGCGAGGTCGGGCTTGACCGTTCGCTCATAGCGGCGTACGGACACGATGACCGCGTGTGCGCCTATGCTGGGCTTTCCGCTCTGCTGAATGTCAAGGGAACACCCGACATCACTGCGTCCATCGTGATGTGCGACAAGGAGGAGATCGGCTCCATGGGTGCAACGGGAATGCAGTCGAGCTTCTTCGAGAATACCGTTGCTGAGATGCTTGTGCGTCAGGATGCCAAGGACGACATAGACGTTCGCCGCTGTCTTGAACGTTCCACGATGCTTTCGGCGGATGTCACGGCGGCGGCCGATCCGCACTTCGGTGATGTAAACTCCACTGGCAACGAGGCGAAGCTTAAGGGCGGGCCTGCGGTGTCGAAGTATACCGGCGGCACCTCGAAGAGCGGTGCATCGGACGCCCGCGCCGAGTTTGTGGCGGATGTCCGCAGGTTTCTCGACGGTGACGGGGTGGTCTGGCAGATGGCCGAACTCGGCAAGATGGAGAAGGGCGGCGGCGGAACGATTTCGCAGTACATGGCCCGCTTCGGCATGGACGTGATTGACTTCGGCACGCCGATTCTCAATATGCACGCGCCGTGGGAACTTGCGTCCAAGGAAGACTGCTACTGGACCTACCGCGCATATCGGGCCTATTTCCAGTCGTAGGCTGATGTCCAGGAAGTCCAAAGGTGCGGCGCTTGCGGAGTACGTTGCGTTAAGGTGTGCGTGCGCCGTCGTGAACGCCGTGCCGTACCGCGCCGCCTGTGCGATGGCGCGTGGGCTTGCCTGGACGCTCGTGAATGTGTTCAGGTTCAAGCGACGCCGCACGGTTGACAGGATTAGAGGTTGTTTCCCGGAGCGTACGGAGCACGAAGCCGTACGCATGGCGGTCGCCTCGTTGGCGAACGTTCTCCAAAGTGCGGTGGAGATGATTCGTGCTCCGCGTTTAGACAGGGCATGGATTGAGCGTCACGTCAGGGACGTCCATCTGTACGCCGACAGGCTGAAAGCCATAGCGGACGAAGGGAAGGGCGTTGTCATAATGGTGCCGCACAGCGGCAACTGGTATATGGCGGCCTGGGCGATGGCGCAGTGCGGGCTGCCGCTCTTCGCGATTGCGGCCAAGCAGCGGAATCCATACGTGGATGCGTGGATGAAGCGTCAGTACGGTGATGGGCTGGAAGTCGTGCAGCGTGGCAGTGTGCGCGTGATGGCCGAAATCAAGAGTCGGCTGATGCAGGGGCGGTGCTTTGCGATTCTGCCTGATCTGCGGGTGCCCACGAAGGATGTAGAGGTGCCGTTTTTGAATGGAACGGCGAATGTATCGCACGGCGGAGCATCCTTTGCGACTGCCGTCGGTGCGCCGATTGTCGTCGCCGTCATGCGCCGAGAGAACGGTATGCACGTATTCGACCATCTCGCCACATTGCGTCCAGATGCCGGGATGAGCCGCAAAGAGGATGCCATCCGCCTTACACGCGAGGCGATGGCGCTGATTGATGCCGCCATCAAGAAGTCGCCGGAACACTGGTTCTGGTACAACAAGCGGTGGATTCTCCAGCCGGTCTGAGGTGTGTTTTTCGTCTGCCTGCGCGTCGTCCTGCGCCGTCCCGC
>CAZMNN010000051.1:0-17384 GCA_964567665.1 uncultured Lentisphaeraceae bacterium
AACGAGGGCAGACTGTAAATCTGCTGGCTTACGCCTTCCAAGGTTCGAATCCTTGCCCCACCACCACCCGAGGTGCTTTCATCTCCACTGAGCGTCCTGGTCATGCCATCCTTCTTCCGTCAGCTACGCCGACGCCTACGCCGGTGCTGAGTGCTGATTCAAGGCAACGCCTGAATCGCTATCGGGACATGGCATGGTCGATGTCGCGGAGAATGCTCTCGCGCTGTTTGCCACAATAACGGACACCCTCGAAAAACGAACGATGTGGGCATCCGCCCCCACCACGTTTGCCAAATACTGGACACCGTGAAAAACTGGAGGCATGAACATATCACGAATGGCGACAAACGAAAACATCGGCGCTATCCGCGTGGAGACCTACGATGGCTGGGAAACTGGCGGTTCCAAGCCATGATAACCACAAGGAACCATGAGTACTTAGCAAATTTACAAAGGGAACTCTTGCATTGTCTTCAAGGGATGGACAGCGACTCGTCGATGATATTCCAACCAACGCTACAGGAACATCGTCATGTAATGCGGGAGAGTGATCTTCTTGCCGACCTTGCCGACATTTCCGTTGATGAACTTGTAGCCGACCGAGACATCTTTCTGCTTCAAGAGCGTGTCAAACGAAAGGGAGGACGAGTGTCCTGCCTTGACCTCTATGGGAATCACGGCACCGTCGCGTTCGATGAGGAAGTCAATCTCGGCGGCAGGCGAGTTCTTCTGGTGGTAGAACAGGTCGTAGCCCCGTGAAACGAGCTGCTGTGCGATTGCGTTTTCATAGATGCCGCCTTTGGCGAAACCTTTGATGGAGTTTTCTATAATCGCTTTCTTGACGTTGAATCCAATCATTGCGGTAAGGATTCCAACATCTGAGACGTACATCTTGAAGCAATCGTTCGTACGGTAGACGCTAAGCGGCATGGACAGAGCAGAGGTATTGAAGCACTGGATCGCAAGAGCTGATTCCCGCAACCAGTCAATCGAGTTTCCGAATTTGCGCGTCGAGCCACCCCTTTCGACCTCGGAGTACTTGAACTTTCGGTTTTCGCGAGCAAGCTGCGCCGGAAGCGAGAGGTAGCAACCTCTAACCTTCGGCTTCTCGGCACGCACCGCGTAACGGGCGATATCATCGAGGTTGGAGTTTTTGATTCGCTCCTGCACCTTGTGTGCCAGCGAGAAACTATTGCCCTCTATGAAGGATTTAACCACGTCCGGCATCCCGCCGACCGTTACAAACTCGCGGAACAACTCAAGGAACTTCTCGTTGATTGATGATGGGACGGGTGTAGAATTCCAGTACGATTCTCGCAGGACTCCAATGATGTTCTCATCGTATCCAAGTGCCCAAAGGTACTCTTCAAAGTCCAACGGATGCATGACCATCTGATTCTCGTAGCCGACAGGAATCGACTCCTGTGCACGATCCTTATCGAGTCCGTCATCGAGAAAGTTCATGCCGAGGAGGGATCCTGAGGCAATAACATCCGCCCTGCCGTCGATGGCGAAGCTTTTCAACGCCGTCCGCGCCCGTGGGCAACTCTGAATCTCGTCAAGGAACACGAGCGTGTCGCCGGGAATGAGGCGAAAGCGCGGATAATGGGCTGTAATCTTCTTGAATATCACGTCCGTATCAAGGTTGCCGCCAAAAAAGCCGACGGCATCCTTGTTAAGAACGAAATTGAGATAGAGGTATGAAGAGTAGTTTGTCTTACCGAAGTAGTCAACGATGAAGGTCTTACCAATCTGCCTTGCTCCCTTGACAATGAGGCACTCTTGACCGTGCGAAGCTTTCCACTCAAGAAGTGTATTGTAAAACTTTCGTTTAAGCATGGCTTTCCTTTGATTTAGACCTGCATTGTAGCAGAATGTTGTTTTGAAATCAAGCGTACTGCAACTTTTCATGGGGTCACATTACTAATTTGTGCAACTTTTCATGGGGTTCACACCACTGATTTGTGCAACTTTTCATGAGACAGGTCGGCCATGAACGCATAAGCCGTACGTAATAACAAACATTTTTGATTTCCACCTCTGACTCATCTAATGCACAATTATGTTTTGATCAACCTCATCCAAGTCTCAATAATCAGCGGCGGCCCACCAAAAGCCATCACCGCAAAACTCTCATGATATTTATTGTGAATCGAAATGCCTCACCGCGCTGAAGAACCCACTCTTGCAATACAGCCACATATTGTTGTCTCCTTACTGTCTTGTTGCCTCTTTGCCAGTCTGAAGTCAGCCATGATAACCCTGCCACCGGATCTCCGCCTGCTCCCTCGTCATCCCGTCCACCATGAACCGCTCCACCTCCTTGTCGTGTTCGTCCATGACCCTGCCGTTCCGGTCCAGATAATCAGCTCACCCGAATATGCCGAGGTGCGTCTTCCATCCGCCCCCGTCCGGCGCATTCGGGATCTTCAGGCGTTCATACACCTTCCTCGCATCCTCCTTCGTGGGATTCTCGACATCCACGAAGTCCGTCTCATCGGACGTCAGCCGGGCCAGCGCAGCTATGATTCGCTCGTCATCCGTCCAAGCGCACCCGTGTACGCCGTCTTCGTGCGAATAGGCTATGCTCTTGTCGGCAAAGTATATGTATAGTCACATATACAAAATCCCAGCCGAAGTGCATGACTTTACGGCTGGGATTCGTTGTATCATCTGCTACCAAACTACCAACGGCGTGGCGGCGGGGGTGGTGGCGGACGACGAGGCGGAGGCGGCGGGGGTGGCGGACGGCGCGGCGGAGGTACCACAATCGGTGGAGGTGGTGGCGGAGGGGGCGGCGGCGGAGGGGCAACCACGACAGGAGCCGGGGCAACAACCACTGGCGCCGGATTGATTATGTCACCAATCACAGCAGCAGTGCCAAGGACGGCTGCGGCGACATCTGCACCATGATGACGCTTATGGTGCTTGCGGTGCGGCGCAGGCGCCGGACCACCTCTATGCCCACCGGGGACAGGGCCACGCATCGCGGGCGGAGGCCCGTCTCTGTGTCCACCGGGACGCGGACCGCCCGGGCCACCGCCAGGACCACCACCCGGGCCGCCACGAGGGCCGGGTGGCGCCGCACTCACTACTCCGGCAGCCAAAGCGACCGCCAGCGTCAAAACCAATTTAATGTTCATGTCAGAGTTCCTTTCTGTCTACGCATTAAAACATCCATCTCTTCTCAGCCCGCACACGCGAACACCCAGACGAGAAACAACGCCGATGAATATACCATTTTCCATTTGCGTACGCAACCATGCAAAAAACGGACGGCAATTGAATTGCCGTCCGCCATGTTTCAACCAAACCAAACAACCATTCGCGTCAGAACGAAACGCCAAGAGCGATGCCGCCGTAGAAGTTCCACGAGTGGTCGCAGCTGCGACCCCAGTCGGCATTGTGTGCACGCGCACCGTCGCGCATGTTCCCGTCAAACCAGTAGTCGCTGTACGCAACATAGCCGGAAAGGGAAAGGTTCTCGCAGATGTTCCACGTCAGTTCGCCCATGATGGTCGTATCCATCAGACCGCCATGGTCAAGCGGCTCCTCGGAGCCTTTCCGCTTGACGAAGTAGCCGGCGGCGCGCTGTGTGTTGCCGAAGCCCTGTCCGACGGACGGGCGAAACGCAAGAACCGGGTCGGCATCCTCGCCCTCACCGTCGATGAGCGGGAATTCGTGTCCGATGCTGAAGTTCACGTACGTTCCGTCATCGGCCATGAGATCGCGCTCGATGGCGAGCGTCGGCTCAAGCCAGAGATCACCAAGCGAAAGCTCAAGGTTGAAGTACTGCGTATCGCCCATGTCAGAGTGATAACGGCGGATGTACTCGTAGATGTAGTTGAAGTCGACCGAGAGGGCGCCGATCGATTCGCAAAGCTCGAAATCGTGGGCAACGCCGACTATCGCATCGAGCGTAGTCCACTGTCCGGCGCGATTGCCGTACCCGCCGCGCTTGCCGTTCCCCTTCGTCACGTCAAAGATCGATTCGACGCCGAAATACACCCAGTCAAAGAACGTGATCTGCGCACTTGGCGTGACGATCGGATCCTTGCCGTCGATTACGCCATACGTCATGTATCGGGAATCGAGCGCAATGCCCGCCTCCACCGACACGTAATCCGAGAGCGAAGAATCAGTCTCTTCTATCTCGACCTCCTTTTCATCTGCGGCCCAGACCGCGCATGTCGCTGCGGCACATACGGCAACCATGGTCTTCTTGATGTTCATTTCTTGTTTTCTCCTGTAAACGGCGGATTGAGAACAATCCTTATTTTGTTAGATGAGGGTAATTATATCAAACGGCGTTCAGCGATGCAACAGGTTGTCGCCATTCTTCACATTTTGTTCGCAATGGCAGGTGCAGCCGGCTCCGCCGGCACACCCGCACTCCCTGCGGGAATGTCCGCAGGAGCACGGAGCGCCCTTCCTGAAGTTTCTCCAGACGGTGAACGCCACAAGCAGCAGCACACCCGCGAGCACAATGACCGAACCGGCGTTCATGTCACTCGGCCTCCTTCCGCGCCGGACGGAATATCATCCAGAGGCACCAAAGATCCAGCAGGATGGCAACAGCCGTCCACACGCCGAACGCACCGCCCGCGACAAGCATACCAATCTGGTAGACGGACAGCGAGAGCGCATACCCGACGAACAGCTGGAACGCGATGGCGAACCAGCCCCACGCCTTCGATCCCATTTCGCGGAACGTCACCGCAATCGCAACCATGCACGGCGGCACAAACAGGTTGAACAGCATGAACGACATTGCGGCGAGCTTCGGATACTGCGACATCGAACCGAAGAGCGCACTCACGTTCGACGCCGTCGTGGCGCCGCCAAATCCGGCGGACACCATGCCGAGCGTCGCCGTCGCCTGCTCCTTCGCGATTTCAGCCGAAACCGTTGCGGCCGCACCCTGCCATGTCCCGAATCCGAGCGGGGCGAAAAGCCAGGCGATCCAGCCTCCGACGGTGGCGAGGATCGAATTGTCGATCTCGTCGCCGACAAGGTTGAACCTGAAGTCAAACGACATGATGAACCACAGGAACACGCAGGCGGGGAAGATTATCATTCCTGCCTTGAGCATGTATCCCTTCACGCGGTTCCAGGTGTGGTGCAGAATGCCGCCGACCGTCGGCATATGGTAGGCGGGAAGCTCCATGACGAACGGAGCGGCCTCGCCGGCGAATGCCTTGGATTTCTTGAGCGCGATGCCGCCAAGCACGATTATCGCAATGCCAATCACGTCCATGAGAGGCGCCACGTACCACATGTCGCGGAAGAATATCGCGGCAAACATCGCAATGATGACTGTCTTGGCTCCGCACGGAATGAACGTCGCGAGGATTATCGTCATGCGCCGGTCGCGTTCGCTCTCGATGGTTCGTGCAGCCATGACAGCCGGCACTCCGCAGCCCTTGCCGACAATCATCGGTATGAACGACTTTCCGGACAGTCCGAACTTGCGGAAAAGACGATCCATGATGAACGCCACGCGAGCCATGTACCCGCAGTCCTCAAGGAATGCGAGGAACAGGAACACGACCACGATCACCGGCACAAATCCGAGTACCGTCGCAACGCCGCCCCATGCGCCGTCGTTCACGAGACTCGCCACCGTCTCACCAACGCCAAGCTTCTCCAGCCCCTCGCTGATGAGAGCGCCGATGCCTGGCACCCATACGCCAAAGGCCGACGGATCCGGCTCTTCGTATTCAGCCGCCTTCTGGTATGCGGCGTAATCGACGTTCCACTTGTCGTCCTCCTGCACGGGTTCGCCGTTCGCATCAAGCTTGGGGTTGCCCTGCGCATCAACCACATCGCGGGTGGCTGGCTCGCCGGTCTCCTCGTCCTCGACGAACACATCCTTGGCGACAACGGTCTTTGCAAGCGTCTCGTCAAGGACTTCGAATTCGCTCTCCTCGAACTCTTCACCATCCTTCTCGGCCTTGAATGCTCCCTTGGCCTTTTCGTTGAAGGCAGAAAGCGCGGCGGCGTATGAATCCTTGCCGTTCTTTGCGTCGTACGCCTCGCGGTACGCCGCCTGCCAAGCGTTCTTGGACGCCTCCTGCTTCGCGAACTCGCCTTGTGCGTCCTCGAACTCCATGCCGCCGTACTGTTCGCACGACTTGCACTTGCATCCGTCAGCCTTCCCGTCTTTGCACTTCGCGGCGCAACCGTCCTCCGAACACTCATAGGCGTGTGTGGTGTAAGGCAAATGCCATCCGTCACCGAGGAATCCGTCGTTCGCCCAGTCGGTCAGAATCGTACCGGGGCCTCCGTCTGCAACGGCAAGCCACCACATCGCGCAGAGCGACAGGAAGAAGATAGGCAACGCAAGGATGCGGTTCGTCACAATCTTGTCGATCTTGTCGGAAAGCGTCGTAGACGCCTTGCGCGGAGAGCGCTTGAACGCCTCGGCGACGATCTTCTGGATGTACGCATAACGCTGCGTCGTGATGATGGACTCCGCATCGTCATCCATCTCCTTCTCGCAATCCTTGATGTGCCCTTCCACGTGAGCAAGGATGTCGGCCGGCACCTTGAGCGTCTCTATCGCCTTTGCGTCGCGCTCGAACACCTTGATCGCCGCCCAGCGGCTTGTGGCCTTCTCCACGCTGTCGTGAAGCGACTCTTCGATATGGGCGATGGCGTGTTCGACAGATCCCGTAAACACGTGCGGAACCTCCGCCTGCAGCCCCTTTGCCGCAACGGACATCGCCAACTCCGCCGCCTGCTTCGTTCCGTCGCCCTTCAGCGCCGATATCTCTACAACTGGGCATCCGAGTGCCTTAGAGAGCTTTGCGACGTCGATGCTGTCGCCGTTCCGGCGGACGATGTCGATCATGTTGACGGCGACAACCATCGGCAGACCAAGTTCGATGAGCTGAGTGGTGAGATAGAGGTTCCGCTCAAGGTTGGATCCGTCCACGATGTTGAGGATTGCGTCCGGCCGGTCGTTGACGAGATAGTTGCGGGCGACAACCTCCTCCAAAGAATACGGAGAAAGCGAATAGATGCCGGGAAGATCCTGTATCACAACGTCCTTGTGTCCGATAAGGACGCCGTCCTTCTTCTCAACAGTGACGCCCGGCCAGTTGCCGACGTACTGCGCCGAACCGGTCAAGTCGTTGAACAGCGTCGTCTTTCCGCAGTTCGGGTTTCCCGCAAGTGCAATTCGTGTTGCCATGTCTCTTTCCTCCATCCTCATTCGACCTCTATCGCGGCCGCTTCGTCCTTGCGTATGGACAGCTCGTAGCCGCGCACGGTCAGCTCTATGGGATCGCCGAGAGGTGCGACCTTGCGCACCCGCGCCTCTACTCCCTTCGTAATCCCCATATCCATTATGCGGCGCTTAACCGGGCCTGCCCCGTTTATCCGGACGACCTTGACGCAGTCGCCCGCCTTGACTTCTTTCAGTGTCATTGCTGTGTTCCTTTTCAGACCTTAAACGAGAATTCTTTTGGCGAGATCCCTGTCGACGGCAACGCGGCTATCCATGATCCCGATTATGAGATTGCCGTTCATCTTGCACATGACCTCCACCTCGGCGCCTACGGTGAAGCCAAGCGTACCCAAATGCTTGCGCACTGCGTCATCGCCAGAGACGCACTTTATCCTGCAACGCGTTCCCACGCCCATCAACGAAATCGGCATGATGTCTATCTCACTTATTTTACGAACCTAATTAGCCTTAACGAAGTCGGTAATATACCAAACCGGCATATTCGCGTCAACGAAAAATATTAGCGATATAAAACTTTATGCGGTGCGGCGGAGTGCATTGCCATTTTCAGCTGAGGCGCAATCAGGACATCAAGTGCGACGCCTCCCATACAGGTTCCCGGAACGCACAAGTTCCTCACCCTCGGACATAAACTCCATTGACCTCCGCATCGCCGGTGGAGGATGAAAACCGACCTATGCTGACGCAGCCTCTTCTATCGCATCAAGCAGGCGTTGCTCGGCATGTCGCCGGTCAAACATCCAATCGACGCTCCAGACGCTGCACATCCTCCAACCAAGGGATTTCAGCACAGACGGCAGCAGCGCATCACGATCCCTTGCCGTAGCAGAGTGAGCATATGTGCGGCCATCACATTCTATTCCAAGCAAGTATTGATTCTCGTTCTGCGGATTGCGCACAGCTATGTCAATCCTGCAATCCGATTGACCGACAGACCGCACTACCTTGAACCCTTTGTCAGAAAGGAATGCAGCCACCGTTGCCGCAAACTCATCATTGCCTGTCTCAACAGCTTGGACTTCAGTCTTTGCGGCAAATCCTTTTTCGGCAAAGTCGATAAAGTCCTTCAGGTGCGCAACGCCAACGGAATCCGTTCTGTCGAGATCTATCTGATGGGCGTGTATCGAAGAGAAAAGGACGATCTGCTCCTTTGCGCGAGTGACGGCAACATTTAGACGTCGCTCCCCGCCGATCTTGTTCAGCGGACCGAAATTCATCGGAAATGCGCCTTCGGCGTCCGGCGCATAGCAAATGGAGAAGAGAATCACATCTCTCTCGTCACCCTGCACGTTTTCAAGGTTCTTGACAAAAAATGGCTCGTCATTCTGATCCGAGAAGCACTGCTCAAACGCCGGCTCCTTCGCCCGACGTTTGTCGATGATGTCCTCAATCAACCCCTTCTGTGCTTCGCTGAATGTGACCACGCCCATGCTCCGGCCTTTCTGCGCAGGGTCTTTGAATGTGTTGAATATGTAATCAACAAGAGCAACGGCCTCGTTCTCGTTAGTCCTGGAGGCGCTACGGTCGTATATCCCGTTTGATACGAACTTAAACCGAACACCAAGCAAGGGCGATTCGGAGGCTGACGGGAAGGTCAGCAACTTGTCTTCATAGTAGTTGTGGTTGCTGAAGGAAATGAGAGACTCGTGTCTGCTTCTATAGTGCCAACCAAGATATGCCGAGTGAACGCCCACCGCAAGGCATTCATCCAGTATGCTTTCAAGGTCTTCCACACCATCAGTGTCGCAATTCGCACCGCCGTCACCCTTCTGGAAGAAGTTTGTCGGCGGCATCTGCTTTGGATCGCCTACAATTATGACCTGGTTGGCGCGTGCAATCACGCCAATGGCATCCCAGACCGGAATCTGCGACGCTTCGTCAAACACTATAAGATCAAACTGATCTGTATCTGCAGGGAGATATTTAGCGACAGAAAGAGGACTCATGAGGAAGCATGGCTTCAGTCTCCCAGCCAGAGAACCGATCTCCGACAGAAGCTGGCGCACCGGCATATGCCGAGTCTTCTTCTCGCATTCACGCCTAAGCACCCCTAAAGGCGCAGCCATGGCACGAATAGAACCGGGACGCCGTCTCGGCAATTCTGCCGCCACCTTTGCAAAGACCATCTTTGCGGACAGCCTTGTATACTCCTTATCTATTTCCTGAAATTTCCTGATGCGCTCCTCGTGCCCAATGCCAGAGAAGCCAGATAGACCCGGTTCAGCCGAGAACACTTCGCTTAACATTTTTGTTGCGTACGCAAACTTGAATTCCTCCTTGATGGAGCCGACATCCAGCATCTGACGCTCCAAAGCGACAGCAAAACCCTCAACACCATGATTGGCCGCATTTTGCCTGACATCTCTGTATCTGAATACATTGCGCATTTCGCCGACACTGGCAGCCAAGCCTTCGAGCATAGCCTTGAATGACTGGAAATCATGGTCGTAAAAATCAAAATCTACGTATTGGGCCAAGGCCTCCGCCAATTGTCTGAATGCCGTCAAGGCGCTGTCATATTCTTCTTTCAACTTTGCGAGTTCCGCCCTCAGCGATAGTTCCTGCCTTTCATTGCCCATTATCGCACGAATCCTGTCAAGGGCAGAGAGAAGATGCGCTCCATCTTCGGCTACCGCCTCATTTACGGCAGTCACGCAGTTCTTGGAATTTTCAAGCGCTGTCGAAACCGCCTCCCAGTCTGGCGAGCCGGCATTCCACAGCTCCCCGAGAAGCCCTTTGGCCTTGGCCTCGCCTCTGCGATATTCCGACTCTGCTTTCTGACATTCTTCAAACGCCGACAGTGAATTCACAAGTTCTTGAAATGTCAGTTTGCCGCCGCCGATCTTCTTGATGCCGGCGAGTTCTTTGACTATCTTCGAGTTTCGGATTGACCTGACGAGAAAAAACGCCTGTTTGTTCTTTTTGATTCTCCTTGAAATCCCCTTGATGTCCAGATTCAACACTTTTTCGAGTTTGAACGACGCCATCTTCTTGCCTATCACCTCACGCCGTTGGAATGTTTTCTTGAATCGCAGCAAAAACCTTCTTGAAGACGCTATTTCGTCGGTAATCAATTTGACTGGCATGCTTTCTGCGGAAAACAGCGTCTGAAGAAGTTTCTTCACTTTATCAAGGATGCCGAATTTCGCGTCAGACGCATCCAATGACAAGAATGCCGCCGTGCGATCAAAAACCTCTTCCATGCCAACCGCAGCGGCCAGAGCGGAGGACACGCAATCCTGCAATTCGCGCTCAATCGATGGCGACCAGGCAAGGCTCTTCAGAATCGCAAGATTCCGATAGGCAGTCATATCGACCAATGCGGCGGCGGCGCCAAGATCAGATACGCATTGAAGCGTTGCGTTGTAGTCATCTGCCGATTGTTTCGTACATTGGATGTCAACGCATCTGTCAAATTTGGAAGTTCCGCTGTTGAGAAGCGCAGCAAAACAATCGTATGCAGACATGCCATTCGGATATGTCGCATGAAGCGCAGCGACATATCCGTCAAGATCCCGCCGCAGTCCTTCAAGCTGTGTGACCGCAGCAGTCCAATCAGTCGGCTCTGAACAGTCTCCGACTTTCAACGCAGCGGAGAACTGGGCAAGAACATCCGCCTTGCCTGCCTTGTTGGAATGAAGCTCAAGGCAGAACGGCTCAAGGCCTATCGATGACAGGCGATGGTGGACTACATCAAGGGCAGCCTTCTTCTCCGACACGAACAACACTTTGCGACCCAACGCCATGTTGTGCGCTATGATGTTCGCAATCGTTTGCGACTTGCCCGTTCCAGGCGGGCCGTGCAGAACGAACGACTTGCCCATCGCTGAATACAGGACAGCCGCAAGCTGCGACGAGTCGGCGCTCAGCGGACAATATAGCGAATGGCAGTCAATGTGGCGCGAGATTTCATCGGACGGAAAGACCTCAACTCCGTCTTCGTAGAATCCACCGCCTTCTATCAGGTGGGAAATCAGTTTGTTCTTCTTGAAGTCCTCAATCCTGGCAGTCATGTCCTTCCACATGACGAACTTGCCAAACGAGAACTGCCCGACGAACGCTTCTTCAACGACAGACCAGCCGCGTCTGCCTTGTATCGCATCCCGGAATCGATCCATTATCTGCGGAACATCGACTCCGGAGGCATCTATCGGGAGCGGATCGACACCAGCCACTTCGACTTCGAACTGGTTGCGGAGAAATTCAAGCAGCGTTGCGTTTAAAACGGTGTCATCATCAAACCTCGCCATCCTTATGCCGTCCGAAATTGAACGTCTCTTCAATCTTACCGGGACAAGCAAAATGGGCGAACGATAAACCTGTTCGTCATCCTCTGCCATTTTCCATTCAAGGAATCCGAGAGCGAGAAATAGAGTATTCACGCCAGACTCTTCCAAATCAAGCTTTGCAAGACGATATAGCTCCTTAAGCCTCCTCTGCGTTTCGGCAGGAGTCAGACGCGTCCACAAACGCTTTCTCTCAAGTTCCTTTTCGAGATTGACGTTGAAGTCTGCCTGATTGCAGTTCAGGCGTCCGTGAATGCAGTCTCGATATTTCTCCTCGCCAATAAGTTCTGAAACAGATTGAACGGCAACCGTCTCATCCGACGCAATCTTGTCCTCCAGGGCGCCTATGTTCCGGCACAGGAGCGGAATGACCTTCTTCGAATCCTTAAAGTTAAGCAGCCTGTTCTTGAGAGTGGGATCCAGAAGTTTATGCGCCCAACGGGCAACGCGGTCCAACGGCTTCGGTGAGCCGCCTTGCTGCGACGGAACGGCATCCCCCATGTTCGCCGACCAATCGCTGAAGCCTTCTCGGACAAAAGATCCGATTCTGTCGCAGACACCACCACAGCAGGGACATTGAGGCGCCCTGTAAGGATAAATCTCACCACAGTCGCGACACTTGAAATATTCACCAGACAAAATCATGGATTAGGCTCCTGAGACATCTACAGCCACAATACAAAGCATGGATTTGTGAAGAAATGCCAACCCTTGCAGAAAGCAGACCGTAAACCAGTCTCAATCTTTCCGGAATGACCGACATTGCGAACCATGCCTTTCGGCGAAATGGCATTGTCAGAAAAACGTGTCAGCCAAGTGATTTGCGAAGGTCGAAACTCCCATACATGAGCTTGCCATCCCAGCCGCATCCAGGGCAATGTCCATGCATTACGCCCGGCTTCATGCAAACCTCCGCATGGCAGGTGTCACAATAGAACATACCCGTGTTTCCGCAATGTGGACACTTGAACTCATCGCTATCAAGCTCGTCTACGTTTATGTTTCCGCCGGGCGTCCCGCCGCCAGCAAGTTTCTGTTCAAGCGGATGAACAGCGGACAGCACAAACTTCCCTGTCTCATCCTTCCTGTACCTTATGAGAAAATGGCGGCCGGTCTTTGAACACATGCCGGAGATGAGAACCTGCCGGGATTCCCCCATCGGGCGACACTCATCTTCTGTCGGCTTGCGAATCATTCCGTCCGCCCATTCAGTCAAATCGTCCCTGACACCATCCCCATTCATCATCGAACCGGTCACACTGCGAACGGATGCCGTGACGCATTGAAACAGTTTGCCGAACGCCTCTGCCGTCATGTCGCGCATGACGTACGTATTTGGCGTTATCTCCTTCAATATCGAGAAGTCAACATCATCACCGCACCCGACTGCATGGATGGAAACGGAGGGATAACGCTTTTTGAACTTTGCATATCCAGAGCGCCAATCATCTGTCGGCTGACCATCTGTAATAAGGAACACAATTGGTCTGTAGTCGCCTCGCACCTCACGAGTCGTCTTCGTAACATGCGAATTGATTTCCGAGGTCAACAATTCAAATGCCTTGCCGAGGCTTGTCCCAGACGAAAGATCGAGCGACGGAATTCTGACATCAAGAACGGATGACAATGGGACTTCAACTTTTGCCTTGCCTCCGAAGGAGAGCACCGACATTGCACCGATCTCGATTACCATCGGGTCCTTCTTCAATGCCTGAAGAAGCATCAACATTCCGTCATGCATCGCGGTGATGGCGTTTCCGGCCATCGACTCGGACACATCGACACATACAAATACGGGCAGTCTTCTCATTATGTTTTTCCTTCTCTACTTGTTCACCATCTGCACGTGAATCATTCGGGAGTTTTCGTCATCAAGGCGAATCTGCACTCCGTCTTTGAGTTCCACGATGCTTCTGGCCGGAATGGTTTTCTTTGTCTGCATATCCATCATGCAGGAGGCACGCTCGTTGCGCAGATACCACTTGCCTTGATGGAACTGGAAGCAGGCAATCGACTTCTTCTGCTCGTCCGTCAATTTTTCGTTCCGAGCGACTCGCGGGTTCGAGTGCCACTGGTAAAGCCGCGTTCCATTGTACACCATCATGCGTGCACCCGTTGGCTTGTAGGACGTACTGGCACGGTTGTAAAGGTTCAATACGGGCAGCGGAATGTTGTACGATGCACCGCAGAACGGGCACTTCGGTCTGGACGCCGAATTGTCGAACACAAACCATTTCTGTCTGCATCTCGGATTCTGGCAGGGGATCATCAGATCCATCGTCTGAATGATTGCGTCCTCCCACTCGAACGCCGCAGGTCGAGCGGATGGGTTGTGCAACCCCTGCACAAATGCACGGTCAAACAGCGCCTTAAGATGCGGCCCAAGAATCGTATATGGCAGCTTGTCGAGATCCATCCACGGCAGAACATACGGCCATTTCGACTTGGGGTAGTTGTTATGAACCCATTTCACGTCGTAGCGATTGACCCGGTTTGTCGGGTCTTCGATGAACACAGCCTTGGCGCCCATCGAAAGCTGCTCATCGCGCCGTTCATCATCAATATCGCAAATCTGACGTCCGCGAAGGGGATGACGGTAAAGGAGATACATGTAGATAAGTACCGCGAGGGCGTGTCTATCCGTGTTCTGACACGGCAATTTGCGGTTCGGGTCGTTCTTTGGCAACGACATTGTTTCGTAGACTTCAGGCGCGATGAAGTCTGGCGTACCTATGACATCCGGAGGGTACTTGCCGGGAACGACCAATCCGTCAATGTCGATGATTGCCGCAGAAGGCGTGACGGGATCGATCAAAACGTTCTTGTAGGAAAGGTCGGAGTGGGCAAGCCCCGCATTGTGCATACGCCTGACGCCTCTCGCCAGCAAAAGGCAGACATCGAAAAAGCTGCGCCAGGTTCCGATTTCCTTTTCGTTCAGGTTCTTGAAATGGTGTTCAGGGCTTGTGTACCACTTGCCCTCCTTCTCCAGTCCCTTCATGGGAAGGGTCGGACCATCATGCTTGAAAAAGAACTCTGGGTGGTAGGCAGGAACAACCAACCCGACCTTTGTGCCTTCTCTAATGAGATCGCTTGGCCAGCAGTATATCTTCTTCCAGTATTCCCCACCCGCACCATCAAATATGCCTTGGCGATATGTTCCGACCAGATTCGACAGACGGTCAACTGCATTGGCGTCTTGAGGATCTTTGAAAAATGCCACGACATAGGATCTGTCGGGTGCAAAGAACACCTCTTTCATCGCTCCGGAATTTGGCGAATCAGTCCAGACATACTTGTATGAGCGGCCCGAAACCGCCTTGACCGTCATGATGTCGCCTATCTTAGACATTTCCGTCCTCCTTCGCCTCGGACTGAATGTCTTCCACGTTCTTTGGAGCCACTGTGATCAGTGTCCTATCATCGTGATTTCCAGGGATTTTGAAGGTCAGCCATTTCAGCAGCTTCTCGGCTTTGACATCAACAGGGTCGTCGTCTTTCAGTCCGGCTTTGTTCTCGCCTTCGCCACACAGCGTATCTTCTGCAAATTTGCGCCACATGGCATTGTCGTTAAGTGCGGCATCTGTCTCAAACCAAGGATCGGAGACGCCGTCTGTCATAAGGAACAACTTTGTGCCCTTAACTTTCTCAGGTGGAATTCGTGAGCAGAACACTCGTTCCGCACAAAATGCAGACCAATCTTTTGAAGCCTTTTCCCAAACGCTTCGCGTAGTCAGGAATCTTGTTCCTCCACTGAATTCGCCACCGTCCGGGGCGCACATGAGCAATGACTCTTCGCCGTTGCACCACGCTATTGCCCCATCGCCTATTGAGAAGGAAACAATCCTCAGTCCGCCATCGTCATCACGCTTTGCGGCGGCAACGAGCAGCGTGGTATTGAAGTCTCTCACTTCCCATTTGTTGTCTATGTGCGCTTCATTCTCTTCCTTGACAAATCTTGCAATGTGGTCAAAAGCGCCTCGTGCAAGGGCTGCGAGAATCTGACCTACATTTCCATCCTTCTTGATGTTCACACCATCTGCATCCCACCTCGCGACGGTCAGGTTGGCAGGAAGTTTTTGCTTCAGATACTCAATGGCCATGCGTGAACCCTCGCGGGAAAACTTTGCGCTGCCAGCTCCGTCCGCGACAATGAAGACATAGCACCCAGCACCTTTGTCGCACCAAAAGCCCAGGTCGTCATCGCGGAATGTTCCGGAGTGTTCATGCGAACGGCCACGGCGACTTGCACCCGCCACAGAAAAGAACTCGTCCTCGTAGCTGATTTTGGATTCATGACGACTTTCAAGTCTCTGCCTATCATGTTGACCGAACAGTTGAGGATCTTCGGGGTCGCTCGATTTCCAGAGCGACCAGGGATCGGGATTGATCGTGAGGTGAAATCGGCTTCGCTTATTGTTGTTGTAGAAAACATCGAAATTTACAGTGCCGACAACGCCCTCCTTGGGAAAGACCCTGAAACCGGACTCCGTCTTCACAATTCTGACATCCTTGGTGTCCATCCAAGGACGTCCGTCCGCGGCATACTCGTCATCGAGTGTTATGTTTGGGTGCAACTTATGTTCGACATAGGAAGCGCGCCCAAGAGTTAAATTTGGAAGAGTTATATCATCTTCCATTGCGTGACATTCCGCTGGCTTTTGAGCTTCCTCTGACGGTGCATCCTCGACCTCCGCCTCAGCATCCGACGAGGGAATGTCTCCTTGCTCTGCCGGAGCGGCTTCCCACTCCGACTTCTGAGATGCCCCATCCCCACCTTCAAGCGGAATACGGCAAGAACTGTCGCAGACCGCATCTTTCTCAACGACCGATTGCATCGCAGGAGTTGTAAGGAGACTTACAACTTCGTCCTTTAACAAAGTTGCCTTTGACAATGCGGTGTTCACCAAACCTGCCGCAAGTACCGTTGAAATCAATTCTCCCGAATTGATTCCTGAAAGGACTGCTTGATATGGACTTTCAGACATTACCAAAACCTCCTGCTCGATGGAATTGCTACGCACCCGCAACACGCCATCCCAACACGACGGCAACACCCGCTGTCGGGATGGCATAAAATGCGCAATCAGGAATCAGACTATCTGAACTTCCGGAGGTGGAGGAGGAAGCTGATCCATGCTGTCAGAAGATGTCCCCGATTCGTTGATGCTCTTGGACGTCGAGACAATGGACGCAGTAACCCACTTGAAAAAAGCGGAAAGCGTCGCATGGTCTGCCGTCGCAAGTTCCACGACGCATTCAGGCGTAATCCTGTCAAGCAGATTCTTGTCTGCGCCCGGACCTGCGGCACAACAGACCGAAGCACCCCATTTGCGGGCATGGAATTCAGCAATGCCATCCGTCGGGTCATCGGTGGGAACTCCATCCGTCAGGACGAACACCATAGGACGCCAGTCGCCTTTCTGGGTTTCCGTAGTCTTTGTGACTTCGCTGTCACGGCATTTGCAGACGAGCTTCAACGCCTCACCAAGAACCGTGCAACCGCCAGCCGTGATTTCCGGGAGCTGGAATGTGCTGAGTTCTGTGAGCGGAGTAATCTGTTGTGCGCTGCTGCCGAACGTTATGACGCTCAAGTAGGCGGTTTCAAGTGCCTGCGGGTCTTTTCGCAGAGCCGCGACAAGCATTTGGAGACCGTTCTTAACGGATTCAATCGGTTCGCCATGCATCGATCCAGACACATCAACAAGCAAGTACACCGGCAATCTTCTCATTATTGTTTTTCCTTTTTTGTTTGTTCTTTCACTTCAACATTCGCATGTCGTTGAACCTCCGTGCGGCCGACTCCGCCTCCTGCATTCCGTCCTCGATCAGCTTGCGGCGAAGCACGT
>CAZMNN010000052.1:0-15915 GCA_964567665.1 uncultured Lentisphaeraceae bacterium
GACATCGCGTTCGAGCCGCAGCTCGCGCGCTGGCCGCAGATCGGGCACGCGGCGATAGTGGAGCTGAAGTACCTGAAGGCGTCGGACGACGCCACGCCGGCGGCGCTCGCGAAGCTGAAAGCGGACGCGGCGGCGCAACTTGAACGCTACGCGGCCGACCACGACCTCGCGCGGGCGTGGAATCTCCGGGAGGCTGGCGGGACGGTGACGCTCCACCGGATTGTGGTCGTCTTCCACGGCGGCGACGTCGCCCTCTGCGAAGAGATCTGACGCGGCTTCTTCTTCGTCGATTCCCATGGCGATCCTCACTTCTTGCTGACCCATTAGATATTGCCATTTGCATTTTGCGTTGCCATTTGCGATGCCCCACTTGCGGCAGAAGTGGCAATATGCTACAATACGCACCATCAAGACATCAAGAGACGATTTGCGGAAACGCAGATTGCACCAACCGAGTGGAACACCACGGTGGTAGCCGAAGAGGCGATGTGCCCGAAAGGGAAACATGTTCCGGTGAGGTCGCACGTCTTGATCACAAGAAGTGCGACCATTCGTTTGCGAGGGAATTGTCCCCTCTTGAGAATCTTGGCGAGGCAGGAAAAGATGCAAACGATGCAATCATTGATAACCGAACCGCTTGGACTGTACGGATGGGAAAAGTCCGAACCAGTCCTGCTGGCCGCGCTTCTCTCGGAGGAGCCGCTTCTTCTCGTGGGAGCGCACGGCTGTGCCAAGAGCTTTGTTCTGGAGCGTCTTGCCGAGAGTCTCGGCATGGCATTCCGCTCGTACAACGCGAGCCTCATCAACTATGATGACCTCGTTGGCGTTCCGCTTCCCGACGCGACGCGCACGAAGCTCGAATACCTCTCATCTCCGGAGAGCATCTGGGAGGCCGAGGTCGTGTTCATCGACGAAATCAGCCGCACACGTCCGGAACTCCAGAACAAACTCTTTCCGATCATCTACGACCGGCGTGTGCAGGGGCGTCCGCTTTCGCATCTCGTCTACCGCTGGGCAGCGATGAACCCGCCGCCCACGGAGGAAGAGCTGGACAGTGGCGATGCATCATACCTCGGTTCAGAACCTCTCGATGCCGCGCTTGCTGACCGCTTCCCCTACATCATGTCCGTGCCGGACTGGGACAACCTTTCGCCGTCCGACCAGAAGAAGGTCCTCGCAGACCAGTTCGTCGGACGGCACGAATTTCCTGTCGCCATCCACGAACTCGTCACCGAGGCGCGCAAACGGTATGACGAACTGATTCCGGAGCTGACGCCACGTTTGACCCGCTACATCGTCACACTCGTTGCAAAGCTCCATGCATCGCGCTACGACGTTTCGACACGCCGGGCGACGATGCTGCTCCGTTGCGCCATTGCCGTACACGCGGCCCGACAGGTTCTTGCGCACCGGACTGGAGGCGACGATCCGCAGCTCTGCGACACCGTCCGGCTTGCGCTTCTGAATACGCTCCCAGACCGTGCGCGGCGGCGACTGAACGTGGCGGAACTGACGGCCATCTGCAAGACCGCCTGGGAAATCTCGGCACTTGACGAGTCCGATCCGCTCGTGCAGCTGATGCAGATTGACGATCCAGCGCAGCGCCTCCGTGTGATGATCTCGAAAAAACTCGTTGTTCCACCCAATCGCACAGCCGCCGTCATCAGCGATGGAGTGGCGGCGGCGAAGCCGCATCTCCGGCGCGGACTCGCCCTCGCAACCTACTTCGCCCTCCGTGAGCGTTCTGACATCCCGGCCACCGCAATTGAGTTGCTGGCACATGAAATACGCCGTGCGCTCGTTGCAAGCGACACTACCATTATGGTCTCATCTGGGGAATCCAAATTCGCCCGTACCGTGGGTGCCTGCATTGCGGACGTCAACCAGCGGTTTGGACGGGAGTCGGAGCTTGCGCAACACCACTCAAACCTCCTCAACTCCTATCTCCCAGACGGTTTTACCAATGTGCATAAAGTCCAGGAAGCTTCCGCGCAGTTCGTGCGCCTCTGGAAGGAGTTTGGCCTATGACGAATGCCTACTGCAACATGAGCGTTCCGCCGCGAACGGTGGTGAAGCAGATGGTCAGCCCAGTCGGAAGATACGTCGAGTTCAACATCTATGACGCCGTTTTCACGCCTCTGTTCAAGTCGCCGCATGAATTCCCGTCGCCGCAGGATTGGCTTGATGATTTCCTCGTCCGCCATGGTGATGCGTTGGATGCCGTTCCAAGACCCACCGGCTACATGATTGGACATTGCAGCGAGAAGGATTTTTCCCACTACGGAAGAAACCATAGAATCTGCCGAGATCCCATTCTGACGGTGGCAATTCTCGGTCGGGTGTCGGGAACTCTTTATGTTCCGCACAGACGCATCCTTTTTGGCGACTGGCTTGAAAAAGTGGATCGTGATTATTTTGCGATTCCGCACAAGTATGTCTTTCCTGAAAGGTACTTCCCGCAATTCAATGTCCAGGAGCGGCCATGACCGACGAAGATAGGATTATCGCCCGGATCCTCGATGTGATACCGCCTCGCTCGTTCGAGCTGATGACGTTCCTGTCGCTCTTCCGCGTCCGCTTTTCGGACAAGATCAAAACCGCCTGCGTGACATGTGGAGAGTCCCAGGAACTCCTGCTCAACAAGGACTTCATAGAGAATCACTGCAAAACCGACGAGCACCTGTTCATGCTGATAATGCACGAACTGTACCACGTGATTCTCGGACATACGCGACTCTTTTCCCGTGCGACGAAGGTACACAACATCATCTTCGATGCCGTCATCAATGCGCTTCTCTGCTCGCTCTTCCCAAAGCAGGAATTCACCTCGTTCTTCACGGACTACTATCCTGCGGACAAGATGCCGTTTGCGCTTCTGCGTCCAAAGGGTGAGGGGACTCCTCCCGCCGCCGAGAGCGCACTGAACCGGCTCTACGGCGCTTCGGAGACCAGCACCTACTACGATGTGTACAGGGCGCTTATTAAGGTCGGCTACATCAGGGAGGTCGAGTTATGCTTCCCCAACGGAAATGGCTACGGCTCCACCATGCATGACGACGACCTCGCCACGCATGACGGCAAACCCATTCTGCTCGGATCGCATGGCGATGAAGACGAGCAGATGTCAGCCGGGGTAAAAGACCTGATCCAGAAAATCATCTCTAAGTGGCCCAGTCCCGATCGACCTCTCAAGGGGCGTGACCTCGGCTCTTCCAAGCGTGAACGGAATTTCGATGCAGAGTATGACCCAGATCTTGCGCTCCAGCGCGGCATAAGGCTGCTTATGCACCGTGCTGCAATGCCGGGTCCGAACGAAGTGCGTTGTCGTGCCGTGCGTGAGCGGCAGTGCGAGACGGCCACATTCCTGCCTGACTGGCGCGACCGTTCCCACGCAGCGCGGGAGGCCACGCTCGGCGATGCACTCATCTACCGGGCAGTCACGCAGGTGCGCCGCCCGTCCAATCGCGACAACCGGCGGGCGTTCGTCTACTTCGACGTATCGGGATCGGTTACTGACGAGGTGCCGTCCGTGGCGCAGGCGCTCCTGCCGTATTGCCGGCGCGGACTCTGCACAATACATGTGTTTTCGACGGTTGTCCAGCCCGCGTCCGCACACGACCTTGCCGAGCGGAAGTTCGTCTCGACCGGCGGCACGGACATCGACTGCGTACTGCGGCACGTACTTGACCTGCCGGCGTGGAAGCGTCCACGCGCTGTGGTGGTGATCACGGACGGCTACACCGGCAGCCCAAACGCAAACCTTGCCGCCGGATTCCGCGCCGCCGGGTTGCGCCTTTTCGTAGGCCTTGTCAAATCCGATTCGCAGTACAGACCTGAATCCAACCTCTCGTCCATCGCGGAGAAATTCATCAAGCTATTCTGAAGGAGAACCCATGAACTCGCATATCGCCGAATTCGTTTCGCCCGGACATCCAGACCGGCTTGCGGATGCAATTGTCGAATCAATTGTCGATCTCGCCGTCGGGCGTGATGCCGAAGCGCTTGTGGGCGTCGAGTGCGCCGTCCATACCGATCATGTGTTCATCGACGGGCGCATAGCCGCAGGAAGGCCGCAGCCCTCTGCGCCCGGTCTATGCGTCGTGTCGCACGACGAGATCGAGGCGATTGCCCGAAAGGTCTATCGAGACGCCGGATATGGCGGCATCTGGATCCATGCGCCGGAGAAGTTGAAGATCATCCAGAACGTGTGCCTTGAGCCACTTTCAGATGACGAACGCGCCATCCGCAACCTTTCGGACGACCAGAATGTCGTCACCGGCTACGCCTGCAATCACCCTGAGACGGATTATCTGCCACCTGCGCACTTCGTGGCAAACCATATCGGCCGGAAGGTTGATGCGTGGCGGCGGACGGTGTCCGACAAATTCGGCCCGGACTTCAAGGTGCTGGTGCATCTCGACGACAAGGACGGGCGTTATGCGTGGCGGCGGCTGACGATCAGCATCCAGCATAGGGCGGGCGTGTTCCCGGCGGAGCAGTATGAACTTGTGCTCCCCGTTGTGCGCGATGCACTGGTGGAACTGGAGGCGCGGGGCCTCGCGGGCATCGCCGGTCTGCCGCTGGAGGATTTCATTCTCAATGGAGCTGGCGATTTCATTGTCGGCGGGCCGGAGGGGGACAACGGCCTCTCCGGAAAGAAGCTCGCCGTCGATTTCTACGGACCGGAGATTCCCATCGGCGGCGGGGCGATCTGCGGCAAGGATCCGCACAAGGTCGATGTGGCGGGTGCGTTCCGTGCGCGGGAACTTGCGCTCCGGCTCATGAAAAAGCGCGGGGGCAACGCCGTGATGGTGAGGCTCGGCTGGACGCCGGGCGACGCCGCGCCTGCGTTCCGCGAGGCGGAAAGTGTCGACTCCCTTGGCCTTGCACGCCCGATTCCGGATTCTGCCCTGCCGTCCGAAGATTGGTTTTCCATCGCTTCGATCGTTGCAGATCTGCGCCTCACTGCGCTCATCCGTCGTGATAGGGTGTTATCAGGATATTTCTTTACCGACATTGGCTGAAAGGGCGCATACATGCGCCGCAGCCCGCCCCTGGATTTTCTGTGTTGAAACGCATAACTGTCAATCCGCATTGAAAAAAAAAATGCCTTTTGGTATAATGGTGGCGTAAAACGGACAATGTGTGGCGACGCATTTGTCGGCCATGCGAAATCTGATTGGGAGGGCTGATGAAAACTTCGTTTCTGTTCACGTTTCTCACTTGTTCTTTGGCGCTTCCGGCAGCGGCCGGAATGTTGCGTCCGATAGGCAGCGGCTCCGTCCGTTTAGATGGCGCTGCAAAGGATATCCGCATCGATGTATCGGATTATCCGAAAGAGGAGATGACGATAGCGTTCAGGTTTCGCGCTGACAGTGACACTCCGCAGTTTCCCGGCGTACGTCATGCGAACGGAGCGTTTGCGTTCTCCGCAGGGCGCGGATTTTCATGGTATGAGGTGACGGGCGAAAACGGACGCCGCTATGACGGATGCGCCCATCCGGCGCTTCTTGAAGCGGGGAGATGGTATGACGTCGCATTCACTTTTGACCAGAAGAACATGGCGGTCTACTGGGGCGGCCGGCGCGTCCGGAACACGGAGGCCGCCAACCTCGGAAAGCTGACTGGAGCCGGCGGTGCAATCCACATCGGCGGCGGATTCAAAGGAGAGATTGCCGACTTCCGCATCTTTGACGTTGCGGTGAAGGACTGGCCGGAGGAACGCGCCAGACGCGATGCGGAAGAGCCGATGCCGGAATTCGGGAAAGGCGGCTTTGCCGTTCTTGCCGCCGACTCAATGGCATGGGTGACGTCGGCAGACCGCCGTGCCGCGCAGCCGGTGAAGGGCATCGAGTTTCTGACGGCTGCAAACGAGCGCGAAAGCGTCCAGCTTTTTGTCTACCAGAAGGATGCGGCAAAGAAGCAACTTAAAGTCGCCGTTCCCGCAAAACTCAGAACAGCCGGAGGGCGTCCGGCGGCGTTTGAGATATCCGTCGGGACAATCACCTATTCCGTTCCGGAGAAGGCGTCACACTACATGTACGAGAATGTGGCGTATCCCGACAGGATCGTGCCAGGCGCAACGGTCATGAGAAACGACGAGCCTTACTTCGCCATATGGCTTGACGTCAAGACGCCAAAAGGCACGAAGCCCGGCAAGTACAGCGGAAAGGTCAGATTCTCGTGCGGCGGCGCTTTGCGCGGTGAGGTGCCGATTACAGTTGACGTGAAAGGATTCGAGCTTCCTGCGCGAAACGATGTGCGCACGATCTTCAACATCTGGGAACGCGATCTGCTTGTCTTCTCCGGGTCGGACACCAACCGTTTCGTCGAGCTTATCCGTATGTACGGAGACATGCTTCTTGAACATCGGCTCAACCCGCAGTTCCTTTATGAGCCGCGCCTCATCCGAAACGATCAGATACTTGCCCTCTACCCGATTGTGCAGTTTGGAGCGGACGGCAGTGACATGACAAACTGGGGCCCATATGATTCGCTTGCGGAGCATTTTCGCTCAAAGGGGCTTTCCACTTCCGTTCCGGGGGTGTCATACGGCGGCACGAATGAACTGGGCAGCGCGGAAAGGCAGCGGGCGATATGGAAGTGCTGGCGGGATCATTTTGCGTCGAAGGGGTGGCTTGCGGACGCAATTGCGTATCCGGTTGACGAATGGTCGCACGGGCTTCTTGCAAAGACGCAGTGGGTTGGCGACAACATAAAAGGCGTTGCGCCTGAATTCAAGTGGCTTGTGACAGGCGGCAACGGCAATATGCCGGCACCAGACGAACTTAATGGCGTAGACATATGGTGTCCGCAGCTTCAGAACGTCAACCTGGCGGCCAAAAGGCGCGTTCAGAAAATCGGCGTCCAGAACTGGTTCTACGTCTGCACCGGCCCGCAGTTTCCCGCGCCGAACCTTCACGGCGACACGCCGCTCGCCGCAATCCGCATGGTTCCCGGCGCCGGGATCCGCTTCGGATTTGACGGACTTCTCCACTGGGGCGTCAATTTCAACACCGGAAGGAGAGTTCCCATGGGTGATTTCTTCGGGTGCGCGGAAGGGCAGCTGATGTATCCTGATGAAAACGGCAACCCTGTCGCCACGTGCAGATTGCGTTCGCTTGGCGACGGGATGGAGGACTGGCTTGCGGCGGATATGCTGAAGAAACGCAATCCGTCCGCATGGGCGAAACTTGCGGATGCCCTCGCTGCGCTTATCCCTGAACGCAAGTACGATCCCGCCATGAAGGTGACATGGAGCGGGCCGGACAGGGCATCGTTCAAGACGTTCCTCCCGGAGGACGCATTCTATGGGGTGTACACGCATCGCGACCGTTATCTTGCATGGCGGAAGTCGCTGTATGATGAACTTGAAAAGGCCAACAGGAGGGTGAAATGATGACAGCGAAGAAAATTGCGGCAGTCATTGCGATGGCCGCCCTGTCCCCGGCATGGGGGACGGTCTACTACTGGATTGCGAATCCACCCGGTTCGGCGACTTGGGCAGACGCTACGCAACTTCAGAACTGGTCTGTCGAGTGGGGCTCCGACAACCAACCCGTGACGTCCTCCAAGGCGACGGCGCTGCCTACGAATTCGGACAACCTATGGACGTGCCGCGATCTGCTGATGGATCTGAAGGGGCAGACATGGACCGTGAACTCGTACATGAGCGGCAAAAGATATGGGCTTTCCGATGGCAAGGAGTACTACGGTTCGACTGAATATCCTTTTGGCGTGACGAACGGCACGCTCAACCTCACTTCGGACATCGTGCTTCGCACCGGTGGCGGGGTATGGATCGAGAACGGCGCAACCGTCAGATTCAACAATGCAACGGTGGACAAAAATGTCCCCATTCATGTGCGAGACGGTGGGACGTGCTTCTTCGAGCTTCTCCAAATGAACAACGGGAAGGTCGCCGTGGAATCCGGTGGAGTGCTGAAATTAACCTACTTCAACTTCTGGTCATACGCTTGTGGGACGACGGTCGTGGAGAACGCAGGTACCGTAATACCGATGTCACCCGATACGTTTAAGATAAACAAGACCGGCGGTGGTACGCCCGACAGCGCCACAACGGTCATTCTGCGGCAGATGTCCGGCACTTGGAACCTTTCTGGCCCGGTTATGCTGAATTCAGCAGTCGGCAACCTGACGCTGAACTTTGAGCTTCTGGGCGGCACGGTTGCGGCGACCAATGACGTAACCTTCAACTGCAATTCCGCCGTGGTTTCGGCAGACGCTACGGCAACGCTTGATGTCGCCGCCGGCAGTTCGATGGATATGTCCACATTCACTTACGGGAGTGGCGTCTCAATCACAAAGACTGGAAAGGGCGCAATCGGTTTCGGTGGCGCGTATCCGTCTGAACTTGTGATATCGGAGGGTGTTGCGAACTTCGGCTCTGCGAATGATGTCGTATTCGATTCGCTGACGCTCGCCGCCGGCACCACAAACGTGTTCGCTCTCGGCGATGCCGTCGCGGCAAACCTTACCGTGGAGGACGGGGCTGTTGTGAAGGTTTCGTCGCTTGCGCTGAATGTCGGATCGACGGTGATCGCGTCAACGAACTTTCAGGCGTTGACCAGGTTTGCCGACGCGATAAATGCGTCGATGGGAGAGGATGCGGAACTCAAGGCCGTTGTCTCCGACGGGGCGGTTGTGCTTGAACTTGCAGGCGTCTACAACAACACGATCCACGTTGAAGAAGGCGAGTCTGTGACATGGAGCGAATGGGTAGAGGCCAATGGTGAGCCGCTCAAATCCGTGACCATAACGAAGACCGGCGGTGGAACGCTTGTCGTTGATGCGCCATTGGACGATTTCATAGGTGGATTGGTGGTGAGCAACGGGACATGGAAAGGGTCAGTGCCAGCACACTTCTGCGCCGACGGCTCTACGTTGACTGTGGTGGACGGAGCAACGATCGAACTTGCCCCCACAGAGAAAAACGTCATGAATTTTGGTTCACGCATTCTACATCTGAAGGGAATCGGTGTCGGCGGCATTGGCGCGGTGGTGGAGACGTCGATCTTTGAACAGAAAGACGGATGCGGGTTCCTTTCCGGAACGGTGATTCTTGATGGCGATACGCTCGTCGCTGCTACAGGATCCGGAAGAAAGTCCATCGGCTATGGCGCAAAGGTGGACATGGGCGGACACACCCTGACGCTTTGCCACAGCAACATAAACCATGAAATTTGCATCAGCGCACTTGCTCCGTTCACCAATCCAGGGCATATAGTCTTTGACAAGTGCACATGGTTTGTGGATACAAAACTTCCTGCTCTCACTTCCGGAGGTGCCACGAACACCATATCGATGGGCGGCTCCACCGCCATGAAGATCTACGGATTTGACACCCAATCACCATGGACGCTGATCTGGTCCGGCGGGTATTGGAAATTCGAGTCAGGAAGTGACAGCAGCTGGTACGGCCCAACCTTGTTTACGTTAGGCAGCACCACGCATCTTGAAGGTGCAAACGGGCGTACGCTGACCTTGTACGGCCCCGTCACGGGTGCAGGGACGGTCAACTTCAACCGCCATGTCGTGACGCTGAACATACCGAACGCCGCGAATGACTTTTCCGGCTCATTTACGGGAGTGAACGGTGACTCCATAAACGCTGCGGGCAATGTTGCCGGGGCGGCCACAATCGGGAGCGGATCGCTGAAGCTGCTTGGCGTATGCAACCTTGCGTCCGGCGACCTGACATTCAACGGTGAATCGTCGCTCACCGGAGGGTTCGGTCGCGTGACATCCATAACAAAGAAAGGGAGCGGTACGCTGTCGCTGAATTCGCATCTCGGCGGCGGGCTGCTTGACGTTCAGCAGGGTTCGGTGGCGTATTCCCCGATGCGGGGACTTTTCCAAGGTACGGCTGTCTATGACAATGATGAATCGGCATTCGCCGCTCCCGAGCGGACGAAGATCAACAACGGGGAGGCGTTCTCCATCACCAACGATGTCGCAGCGGATCTGATCTACACGACGAACAGGTCGGTGTGGCAGAACTACATGATCGTAACATATGACGGATATCTGTGGAACAATTCGGATGAGACTGTGACATGGAACTTCCACGTTTGCATAGATGACATGGCCAACCTGTTCATAGACGGAGAGCAGGTGGTCGGGCAGAGCGGTTGGACAGACGTAAGGAAGGTGGACGTCACTTTGACCCCCGGACCGCACAGAATCGTGTTTGACGCATGGAACGGAACGGGTGGCGCGGGGCCGTCATACGCCGACGGCGCCTGGCACGACGCGCATGGTGTTGGGTGCACGACAAAGGGACTTGCCGTCAAGATGTCGGAGGGGAGTGGCGTGACGTCGGACGACTACGAACCGCTGTCGGCGAACGGCGTCGGGTATGCGCTTACGCCCGGCACTGCGCCGACGTTCGACAAGGTGCAGCTTGCGGCGGGTACGACGCTGGATCTTGGTGGATTGCCATGGACGATTCCGAATCTCGTTGGATGGGGCGACATCGACAATGGCGACGTCACCATAGGTTCATCATGGACGATTCCCTCCGGCGACATCGGTTCGGAACGGCTCACAGTAGAGGGTACGCTCAACTTTGCAACCGGCGCCGTCATCAAGATAGAGAAGACGTCCTCGTTCCGGGTTTCGGGTGAAGGCGCGGTGCTTGCCTCTGCGGAAGGAGGCATAACCGGGCCGCTTCCCGCATTGGACAGTGCATCCAACCGCATTCGGCTCATGTATTCCGCCAATCGCAAGGAACTGCGGGCTTTCGGAATGCCGTTCTGCGTCATTATACGTTGAAACGGCCGCCGCAAAGCAAAAAACAGCGGTGGCGAAAATCAACTTGTGCTATAATTCATGGAACTTTGTTCATCAAAGGAACTTGATAAACCGAATGGAGTCAACATGAACCGCATCATCCTGAATGAAACGTCGTACCATGGCGCAGGAGCCGTCAAGGAAATCATCACTGAACTCGCCAATCGCGGGTTGAAGAAGCCGATCGTCTTTTCAGATCCCGATCTTGTCAAGTTCGGCGTGACGAAGAAGGTCACAGACCTGCTTGATGGTGCGAAGGTTCCGTATGTTCTTTACAGCGACATCAAGCCGAACCCCACGATTGAAAACGTGAAGAACGGCGTCAAGGCGTTCAAGAAGGCGAAGGCGGATAGCATCATCGCAATCGGCGGCGGTTCGTCCATGGATACCGCAAAGGCCGTCGGCATCATCATGGCGAATCCTGAATTTGCGGACGTCCGCTCCCTTGAGGGCGTCGCTCCCACGAAGAAGCCGTCGAAGCCGATTCTCGCCGTGCCGACGACAGCGGGCACCGCCGCCGAGGTTACCATCAACTACGTGATAACCGATGTCGAGAAGCACCGCAAGTTCGTGTGCGTGGATCCGCATGACATCCCCGTCGTGGCGTTCGTCGATCCGGACATGATGTCCACAATGCCCAAGGGGCTTACGGCGTTCACCGGCATGGATGCGCTCACCCACGCCATTGAGGGGCTTATCACGAAGGGCGCCTGCGAGCTGACCGACATGTTCCACCTCAAGGCGATCGAGATCATTGCGCGTTCGCTCCGCGACGCCGTAGCCAACAAGCCCGCCGGACGCGAGGGCATGGCGCTCGGACAGTACATCGCCGGCATGGGATTCTCCAACGTCGGTCTTGGAATCGACCACTCCATGGCACATGGACTTTCCGCCCTGTACGATCTGCCGCACGGCAAGGCCTGCGCGATCCTGCTTCCGACCGCGATGAAGTACAACGCCGCGAAGACCGGGACGAAGTACCGTGAGATTGCCCGCGCAATGGGGGTGAAGGGCGTCGACAAGATGACGTGCGCACAGTACCGCAAGGCGGCAATCGCTGCGGTCGAGAAGCTTTCCGCAGATGTCGGCATCCCGAAGGATCTCAAGGGAATCCTCAAGAAGGAGGATGTCCAGTTCCTCGCCGAATCCGCCTATGCGGACGCCTGCCGTCCGGGCAACCCGCGTGACACGTCCGTCAAGGACATCGCCAAGCTCTACACCTCGCTCATGTAGTCGGGGTTGTTCAGCCGCATTTCCGCGCTTCGTCTGGCCTGTGTCGGAGAGAAGTGCGGAAATGCCGGAGTTATGCGTTGATATGGCCCTGTCGGGTGTCGCACGACGGGGCTATTTGATATAATCCGCACTCAATCCCATGGAGGCAGATGTAGGCATGAAGAGATTTTTCGCGCAGTCAGGTTCGCTTTTGACCCTGTCGTTGTGTCTGTCGCTGTCGATGGACGCGGCGGCAGATCTTGCATCGGAAATGGGGCGGAGATTTCTGCCGTCCGCTTCCGATATGCTCACATTCACGACCGTCTCGCAGAAACTGCATGAGATGGATGTCGATGCCGATGCCGCATGGACGGCTCTTCGCGACCGTGCGGAGTATGATGCCTACCGCAAGGCGATGCACGGTAGGATGCTTCAGGCGATTGGCGCGTTCCCGGAACGTACCCCGCTGAACGTGCGTGTCGTCGCCACGGTGAAAAAGGACGGCTATCGCATCGAAAAGACGCTGTTCGAATCGATGCCCGGCCTTTTCGTCACGGCAAACCTCTTTGTCCCCGATTCGGATGCGTTCAAGGCGCCATATCCCGCGATTGTGATGAGCTGCGGCCATGCCGATGACGGCAAGGACTGCGACACGTACCTGCGCGCCTGTGTGCTTGCGGTGAAGCAGGGCTTCGTCGCGATGATGTATGACCCGTACGAACAGGGAGAGCGGCGTGAGTTCCCGGAAGCGAACTCCTGCCAGCACCACAACATCATAGGGATAAAGGCGTCGCTTCTTGGATGGTCGATGCCGATGCTTCGCATCTGGGACGGGATGCGCGCAATCGACTATGCGGAATCGCGTCCGGATATCGACAAAAACCGCATTGGGTTCATGGGTCAGAGCGGCGGCGGCACCGTGGCGGCGCTGATGACGGCGGCGGATTGGCGGCTCAAGGCGACTGCGCCCAGCTGCTACCTCACCTCGCTCCGTCATCTGTGCGAGAGCATGGGGCCGCAGGATGCCGAGCAGAACATTTTTGGACAGCTGGCTTTTGGCCTGAATCACACCGGATATGCGCTTCTTCCCGACACAAAGGTTGCTGTGACGTGCCGCTTCCGCGATATGTTCTCCATTTACGGAACGCGGGATCTCTTCCGGACGGTCAAGACTGTGGCGAAGAAGGTCGGCACTGCAGAAAACTATGCTCTGAATTCTGCGCCTGGCCCGCATGGATGGACGGAGTCGACAATGACGGCGTCGGTGGATTGGATGCGTATTTGGTTGAAGGGGGAGAAGAACCTCTTTCCGCTTGACTGCACAAAGTACCGTCCGCTCGACATCGGATTCGACATCGGCAAGGCAGACACGGGTCTTTCGCAGTCTGAACGTGGCGTCACGGCAACCGGACGCACGAAAGACATCCCTGGCGCAAGGAACATCCATGCGATTCTGCGCGACCGCATGACCGCCGCCGTGAAAGGTCGGCCGGCCATGAGCGTCGCCGCCCGCAATGCGGTTGCCGTCCGGCTCGCCGGGGTTCGCCGCGTCTCCGAAATGAAACCTGTCGTCAAGGAGTGCGAAACGGTTTCGGTTGATCGCGCAAAGCTTACGCGCATTGCGTTCGCATATCGGGACGGACTGACGCTTCCGGCCTGCTGGATCGTCCCGGAGAAGGTGGATGGATCAAAGCCGCCGACGCTTCTTGTTGGCGCAAAGGGACGCGGCGATTGGGCGGCGGAGGCGCATACGTATCTTGCTGAAGGGATTCCTGTCCTTGTCGCCGACGTAACGGGCTACGGCGAGATCGGCAAGGCGAACGCTGTGTTCTATGGAGCGAAGGACTGTCCGGAGGAGGGCGTATCGATCATGCTCTACCTGATGGGCGAATCCATCACGGGACGTCGCGCAACCGATATGCTTGTGCTTGCGGACTGGATCAAGGCCAGGACCGGCATGGCTCCTGAACTTGTCGCGAAAGGATCGGCGGCGATTTCCGCCGCTCATGCCAGGGCTGCAGACGGGGCGGCGTTTGCCAAGGTGTCCGTGGCGGATGCGCCGAAGTCCTGGACGGAAATGGTACAGAATGTTGAGATCACGAAGGGGGATGTCGCAGACTACCGCTACACATACATGGTTGTGGGCGGACTGCTTCATTACGACTGGACGGATCTGCTGAAGCAATAACGAGGAAGGCAAGAAAATGAAATTCACCAGCACACGCTCTGATGTTGAGGTTGATTCGTTGCACACGGTTCTTCGCGGACTGGCCGCCGATGGCGGGCTGTACGTTCCCGCGACGGTGCCGCAGATAGGCTCCGAGGCAGTCTCCTCCATAGGCAGCCTTGCGGATGCCGAACGCATGGCGCTCGGCGCCATGTTTGACGACATTTCCGCAGAGGTGCGTGAAGCCGCCGTAGCAAATCTGCTTTCAAAGTTCCCGTCCGGCAACCCAGTGCCGATGGTGGAGGCTGACGGCTTTCATGTGCTTGAACTCTTCCACGGCCCGACCGGCGCGTTCAAGGATGTTGCGCTTTCTGTACTGCCGGTGCTGATGGCGGAGTCGGCGAAGAGGCTTGCCGATGGACGCAAAGTGCTGATTCTCACCGCGACATCCGGCGATACCGGCTCCGCCGCAATGGCTGGATTTGCAGATGTCCCAGGCGTTGAGATTGCCGTGTTCTTCCCGAACGTCGGCACATCCCGCGTTCAGCGTCTGCAGATGACAACGCCCAGTGCGAAGAACGTCCATGCGATAGCGATACGCGGAAATTTCGACGATGCGCAGGCTGCGGTCAAGCGCATCTTTGCGGATGAGGCGTTCCGTGCCGAGGCGGAGAGGGCGGGCGTCCTTCTTTCGTCCGCCAACTCCATAAACACGGGACGTCTGGTGCCGCAGATAGGCTACTATCTTCTGGCGGCGTCGCGTCTTGCGCAGAGGGGCGCGTTCGATGTCGTGGTGCCGTCCGGCAACTTCGGCAACATTCTCGCCGCCTACTACGCAAAGATGATGGGTGCGCCGATCCGCAGGTTCGTGTGCGCATCGAACGTGAACGACGTGCTGGCGCGGTTTGTTGCGACGGGCGTGTACGATCCGGGCGACAGGTTCACGGTCACGAACTCGCCGTCGATGGACATACGCAAGTCGTCGAACGTGGAGCGTCTGCTGTGGCTGCTCAACGACGGCGACAGCGCCGAGGTCGCTCGGCTCATGAAGGATTTTTCGGAAAAGGGCCGCTACGAACTGAACGAATCCGCCAAGGCGAAACTCAAGGCAGATTTTTCGGGCGGTGTCGCCACGCCGGAGGAGACTGAGGCGGAGATGCGCCGTATGCGCGAAGCCAGCGGCTATGTGCTTGATCCGCACACGGCGGTGGCGACGGCGGTTGCCCGCAAGCTTGGATTGCCGGCAGACGGAGTGCCGTGCGTGATTGCCGCAACTGCCACGCCGTACAAGTTTCCGGAGACCTGCCGCAAGGCGTTTGGCGAAGACGTGCTTGCGAATCCGCCGCCGTCGTTCGCTGCGCTTGAGACGGCCGCGATCACGCAGACAAAGGTCGTGGATGTCATCGGCATCGACGATTCCGTCCGCGAGCTCTTCCGGTAGTGATCAGCGGATTCCTCGATTCCTCGATCCGTCGGATGTTCGGTTGCGTCTGTGTGAGAAAATCCTCCTCAAAAAATCGAGGAATCGAAAATCCCTTCGCGCATATGGTATAATCGCACCCATGAGACCGATAGCGACTACGACAAGCGACTTCGCGGATTTGCGGCGGTCGGGGTGCATCTATGTGGACAAGACGGAGTACTTCCACCGTCTCGTCACGGACGTGGGTACGCGGATGTTCTTCCTCGCGCGCCCGCGCCGGTTCGGCAAGTCGCTCATGATC
>CAZMNN010000053.1:0-15182 GCA_964567665.1 uncultured Lentisphaeraceae bacterium
GTCCCCCGCCGTCCCTCCGAGCCGTCCGAGCCGCCTGCCCGCCGCCATCTGCTCGACGATCCACTTAGCCGCGTCGCCCGGCTTCATCTTCATGAACCCGTCGAGCTTCGCGCCGTCCATGCCGAGCCGCCTGAGGAGCGAATGCCACATGTCCTTCACCGCCTGCCACGCCCGCGTGTACCACGCCCTGCCCTCAAGCGTGTTGACGGACTTGCCGAACACCTCGTCAGTCCTGCCGCCAAGCTCGTACGCGACGATCTCGTCGGCGAGCACGTCGCCGGAGACCGGACGCCCGCCCGCGTCGGCGGTCATCTTCCCGACCTCGCGGCGCACGGATTCCGGTGCGCTCTCCGCAATCTCGTTGAGCTTGTCCAGCAGCTCCGGCCGGCCGGCCTTCGCCTCCATCTCCGCGTAGAGCCTCGCCGCGTGGGACATCTCATGCACTATGTCGGAGGGCTTCGCGCCGGGGTAGACAGTCACCGTCCCGGCCTCTTCGCCGTCCTTCACGCCCTTGCCGCCGTAGGAATCCACCGGGCACTTCACCCCGTCTATCCCCGCGCCCGCGAGGGGCGCGACTCAGGGTCGGTCTGCAAACCATAAAAAGACGCGGGTTTCAACTCACGCGCCCGCGAGGGGCGCGACGCACTTATTCTGCTTATGCCTTATCCCAACAATGTTTCAATTCACGCGCCCACGTGGGGCGCGACCGTCCGCAACAAGCGTTATGAGTTTTGCGAAAAGTTTCAATTCACGCGCCCGCGGGGGGCGCGACAAAGCCGCCGAATGGGCTACGCGCGCCTATCATGTTTCAATTCACGCGCCCGCGGGGGGCGCGACCCCTCGTCAGCCGTCGCCACCTGCCTGATGCTCTTGTTTCAATGCACGCGCCCGCAAGGGGCGCGACAAGGACAAGGCGTTGCGGAATCGGGTTGCGATGGTTTCAATTCACGCGCCCGCAAGGGGCGCGACACACAAACGAGAAGGGAGAATCCGAGGTGTGGGAGTTTCAATTCACGCGCCCGCAAGGGGCGCGACAACTTACGATGATAACATAATGCCATAATGCGACGTTTCAATTCACGCGCCCGCAAGGGGCGCGACAACCGTCCAGCGCGGCGCGGCGACGGAGAGAGAGTTTCAATTCACGCGCCCGCAAGGGGCGCGACGGCGGATATTGTACCATATTGCTTTGTTGGCGTGTCGGCACCATCTCCATGGAGATGGCCGCCCGCCGGGCGGGAACAAAGCCCACGGCGCCTGCAGATCTGGTATGATTGCATCGCCAGAAGAAGCATACCGAAAGGCGGACGCCGTGAGGAAAGTTGCAATATCTTGTGGCGCAGTTTCAGGCAAGGGAAAGCCATGCCGCTTCACAAAGAAGAAAGGACACCGCCACCAGTCCCTATTTGCACACGCACCACAAAGGTCCGAAAGCAATAAGCCCCCGTTTTGTTGGGGGGTTCTCGCTTGTTTTTGTTAGCCCGAAGTTTCGGACTAAATGCCTGTCCCTATTTTGTTGGTGGAGGTGGGGGGAGTCGAACCCCCGTCCGAAACAGCTTCAACCAAACCTCTACGCGTGTATCCCACCTTCAATCTCGCATATGGTATGCCGATGGGCAGGCTTATCCATATGCATCCGCTCGGTTATACGGATTGCGACGCCCGAACGGAGGGCTTCGCAACGAGTCCTGCTAAGTTATGCCGCTTCGGCGTAGCAGGCGTCTGCCGAGCGACATCGGGGCCGTAATCAGGCCGCGAGAGCGTAATCGTTGTTCGCGATTATGTTTTTGCCGGATGATTAACGAGGCCAACCGACATCCTCGACGCGCAATCTGATCTCCACATATCCCGTCGAAACCGGATCACCCCCATAAGGGGAAAACGCCAAATATGATATCAAATAACACGAACAAAAGCAAATCATGCACCTATACGGCTTAACAAAAATCACGCCATCAACTAATATCAACAAAAACAGCAATATAATGCAGAAACAAACAAGCTATCTTCGATGTCAAGTCTACGGCAGCAATCATCCGGAACGGCAGTAAATACCGTATGCTGCCGAGCGATACGTTTCTACCAAGTATCCACCGCCCTCGCAACCATCCGAAACGGCAATAAATACCATATACAGCTGAACGATGCGCCTCAGTCAGCATTCCCCGTCCTTGCAATCATCAGGAACGGCTATCAACACCGTATACGGCTGAACCGCTGCCTGACATCGTGACGCAGGAAAGTCCATCGGCCTCAAGCTTACGGATGGCATCTGCAATGCCAGGATAGAGCCGCATGGCAGCAGGCTGCAGATCGTTCCGACACAGTCCACGATCCGACTCGCGAAATTCGCGGTAAACCGCCGGCGTGGATGCGAATATCTGCGGTGTGTATACAACAATATCCTCTACATTCGGCAGAGCCTGCGCGTTACCGTCCGGAACGTATGGCGACACTCGCTCACCACGCCCTTCCATCAGCACCGCCCCGCCTAGGACAAGAGCCGGCACATCACTTCCGATATCGGCGGCGATCTCACACAGTTCCGCCTTCAGAAGATGCAATCCCCACAGTTCGTTAAGCCCGTTCAGCACCGCCGCCGCATCTGCACTGCCGCCTCCCAAACCAGCGCCAGCCGGTATGCGCTTTGCTATCGATATCTCTACGCCGCCGCAATACCCCGTTCTCCTGCGCAAAGCAACCGCCGCCCGGTACGCAAGATTCGCCTCCTGCGGCAGATCGCCTGAATCCATGCGACAGGTTATCTCATCCGCCTCCGAAAGCGAGACGGTGTCGTGAAGCGAAACCGGCAGCACAATGGACTGCAGATCGTGATAGCCGTCACTGCGAACGCCAAGAACGCGAAGCGTCCAGTTGATCTTTGCGTGAGCCTCAACGGTCATTGACTGCGCGGTACCGCTTCACCGCCTCCTCAAACGCCGGCGTGTTGACGAAACCACAGCACCTGAACTCCGGACAAAATCCCCGATAGACGCATTCCGGAACGCAAGCCGAAGCGACCTCCGGCTCCACTTTTGCAATCCCGTCCACCACCTGCCGCCAAGCAGCGCGTGTCTCCGGGGACGCCTGCGAACACAGTCTCCGACGTGAGATGAACATGACAGCCTGTGCATTCGCGAAGCACTCGTGTTCAACCGGTGCATCCTGACGCGAACCGGTACGGTCTGTCCCAGTCCTGTCAGACCTCTGGGTGGACACAAAATGCTCTATGCCGAATTTGTGTCGCACGAAATGCACCGACACCCAATACGGCAGATTTATCCATTTCCACGAAAACACAAGTTTGCGAATGGGCGAATGCTCGGCAAGCAGAATCGTCTTCTTCCACTTTGCCGAAGGCTCCTTGGTGCCTTCCGGCATCCGAATCGTCGTGCGGGCGGCATCCGCCACGCTTCGCCATGAACCAATGACCTTGAGAAATTTTAACGAAGTCTTTTCCATAAGTTTGGCTATTATACCACAGCGGAGAATACGGGCTGACAGACGGTGCGCCGCGCTGCAGCTATGTCTCTGCGACAAGAACCTGAGCCGTCCCGTCCGGGACGATTTCGCAAGACATTCCGGCAGGCAAAAGCGCACTTTCATCGCCGGAAAGGACAACCGGCTCACACCCATCCGCCGCAATTGCGCACCTGCCGCCGTTGGCGAACAGTATGCGGAAGCTCTCGGTACGGCCAGGCAGGGGCAGCACATCTGATATGTTGAGAACAGAAAACCTAAAATATGCGCAGTCGACAGGTGTGGATTGCGCCGCGTCTCCGGAATGGATCAGTTCAGGCGGAGGCAATGACCAATCTATCGAATCAAGCCCCTCGCGTTCGTTTGTCTTTCGCGGTCTGCCAGTCGCCGGATCCGTACGATTCCAGTCGTGCAGACGCCATGTGGTGTCGCTTGTCTGCTGAACTTCGTAAAGCCGGCATCCTCCGCCAATCGCATGAACCAACCCGCCAGGAATGAAAAGCGTGTCGCCTCGCCTGACATCAAGACGCTTCACGATGTCTTCCGCAGTTCCGTCATGGAGCGAACGCGCAAGATCATCGCGGCTCGTCGCCTTGGAGAATCCGGCGAATACGCAAGCGCCAGACCCAGCATCCAACACATGCCACATCTCCGTCTTCGGGTCGCCGCCACATATTTTTGACGTCTCCTCGTTCGGATGCACCTGCAGGGAAAGCCTGTCGCGAGCCTCGATTATCTTGGTCAGGAGAGGAAAGCCACCCGGCCACCTCGTTCCGCACAGTTCCGTCCCGAACTCTGAAACAAGCGACGGGAGCGTACGCCCGGCGTACAATCCGTTCTGAACCACGCTCGGCTGCGCCGGATGCGCAGAGACAAGCCACAGCTCCCGCCCCCAGATTGCACACCGCTCCTGAGGGACGAGCCTCATCGGATACTTCTTCATGCCTTAAGCCCTTCAATTTCTGCACGTGTCAGATCGCGCCATTCGCCCGGCTTGAGCCGCCCATCAAGGCGCAATCCGGATATCTCTACACGCTTCAGCGACACCACGACAAGATGCGCCGCACTGCACATGTACCGTATCTGACGCTTGCGACCTTCCCTCAATCTGAACAGAAGCAGATGTATGTTGTTCTCCTGAGAACGTATCAATTCCACAGGGACAGGCCGCGTGACATATCCGTCCGGCATCGTGACAGGGCCGCGAAGGATGTCAAGCATCCTGTCGTTCCACCTTCCCGCCGCACGCACGACATACACCTTCTCGTGCCCAAACCTTGGATGCGTGAGCCTGAGCGAAAGGTCACCGTCATTTGAGAGAAGGATCAGCCCCTCGGAATCCTTGTCGAGCCGTCCGACCGGCACAAGACGTTCGCGAACCCTGCCGCGTATCAGATCCATCACCGTCCTTCCGCCGAACGGGTCGGAAGCCGTCGAAAGGACTCCGGCGGGCTTGTACATCATTATCGTGCGCGTCTTTTCCGCCACAACGGAGAGGACTCGACCGTCAACCCTTACAATCACGGTCTCCGGGTCGAATCTCGCACCCGGTTCGACACATACCTTTCCGTCGACGGTCACGCGCCCTTCCTCAATCATCGCCGCCGCACCGCGTCGAGACGCCACGCCCCTATGCGCCAAAATGTTCTGCAACCGCTCTTCCATCAAAATGCCCCAAACAGTCTGTTAAAACCTTTCATGCCAGCGATTATACCACACGGCAGAATCAGAGAAGCACACCTTTTGAGGACGTTTCGGAATCGTCCCACCACGAACCCTTTGTTGATGAACAGCGGGCTATCGGCTTCGTCGTCATCTGGATTCCGCGGGCGGACGATCCGCGCACGGCAATCTCCTTCGGATCGAACATCTGCTGATGGATCTTCTGGCCTTTAGCCGGCTTGAATTTGACATACAGCCTCTCCGGGCAGCCAGGCGAGAAGTACAGCACCTTCGACTTCGGCGGCGCCAGACGGTACTCCTTGTTGCGGATCAGTCCGCCGAACGTAAAGCGTTTGACGTAGGCAAAACCGTAGAGCGGCTCCTCGTACGCGCAGGAGAACTCCTTGTCGCGATCCTTCTCCTGCTGGAACAGGAATATGGCCAGGATGTCCTTGTCAACGAAAAACTTGTCCGGCGGCTGGATCTTCTTGAACCGTCCGTCCTTCCATACGCACAGGATCTCGTCAAGAGACGAACACTTGAACAGCTCGTCCCCGCCGCGCACGTCAGTGCCGATGTAGTGGTTCTCCCGGTCTATGCGCACGGTCAGTTCGCTCGCCGTAAGCTTCCGTACGTCCGCCTGCTGAAATGCCCCTTCCGCAATCTGTGTGCAGCGAGGATACTTCTTCCTGTACTGCGAGATAAGCCCCTTCAGGTACTTCACGGTGAATGCGCGGAGATGCGCGAGGTTGTCCTTTACAGACTCTTCCTCGTGGAGGATGTTCGCGATCTCGTCGCGGTTCTTGTCGATGTCAAACTGCGAAATTCTGCGAATCGGAATCTTGAGCAGACGTTCGACATCTTCCGTGGTGACGTCGTGCCGCAACTCGGCGCGGAACGGCTTGAATCCGTCCATCACGGCCTTCTGAACGCCCTCGTACGTCTTCTCGCTTTCGATGCGCTTGTATATGCGCTCCTCCACGAAGATGCGGTCGAGCGTACGCGCATGGAAGAGCGTATCAAGCTCATCGAGGCGAATCTCCTGCTCTCGCTTCGTGAGGAACATGAGCCGGTCGACGTTCTTCTGGAGGATCTGCGTTATCGTCATCGTGCGCGGACGCCCACCATCCAGCACTATCGGGCGCGACGCTATGCTCTTCTCGCAGTTCGTGAACGCATACAAAGCCGTCTTCACCTTCGACGGATTTTCGCCGGCCTGAAGCTCAAGCTCTATGCGAACGTCGGACGAGGTGAGGTCGTGAATCTTTCTGACCTTGACCTTCTTCTTCTTGATGGCGTCCTCGATGGACTCGGAGATCGAGTCGGTGGTCTCCCCCCAAGGCAGCTGCGTGATCACGAGCTTGTTCTTGTCAGCCTCCTCGATGACCGCCCGCACCTTCACCTTGCCCATTCCGTCCTGATACTCGGTGACATCCATCACGCCGCCAAGCTGGAAGTCAGGGAAGAGCTTGAACGGCTTCTTCTGGATAAGGTTCACCTCCGCCTCAAGAAGCTCCACGAAATTGTGCGGCAGTATGGCAGTCGAAAGCCCAACGGCTATGCCGTCCGCTCCAAGCATGAGCAGCAGAGGAATCTTGGCCGGAAGATAGACCGGCTCCTCCTTGCGCCCATCGTAGTTCGGCACAAAGTCGGTCGTCTTCCTGTTGAAGACCTCTTTCCTCGCAAGGTCGGTCAGCCGACACTCGATGTATCGCGTAGCGGCGTGCGGCATTCCCGTGTAGAGAGAGCCGTAGTTTCCCTGTCCGTCGATCAGGTAGCCGCGTCCCTCGCCCCAAAGCTTGTTCGCAAGCACGACAATCGCATCGCCGATTGACGCATCGCCGTGCGGATGGTACTGCATCGCATGACCGACGATGTTGGCGACCTTGGTGTACTTCCCGTCGTCCTTCTCCCAGAGCGAGTGCATGATGCGCCGCTGAACAGGCTTGAGGCCGTCCTCGACGGACGGAATTGCGCGGGAGCAGATTACATAGGCCGAATACTGACGGAAATTGAAATCGTACAGATTGCGCATCGGCCCGCTGCCGGTTAGGCCGCGAGAAACAGTCATGGCAACGCCCGGCTTGGGCGGCTGCGCCGCATCCTGCTCAGAATCGACACCCGCGCCCTGGTCAGGGCGCGGATTGCCGATTTCCTCCGTCTTCGCAACCTCACCGTCGCCATTCGGCTCCTGAGGCTTCGCAAAGAGGTCTATGTTGTCGAACAGGCTTGGAGGTTCAGGTCCTTTGTTCTTCACTCGCGGACACCATCCTTAAGCCTGGCGGCTCTTGTCAGACTTCTCGGAATCATCGAGCTGCGGACACTTGCCGCGATACCACCACACCATCACGGGCGTGGCGATGAACATCGACGAGAACGTACCCGCAACGATGCCGATGAGCATCGTGAGCGCGAAGTCGAATATCGAACCGTCTCCGAAGCAGAACAGAGCCAGAACCGCAAACAGCGTAGTAAGGGACGTAATGACCGTGCGGGACAGGGTCGAGTTCACCGCGTGGTCGCAGAGCTCAGCGAACGACATCTTCGAGTTCTTGCGCATATCCTCGCGGATACGGTCGAACACGACAATCGTGTCGTTTACGGAGTAGCCGATGATCGTGAGAATCGCCGTGACGACGATGAGCGACACCTGCCGTCCGCAGAGAGAGAAGAGGCCGAGCGAGATGAGGGCATCGTGCGCAAGAGCCACGATTGCGCCAAGCCCGAAGCCGAACTCGAAGCGGAATCCGACATAGATCAGGATTGCGCAGAGCGAGAGAATCACGGCCCACGTGCCGGACTTCTTGAGGTCGGCGCCGACCATCGAGCCGACTTCGTCCACGGAGACCTGCTTCAGGTTCGCGTCGGGGAACTGCGCCTGAAGGAGCTTCGTCACATAGCCGCCGACATCGTGGTTCTCAAGGGCCTTGCCCTTCTCCGTCTCGGCAGTCTCGCCGGTCTTGACGAGAAGCGTGGCGTCGCTCACGCCCTTCTGATACTGGATGACCGCCGCATTGTCGAACGAATCGAGAACCTTGCGGACTTCACCGACGGCAGGCATCTTCGACTGGTCGAGAGAATAGACAATCGACGTGCCGCCCGTGAGATCCACGGCGAGTACGCTTGCGCGGTTGTTGACAAGCCTTACGGCGAAGATCGTGAGCGTGACCGCGACGAGCGCGAATGCGGCAAAGAACGCAATACGGCCAATCTTCAGGAACTGGATGTGGGGAACGTTCTTGAACACCTTGAGCATCCGGAACGGCTTGGTGCGGTTGCCGTCCACGAAGTAGTCGAGCAGAAGCCGCGTGACCACGACGGCCGTGAACATGGAGAGGATTACGCCGGCGGTGAGGGTGATCGCGAAGCCGCGCACCGGACCGGTGCCCACGATGAACAGAATCATGCCCGTCACAATCGTGGTGATGTTGGAGTCGAGAATCGCCGAGAACGCACGGCCGTAGCCGTTCTTGACGGCAACGCCTGCGGCGCGATTCGCATCAAATTCCTCGCGGATGCGCTCGAAGATGAGCACGTTTGCGTCAACCGCCATGCCGAGCGTAAGCACAAGGCCGGCGATGCCGGGCATCGTGAGCACGGGGAGAGTGAGCGACCCGGATCCACCCATGGTGGCATCCTTCGCGAACACGCCAAGGACGTTCGCCACAAGCACAAGCGCGGCCGGAAGAAGCACAACATCGAGGAAGAGGGCGACGTTCGCCACAAGTCCTGTGAACCAATAGTAGAAGAACATGAAGATCGCCACAAGCGCGAAGCCGAGACCCGCCGCAACGACGCCAGCCTCGATTGCATCCTCGCCGACGGTCGGGGCGACGGACGATTCCGCAAGAATCGTGAGAGGCGCGGGAAGCGCACCGGCGTTCAGGTCGTTCGCAAGCTGCTGGGCCTCCGCCGCCGTGAAGTGTCCGGTGATCTGCCCGCGGGCGCCAATCTCGCTCTGGATGACAGGAGCCGAAACAAGCGTGTCGTCAAGGATGATGGCCAGCTGGCGACCACGGTCGCTGCGGTTCTTGGGGCCATGCGCCACATAGTTGCGCGTTGTCTCGGAGAAGAGCTTTGCGCCCTTGGCGTTGAACGAGAACGCAATGGCGAGAGAACCCGCCGGATCACGCTCGACCGAGGCAGAAGTGAGGTATTCGCCGGTGATCGGCTCCTTCACGGGCGGAGTGCGGCAGACGAATGCGGGGCGGAATGAACCGTCGCCGCTCTTCTCAAGCATGAACTGGTAGCGGGGATCCGGAACCCTGAAGGACGAAAGACGCGCCGCATAACCCTTGCGCGAAGCGACTTCATTGTAGTTCGCGGCACGGACAAAGCCGGAACCGCCGCGCTCATACCCCTCCGGACACGCATCTGTCGCCATCAGCTTGCCGACAAGCTCGTCGTTGCGCGGATGCGTAAGGCGGAACTCAAGGAACGCAGCGGACTGCAGGGACTGCTTCGCCGCCTTGCGCGTCTCCTCGTCAACGCCCGGAAGCTGGACGAGCAGACGATGGTCTTTCATTCCCTGAATCACAGGCTCGTTCATGCCCATGCCGTCAATGCGGCGGCGGACAACCTGGATGATGCGGGCATCGCACCCCTGCAGCGTATCCTGAATCTTCTTCTCGACCGCTGCGGTGTCGTTGGAGAGTGCAGGGTTCGCGGCGACAATCGTCTCGCGGAGCTTGTCCTTGTCGACACCAAGCGTGAACGACGTGCCACCCTTCAAGTCAAGGCCAAAACGGAGTTTCTCTTTCGGCGGAAATGTGACGTATATCGAGAATACGGCTATTATGAGCAGAGCAAGCCATTTCCAGATGTCATTTCTCATCGATTCTGATTTCATTTCGGTTCCTCAACTTTTGGTCTTAAAAATGAAGCGTGTATTATACAGCAACCCAAACAACAATTCAACCCCTCGTCCAGAATGGCGTACGCAGAACGTCCGGATTGCAAGCTGGCGGATAGGGAGGCAGGGAGGTCTGCTACAGAAAACACAGGGTTGCAAGTCCGACAATCAGGCAGTACGGCCCGAAGAGCCAGAACCAGCGCCCCTTCAGAGCCTTGATGAGCAACGCAAGGGAAAGATAGCCCACGACAGCCGCAAGCGCCATGCCCCATGCGAGCATTCCGAACCCCACGCCACCCTGCGAACCGACATCGGCATCGCCAAACATCTTGATGATCTCAAGGAGCATACCGCCGACTATGAGAGGCGCACTCATGAGAAACGAGAACTCCGCCGCCTTCTCCGGCGCGACGAGACCCGATCGCGCAGCCGCAAGCGTCATGCCGCTCCGGGAAACACCCGGCAGAAGCGCAACCGCCTGCATCATACCCATCCACAGCGCACGGAGAAACGAGACGTCGCGGTTTCCCGTCGGAAGGAACCGCGTTCCCGCAAGGACACCGCCAGTGAACATCAGCAGCGCCCCGACCATCTTTGCGTTCTCGAACAGGGCATCGATCCTTTCGCGAAAAAGGAAGTATACAAGCACCGCCGGCATTGCGGAAACGCCAATCTTGAGCAGAAATCTCCAATCCCTCCGGACGGCCACCTCCCACAGCGCCCTGCGGTAGAACAGCATTACCGAAATCAAGGTGCCGCCATGGAGAAACACGTCCAGCTGCATTCCGGCATCCTTTACGCCAAGGACATGCTGCCCTATGACAAGGTGTCCGCTGGACGATATCGGCAGGAACTCCGCAACGCCCTGAAGCACGGCAAGCAAAGTGACATTCCAGAAATCATCCATCGCAATCATTCTCCCCTCGCGACACGTTCGACGAGATCTGCGACACGCGCCGCCGCATCCGGACAGGCGAGAGAGGACATATTCCTCGACATCTCCGCAATTGAATACCGGTTCTCCGCCTTGTGCAGCAGCCAATTCGCGAGCGAACGCGGCGACAGTTCGTTCTGCCGCCCCTCAGCTGCGGCCTGCCGCGCCGCGAACACGGCGGCGTTGTAGTGCTGATGGTCGCGCATCGCCGTCGGCAGTGGAATGAGGAACGCAGGCTTTCCGGTCAGCGCAAGCTCAAAGCACGTTGATGCACCGGCCCGCGATATGACAACGTCCGCAGTGGCGAACGCCCGCCCCATCTCATGCTCGAACGCATTGACGCGAGCGTCAACCCCTGCCGAAGCGTATGTCTGCGCCACCGCCGCCTCATCTTTCACACCGGTCTGATGGATGACGTAGAGTTTGCGTCCGAGCGATGCAAGATTGCGGTTCAGCATCACGATGGCCTTTGAGGCAAGTTCGTTGACGCGGTGCGCACCCTGGCTTCCACCGGTGATGAAGACCCTGAACGCGCCGTCCGGAACTCCATCGAGCGGCGGCTGTCCTGCGATGTCCCGGCGGACGGGCAGTCCGGTGAACACAACCTCCTTGCCGGGAAAATACTCCGCAGTCTTGTCAAAGCTTGTGGCGATCGCCCTGGCGAAATTCGAGAGAAAGTCTATCGCACGTCCGGGAACGGTGTTGGCCTCATGCAGCACCACCGGAACCTTGCGTCTCGCCGCAGCAATCACGGGCGGAAGGCTTGAATACGACCCCATGGCCAGCATCGCATCCGGCTTCATGCGCTTCAGTTCACTCCGGCATCGCATGAATGCGCGGATGTTGCCGAATATGTTTTTGGCCGAAAGCTGCTTAGCCCCTGTGGCGAACACCTGTCCAGTCCAGCCCTTGAGCACACTCGACTCCACATCGCGTCCGCTCATCCAGACCGAGACGTCATGCCCCCGCGACGCCAACTCGGACGCAACGGCAAGTCCGGGGAAGGAATGTCCCCCCGTCCCGCCGCAAGCCACGACAAGCCTAAATGCCATTTCGCGTCAGCCCGCCTACGAGATGACGGCGACCGGCTGGCCCTTTACGACCGCCGCCCCGTGCTGGACGAGAAACGCAATCTTGCCGGCAGCCGACGCCTTCACCGGATTGAACAGCTTCATGGCCTCGACGATGCACACCGGCTCGCCCGCTTTCACGGATGCGCCGTCCGCCGCAAGCATCGGCTTGCCCGGTCCCTCGCTGCGGTAGAACGTACCGTTGAGCGGCGCAAGAACCTGGGTTCCGGACGGAATGTCCGCCGCGCCCTTGCCGGCCGCCGGAGCGGCACTTGACTGAGACGCCGACTGCGCGGCGGGCTGTGCCGCAGACGCCACGGCCTCCGCATCCGCCGGAATCGGGTCGCGCTTTGACGGCGGCATCGCCCGCCACCTGAAATATCCAAGCGCAACTTCCGGGAAGAGGCAGTAGGAAAGAATGTCCTCTTCCGCCTTCACAAGACCGGCGGGGATGTCCTTCGCCGCCGCAGCGAGACCTGGTTCAAGAAGGTCGGCGGGACGGCACGTTATCGGCTTGATCTTTCCGCAGAGCTTCTTCATGAGCTTCGGCTCGATCGGCGCCGGCGTACGGCCGTAGTATCCGGCGGCGTAGCGTCTGGTCTCGTCCGTCACCATTCCGTAGCGCTTTCCGCCAAGGACGTTCAGCACGGCCTGCACTCCGACAATCTGCGAAGTGGGCGTGACGAGCGGCGGATACCCCATGTCGGCGCGTGTCTTCGGCAGCTCCTCCAGCACCTCCGGCAGACGGTCGAGAGCGCTCTGCTGCGCAAGCTGGCTGCGGAGATTCGAGATCATGCCGCCTGGAATCGCATGGACAAGCACACCGGCATCCACCGGCTCGACCTTCGCGCAGGACGCCGGCTGGCGTTTCGCCTTCAGCTTCTTGAAGTAGTCGTTGATCTCGGTCAGCTTTGCACGGTCAAGCCCGGTGTCGAACCCTTCGGATTCAAGAATCGTCATCACCGACTCGGTCGGCGGCTGGGACGAGAACGAACTCATCGTGGAGATTGCGCAGTCCACACATCCGGCACCGGCTTCGGCAGCGGCCATGTACATCGCCGTGGCCATACCGCTCGTCATGTGCGAATGCACCTGCACCGGAATCTCCGGCAATGCCTTGACAAGGGCGGAGACAAGCTCGCGAGCCGCGCCTGGGGTGAGAATGCCCGCCATGTCCTTGATGCAGAGAGAGTCGATACCCATCTCAGCCTGCGACTTCGCAAGCTTCACGTAATTTGCGACGGTGTGCACCGGAGACGTAGTGTACGAGATCGTACCCTGCGCGTGTCCGCCGTACTTCTTGACGGACGCTATCGCCTGTTCGAGGTTGCGAGGGTCGTTGAGGGCGTCGAACACACGGAAGATGTCCATGCCGTTCTCGCAGGCAAGAGCGACGAACCTGTCGACAATGTCGTCCGGGTAGTGCTTGTATCCGAGGATGTTCTGCCCGCGCAGAAGCATCTGCAGAGGGGTCTTGGGGCAGGCTTTCTTTATCAGCCGCAAACGCTCCCACGGATTCTCACGGAGAAACCTCATGCACACGTCAAAGGTCGCACCACCCCAGCATTCAAGGGAATAGTACCCGGCGTCGTCGATCTTGGACGCGATGGCCAGTATGTCGTCCGTCCGCATACGCGTGGCCCAAAGCGACTGGTGCGCGTCGCGCAGCGTGGTATCGGTGATTCGGATCTTCGTCTTTTTCGTTCCGGACATTGAATAACCCTCTTCGTTTTGCTTTTGGCGTTGGATTATACCATAAAATGCCCCGCGCCATTTGGCACGGGGCGTTCATTCACCACGCCCTACACGCGCCACGCGAGTTTTCAACCACGGAACACACAGAAGCCGCCGCCGGTGGACACAGAAGAAGACGTGAGATTACGGTGCGGACGAAATACTCCCGAACTCCAAAACTCCCAGAAGCGAAGGCGCTCACCCCACGGCCTCCCAGTGTCCACCCTTGTCTGGCCCGACGCGGCGAACAAGATTGGCATCCTTCAACTTGCGGATGTTCCACCTTACGCCAGCCACGGAAAGCCCCGTCGCGTTTGCCAGTTCTGCCAACGTGACATCCGGCATAGACTTCATGATCGACAGGATTTTCTGACCCGTTTTCTTGTCAGTTTTCTCGATAGTTTTCTTGTCAGTTTTCTTGCGCGCTCGTATGGCGGATCCAGCAGCGGCGATTTCGTACGCCTTGCCCTTCGCCTTGAGCGTCCGAAGAATCTTGTCGAGCATGAAATCGATGAACGGCCCGCACTCGCCTGCCGCAGAGGAAGCGCGGATAGCCTGATAGTATTCCTGTTGATGCGCCCAGACGATGTTCTCGACCGGCGCACCGTAGAACTCGTTGCGCCAAGAGCCGAGAAGAGCCGTCTGCCAGAGCCGCCCGATGCGCCCGTTGCCATCCGGAAACGGATGGATGAACTCGAACTCATAGTGGAACACGCAGCTCTTGACCAGCACCGGGTCTTCCGAATCGGAAAGCCACGCGAAAAGGTCTTTGACGAGCGAGGGCACGTTGGCAAAGGGTGGTGCCATGTGGACGACGTTGCCAAAACCGTCCACCACGCCGACATTGCAGTTCCGAAACTTCCCGGCGCGGTCAACAAGACCCTTCGTCATCAACCCGTGCGCTTTCAGAAGATCGTCCATCGAATACGGATTGAACGACGCAATCGCCTCATAGGCCGCGTGTGCGCCCTTGACCTCGTCAATCTCGCGCTGCAGCCCTGCGACACGCTTGCCGGCGAGAACAGCCGTGATCTGCGCCTCCGTCAACGTGTTCCCCTCGATGGCCGTCGTGCCGCGAATCGTGCGGACATGGTTGATCTTTCGAAGGCGCACGCCGTTCGGCCCTTCAAGGATGATCCTGTACCGTTCGACGGCGGCGGCGATTTCGGCAATCAGGTTCATTGCCTTGCCGCTCACCTTGTATGGAGGAATGTACTTTTCGGAACTCATCGCTCGTTCACTCGTATTCGGGGAATCTCATTCGTCTTCCGTCTGTCTCTGTTCCGCTTTCATGGCCAGATTATACCAAATCGGCGCGGAGGGAAGGGGGGGGGCAAACGCTTCCTTGCGTCGCACGGTTTTCGGCCGCGACAGGTCTCAATCACGGAACACACGGAAGCCGCCGCCGGCGGACACAGAGGAAGACGCGAGATTACGGTGCAGACGAAAT
>CAZMNN010000054.1:0-14828 GCA_964567665.1 uncultured Lentisphaeraceae bacterium
AAATCAACACTCTCATACACGCCGCTACGTAGCCATACACCTTGCAAAATGCGTGGTGCACATCAGGCAGGAAGCAGAAGCGTCCCGCTCGCCGTTTATCGCTCAGTACAGAACATAGCGGCAAGTTTTATCCATGAGTTCGCGCAGGAACGGCAAAAGGTCAGCCGCATGGCTGCGCTGTCCCGTGCGCCGACATCGAGCAACAACGCGCGGTTGCGCTCCATGAAGTACGATAATGTAGAAAAGTCATGCGTACAAGGTCGGTGTGAGATTGACTGCAATGACGAAGAGCCTTTTCAGGCTGACCAGTGGGCGCGCAGCCAGATAAGGGAGCAGTGTCGCGGCAAACTGGGGCTTCCACTTGAGCGCATTCGCCTCGTTTTCCCGCGTTCCGACTACGACGAACACACGCGGCGATGGTCGTACCGGTTCATGGCCTATGTGCGCACCCCCATCTTCATGAACTATGACCCCACAACGCGGCGTGGACTGTGCGTGGGCGATTTGGGGTTGCTGAAGACCTCCATTGAGGAGGCCTCGCTTAAGATGCAGAACTATGTGAAGCAGGAAATGCGCATCCGTGCGGGAATCGTCGTTGACGGGACAGACGCCGCGGCGGCGAAGATTCGTTTCGACGAGTTCACGACGGAACGCGAATCGGAGACAGTCCGCTTCTCGTTTCGCTTAATTTATTGACAATGAAATGAAAGGAATGATAGCAGTGAAACTTAAGTTTAAATCTTTGCTTGCGGCGGCTACATTGGCCTGTGCAGGATGTACGACAGTCCCATTGCAGGTTGCGCCGTCGTCCGATCCGGTGGAGCCTGGCAAATACACGGTTCTTGGTTCGGAGGTTCGCGGCTCTCACACGCAAGTATTGCTTTTGGGGCTGATATCGCTCGGAAAGTCCGGCTCTCCAATCCGTAGCGCGATTGATGATGCCATAGAGCAGTCCCCAGGTGCGGATGCGCTTGTGCGAGTGGCGTTGGAGACGGATAATTTTAGTTTGCCTTTTGTCTCCTTCTATAAGACATACGTTACCGGCACCCCTGTCAAAATCAATCCGAACTGATTTCACCCTGTATGGGTCGTTCCTTGCGGCTCGATACAGGATATCAAACAGGCCACCATACCGTTGCGCCGGAAAGTTTGTCGACTTTCCGTTCGGGGATTCATGATTCCGCAATGACATCCATGGTCTTGCCGTTTTCTATGTAAACCACCCACGGGATTAAGAAAGCCCGTGGGTGTCGGCAATTATGAGATTACGGTGCGGACGAAATTGCATGGAAGGTTATTGGCGGAGTTCCGAGGTGTTCTTTGGTGGGCAATCTCAATTCGCAACGCACAACCCAAAATACACAATTAGCAATCCAGTGGCGGATTATGTAATTTTTGCCGCCATCAGTGCAAATGGCAAAGTCTACTTTGCCATTTGCACACTTCTTTACTATCCCCATTAGATATTACCATTTGCGGCACGAGATGTTGCAACTTCCAAGTTGGGAGACGGAGCATCAGCCAACAGATGTTGTTTTCTGCAAATGATATAATCCTGCCAAGAAAACCATGGAGCGAAACATGAAACGAAAATTGCTTCCTATGTTCTGGCTTGTTGCGTCTGTGGCATTCGCCGCGCCGTGGCCGGGGTTTGAGAAGGGCATGGGAATCGGCGGCTGGCTGACCAACTACAAGCGCTTCAATGTGCTGCCGATGGAGAGGTGGCTGACGCTGACGCCGGGCGACTATGTCCACTTCGACACGTACATCACGGAAGGAGATGCCGCTTGAGGAACAGGCGCACGTTGCGCGAGGTGCGATGAAGCGGCCGGGACTTGTGCTATAATGCCCGCATGAAGATTGAAAATTGTGATGTGAGGCGCATTGGTTCTCCGTTTGCGCGTTTTGTGTTGACGGCATTTGCGGCATTGGTCTTTGCGGCGCCGGCAGTGGCGGATGGCTGGAAGATGTTTGACAGACGTTTGGGGATGTTTGTCCATTGGGGCATCTATTCCGTGGGCGAATGGCATTGCCAGCAACAGTACAGACGGGGAATGGATCGTGCGGAGTACGAAAAGTTCGCCGGACGGTTCACTGCGGAGAAGTTCAATGCAGATGCGTTTGTCGATGTGGCGGAGTCCGCCGGCGCCGAATACATCGTATTCACGTCCAAGCACCACGACGGCTTCTGCATGTGGGACACGGCCACTACGGACTACAAGGTGACGAACACGCCCGCCGGACGCGATATCATCACCGAGCTTGCGGCAGCCTGCCGCAGACGCGGCATGAAACTGGGATTCTACTATTCAAATCCGGACTGGCACCATCCCAACGCCTACAACGGGAAGAGCACTCATCAGATAAAGCCGGCTCCCGGAGACAGCCCGGACATGGAGAGGTACATCGCATACGTCAAGGCTCAGGTGACGGAGCTGCTCACGAAATACGGCGAGATCGTGTGCTTCTTCTGGGACATCCCGACCGGCATCGAGCGGCCGGAGATGGATGCTCTCGTGAGATCGCTCCAGCCCGGCATAATGGTGAACGACAGAGGCTGGGGCAACAAGGCGGTATGCGACTACTCCACGCCGGAGCGCAACTACAAGTGGGATGCCGCCGGCGGACGGAACATCGAGGCCTGCGATTCCGTGGGGGTGCAGAGCTGGGGCTATCGCAACAACGAGGACTATCACACCATCGGCTATCTTACGCGCCGCATCGACCGGTTCCTTTCAACCGGCGCAAACTTTCTCCTCAACGTCGGGCCAAAGGCCGACGGCACGATTCCCGACGAGGCGAAGAGGATCATGGCGGACGTCGGCAAGTGGTACCGCAAGGTGCGCGATTCGTATCGAGGCGCAGTGACTGTTCCGGGAGCGGTGAAGAGGGGACAGGTGATCGCCACCCGCTGTGGAGACACCCTGTTCCTGCATTTCCCTGACGGTCTTGACGCCATCGGTCTTGACTGTGCGCCTTTGGATGTATTGCCGCAAAAGGCCACGGTGATGAACACAGGCGCCGAACTGAAGACTCGCGTTGAGCTGATGCCGTGGAACGCCCCAGGCTCGAAGTCGGAGACACTGCACGTGTGGGGCATCCCTGCGGACGGACTTGCCAATGAAAGCATAGTTCTGCGCCTTGATTTTGCGCCTGGCGCACTCAAGAACGCTACGGCGGCATCCGGTTCGTGAAAACGCGCAATTGCGTTTTGTGGTAGAATGTGCGGCTGAAGTCTTTTTAAACAGAAGGAGCGGTAATGGAAGAGAACAAAGTTGAACGTCCCGTTATGAAGATGCTGCCGGGAGATGAAGTCCGTCAGATCATGTGGCGCTACGCCGAACGATATGACATCCAGATGGCTGTCGCCGGAGCGCGTCAGACGGCCCGCTCGGTCGTAGCCCAGCTGGTCGCCAACGGACAGCGTTTCACACATGAATGGACGCCTGAGAAGCAGTCGATGTTCGACGCATTCGACGCTTCGGGAATGACGGCGGCGACGCTCAACTTCGATTGCGGCGGTCTGTTCGAAGGGCCGCGCAATCTGGCGATGTCCCTTGTGACGTACGAGACGGCCTGGGTAGACAACGGAGCCGCAACGTCCTCATTCGTGAACGACCTCGCAATGGGTCCGATCGCCGAGCTTGGCACACCTGAGCAGAAGAAGCGGTACATGACGCTCTGCGCACCCGGCAATGAGTCCGGCAAGACGTGGCGCGGTTCATTCGCCCTCACCGAGCCGCTGCCGTACGTCGGCGTAGATACGGGAGTTCTCTGCGGACGCGTCTCCATCGCGGAGTGGAAGGACGGAGAGGAGCCGATGCTGCGCATCGAGAAGCGCGGACGCTTCATCACCAACATCGAGATATGCGACTACATCACAATTGCCCTCGACTCAAAGGATGAACGCTTCAAGGGGTCGTGCATGGTCGTTGTTGAGGCCACAGACCCCGGCAAGTTCGATCGCGGCGCACAGACGAAGAAGCTCGTCCATCAGCTTTCCAACACCGGCGACCCCGTGATAGACGTCGTAGTGCCGGCTTCGCGCATCATCGGCGGCTACACCATCAAGGACGGCGTGATCGTGCCGAACCTTTCGCATTCCGAAATCATCGCGCAGGTGTTCTCCAAGACTCGCGTCGGCGTAGGCGTGATGGGGGCGGCGTCCCTGATGAGTGCCATCGAGCCGGTGATCCGCTATCAGCGCACACGTTTTCGCGGGGCGGTGGGCGTGGCCGAGGGAAGCCCGCGCCATACGCTCGGCCTCCAGATGAAGGAGGATGTCACCCAGCGTCTTGCGGACGTGTGGGCCACCGCCGAGGCGGCAAGCTCGCTCGGCTTCGACATCTCCCGCGTATATGACAAGATCGAGGCGATTCAGGACGAAGCCAAGGCGAAGCTTGGCAAGGGCCGCGAAATGCTGCGGGCGATGAAGGCGCCGATGGAACGCGCCGCCGCGCTGCTCTCCGAGGGAAAGAACCCGGAGGAGGACGAAGACGTAACTGTCCGCTACGTGTATCTTCAGGCGGTCGCCAACGTGCTGTGTCCGAGTTGCAAGCTCTGGAACACCGGACATGGTGCGGATGTGATGCGTCAGGCGATATCGCTCATGGGCGGATACGGCATCACCGAGGACTGCCCCGGATTCCTGTTCTACAAGTGGACGGACATGCAGCTCGATGCGACTTACGAAGGGCCTGAGGCCGTGCAGCGGCGTCAGATATCCGAGACGATGGGCAATGCCGTGTTCCTTGCGCAGCTTGAGGCGTGGGCGAAGGAGTGCGACGCCTGCCCGGCGGCGGACAGCAACGGAATGCACGCGCTTGCGGCGGCGCTCCGTCTGTGGGCGTGGACACGCGCATTTGCGGTGTCGGCCAAGGATTCCGCCGGCAAGAAGCTTGGCGCATCGCAGCGTCATGGCGTGGTGTTCCCGCTGGCGGATGCGCTCGCCGGGCTGATGGCCGCCAAGAGCTTCCATGCGGACGTGAAGTTCCTTGCGCTCAACGGCAGGGAGCATCCCGTTGTAGGCCCGGAGATGGACGGATATCTCAACACGTTCAACGACCTTCTCGGAACGATTGCCGGAACGGTTGCCGGAGAGGCGGCTCGTGTCTGCGCGGAGGTGGTGTACGGGTTCGGTGCGGCGACGCCGGAGCAGCAGGCGGAATTCGCCGCCCTGCGCACCAAGGTGGATGTCGCACTCGCCGGCACGAAGACCGCGAAGGATTCCGCCGCCAAGTGCCTTACCACCGTGATGATCCCCGAGGCTCTCGACTATCCCATGTAATGCGGTAGCCACAGTCTAAAAAAGATGCGGCCGGAGTGGTGTTCGCCACATCGGCCGTGCTTTTTTTTTTTGTCAAATAATCGCCGCAGAAACGGAAAAGGTCCCGGAGGAGGGCTCCGGGACCAGCGTGTGCAAACATTGACGCAGTAGAGGCTACATTGCTGCCTTGAGCTGTGAAACCCATGCGGCGATGCGCCCGTCCGTAAGTTCAGGTTCATTTGTCTCGTCGAGCGCAAGACCTGTAAGACGGCCATCAGCGGCAACCTTTGAGACGATGCTGCCGTAGCTGCCGTCAGCGGCGGCGATTGCGCCTACATTTTCCGCTCCACGTGCGACAGCGGCTTCGATAAGCGTTGCGACACCGTCGCAGAACGTATCGGCGAACCCCAGTCCGTCGCCGAGGCCGAATGCGGCGACCTTCCGGCCCTTGAGGTCGAGCGATTCGAGAATCGGCATTCCGGTTGCGGCCCAGTCGTCCTGGAGATCGCCCATACCCCAAGTCGAGGTGCCAAGCACAAGAAGCGCGGCATCGAACGTATTGGCCGTCGCGTTTGCGACGTTTGCCGCTTCGCATCCGAGCGCGGCGGCGATTTTCGCCGCTATTCCTTCCGTCACACCTGTTGTGGATCCGAATATCACTCTTGCATTGTCCATCTCACTTTCCTTTCCTGTTAGGTTTTCGCCAGACGCAGTCCGGCGCAAAGCTGAATGAAACCCTGGATGCTTGCGGTGGCATCAAGTGCGCTGTGCGCAATCTCCTCGGCGTGGCGATACGCGGACGCAAGCCTGAGAGATTCCGCCGCATCGCCGAAGATGCGCCAAGGCGTATTGTGTCCTGGCGTGGATTTGAGGCTGTTCATGAATCCGAACACGTCTTTCACCGGGTAGCCGATGAACACCCCGACTTCATGGCACAGTCCGCCACTTGCGGCAAAACGGCGCTGAAGCTGCAAGAGCAGTGCGTCGGCATCGGATGGGAGGATGTAGCCGCAAGATTTTAGGAAAGTTGCGCTTTCCGGGCGGGCGAGCGTGTTCGAGAGAGTTTCGCGGTCATAGAAGAGCACAAGGGAGCTGTCCTTTTCGCATAGGAGTTCGATGAACTCCAGACCAAGGATCTCATACACGTCATTGCGGTAGAGACAGTACCTGAACCCTTCTTTGTTCTCCTGGGAATAGCAGTGGCGGACGCGCAGGAGTTCTCCCGGCTTTATGCCGATGCGAACAGGCGCGGTCTTCTGGAGAAGAAACCTCAGAAGTTCCTTTCTGTGTCTTTCGCTTATTTTCGGTCTGCTGTCCATCGGCGGCCTGATATCCCTTAAAAAGTTAGGCGATGATAACATATCGCGGCGCGGATGTCAATTCGCCCTGTATAACTTTATTTGCCTTGTGTCATAAATGGCGTGGCGGCCGCTCGCTGCGGGATTGTGGTATAATTTCGGGCGTGAAAAGAAGGATAGAAGAAAAGGCAGACGGGCGGAAGGAGAAGCTTCCTCTCATGCGGGGCGAGACGGCGGCGGATGACGTCAAGGCCGTGATGAAGCAGTACGGCCTCCCCGACCGGTTTCCCAAGGATGTGCAGCGGGAGGCCAAAAGGATATCGTCCGCAGGGGCGGTGTTCTTCGACAGGCGACTTGACCTCAGAAAGAGGTTCATCTTCACGTGCGATCCGGTCACGGCCAAGGATTTCGACGATGCGCTGTCGATGGAGTGCGACCGCAAGGGCAACCGCGTCCTGGGTGTGCACATCGCGGATGTATCGCATTACGTGAGGCCGGGAACGGCGCTTGACCGTGAGGCGTATCGCCGTTCCACGAGCGTGTATCTGCTGAACAGGGTGGTGCCGATGCTGCCGGAGGAGCTGTCGAACGGCGTGTGTTCGCTTGTTCCGGGAGAAGACAGGCTTGCGTTTTCGGTGTTTCTCACCTTTGACGGGGATGGACGCTGCATCGGGCGGAAGTTTTCGAAGTCCGTGATTCGCTCGAAGGAGCGCTTCACGTACGAGCAGGTGATGGGGATCATCAAAAGCAGACGGCCGACGTCGCGTAGCGCAAAGGTTGTCCGCGAGATACATCTTCTTGCGCAGCAGCTGCGCAAGCGCCGGTTTGCTGATGGGGCGCTTGATCTTGAGGTGCCGGAGACGGAGATTGTGCTTGACGGTGAAGGCCGCATGACCGGTCTGGAGGAGCGTCCGTACGACGAGTCGCATCAGATGGTCGAGGAGTGCATGGTCGCCGCGAACGAAGCCGTCGCAAAGGAGTTGTGGACACGCGGAATCAAGATACTGTCGCGTCTGCACGAGCCGCCGGACCCGGAGCGCCTGGAGCAGCTTCGCGCCGACCTTGCGGCCATAGGCGTGAAGTGCGGCGATCTGACGCACGGAAAGAACGTGGCGAATTTCCTCCGCAAGGTGAAGGTCAACCCGCTCGGCAAGACGATATCCGTGATGGTACTCCGCTCGTTGAAGCGCGCCTGCTACGATGCGAGGAACATCGGCCACTTTGGGCTTGCCAAGGACTTCTATGCGCATTTCACAAGCCCTATCCGCCGATATCCGGATCTGGTTCTTCACAGGCAGCTCGCGGACTTCCTCGACACCGGAAACGGACGTCTCCCGCAGCAGGCGCTTGACCGTACGGCGAGGCACTGCTCGGAGATGGAGGAACGCGCCGACGAGGCAGAGCGGTCGCTTCACGACGTCAAGAAGTTCCGCTTCATCGAGGAGAACGGCGGCGAGTTCGATGCGACTGTCGGCAAGGTGACGAAGTTCGGGCTGTTCGTTGACGTTCCGGCGCTCGCGACTGGCGGACTTGTTCACGTCTCGACGCTTTCGCGCCGCTTTGTCCGCTTCGACGAGCGGAGGATGACGCTTGACGACGGACAGCGCACGTGGAGGCTCGGCGATACGCTGCGTCTGCGCGTGACCAGGGTGGATTGGGAGAACCGCTGGATAGATTTCGTTCCGGCGGACGGCGCAGAGCGCGGCGGCGGACGCCGCAAGGGATGCCAGCCGAAGAACGGCGCAAAGAGAAGGAGGCGGTGATGGATCTCTCCCTGCTGATGGACAGGTTCAACGTCAAGGGGCGTCTTGTGACGCTTGTCCCGTTCGGCAACGGGAACATCAACGACACGTTTCTCGCCGTGTACCGGAACACGTTCACGGAGACGCAGGTTGTGCTGCAGCGGGTGAACCGGGCGGTCTTTCCGCATCCGGAGGCGATCATGGCGAACATGCACTCCATTACGCTCCACTGCCACGAAAAGCTGGAGCGGGACGCAAAGGGCGGAAAGGACGACCGCGTGTGGCAGATGCCTCGCATAGTGAAGACCAAGGGCGGGGCGGACTTCATGTGCGATGAGAAGGGCGAGGTGTGGCGCGTGATAACCCGCATACTCTCGGCTCACGCATTCGATACGGCGCAGAGTCCGGAACACGCCCTTGAATGCGGCAGCGCACTCGGACACTTTCACTATCTCATCTCCGATATGCCGCCGTCGTCCATCGTCAATCCTCTTCCGGGATTCCATGTGACGAGCGGATATCTCGACCAGTACGACCGTACGCTCAGATCCAAACGCGCAAAGTCGCTGCTGAATTCGTCGGTGGAGGCGATGCGCCTTGCGCGGTACATCGACGAACACCGCGATTTCGCCTGCTGCCTCGAAAGGGCGGAGGCGGCGGGGGAGCTGAAGCGCAGGATGTTCCATGGCGATCCGAAGGTCAACAACATAATGATCGACGATTTCACCGGCAAGGGCACGGCGATGATAGACCTTGACACCGTAAGCCCTGGCCTGGTGCAGATAGACGTAGGGGACGCGGTGCGTTCGATCTGCAACCCCGCCGGAGAGGAGGAGCCAAATCTCGGCAAGGTTTCGTTCGACGAGAACCTGTTCAACGCATTCATGAAGGGGTACATGAAGGAGGCCGGGACGTTCATGAACGCTGCCGACAGGGAGTATCTGTATGATGCCGTCTGCCTTCTTCCGTTCGAGCTTGGACTGAGATTCTTTCAGGACTATCTTGCGGGAGACAGATATTTCAAGACCCGTCAGCCCGGACAGAACCTGAACCGTGCGCGTGTGCAGTTCAGGCTGTGCGAATCGATAGAGGCCCGTGAAGGGACGATCCGCAAGATGCTCAAGCGTCTGTAGGAAGGGATTTGAGGTTTCCGCAGATGAAACTGCCGTTGACGTGCTGTTCGGCGCTGTATTCCGACCATCTGACAGAAATGGATGGCGACATTCGCGGAAGGTCGATATATTTCGGCGCAGTGACTGAACCGCTGCCTGAGATTGATGCCCCGGAATACGATTTCAGGTCGTGCCGACTTCTTGCGTGGGCTGTCGCCGACATGAAGCCGCAGATAGAAGAGGCGCTGTCGCGCTATGGACGCTCAAGGATAGCCGTTGTTCTTGGAGCGTCAAACACGGGCGTCGACGAGGCGGAGACGTATTTTGACGGTGCGCTTGCCGATGACGGTGCCTGCCATTTCCCGGAAGAATTCAGGTTCTCCATGCTTGAACTGGGGACACCATCCGAATATCTTGCCAAGGCGGCGGGTGTCGATGGCCCGTGCTACACGATATCGACGGCGTGCAGTTCATCGGCGAAGGTCTTTTCGGCTGCGAGGCGACTTATCGAGGCCGGGCTGTGCGATGCCGCCATCGTCGGTGGCGTTGACGGGCGCTGCCGTTTTGCGATGAACGGATTCCATGCGCTTGGTGCGCTTGCGCAGGGGCGATGCCGTCCGCTTGCCGAAGACCGCGACGGCATCTGCCTTGGGGAGGGTGTCGCTCTCTTCATGATGGAGAGGGATTGCGCCGCCGAGTGCGTGGGCGGACGCTCCGTCCTGTTTTCCGGGGCCGGGGAGACCTCCGACGCCTACCACGCGACAGCGCCTGATCCTGAGGGATGCGGCGCGGAGGCGGCGATGCGCCGTGCGCTGAGGGATGCCGGGCTTGCCGTCGGCGACATCGACTATGTGAACCTGCACGGCACCGGTACGCTGGCGAACGACTCCATGGAGATGAAGGCTGTCCGCCGCGTGTTCGGCGATGTGCCTTGCGGCGGTTCATCGCATTCTCCGATCGTCGAGTCGACGAAGGCGATGACAGGCCACTGTCTCGGAGCGGCAGGGGCGGTCGAGGCGGCGATTTGCTGGCGCAAGATACGGAGCGGAGAGATCCGCAGAGCGTTGTCCAACTCCTTTGCCTTCGGCGGGAGCAACGCAAGCATACTGCTTGAGAATGCGTAAGCGCACAAAGAAAAACCGGTGGCTTGCGGATGGTGTGTTGCTTTGATATAATGTACGCCGTTTTTTCGGTTATTTGGAGAAAGTTCCACAGATGGCAATAGTTCTCGGTCTTCCGAAAGGAAGTTTGCAGGAGTCGACCTTCGCGCTGTTCAAGCGTGCGGGTTTCAATGTTTCGTGCTCATCCCGCAGCTACATCCCGTCGATTGACGATCCGGAGATAAAGTGCCGTCTCCTGCGTCCGCAGGAGATGAGCCGCTATGTCGAGCTTGGGCTTCTTGACGCTGGAATCTGCGGCTACGACTGGGTGTACGAGAACGGTTCCGACGTCGAGGAGGTCTGCGAACTCAACTACTCAAAGGCCACGTCCAACCCCGTGCGCTGGGTGCTGGCGGTGCCGAACGATTCCAAGATCAAGACCGTCAAGGATCTTAACGGCAAGCGCATTTCGACGGAGGCCATTGGTCTCACGAAGCGGTATCTCAAGAAGAACGGCGTCAAGGCCGATGTGGAGTTCAGCTGGGGCGCCACCGAGGTGAAGGCTCCGGAACTGGTGGATGCGATCGTCGATCTGACAGAAACCGGGTCTTCGCTCCGTGCGAACAACCTGCGGATCGTCGATACGATTCTCACCTCCACGACACGCATGATTGCGAACAAGAAGGCGTGGAAGTGCGCCGCCAAGCGCACGAAGATTGAGCAGCTCAAGATGCTGCTTCTCGGTGCGCTCGATGCGCAGAAGCGTGTGCTGCTGAAGCTGAACGCGCCCGCAAAGAATCTCGAAAAGATCGTCAAGGCGCTGCCTGCGCTGCACGCGCCCACGGTCAACAAGCTCAACGACCCCGACTGGTTTGCGGTTGAGACGGTCGTGGAGGAGCAGCTGGTCAGGGACTTGATTCCGCCGCTTCGCAAGGCCGGAGCGACGGGCATCATCGAACTCGCCCTCAACAAGGTCATCTTCTAACACGCCGGGTTCCGGCGCGCGTGTGCGGCGGAACGCAGAACGACAAACAAAGGAGAAATCAAGATGGGTTCCATCAAGAAGAAGCGCCGCAAAAAAATGTCGAAGCATAAATACGACAAGCGCATGAAAGCGCAGCGGCACAAGAACAAGTAAGCTTGCGTCGCAAGCTACGGAAAGGGGGCTTCCGCCTGTGGGCGGCGGCCTCCTTCTGTTTTTCTGCGGGATGCGGTTCATTGAATCGCTTGTGTCGGTTTGCTATAATCGTTCACATGAAAACTCAGGATATCTTCTGGAATCGGACGGCGGAGACGATGAGCCGCGACGAGTATGCAAAGGTTCAGCTTGAAGGGCTTCGGAAAAGCCTTCGCAGGGTATGGGGAAACGAGTTCTACCGTGAGCGGCTTGAGCGCGGCGGCGTTTCGGCGCCGGATGACGTCAAGTCGCTTGACGACCTTGCGCACCTTCCGTTTTTCACCAAGGAGGATTTCAGGGAGGCGTATCCGCTCAAGATGAACTGCGTTGAGCGCAGCAGTCTGCTTGAGTTCCACATGTCGTCCGGTTCCACCGGAACGCCGGTGGTGATGGCATACACGAAAAACGATTTGAGCCAGTGGGCGGAGTGCATGGCGCGTTGCTACACGATGGCCGGACTCGTGCGCGGCGATGCGTTTCAGATCATGCCGACGTTCGGGCTTTTCAACGGAGGGTTTGGATGCTATCACGGATGCCGCAAGGCGGGGTTGTTCTGCGTCCCGGCGTCGTCGGGGAACACCGAACGCCAGATAAGGCTTATGCGCGATTTTCGCGTAAAGGGCTTCTGCTCGGTCGTGTCGTACGTTCCGCGTTTGATAGAGAAGCTTGATGCAGAGGCATCCGGCGATCATGACATACCGTCGCTTCGCGTCGGCATATTCGGGTCGGAGACGTTCTCCGACGAAATGCGCCGCAAGATCGAGAAGCGTCTTCACATTGAATGCTTCGACATATACGGCATGACGGAGACGGGCGGCATCGGAACTACAGGCCAGGACTGCAAGGCGCACGACGGGCTGCACGTATGGGAGGATCAGTACATAACAGAAATTGTAGATCCGAAAACCGGTGCGCCTGTTCCGGACGGCGAATATGGCGAAGTGGTGCTTACGTCACTCACTCGCGAGGCCATGCCGATAATACGCTACCGCACACACGACATTTCGCGCATCGTATCCCGCGAGAAGTGTGCGTGTGGCCGCACGTCCCTCCGCATAGACAGGATTACGGGCCGTACGGACGATATGCTGATTGTGAAAGGCGTGAACTTCTACCCGCGTCAGGTTGAGCAGGCTCTCATGGAGATTCCGGGCGTCAAGGATGAGTTTCAGATCATCCTTGAGGAGCACAACGGCATGACGGACGTGACGGTGAACGTGGAGGCCGAGCCGGGCGTGACCGGACATATGGTCGCGAAGCATCTGCGCGAGCGGCTGGGCTTTCTGCCAAAGGGCGATGTGTTCCCGGTTGGTTCCCTGCCGCGAAGCGAAGGGAAGGCCAAGCGCGTCATCCGCAAGCCAAGCGCCTGAACGAGCTGCTAAAGTGGCAGATGCCAAAGTCGCCGCAGCCCGGAATCATGGCAGACGGCGCACCAAACAAGGAGCAAGATGCATGTGTAGGGTAGTGGATCTGTTTTGCCTTTCGGCATTGTTTGTCTGTTCTGGTTGTTTGACCAACCATTATGAAAGGTACTACGTCTCGACAGGTGATAGTGCCTTAGATGGATTCGGGGGTCGTGATGCGAATGTGGAATTACGTGTTGCCACAACGGAGGATGACGTGCTTGATTTGATGGAGCAGGGATATGTTTCGGTCGGGTACAGTTCTTTTGTCGCTCCATATACTGCCATGTCGATGGCGGTCGATACCGCAAGGAAACATGGCGCATCGCTTGCTTTGATTGATATCCGATATAAGGAAACGAAGAAATATACATCCGTCATATTCCTTCCTTCTACGTCAACATCTTATACGTATGGAAATATAAGTAGTGGCGGAACATTTTCCGCCACAACGGCCACTACGACGATGAACGCTGTTCCCATACAGCGTGAATGCCGGATTTACAATCATGATGCGATGTTTTTCAAGAAGGTTGATTCAGCGAATGACTATGGAGTTCGCCTGTTTGTCCCAAAACGGTTGCCAACTGAAAAACCGGATGAACCGATTTGTGTTCGCGTTCTTGCTGTTTTGCGCGGAAGTCCGGCGGAACGTGACGGCGTTAGACGAGGTCAGGTTGTGGTTAAAGTCAATGATGTCCCGATTGAAACCAGAAAGGACATTGCACCGTTTTTGGATGGCGTCGGCGTTGTCAAAATGGAGGTAGCAGATGCCAAGTAGAATTTCCTTTTTGCCGTTGCTTGCGCTGGTTATGACGGGTTGTGTCTTGTGGGATGCTGGATATACCGAGAATAAGCCGGTTTCCATGTATGCAGTTTCGCAAGAGGATAAAGTCCCGATTTCCTATAGCGTCAGCGTTGAAATAGAACGCAATGATGATGATGATGAAGTTGCATTTCCGACATGGTCTGGCCTGAGAGAAAAGATTGAGGCGGCGCTTCGAGCAACAGGAATGTTTTCGGAAGTTGACTATGCGGCGAAAGGCGGTGATGATTCGTATCACATTGAGTTCGTTTTCCGTCAATCAGGAACGAGTGTTGATAAGGCGCAGAAGATAGGGATTCTTGCGGTCTATACCCTTTTGCTCGTCCCGACCGGTGAGGTTCTGACATTCGATGGCTCGGCAGTTTTGTCAATTAAAGGTAAGCCAATCTACTCCACGGCAAAAGCTGAGGAGTTGCGTCGTCTCATATGGTTGCCAATGGCACCGGTGGGCGTCTTCATGAACGATTGGGTCGTGTGGCATTTTGCGGAGAAAGGGACGGTTAACGCCTTGTGTGAAGAGATTGCGCAGGAGCATCGTAGAAGATTTCTGCAAAATGCGAAAATAACGAAAATAGTTGAGGAGTGATGTGAATGCGGGAATGGCGATGAGGAGAATTGTCCAGACGTTGCTTTCCGCCTTCGCATTGACTTTCTCATTATATGCCGAGAAAGCCAACGTCTTCTTCATCCATGGCGCAAATGTGAGCGAACAGGATGCTCGCGCATGGGCGGCTGAGATGTTCAAGCGCCTTTGGCAGACTGGCGCAAACATGGAGTTCCATCCCATTTCGTGGGAATCGGACATCGGACCGTCGTACAACTACCAGGTAAACGTCTCCAACGCATTCATAACCGCTTCGCGCCTCGCACCGTATGTGAACGGCATTCCGGGTCGGCGCGTGGT
>CAZMNN010000055.1:0-13818 GCA_964567665.1 uncultured Lentisphaeraceae bacterium
TCTGCGCACGCCGCCGCGCACAGCAGGGCGCATATCATCGCAAGCGATTTTTTTTTCTTCATGTTCGTCATTCCTTTGATAAGTGATTTTGACAAATTAAAAAACTCACGTTACGCTATCTCTATATGCACCGAAAAGCGGCGTGGCGCGGATTCCAGTTCCGCAAGACGCCGCCTTACGGCAGAGAGCCGAGGACGTACCGCAAATGACGCAGCAGCGGAGCGGACTTGCAGGAACAGCCGACCGCCCATGCCCTCCGTCGCACCAGCCACCCACTTTCCCGGCTTTGCGTTCAGATCCGGAAAGAGATCGCGCCACCTCCTGCACACCTCGTCGAAGAACTGGGATCTGTCCTTTGTGAGATCGACCACTATCGAGTCGAGCATATCGCGGGGAGTGGATACCGGTGCGCGGTACGCCGGCACGTCGCCGTCCACCGGCAGTGAGAAGTCCACTGCGGACATCTCACTGATGCGTCTTGCCGCAGCCATTCTGCGCTTCTTGAAATATGGATCGTATGCACCCATGCAGTTCAGGGGTCAGCGCCCCTCCGTATCCGGCGTGTTTACCTGGCGGAAGAACTCCTCGACTTCGCTGCGCTCTTCGGCGGTGTCCGGAAAGAGAGCCGTGCCTGCGGCGAGGAAAAGAACCGTAGCAAAGGATGTTGCCGGGAATATCCAGACCATTTCGCGCAGGTGCGGATGCCATCCGCCTGCGACGAACATGGCAAGACCGACGGCTATTCCGCCGACAAGCCCGGCCATGCCCGACCGCTTCGAGAATCTGCGCACGAATATCCCGCAGAGCATTGGAATCGCAATCGGGGGCAGAAACACGCCGAATACCTTGTTCGAAAGATTGAAAAGGTCATCCGCGCCCTGCGCATACTGCATCACGAAGGTAAGCCCGACAACTGCGCCGCCGACGAGGATCGTGGCGATCCGCGCCGCCACGAGACGGCGGGCGGCGGACGCCGTCCTGTTGAAGCGCAGATATATTTCGTTTACCGTGACGGCCGCAGCCGCATTGAAGTTCCCCGCGAGCGAGCTCATCGTCGCGGAGAACATCGCGGCTATCACCATCCCTATCATTCCAGCCGGCAGCACTTCGCGGCAGAGCATGGCGTACACGCCGTTCATCTCGGCGTCGGGGATCGGCGGAAGGAATATGCGGGCGGCCATCGCGGGGAAGAAGAAGAGAGGCGGTCCGATGAAGAGCAGGGCGGCCACGAGATACGCCATCTTCCTGGCGTCACTTTCGCTCTTCGTGGAATAGTAGCGCTGCACAAGCGACCAGTTCGTCGAGAGCGTGGAGCCTACGCAGCAGAAGAAAACGAGCATGTATATCCATCCGTACTGTCCGCCGGTGAGATTGAAGAAGCCGTCCGGCACCCTGTCGAGGAACGTCCGGAAGCCGTGGACAAGCCCGGCGCCGCCGTCAAGTCCGGCGAGTTTCTGCAGACAGAGGAACGGAAGAGCGAGGACAACCGCCACGATCACGAGGAACTGGATGAAGTCGCACGTCAGCGTTGCCTTCAGTCCGCCGAGGAAGGTGTACAGCACGATTATGAGACCCGATATGCAGATGGACCAGAAAAGCGGAAATCCCATTCCCACGCCCACTACCGTGCCGATCGCGAGAAGCTTGAGGGCGTTGTCCAGCAGCTGCATGGGAAGACCGAGGACGGCAAGCGTGGAGCACATCTTCGGGGTGTATCGCGTCGCGATGTAGTCTATCGGACTGCCCTTTGCCGCGCGTCGCCATCTCACGGCGAGGAACCACGCGCCGAGAAGCACTGCGGGCACGGAAAGCCAGCTCACGGTCACCGGCACCCAGCCGTACTTGTAGGCGAGGGCGGAGTACATCACGAAGGCGAGGGCGGAGAAGCTGTTCATGTAGAACGAAACGCCGGAAAGCCACCAGGGGATCGTCTTGTCGCTGCCGAAGAACTGCTCCGAGGACTTTGACTTCCGGCTGTAGTACACGCCTACTCCGATCATCACGGCGAAGAACGCCGCAATCACCGCATAGTCCGCAAACGCAAGTCCGCTGTCCACAGTGTCTCCTTTCCGGGCGCCTGCCGCATTTCGCCTTCGTTCATCCAACATGCCGCCGAACGCCCGTCGGTGCACGCTGGTGCCGGAGACGGGACTCGAACCCGTACAACAGAAACCCGTCGGCGGATTTTAAGTCCGCTGCGTCTGCCATTCCGCCACTCCGGCCTTAACGGCGGCATAGTATACCAAACCTCAAACCGCCGCTCAACGGGAAAACCGCATCGGCAATCGCGGTGCGTTGAATCATTTCCTGTCGGCGGTCAGCTTCTTGATCTGATCGCGCAGGTACGCCGCGCGTTCGAACTCAAGCGCATCCGCCGCCTCCATCATCTCCCGGCGGAGATCGTCAAGCACTGCGGCATCCACCCCGCCACCGGTCATCACCGGCCTTTTCGCGCCCTTCTTTCCGAAATCCTTGCCGGCCGTGTACACGTACACCGATTCGTTTATCCTGCGCTTCACGGACTTCGGGACTATGCCGTGCTCCCTGTTGTAGGCGATCTGCCGTTCGCGGTGACGGCCGGTTATGGCGATCGTTTCGCGGATCGCATCCGTCTCGTGATCCGCATAGAGAATCACGCGGCCGTTCACGTGGCGCGCACAGCGCCCGGCCGTCTGCACAAGCGAAGTCGTGGATCTGAGAAAGCCCTCCTTGTCCGCATCGAGTATCGCCACCAGCGCAACCTCCGGGAAGTCCAGACCTTCGCGGAGAAGGTTTATGCCTACAAGCACGTCAAACTCGCCCTTCCTCAGCCTCCCGAGTATCGCCACGCGCTCAAGGGCGTCAATGTCGCTGTGCAGATACTCCACGCGTATCCCTGTCTCGTGCAGATACGCCGTGAGATCCTCGGCCGACCTCTTCGTGAGCGTTGTAACAAGCACCCTGTCGCCCGCATCCGCGACCTTGCGAATCTCCTCCATGAGGTCATCCACCTGATTCTTCAGCGGACGCACCTCGATCACCGGATCGAGAAGCCCGGTGGGACGTATCACCTGCTCGGCGACCGTCTCCGACACCGAATATTCGTAGTCGCCTGGCGTCGCCGACGCGAACACTATCTGGTGAACCTTGCCCTCGAACTCGGTGAAGCGCAGGGGCCGGTTGTCCTTTGCGCTCGGCAGACGGAAGCCGTAGTCCACAAGCTTCTGCTTCCGCGCCTGGTCGCCGTTGAACATCGCCCTCAATTGCGGCACCGCCACGTGCGATTCGTCTATTATCGTGAGGAAATCGTCGGGGAAATAGTCTATCAGGCACTCCGGCGGCTCGCCGGGGGCGCGTCCGGTCAACGGACGCGAATAGTTCTCGATGCCGTTGCAGTAGCCAAGTTCGCGCATCATCTCGATGTCGTACTCCGTCCGCTCGCGAATGCGCTGCGCCTCAATGAACTTTCCCTTCCCCTCGAAATGCCTGAGACGGTCGGCGAGTTCATCCTCGATGCGCCTGTACGCGGCCTCCATCTTGTCCTTCGGCATGACAAACTGCTTCGCGGGCGTGATGACGACCGCCGGCATGGATACGCCCGGTTTTCCGGTTACGGGATCAAGCGCACGGATGGAATCAACCTCATCCCCGAAGAACTCGATCCGCACACCCTCTACGGCGTAGGCGGGAAAGATGTCCACGACGTCGCCGCGCACACGAAAATTGCCCTGCACGAACTCCATGTCGTTGCGGACATACTGCGCCTCTATCAACCTAGCTATGAGGTCTTCACGCCCACGGCCTTCACCGTTCTTCACGCGCACGGCGAGATTTCTGTATTCAGTGGATTCCCCCAGTCCGTATATGCACGAGACCGACGCAACCACAATCACGTCCTTCCGCGCAATGAGGGCGTTCGTGGCGGAAAGGCGATACCTCTCAATCTCCTCGTTTATGGCGGCATCCTTCTCGATGTACGTATCAGTCTGCGGAATGTAGGCCTCCGGCTGATAGTAGTCATAGTACGAGATGAAATACTCCACGGCGTTTTCGGGGAAGAACTCCTTAAGCTCGGCGAAGAGCTGGGCGGCAAGCGTCTTGTTGTGCGAGAGGATGAGCGTAGGGCGGTTCCACCGCGCAATGAGGTTTGCCATCGTGAACGTCTTGCCGGAACCGGTCACGCCCTGAAGCACAAGCCTGTTTTCGCCGGCCTCAAGCCCCTTCAGAAGTTTTGCGACCGCATCAGGCTGATCGCCAGTCGGGCTGAACGGCGCCTTGAGATTGAACAGCATACCCGCCTCTTACAGACCAGTGCGGCAGGCCGGCTTCTTCACGGAGATTGCCGCAGAGGCTGCGGCAAGCCCATCGATCTTTGCCGTCACCTTTACGACGCCGTCCGAATCCGGGACGGCGCGGATCACCGCCTGCGCGTATCCGCTGAATATCCTTCGACGCCTTGAGCGCACATCGCACATGTCCGTCTCGTCGCCGTTGTCGGTTGCGACTGCGGCTCCAGGGCCTTCAACGGAAAACTCCACCTCAGGGCTGGCGTTAGGCACCGTGACGCCGTTCGCATCGACAAGTCGCACGTTGACGTATACGACATCCTCCCCATCGGAAACCATACAGTCGCGCTCCGGAGCAATCTCGATCGCCGCCGGCGCCTGCGCCGTGCGCACGGACGCCCTTGCCCATTCGCGTCCGCTCCTGTATGTGACGACCTCCACCGTTCCAGGTTCGTATTTCACATCGTCCCAACGGAGACGGTATGCCCTGTCCCACACGCCCGGCGTCTTCTTGACGCGTCCGCACGAGCGGCCGTTCACGAAAAGCTCGCCCTCGTCGCCCGTGGTGAACACATACACCGGCGTGACCTGCCCTTCCCGTCCCGGCCACGTCCAGTGAGGCACAATGTGCGCCATCGGACGATCCGGCATATAGCGCGACTGGAACAGGTAGAATGAGTCCTTCCTGAATCCGGCGCGATCGAAGAACCCCGTGTTGCAGGTGTGTATCGCAGTCCTGGTAAGTCCATGCTCGGCGACCTCCGCCAGCGCCTGCCGCTGCCTATCCGGATCCGTGAAGTTCGGCTTGGCGCGATAGGCGTCGCACCAGCCTGGTCCGCCGAGGTAGTCGAAGCCGGTCCATATGAAGTCTCCCATGCACGTTCCGACCAGATCCATGTAGTGCCACTGCTCGTCCGGCGGACACGCCCAGCCGCGACCAGGCGTGAATCCCCATGCCTGCCAGCAGTATGACGAATTGCGGAAATTCTCGACGCCGTTGTTCTGATCCAGCCAGCGTTGCGTCACGGGGAACTGGTAGCACCCTCGCGAGACGGACATGCAGACCGTCTCCGTTCCGAAGAACGGCACATCGGGGTGCGTCTCCTTCAGTTTGGGATACATCCATGCAAAGTAGTTGCACCCCATCACGGAAAGCGTCTTCGGGTATTCGTTCGTGAAGTTGACCGTACAGTTGTTGGCGGTGACGGTCGGTCTCGTCGCGTCCTCCGCCGCTGCCATCGCCGCGAGAGAGCGCGAACGCTCAACGTATTCCGCCGTCGGGGCGACATACGGCTTTCCGTCGGGTATCTCGTTGCCGAGACCGTACATGATGACGCATGGATGGTTTCTGTCCGTACGTATCCAGCGCCTGAGGTCGCGTTCGTGCCAAACGTCAAAGAGGTTCGTGTAGCCGTTGATGCGTTTCCCGGCGTCGCCAGATACGCCGTTCGATATCTTTCCCGTGTACCGCCATTCGTCGAAGACCTCATCGAAGAAGAGAAGTCCGAGTTCATCGCAGAGCGAAAGCAGCCCCTCGCCGGGCGGGTTGTGGGCGGAACGTATCGCATTCACCCCGGCCTCCTTCAGCAGCGTAAGACGACGCCTCATCGCTTCGCGGTTCCACGCCGCGCCGAGCGCACCGAAATCGTGGTGCATCGACACGCCGTTGAGCGGAACGGTCCTGCCGTTCAGCTGGAATCTCCGGGCATCGGAATGGAACTCGATTGTGCGTATGCCGTAGTGATATTCGTTTCCTTCCACATCCACAGAATAGAGGTGCGGATCGTTGATGTCCCACAGTCGCGGGTTGTCGATGAAAAACGACCTCGACCTGCGCCCAGACCGCGACATCTCGTACTCTACGTTAACCTTTGCGCGTGATTTGGAGACCTCAGGCGTGGTGATGAACACAGAACCCGGCAGCACATGGTCATCTGGCGCAACAAGCAGACGGCAATCACGGTAAAGTCCGCCGCCGGTGTACCAGCGTGACGAATGGGGGACGTTCACGCATCTCACGGCGATAACGTTCCCCTCTCCAAAAGCGATGTGCGGCGTGAGGTCAAGTGTGAATCTCGTGTAGCCGTACGGCCAGCCGCCGACAAAACGTCCGTTTATCCACACGAACGCATACGAGAACGCGCCGTCGCACTGGAACATTACCTTTTTGCCTCGCCACCCGTCCGGCGCCGTGAACCGCTTCCTGTACCAGCCGCTTCCGGTGACGTCGAGAAAGGCGTCACCGTAGGCGCGTGACGGATCGTACCGGCTCTCCGTCCCCCAGTCGTGCGGCACCCTTACGGCTCTCCATGACGAATCGTCGAATTCGGCACGGCTCCACTTGGGCGCAGGCGCATTGGAGACATCTCCCCTGTCCGCACGGTCGAGGATGTCGCTCATCGCCGAAATCGTCATGTTGGACGGCATGGACGGATCTTCGGCCTTGACGAATTTCCAACCCGCCTTCAGCGGCACGGACTCAATCGCCGCCAAGGCGCACGATGCCGCAACGACGGCGAAAATGGTTATCAACTGCTTTCTCATATCGATTCCTTTCTCAATACACCTTGCCATTGTCGGCGCTACAATCGTTCCCCGCATGTTTCCTATGCCCTTTGAAGAGGCGTCCACGCGGATCCGTTTCGGCTGGACTCAAGCGCCGCATCCACAAACTGTATCGTGCGGCGACCGTCACCGGCATTCGGAAAGTCCACATTCTTTGCGCCGTGCAACGCTGCGCAGAACTCGCGGTAATGGTTCGCAAACGCCTCAATGAACCCTTCATGGTGTCCGGCCGGTATGCGAGAGCATCGCTTGGAGACTGCGGACAGCTCCGCGATGTATGGTGCATTGCGCTTGTATATCCGCTCCGGGCCGAACGCCTGCTTCACGTGAAGATAGTTGCCCTCTTCGACATTCCAGACAAGCGACGCCTTGTCGCCGTACACGCGCAGACGCAATCCGTTCTCCTCGCCTGTGGCGACCTTGGACGTGACCATTGCGGCTTTAGCGCCCTTCTCAAGCCTCATCATTATCGTGGCGTCGTCGTCAAGCCTGTTGCCGGGGGCAAATGACGAAAGATCCGCCGCGAGCGACTTTATCTTGAGACCGGAGATGTACTCTATCAGGTGTGCGCCATGCACTCCGATGTCTGCGACCACGCAGCTCTTTCCGGATCGTCTGGGATCCATCTTCCACGAGTTGCGCTTGTCCAACGGCTTCGTGAAATCTATCTTGCGGAAGCTCCCCTGCTGATATTCAACCACGATCTTGCAGATTCTGCCGAGTTCGCCGTTCCTGACGAGATCGCGGGCCAGCTTGACCATGGGATATCCTGAATACGTGAACGGAACGCAGAGCAGCCTGCGCTTCGTACGCGCAAGGCGTTCAAGCTCAAACGCCTCCTGCGCCGACACGGCGAGCGGCTTCTCGCACATGACGTTCATCCCCGCCTCAAACGCCGCTTTCGCTATCGGATAATGCGAATCGTTCGGGGTGCATACGGAGATGAAGTCGATCCGTCCCCTCTCTCCGTCGATCAGGCTGCGCCAATCCGGATATATGCGATCCGGCGCAATGCCAAGCCCGCCGCCCGTCTCGGCGTTTCCGGCGGCGTCGCGGCTGAAGCATCCGGCCACTATGTCCGCCAAATCGTCCATCCTGATCGCCGTGCGATGAACCGGACCGATGAACGACCCCTTGCCGCCTCCGATCATTGCGTACTTCAACCGTTCCATGTCATCCCCCTCTATCTCTTTTTGGGAACCACGATTATGCCGCGCTTCGAGAAGTGAACCCAGTCATTCGTCCACGATGTGTCTTTGAACGGCTTGTCGAACAGCCCCTCCTTCGGGAATATGTCGTCGGCCGTGCCGCGTACGCCGTCCGGGCCAAGAGACAGAACGACGGGATGGCCGTTTGTCTGAGGCTCATACACGTACGGACGCTTCCACGGATCGGGTATCATGGCGCCCCACGCCCCGGCATACGGGCCAAGCCAACCCTTGTGGCGTGAGCTTTTCTTCGACAGCGCCTCCAATCCGCCGTCTTCGGCATCCGGATAGCATCCGCAATGGAACCTGTACCGCCCCAACGCCTCGGCAAGCGCATCTACGCTCCGCTGTGCGTACAGCATCTTGGTGTTCACGGTCTTGCGCCTGTCCACAACTCCCGCCTGCCTGAAGACGAACGAGGCGACGAACCCAAGCCCCATTATGAGCAGAAGATAGAATCCGATTCCTCTCTTGAATCCGAACTTTGAATCGAGGCCAAGTTCGCGGCGCTTCATGTCGTATTCACGCGCTATGGCCTTTTTCCTTGCGGCGCGAATCGTCGCCGGCGGCATTGAAACCTTCTTGCTGAACTTATCCATATTGTCCGCAATTATACCATAAACTCCTTTTGGTGGTTATACGCCTTATTTTTGCGGTTGTTTTATTTGCGGTTGCCAAATTGTATACCAATTTTTGCTTTTTCGCCGCTCCAACTTCCGCAGTATTCTGCCTTAATCCTCATAATCCCAGCCAACTCTCTCAAGGTACTTTATCGCTCTTTCGCGCTCCCGGCTCGTCATCTTCTTGTTCATCAGCTCCAGTATCGGCAGCTTTTCGCGCCCTTCTTCTTTTGCGAATTTGCGCATCTTTCGCACGATCGCCTGTTCCACAAGCACGATATCCTCGCTGTCCCATTTGTATTCCTGCGCTGCTCTGTCGATTATCTTTGCGTAATCGGCGCACATGTCGCCGTTTCGCATCATCATGTCCACGCATTTCATCGCAACCCGATTCCGCAACGCCTTGTCCTTCTCTTGCATCTTTTGCAGCCTCCGCGCGATCCGTTCGTCGCCGTCGCAGTTCATGTAGAACATCCCCGCCAGCATCGTGCTGGCGAGCGGCACGTAATGCAGCGCACGGTAGATTGTGCCTCCGCCAACCGGTATCTTGGCGGCATCCTTCGCGTCCGCCATCCCCATCACCCATCTGCCATCTTCCGGCAGATCTCCTTGGTCTTCGTCCCATGTGCTGGTCGGCATCAGTATCTGCCCTCCGACATCGTTCCACGCCTGCTTCAGGATTTCCTGCGCGAATTCCCCCGGCCTCTCGAAACGCTCCTCCCACAGCGTTTCGTCGTAGGTGCTCCTCTGCGTAAAGGTGTTGTACGGGTTTTGCAGCCAAGCGTACAGCGTGTCTTTCCCCAGATTCCAAATCATGCTTCCGCGCATCATGTCTGGCATAAGTCCGCTTCCCGAAACCGCCGCCGTAGCCGCCTCGACCGGCGTGTATGCACCGTCTATCGGATCCGCGAAGCCCATCCGCTGCGCCTGCTCCGTCGTCAGCAACCCCCGCGCGATTGTATCGACGACCGGCATCACCATCCTATCCTCTTCGCCTCGCGGCACGTTGATCCCGAAGCTCGCATATCTGCCGTACAGCCCTATCGGCACGATGTCATAATTCCTCAGCCGATAATCGCTTATGCACGCCCGCGCCCGCGCCATTCGTCTGCCGAAGTTCTCGAATCCGTCTATCGCCCGCTGCACATCCTCGTCGTCGCCCGCCAGCCGTCGCGCCACTGCCGCCACAAGCGCATAGCCGCCCGCGCCCCACAACGCAATCTCCGCCGCACGTCCTGCAATTCTCGTCGCAGCCTTCCCCCACCACGCCGCCGGGTCTGTTCGCATCGATTCCATCGTCCTCCACGCGCCCTTCATTCCGACGTTCGCGAACGGCCCGAACGGTATTGCCTCCAACACGTTCATCCACCGCCCGCGCATCTCGTACCTTGGCGATCCCGCCATCGTCGCCGTCAGATAGTCGACTTCCTCCGCGTTGTATTTCCACTCTCGCCCTTCCGCCGCCGCGTTCCGCTGCTTCTCCGCCGCAAGTTCCGCGACGATCTTTATTCGCATCTCCTCGAAATCGTTGAACCTCTTGACTGTGTCGGCGATTCGCCGCGCCGCCTTGGCCGCCTTTCTCAACCCCGTCAGCCTCGCCCCTCCGACGTTCGTCTCCATGTTCAACGCCGCGAACACCGCGTCAACGTCCGCCCTGTCCGCCTGCCCCATCATCATGCGCCACTGTCCGGCGAATATCGGCTTCTTCGCCATGTCCCGCGCTTTCTGCAGCTCCTCGACGATCATCTGCGCCTTTGCGGTGTCACCGTTCTCCCATGCCGCCGTCGCCTCGTCCGCCCGCTTCCTGATCAGTCCCGGCTCCGTCAGCAGCCTGGCGATTCTCGACGCCTCGGCGATCCAGTACATGTTTGTCTTCGGCCCCCACATGACGTTCGCCGCCGCCGTGCGCATCGCCCTGTCCGGCATATGCACGACCGCCCGCTCCATCAGGTGCTCCGCGAGACGCGCCACCGGTCCCATTCCCGCAAGACGCGCCGCCGTCACCAGCCTGCTCTCCTTCATCCACGGCACGTTTATCTCCGCGCTCGCCCGATTTTTCAGAATGTTTCGCCATGCGAACCGCGGCGAATATTGCGTCAGTATCGCGCTCAGCGCCCTGTTCACCTTCACCAGCCCAGCGACTTCGCTTTCCGTCATGCCCTTCAGCCCGTCCGCCGCGACCTTCGGCATCACCAGCATCCGCCGTTTGCCGCCGCGCATGAACACAATGCTTCCGTACCGCTTGCTGCCCTCCAGCATCCGCAATCCCGCTTCGTCCGAAACCTCCGCGAATCCCTCCATCCCGTTTCTCGCCGTGACGTCCGCCAGCTGCGCCACAAGCGCGTTCCTTCTCGCGAACGCAAGTATCTTCAGGTCGTTCGCAAGCGTGTATGCTATCGGATCTGCGCTTGACTTCATGCTTCCCTTCAACGGCGCCGCGAACACCGCTCCGCCGCTCCCGCCGCGCCTCAGCCTGTGCATCTCCAGCAGCGCCTCGATGTCCTGCATAACGTCCGCGCCGCCGGGGTTCCGCTTCAGGAACTCACGCCGCCGCTCCGCGTATTCCTTCACCTCGTCGGCCGATATGCGCCGCTCCGTTCGCACGTAAAATGCATTCTTCCTCCAGCTCTCGATCAGCCCCGCGCCGAACGCCGCCACAACGTCGGGGTTGTCCAACACCGCCCTGGTGCGCTCTTCCCGAAACCGCTCCTGCGCCGCCGCAACCTTGGCGTACCCGTCGTCACCAAGCTTCCTCTTCAACGCCGCCAGCGCGTCGTGCGCCTCGGCCGGCGTCATGCCGAACGAATCCGCCCGCCCCTGCAGCTCGATCGTCCGGCTGCATTTCATGTACGTCCGCATGTCGTCGATGGAGATCCCGTCGCGCTGCATGTCCCCGAACACCCTGTTCGCCACGTTCAGCAGATACAGCCGATCCTCGCCGCCGCCCCTCTGCCGCCTCAGCACCCCGATCCGCAGCTCCATTATCGTCTTTTTGGCCGTCTCCCTCAGTTTTGCCAGGCAGTCCTTCGCGCTTTGGCGCTCCTTCGCGTCGCCTCTGCGATTTGCCGCCGCGAGACGCCTCTTCGCCGCCGCGATCTTGTCGGCGAATCCGTCAGCAACCACGCACAACGCCGGTTCTTCCCGGCTGTGCAGGTTCAGCAGCACCCTGCGCTTCGCTCGCTGCCACGGCGTTCCCAGCGGCCTGTCGATTTCGCGCTCCAACGCCCTCAATTCAACTTCCGCCTCGTGTCTCCACTGCTCCTGCACCTTCTTCAGCACTCCGGACGGCGCACCTTCGTTGACGATGTCGACGTACGCTTTCGCCGTCTCCGGTTTCGCGTCCATCTCCTTCAGCATCTCGTCGTATGCCCATCTGCACCGCTCCTTCAGCGTCTCCGGCGCCGCGATGAACATCCCCACAAGCTCCCGCGCAAGCCCGCTCGCGTTCAGCTTCAGCCTCTGCGTCTCGACCTCCTCCTGCCGGTTCATCTCGTCCCACGCCCTTTCGCCGCCGCGCTGCACCGCATCGACCTGTTCGCCAGCCGCATGCGTCACGCCGCTCCACCACGCAACCGCCCGTGCGGCCTCGTCCGCGTCGAACGCCGTCTGCCGCCCGCCGTTTTCGCGCAGATCTTTCTGAATCCGCTTCGTCATCGTGCCGTACACCCTCTTCAGCGCACCGGCGATGCCGTCCCCTGCGTCGATCCTCCACTCCGCATCCGTACGCATCGACGGCATGGCCTCCACAAGGCATCCGATCTCGTGCGCCAGCGCAAGCGTCGGCGCCGTTCCGCCGCCCGCTTCCCTGCCCTTGACGCGCCGCTCCGCAAGCGCCATAAGCTCTTCCTCAAGCGCCCATCTGCTCTTCAATCGCTCGTCCTGCCGCTCCTCCCGCGTGTGCGACATCGCCCATTCAGGCTTCAGGTGCCGGAACAGCCCCTGCCCCTCAAGCTCCCTCTGAATCCTCTCCCTGTCAGACTTGTCCACGATTCCGAACGCTTCGGGATTCAATTCGACTTCGCTCCCCTTCGTTATCCGGCTCACCCAGCGCTCTCCCCTGCGCTTCGCCTCCGCCAGCACCCTCGGAAGCGCCGCGCTCCCCCTTAGCCGCCGGTACAGCGCAACCATCTGCGCCATCGAGAACGCCACCGGCCGCGCAACCTCCGCGTCGTCTCTCGGCGCAAGCCGCTCCGCGCCGCGTTCCGCCGCCGCCGCCGCACCTGGTCTGCCCAATGCGTCGTCCGCCTCGGCATACCGCCGCTCGCCCTCGTCCGCCACGCGCACTGCGCCTGTCTTCTGCGCCTTCAGCGGCGTCTTGCCGCCGTAGTCGCTCGCGCCCCGGTCCGGAACGTCCGAGTCTCCCACCCTGTGCAGCCACGCCGCCTTCGACATGTCGCGCAAATGCCCCTCAAGCCAGTCCTCCGTCCGCACCTCGCCCGCATCCAGAGCCCGAAGCGCCGATTCCGCGTCCTCCAACGCCCCGCCGATGCCGCCGCCCCTCCGGCTGTAGCGCACCCCGTTGCGGTCTGCCGCCGGTTCTGCTACAATCTCCCGCGTTGACCGTTCGCCGCTATGTGTGGAAAGGATTTCATAGCCCCCATGTCTACCCGCGTCAAGCGCGGAGGAAAGCGAGCGGTCTTCCCTTATCCTCACGATGTCATAGAGGTATTCCTCGCCGCCCTGCTCGTATGTCACCATGTCCGCGCTGTATCCGCGTGACTTCTCATGCCCCGCCACTCCGAATCCCACAGGTCTGCGGTAGTATGTCCTGTCGCTGCGGTGGATCGATGTCTCCATCTCCGGAGCGTCTGACGCCACCATGATATCGTCAAGGTGTTTCGCAGCCTTCCCACTGACCTTCCTCAGCCGCTTCGTCCTGAACGCCTGCTGCGCATAGTTCGACCGCGTATACTCCTTCGGGAGATCTGCGCCGATCCTTATGCGCTTTCCGTCAGCAAGCGACACCGCGCCTTTCCCAACCTGCTCCACAAGGTAGTCGTGCACTGCGTCCCGGCTGTTCCAGTCGATGTCAACAGGCCTGTCAAGCAGCGCAAACGTCTTCCCCGCCCTTGTCTTCGCGACGGAGAAGCGGATGTCGGGGCTGCCCTCCGAGAACGCGCCGGTGTTGTCCGTCGCCGACTTGACCTGCCCATTTTGCGA
>CAZMNN010000056.1:0-13759 GCA_964567665.1 uncultured Lentisphaeraceae bacterium
CACAATGTCAGTTGAAGACGGCACGTCCATTTGCGATTCACGGCATTCCATATTCATGCCACCTCCAAAGCATTGTTGTACCACCCGCGCCACTTCGTCAACTGCTCGCCCTTGTACGTGCCGACGAGGACGATGCGGTCTTTCGCGCCGTTCATCCCGCGCGACGCGGCATTTTGTGTTGTCTTATGAATCTTCATTTGATGTGGTCTCTGGAAGGTGGCATGGACGAAGTCGTCTTCTCGCCCGACTCAATGCGCCGTACCGGCTCGTTTTCCCATGTGACGGCCTCTGCGGCGGTTCTCAGGATATTGCCTTTTTGTAAAGGTTGTTTCGCGTCTGTACATAAAAGTCGCCCCCACGACGCAATTGGAAACGGCCGCTTCGCAGAACTCGTGCATATTTGGCCATACCAGAACTCATTACCTGTCATTTGGGGTGTATCATAGCGTAAATTATATCAAAAGCAGTTATTAGGTGCAATATCGGAAGCCAAATTAACGCCTTTTGCGGGTGTATTTTGGCTTTATGATGGTTTAAAGTGCCGGTAATGGTCGGTTCGTTTCATGTGGCGTTAGCGCGATGCTTCGGTTGCTGAATGTGACATGGATTATGGCAATGGAGTTGATTTGATTCTTCTGGTGATAGTGATTGACACTGCGCGACTTGCAATGACATTCGAGTTGGCGGTCACAATCTGTGACTTCAAGTGGACAAACGGTGAATTACGCAGATGCGCCCGTGAAATAAGGGTGTAAATCTTCTCGCTTGCGTTTATGGCCGTCTTTTGATACAATGCACGGACTTTTTTAGAAGAAGGAGAAGAAAAATGAGTCAGCATCCCAGTCTTAGAGGTTCCGGCAAGATCACGACCAAGCGCAATGTGCTGAAGCGCTTTGAGCGCGTAAACCTTTTGCAGAAGCGCGGCGAATGGAAAGAGGATAGCCGCGGACTTGGTCTCAAGAAGACGAAGCCGGAGGCGTAAGCCGCATCCGTTGTGGCTGTGCGTGGCCGCGAACTGGAATCTTCGCCTCGAACAGGGTGGAGATTCCTTTGTTTTACCGACATATCCAAAAACATATGAGAGGACACCATGAACCAGGAATTGCTTAACGAGGCTGTGGCTGCATCCAAGGCCAAGACCATCGGCGAACTTTTTGCTGCCGATCCGGATCGCGCGAAGAAATATACGCTTTCAGCCGCCGGATGGACGCTTGACTACTCCAAGAACCGGATTGACGCTGCGACGATGAAGGCTCTGTTCAAGATGGCGGAGGACGCCAATCTGAAGAGCGAGATTGAGCGGATGTTCACCGGCGAGAAGATCAACCGCACGGAGAACCGCGCAGTGCTTCACACCGCGCTCAGGAACTGCGATCCAGAAGCGAAGGTGTTTGTGGACGGCAAGGATGTGATGCCTGACGTGCGCGAGACGCTTGCAAGAATGGGCGCATTCGCGGAGAAGGTTCGCGGGGGCGAGCATCGCGGATTCACCGGCAAGCGGATCAAGTACGTCGTCAACATCGGCATCGGCGGCAGCGACCTCGGTCCGGTCATGGCGAACATCGCCCTCACTCCGTTCGGCAAGCGTTCCATCCGCTGCTATTTCGTTTCAAACGTCGATTCGACGCATCTTGCCGAGGTGCTTCGCGAAGTCAAGGCGGATCAGACGCTCTTCATCGTTGCGTCCAAGACATTCACCACGCAGGAGACGATGACAAACGCGCTTTCCGCGCGCGCCTGGCTGCTTGAGAAGTTCCCTGGAGAGAACGCGAACGATGTCGTCTCGAAGCATTTTGTGGCAGTGTCGACCAATGCCGAGGAGGTTTCGAAATTCGGAATTGACACCGCCAACATGTTCGGATTCTGGGACTGGGTGGGCGGACGCTATTCGCTTCCGTCCGCAATCGGTCTGTCGCTGATGATATTCATCGGACCGCGAAACTACGCAAGGCTGCTCAAGGGCTACTGGAAGATGGATCAGCACTTCCGCACGGCCAGGTTCGAGCGCAATCTCCCGGTCGTCCTTGCGCTGCTCGGCATCCTGTACTCGAACGGCTATGGCGCGGAGAGCTATTGCGTACTTCCGTACGACCAGTATCTCAGTCGCTTCCCGGCATACCTGCAGCAGATGGATATGGAGTCGAACGGCAAATCTGTCACACGCGACGGCAAGCCGGTTGCCTACACGACTGGTCCGATCGAGTGGGGCGAGCCGGGGACAAACGGACAGCACAGCTTCTACCAGCTCATCCATCAGGGTACGCATCTCATCCCCTGTGACTTCATAGGGTTCTGCAAGACGCACAACGCGATCGGCGACCACCACGACAAGCTGATGGCGAACTTCTTCGCCCAGACGGAGGCGCTTGCGTTCGGCAAGTCCGCCGAGCAGTGCCGTGCCGAGGGCGATTCCGAAGAGCTTGTGCCGTTCAAGACGTTCGGCGGAAACAGACCTACGAACACGCTCCTTGCCGACGATCTCACGCCGGAGACGCTTGGTGCGCTTGTTGCGCTCTACGAACACAAGGTGTTCGTGCAGGGCGTGATCTGGAACATATTCTCGTTCGACCAGTGGGGCGTCCAGCTCGGAAAGGTGCTTGCGAAGAACGTTCTAAAGGATCTCACGGCCGAGAATCCGGATCTCAGGCACGATTCCTCAACCAACGCCCTCATTGAGCGCTACCGCAAGGTGCTGGGAAGAAGATGAAGAAGTTCACCCTGAACCGCGAGTTCTTCCTGCGCCATCTCGGTGTCGCGCTGCTTATGGCCGGTCTTGGATGCTGGTTCGTCTATGACGGTGCCGTTGCGTACCCCAAGATGGACGCGGTCGAGTTCTGCGAGAGGCATCACAAGAGCCTTGAGAACCCGGAACGCGAGAAGACCGATGCAATCAAGCGGCAGTACCAGTTTGCGTCGATTGCGTTCATCGCATCACTTGCGATCGCCTGCCATCTTCTCAAGGTGCGCGGCGAGTCGCTGGAATGGGACGACGAGAAGATGCGTGGTTCGCTGACTTTCACGAAGGATGCGTTCTTCAAGGACGTGAAGTCTGTGGACAGGCGTCATTGGGACAAGAAGGGCATCCTCGTAGTCACGATGGATGACGGACGCAAGATCACGCTTGACGCCTGGCATCATCCCGAAGTGCGCGAACTGTCGGCGAAGCTTTAGCCGTTCGCCTCAGAGGTGCATGACATTGGTCGGGTTCTTCGACAGCGGTGTCGGCGGGAAATGCGTTGAGGACGCTTTCAGGAGACTGTGTCCTGACGAGCCTACCGTCTATGTCGCCGACACTGCGCATTGTCCGTACGGCAACAGGCCTCCTGACGAAATCGTCAGGCTGTCAAAATCACTGGCCGCAGATTTGATAGACCGGGGATGCGAGGTCGTGGTCGTCGCCTGCAACACGGCGACGGCCGCAGCGATCGATGCGTTGAGGACGGCCTGGCCGAATGTGCCGTTTGTGGGGATGGAGCCGGCGGTTAAGCCCGCCGCACTCGGCTCAAAGACCGGAATCGTGGGTGTGCTCGCCACAAGGGGGACGTTCAACGGTCGCCTGTACCGCAGCACGTCCGCACGTGTCAACGGTTCGGTGAAGAAGATCATAGAGTCTGTCGCGGATGAACTTGTTGCGCTCGTTGAGAGCGGCGATACGTCGAGCCAGGCGGCGGAGGAGGCCGTGCGCAGACGCATAGAGCCGATGATTGCCGCCGGCGCAGACCGGATAGTCCTTGGATGCACCCATTTTCCGCATCTGAAGCCGCTCATGGAAAAGGTGGCCGCCGGACGCGCCGAGATTGTCGATCCGTCCGCCGCCGTGGCGCGGAGAATCCGGGAAGTCCTTAAGGAGGTGCGGTTGTGTGCATCGAAGTGATAACGCCGCACGGTTTCTGCGGCGGTGTAGATCGTGCAATCAAAATGGCGAATGCCGCTCTCGACGTGGCGGACGCTCCGATTTTCTGTCTGCACGAAATCGTGCACAACGAACTTGTAGTCCGTTCATTAGAGAGGCGCGGAATGCGCTTCGTTGAGACGCTGGACGACGTTCCCGAAGGGGCGGTCGCCATTGTGAGCGCCCATGGCGCGGCACCGTCCGTGGCGGCGGAGGCTGCCAGACGGGGGATTCGCCTTGTGGACACCACCTGTCCGTTTGTCGCCGCAGCGCACCGGAAGATACGCGACAACTTCGCCAAGGGAGTGCGCACGGCAATAATTGGCGAGCCGTCGCACGCTGAGGTGCGCGGCTACCTCGGCGAGCCTGGCGCCTGTCTGCCGGAGGATGTCAGGCCGGGGGAGGTTGCGGATGCGGTTGTGCAGACGACGCTCGATTCCGGTGAACATCGCGGGGTGTGCACCGCCACGCGGGATCGGCAGCAGGCTGTACTCCGGTTTGTCGAACGCCATCGCGAAAGCGGGAGCGTAGGTGTGCTGGTTGTCGGGAGCGCGAACAGCTCGAATACGCGCCGTCTCGCTGAAGTCGCCGAACGTGCCGGCGCGAAGGCTTGGCGAGTATCTACCGACGAAGAGGCCGGTAGGCTTGACTTTGGCGGAGTGGACGTGCTTGGTGTGACATCCGGTGCCTCCACCCCGGAGGATACGCTTCGCTCGGTGCTTGCGCGGTTGCGGGAGCCGGTCGCTTGTGATACAATTCTGCGCGTCGCTTCGGCGACGAAATAGATGAAGTTGCATTGAGCGGTGAAAGGCTCGCGGGTCGCAGCCGCAGAACGATGCCCATTAGGAATACGACGCGATGATAGAGACAGACGTGCTGATTGTCGGAGCCGGCCCGGCCGGGCTTGCCGCTGCTATTGCCCTTAAACGGGAGGCCAAGAAGCGGGAAGGGTGCGCTGTCCCGCGTGTGATGGTGATAGACAAGGGACGCAGTGCCGGTTCCCACGTCCTGTCGGGCGCAATCATCGATCCGTCCGGATTCAAGGGGCTTCTCTCTGACGACGAGATATCCCGTCTGCCAATCGAAACGAAAGTGGTAAAGGAAAGCTTCCGTACGCTTCTCGGCAGGGGATGGTCCTTGAAGGTGCCTTGGGTGCCGCCGATGATGAGTTCAAAGACGTTTCCGGTAGGATCCCTCACAAAGGTGGTGCAGTATCTTGCGGGCATCGCGCAGAAGGAGGGCGTGGAGATCTACACAGGCTATGCAGTGACCGAACTGATCGAGGAGAACGGCGTGGTCGTCGGCGCACGAACCGGTGAGAAGGGCGTGGACAGGGACGGAAAGAAAAAGCCGAACCATCTTCCGTCAGAGGCGATTCGCGCAAAGACCACGATACTTGCGGAAGGTGGCTGCGGAATCCTCACGGAAAGGCTGATTGCGTCTAAAGGAATGCAGGGTGTTCGCCCGCAGACATATGCGCTTGGCATAAAGGAACTGATAGAGGTGCCTGCGGGTACGCAGACGGCGGGCGAGGTGATGCACACCTTTGGCTGGCCAAGCGATTTCAAGACCTACGGCGGCGGGTTTGTGTACCATGTGTCGGAGACGCAGGTGATGGTTGGCTATGCGTACGCGCTCGACTATTCGCGTCCGGAGGTCGATCCGTTCGAACTTTTCCGCCGATTCAAGAGTGCGGACGCGGTAAAGCGCCATTTCTGTGGCGGAAAGACCGTCGCCTACGGTGCAAAGGTGATTCCGGAAGGCGGATATTACTCCGTGCCAAAGGTGCAGGCTCCAGGCGTCCTTATCGTCGGTGACGGGGCTGGACTTCTCGATTCGCTCCGCATAAAGGGCGTTCACATTGCGCTGCAGAGCGGCAGGGCGGCCGCCGAAAGCATCCTCACCGGCGAAGACTATCCGAAGCTCCTTGAAAAGACTTCCGGATGGCGCGAGATGAAGCGGGTGCGCAACGTTCGGGCTGGATTCTGCTATGGACTGCCCGTCGGCGTCGCAATGGCCGGTCTGGCGTGGATCACCCGAGGGCTGTTCCCGTGCTTCCGCGTTCCCGGCCTTTCGGAGGGGGACGCGGCGGCATTGGACGAATTGCGTCCTGGCGGCGGCTCTGATGTTTCATGCAAATCCAGTGCGTTCGACGGCTGTGAACCCGCCACCATGCCAGATCGCCTTACGGATGTGTTCATGAGCGGAACCATCCACGAGGAAAACCAGCCGTGCCATCTGAAGGTTCGCGATCGGGCGAAGTGTGCGGAATGCCGACGCAGATTCGGTGCACCATGCACAAGGTTCTGCCCTGCCGAGGTGTACCGCATGGAGGACGGTGACTTGGAGATCGACTTCTCAAACTGCATGCACTGCAAGACCTGCCGGATCAAGTGTCCGATGGGCAACATCGACTGGACGTTCCCGCAGGGAGGCGACGGCCCTCGATACACGCGGATGTAGACGGGACGTAATCGGCGCCGTTTGCCGGTGATTGCGGAACAATGCCGACGGCAGTCTCTTATGGTATAATGCTCCACCTATGGAGACATTTTACACTGTATTGGCGATAGCGGCGTGTGTGCTGCTGTTTTCGTTTGCCATTTTCATTCATGAGTTCGGCCATTTCCTTGCCGCCCGCTGGCGCGGGTTGAGGGTTGACGCCTTCTCTATCGGGTTCGGCCCGGTGCTGTGGCGCAGGGAGTTTCGCGGCGTAGAGTGGCGGATAAGCGCCATTCCGTTTGGCGGATACGTGGCGATTCCGGATGTGGATCCGGAGGGGACGGCAAAGGTGCAGGGTACGGACGGAAAGAAGCCAGTCGGCAAAGTTGCCACGCCCGTTGATTCGATAATCGTCGCCATCGCCGGCCCGCTGGGCAACGTTGTCCTTGCGATTGTCCTTGCGGTTGCCCTTGCCGTTGTTCCGGGAGCGAAGTTCGGCGAACTTCCCGCATTGATCGGTGAAGTGCCGTCGGAGGGGCCTGCGCATGAAGCCGGCATGAAGGCGGGCGACAGGGTTCTTTCGGTCGGCGGTGTGCAAGTGGACACCTGGACTGAGATGCAGACGGAAATCCAGATATCCGGCGGCAAGCCCACGGCATTTGTGGTTGAACGCAACGGGGCGGAGACGCCGCTTACGATCGTCCCGAAGCGCCATGACGCAAGCGGCGCCTACTTCATCCTTGCGCTTTCCACCACGAACGGCGTCCGCTCTGCGGCATGGATGCCGTCACGCAATCCGCTGAAGCAGCTTCAGTGGGACACGATGAGCATCGTTCGCGTACTGAAGGCTCTTGTCACTCCGAAGGAGTCGAAGGCCGCCGCGCAGGCACTTGGCGGCCCGGTGATGATTGCGGAAGGGCTGTATCGCCAGGTCAGGAGCAACATATGGGACGCATTGGGCTTTCTGCGTTTCCTGTGCGTAAACCTTGCCATGCTGAACCTCCTGCCGATACCTGTCCTGGACGGCAGCATCGTCATGTTCTCGCTCTATGCGCTCATATTCAGGCGCAAGCCGAACGGCAAGTTTGTGGATGCAATCACCAAGGCGTTCATGTATCTGCTGATTGCAGCGATGCTTTTCCTTGTCTATCGCGATTCCGTGCGCTCATGGCGCATCCACCACGACAGGCCTGCCTCTGAGGGGGAACGCAAATGAGAAGGTTCTGCGAAAATCTTCCGGTTGCGCTCGTATTCCTGACAGTTGCCGGGTTCTCGTGGATATTTGGTGGCGCAAGCGCTCCGCATCTGCTTCCGGTGATGCCGTGGATATGGGCGTTCTCGTTCGAAACGCTTCTTTTCTTCCCACAGCGCCGCACTGGCGAAAGCTTTTCGGACGCAAGGCTTCGGGTGTGGAAATCGCTTGCGCACGACCCGGTGATGTACCTTTCGCTCTCGTTCCTGCTTGTCCTTGCCGTGCCGCTTTTCAATGTAGGGCTTTGCTCGGTGTGCGACTATCCTGAGATACTTTCCGGCACGAGCCGTACGCCTCCGATACCGTTCGCTCCGTTCTGCGTGAACGTGAAGGAGCATCTTGGCGTGATTGTGTGGTTCGTTCCTGCGCTGACCGCAATGCTTGCGGTGCGTCATTCGCTCTCCGGCAAGGGGAAACGTGTCCTCATGCACACGCTCGTGTGGAACGGCGCGGCGCTTGCCTTGCTCGGCTTCATTCAGCAGTCCACCGACGCAAAGGCGCCGTTCTGGATTGACGTCGCCGATTCGGCCGTCTTTTTCTCGTCGTTTGGCTATCCGAACATGGCAGGTGCGTTCTTTGTGGCGCTTTTCGCCGTCTCCGCCGGGCTGTGGCTCGACAATGTGAGAAGCGATGTGGTTGCAGGACAGGAGCGGGGCCATCATGCCGAAGATCCGGGGGCCACAGGAGATTCCGTGCAGAGGCGGAACTATCTTCCTGCGTGGATCAAGACGCACTATCTCCTGATTCCGACGGCGATGTGCTTCTTTGCGTCGCTTGCGACGCTTTCTCGCGCAGCGATAATATTCGCCTTTGTGCTGCTTGCCTTCTGGTTCGTCTATCTCTGTCTGTCGCTTTTCACCACAAGAAAGAATCTCACCCGCGTGAAGCTGCACCTCAGCATGATTCTCGGCATTGTGGTTACCGTCATTCTCGTGGCCGTATTCGCGCCGGACGACTTTACGAAGGAGGTATCGTCCCTCTCCACCGTCACGGTGGCAGACCGCGTGACGGGCAAGGCACAGTACCATACCCGCGTTGCGACGGAGATATTCAAGGACTATCCGCTGTTCGGCGTGGGCGGATGGGGCTACAAGCATTTCTGCCTTGAATACATGACGGATGAAGACAGGCTTCAGCGCGTGGGCGGCGTAAACGTGCACAACGACTACCTGCAGTTCCTGTGCGAACATGGTGTAATCGGGTTCGCCCTCCTTCTTGCAGTTGTGGTTGCGCTCATAGTCCCGATGTTCAGGACATGGGGAAGGGAGATGCGCAGGGCGCACTTCACGAAGCGATCCGGGATGCCGCATCCCGCTGCGCTGTTCTGCGTGCCCGCAGCGGTCGTCGGAGTGTTGCTCGCCGTGGCGGCAAACATTGTGCACGCATTCGGAGACTGTGTGTTCCGCTCTCCGGCGGTTCTTTCGCAGTTTCTCGTGATGCTGGCGGCGGTGGAAGGGTTCTTGTCAAATGAGGGCAAACTGAAATGAGGGCGGATAGCGGCAGTTCGGTCGGACGGCGCGACTTCCTGCGCGGCATGGTGAAGGCCAAGGCCACAGGGCCGATGTCAATGCGCAAGGATGCGCACGGCGACAGCATATCGCTGCTCGGATTCGGAATGATGCGGCTGCCCACTGTCGACGGCAGCCACGCCAATTCGTATCGCGGCGGATCTTCAGCTCCGATAGACAAGGATGAGGTCTTTGCGCAGGTTGATTACGCGCTTGATCACGGCGTCAACTATTTCGATACGTCGCCGGCCTACTGTCGCGGCGAGTCCGAGGGCATAACCGGGGAGGCGCTGTCCCGACATCCTCGCGAACGGTACAAGATTGCCACGAAGCTCTCGAACTTCTCGCCGTCGCAGTATCCGATCGAAAAATGCCGGGAGATGTACGACAAGTCGCGTCGGCTTCTCCGCGTGGACGCCATAGACTACTATCTGCTTCATGCCGTCGGCATGGGCGGTTTCGATGCGTTCAGGCAGCGGTATGTGGACAACGGCGCAATAGAGCTCTGCCTCCGCGAACGCGACGCCGGCAGGATAAGGAACCTGGGGTTCTCGTTCCACGGCGACAAGCGTGCATGGGAATGGCTGATGGAACGCCATGACAAGTACGGCTGGGACTTTGTGCAGATACAGCTCAACTACGTCGACTGGCGTCACGCCTACGAAATGAACGAGCGCAATCAGGACGGCATATACCTCTACGGCGAATGCGCGAAGCGGAACATCCCGGTTGTCGTGATGGAGCCGCTGCTCGGCGGCCGCCTTGCGCGGTTCAACTATTCGCTTGCGCAGAGGCTCGTGCCGATGGATCCGGAAGCGTCGCTCGCAAAATGGGCGCTTCGCTTTGCTGGACATTTCCCCAAGATAATGACCGTGCTTTCAGGAATGACATACCGGGAGCACCTTGAGGAGAACTGCGCGATATTCTCTCCGCTCAAACCGCTTTCGGAAAAGGAGCTTGTCGCGCTGGAGGAGGCTGCGACAGCGTTTCTCGCCGACAAGACGGTGCCATGCAACGTGTGCAACTACTGCATGCCGTGTCCCTATGGCGTGGACATCCCCGGCATCTTCTCGCTGTACAACGATGCGCTGTCGCAGGAAAGCACGGACTGGAGCCGGTTCCTGTGCGACTACACGGAGAAGATACCGTATCTGCGCCAGGCGAACCACTGCACCGGGTGCGGCGTGTGCGCAGCGCACTGTCCGCAGACGATCGACATTCCGGCGACGATGCGCCGCATCGATGAACTTACGGAGTCGCTCAAGATGAAAGAGAGGGCTTCATGAAGCTGCATCTCTCCGCTGCACCGGCTGGCCGCTGGTGCAAGATTGTCGTCGCGACGCTGATGCTGGCGTCGGTCACGGCGGCGTTCTTCGGTGTGCGGGAATGTGCGTTTGCGGCGAAGGTGCAGTTCGTGCCTGCACTGCTTGCGCTCAGCCCCGTCGCCCTGGCCGTGCTTGCCGCAATCCTTGCGTTCCGTGCGAGGCTCTACTGCGAGATTGTGTGTCCACTCGGGATCGTGCAGGATTTTGTGCGGTGGATCGCCCGCAAGAAAGTGCGGAGGGTGTGCACCCGTCTGCCGTCCACATCGCGTCAGCTTGCCGTGAAGTGGACGGTGTTCGCGCTTGCGCTTGCGGCGGGACTTTGCGGACTTTCGTTCGTGTGGCTTGACCCGTACGCGATTTTCGGGCGCGGCATATCGCTCGCCGGTGCGCTGTTCTTCGTCGTGGTCGCACTCGCTTTTGTCGGTCGCGGCCGCATATGGTGCAACTGGGTGTGTCCGGTGGGAACTCTGCTACAGCTTGCATCGCGCATCGCGATGTCAAAGAACAAGGTTGCCAAGTGCGACAACTGCAAGGAGTGCGGCAAATGCTTCAGGAAATGACACGGCGCGGATTTCTCGCGGCCGGCGGCGTAGCGTCCGTAGCGGTTGCCGCAGACAAGTTGACTGATGGCGGCTTTGCGCCAGTTTCTCTGCCGGGCAGACCAAAGCGCGATAAGCCCGTCCTGCCCGCCGGGGCGAGAGGGGTGCGCGTGTTCCGCAGACAGTGCGTTGGATGCCAGCTGTGCGTGAAGGTGTGTCCGGAAAAGGTGCTTCGTCCATCCATGGATTCCGGACGATTCCTTCAGCCTGAGATGGGTTTTGAGAACGGCTACTGCCGTCCGTCATGTTCGCGATGCGGCGAGGTGTGTCCGGCCGGCGCGATCGTCCCCATGAAGGAGGACGAAAAGCGCCATACTCACGTCGGATTTGCCGTATGGCACAAGGACAGGTGCATCGCCGCAAAGGACGGGGTTCGGTGCACGGCGTGCGAACGCCACTGTCCAGTAAAGGCCATTGCCCTTGTGGATGGAGTGCCGGTCGTCGATGCAGCAGTGTGCATCGGATGCGGCGCCTGCGAGAATCTGTGTCCGGCAAGACCGATGCCCGGCATGACGGTCGAGGGGTGTGAGGTGCACCGCGTGGATAGGCCGGTGCCGGTGAAGAAGGTTGCATACGAGCGCTCCTGTCCTGGGGCTTTCCGTATGCGCGAGCAGGTCTGACGGCACGGGGCATCTGCCGATCGTTCAGGGCGGTGCGGCGGATTCCGCAGTGCCGCCTGGTCTGTGTAGAAGGCAATCATTCAATGGAGAAACGCTGATGTCGAGAATCGAAGATGCATTGAAGCACACAACCGACACAAAGGCCTGTGAAATCGGACCTGGCGTGACGGCTGCCGCCGCGCATATGTTCAGACAGCTGTTCGATGGCCGCAAAAGTGCGTTGGTCATCGCCGATCCGCGAACGTGGAAAGTTGCCGGCGAATGCGTCAAGTCTCAGCTTTCAGCCGCCGGAGTGGATTGCGCAACGTATCTGCTTGGTGCGGACGGCAAACCGTTCCACGCCGAATACAGATGGATCGACGAGCTGCGCGATGCGGCGGCTGCCTTCGGCGATCGCGTTCCGGTCGCAGTCGGATCGGGAACGGTCAATGACATCGTGAAGCGCACGAGCGAGGAGCTTGGCCGACGGTATATGGTTGTGGGGACTGCAGCATCGATGGACGGCTATACGAGTTTCGGCGCCGCAATCACCAAGGACGGCATGAAGCAGACGCTATCCTGCAAGGCGCCGCTCGGTTGCATAGTGGATTCGCAGATCGCCGCCGATGCACCGTGCGAAATGACGGCGTCAGGCTATGCCGACCTGCTTGCGAAGATTCCGGCCGGTGCGGACTGGATGCTTGCCGATGCAGTCGGGTCGGAGCGGATTCACCCCGAAGCTTGGGGCTTTGTCCAAGGGGCGCTGCGCGATTCTCTCTCCAATCCGGACGGATGCGCCGGCAGGGATGAGCGCGAAGTGCGCAAGCTTTGTGAAGGGCTGGTCATGAGCGGGTTCGCGATGCAGGCGATGGGATCGTCGCGTCCGGCCAGCGGAACCGAGCATCAGGTGTCGCATTACTGGGACATGGAAGACCTGTGTTTTGGCGGCAAACCGGTGTCGCACGGCTTCAAGGTCGGAATCGGAACGTTGATTTCTACGAAGACCTTGGAATTTCTGCTGCGTCAGGACATCGCTTCGCTTGATGTCGATGCGGTGGCTGAAAGATGGCCGCATTCCTTCGACGACGTTAAACGTACGTTCCCGGCGGTATTTGGGGGCCGTCCGGACCACATAAAGCGGGCGGAGATGGAGTATGCAAGGAAGTTTCCGTCGCGGGACGGACTTCGTGCGGAGCTTGTTGCATTGAAGTCGGCATGGTCGTCGCTTTCGGAGCGCATTGCCGCTCAGCTCATGCCGTTCGATGAAGTGCGCGAGAAGTTGAAAGCCGTCGGTGCGCCGTACGAGCCTGAGATGATTGGCGTATCCAGACTGCGCTTCCGTGAAACGTATCAGGGCGTTCCCTACATGAGATCGAGGTACTTTGGCCTTGACCTCGTGGAGCGGCTTGGACTGAAGGATGTCTTGATGGAAGAGCTGTTTGGCAATGGCGGTGTATGGTCTGTGTAAGGCGCGTTTAAATCTTCGGCAGACACCTGTCCGCCAAGGTGCGGACGATGTGCGTGGCATCAGTTTTTGCAAACAGGATGGGGCGAGAATGCCTCTACAATATGGCCGTGATATTAGAGCGCGGTGATTTCGGCGGCAGAAAGACCGGTGTATTTGGCGATGATTTCCACGGCCAATCCATCCGCTTTCATCTGATGCGCTGATCGGCGCAATTTTTCTCTCGCCGCGTCGCGCTCGGCCTCCGCCGTGTCCGCGCGGGTCACGGCCGCGCTTAGCTTCGCCTTCGCCTCGCCCAGCTGCGCTTTCGCCTCGCCCAACTGCGCTTTCGCCTCGCCCAACTGCGCTTTCGTCTCGCCCAACTGCGCTTTCGCCTCGGCAAACTGTGCCTTCGCCTCGGCGATGTAGTACTTCTTCGTGGCCTCGATGCTGACGCGGTCCCAGAACCCCTCGTACGCGGCCCGCTCCGCGTCGTTGAGCCCGGACTCCCGCACGATCTCCAGCGCCTGGCCCGTCTGCGGGTTGTCGAGGAGGTCCTGCGACACCTCGTCCGAGCCGTCGCGGTCGATCTCCGTCAGGAACCGGAGCCACAGAACCTGCATCTTCTTCTCCGCGAGGTTCTTCGCCTTGAACTTCGGCAGCTCCACGAACACGAGGTGCAGCCCGTCGAGCACCTT
>CAZMNN010000057.1:0-12982 GCA_964567665.1 uncultured Lentisphaeraceae bacterium
CCCGCTTCATCACTTCGACTGTCTGTCCGAGTTGTCGGAGGCGTTCGCGGTTGACGGCATAGCCGCGCAACAGATACTCCTTCAAGACCTTCGTTGCCCAAATTCGAAATTGCGTTGCGCGTGTCGAGTTGACACGGTATCCGACTGAGATAATCGCGTCAAGATTGTAACAGTTCACCGAACGGGTGATCTTGCGGTCACCCTCATTTTGAACTAGTAAAAAATCTTTACTAGTTGCCGATCTCTCCAGTTCACCAACCGCATACACCTTTTTGAGATGAATTGTGATATTCTGCGGCGTAACACCGAATAGGTCTGCCATCTGCATACGGGTCAACCATACGGTATCGGACTCGACTGACACCGGCAACGATACCGCGCCGTCACGCGATTCAAACAGAACTATTTCATCCTTGTTCATTTCTTGATCCTCTCAAATTGAAATTGAATCTGGCACGGCGGCTTTGACGTCCGGCTCACGCCGCGCACGTCCGCCCGCCGCCAAGCACATTGAATGTCGCCGCCGAGGCCACGTACTCCGCGTACCTCCAGCCCATCAGTATCAAATTAGCATTATTTTCCACCACAAAAAAATCCTTCTCAACATCCTCAAGCAGGACATGTTATATCAAGTTTTGCCCACCATATTCAAATTGTAATGGCATGAATGCCATTCACTTGGAGATTCCCCAATTTTTCGGGCAAGAAAAATTCCGTCCACCTGTAAACAAAAGGCGACGTTGCGGTTTTCACGTTGCGCCGTAGGGGTGTTGTTGCTTTCGCCTCTGGGAGTTTCGGAGGCTTGGAGACGCGAGGTCGTTCCACAATCCTCCCAGAACTCCGGAACTCCAAAACTCCCCGCGGCGAAAGCAACGAACTTCCGCGCCCGCATGATACAACCCGGCGCGACACCTCGTCCGCCAAGAAAAAAAAAATGGGGAACCTCCAAGCCATTCACGTCTTGCCAAGACGCTTTAGGGACTTCCTGCGCCACTTGGGTTGCAATTCGCTTCGCCATTCGCATCGTCCCATGTCGACTATGCTATAATACCGCCCATCTCAAACAAGGTATCAGACATGATCTATCCAGTTCTTCCGCATGACGTCAACTCGCCAACGCATCCAGTCTCGGCCATGGACTATATGCCCGTGGAGCCGCTGCGCGCCCTTCAGCTTCACCGCCTGCAGTGGACGGTGAAATACGCATACGAGCGTGTGCCGCTTTTCCGCAGCCGCTGCGAGGAGCGTGGGGTAAAGCCCGAGCACATCAAGACGCTTGCGGACATCAAGCTCCTGCCCTTCTCCAAGAAGACCGACCTGCGCGACGAATACCCGATGGGGCTTCGCGCCGCGTCCATGGACGAAATAGTGCGGTTCCACTGTTCGAGCGGCACGACCGGAAAACCCATCTGCATACCCAGCACCATGGATGACATCGCCGTGTGGCAGAATGGCGCAATGCGCTGTCTGGCGATGGCCGGCATACGCGCCGGAGATGTGCTGCAGGTCTCCTACGGCTACGGACTTTTCACGGGCGGGCTTGGTCTCCACTACGGCGGCGAAGGGCTTGGATGCTCGGTGCTCCCTACTTCCGGCGGAAACACGGAACGACAGGTAATGCTGATGCGCGATCTCGGCGTGACGGCCATCGCCTGCACTCCGTCATACTTCCTGCGCATCATCGAGGAGGCGAAGCGGCAGGGCGTGGACTTCCGCCGCGACACGAAGCTGCGTCACGGGTTCTTCGGGGCGGAGCCTTGGACGAACGAAATGCGCGAAACGATAGAACGCGAAACGGGGATAGTCGCGCACGACATCTACGGGCTTACCGAAATCGCAGGGCCGGGCGTGGCCGGCGACTGCCGCTGCCGCAACGGTCTTCACATCTGGGAAGACCACTTCTATCCCGAAATCATCGACCCGGAAACACTTGAACCGCTCCCAGACGGCGAAGTCGGCGAACTGGTGTTCACCACGATATCTCGCTGCGGAACGCCCATGATCCGCTACCGCACACGCGACCTCACACGCCTCCATGCGGAGAAGTGTCCGTGCGGACGCACCATGCGCGTGATGGATCGAATCTCCGCCCGGTCGGACGACATGCTCATCATACACGGCGTGAACGTCTTTCCGGGACAGATTGAGGCCGGACTTCTCCGTGTGCCGGAGGTTGCGCCTCACTACCAGATCGTGCTTTCCTCCACCGATACGCTCGACCTCTTCGAAATCAAGGTGGAGGTCGCCCCGGAAGCGTTTTCGGACAACATACGCGATCTTGAAGTGCTGCGGAAACGTGTGCTTGAGGCGGTCAAGTCCATCATCGGCCTTACGCCCAAGATTTCACTCGTCGGCCCTGGCACCCTTCCGCGCAGCGAGGGCAAGATCAAACGAGTAGTCGACAACAGAAAGAAATAGGAGGCGGCCATGACAGTCAAGCAGATCAGCATCTTTCTCGAAAACAGGCCGGGGCAACTGGCCGGCATCTGCCGAACGCTTGCGCAGGCGAAAATAAACATCGCCACTCTGTCGCTTGCGGACACCTCCGACTTCGGCATTGTGCGCATGATTGTCGATGACCACGTGAGAGGATGCGAAGTCCTCTCCGCAGCCGGCTACGCCGTCCGCGAGACGGAGGTCGTGATGGTCACGGTGCCGGATCGTCCGGGCGGCATGGCGGAACTGATGGAGAAGCTCGACAGCGCAGACGTGGACATCGAATATTCCTACGCCTATGCGCTGGGACAGGGCGAAAAGGCCATACTCGTGTTCCGGTTCAAGGACAACGCAAAGGCGGAGGCCGCCCTTTCGTCCAAATAGAGAACCGCCGCCGCGCACTGCGCGGCGGCATACGCAGTCCGGCGCAGCGCCGTCAACCGCTGACTGCGACCTTCACAACAACCTTCTTGATTCTGTCAGGGCCACATCCGGTGCGTCCGCATGGAGCGTGTGCTCCGCGTGGCGGGAAGAACATCGCAAAATCGCCCGGACGCAGGATGACGGATTCAAATTTGCCGTCATACAGCACATAGTCCTTCTCTTCATCGAACGGCAACGCAAGGGCGGCGTTGTCAGCCGCCGCAACGCCCATCGATTCCGGCCCGGTGAGCGGTGCCTGTATGTCTATGTACCTGCGGTGCATCTCCAACCGACGTTCGGCATCAGGTTTGAGATTCACCTCCATGACGTTCGCCCAGCAGGCGTCGCCGTCAATCTCATGTCTGCCGACCGGCAGCTCTGCAATGTCCGACCGTTTCAGGAACGCGAATGCCTTTGCAAAAAGCGGATTGAGCGCAAGAAGCCCGTCTATGTCGGCGATCTTGCCGATGATGTGAAGATTGCTGTCCATGATGATGTTCTCCATTGACGCGGATTATACCACCAATGCTGCCAATCCGGTCATCTCACGATCACCGTAGTGCCGTACGTGAACCTGCCACGAAGCCCATCCTTGTCCCGCCGCACGGCGAAGTGTCGCGTGCCGGATTCTATCTCAACATCATCGAAGTCGCCTTCAATGGATTTGCAGTCCACAAGACGGAACGCCGTGCGGCTTCCGGTGTAGCTGCGTGTATCGACGACAAGCCGCGCCCCTGGCGCATTTGTGATGCCGCCCGCCTTGAGCAGACCGATGCCGTTCGCTCCGAATCTGAAAGCAAGCGTGGACTGCACATGGTTCGTAAGCACGAGTGACGTGGTCTCGATAATGCCTCCGCCACCGATCTCAATCGTTCCCGTTCCGAATGCCCCCACCGTCATGCCCGCCGCCGCAGTGAACATTCCGCCTGAAACGGATACGAGACCGGTTGAAGCGAGCGTAGCGCCGTCCGTATACTTCCACCAGCGCGGATACGCGAACATGTTTGTGGCGATGCCGCCGACATAGACCGGCGTGTTAAACGTCGCCTCGCCACCAACGACGGAAAATGTTCCGTTCCCGCCGAAGGTGCCAATCACCGTCTCGCCCGACGCTGTCTTGGAGAATGTTCCCGAATCCATGCGCACCGTTCCATTGGCATGTTTTCCAAGGCCGACAAAAAGATGTCCCCACTTCTGTGCATACTGTCCGTTCTCCGTTATGTTCACGTTCCCCGTGAATGAATACTCTATCCCCCATTCATCCAGCGAGTTTGTCGTGACGCCGTTTACTGAAATGGGATTGTGCGAACCACCGATGACGGCGGCGCAGAAGATGGACGCTCCCTTTGTCCTCATGTATGTTTCATACCAGTTGCACTCGACATTGAGCAAGCCGTTGCTGATATCGACAGACGCATTGGGGCAACACTCCTTTAGATCATACTTTGCGTTCACCGAGGCGACGAAGAAGTCGCCGCACTTGACATCCAGTTTCGCTCCATCTGCGATTTTCAGCCGCGATGTCGCCGTCTGGTTCACACCATGGTACAGTCCCCAAGCAAACAGGTTTCCGCCAGAATTGCGGAACTCCAGTTCCGTGGTTCCGCCCTGCAGGATCACGCCGGTCGCCCCTGCCCAAAGGTTCGTAAACGCCGAATCATCCTGAAGCGAAATCCTGAGCGGCACATCAGCGGATGACGGTGTGGCCATCAGTCGCTTGACCTGCAGCAAACCACTATCCTTCACCACGATGTCCCCTGACCCAAATAAGATGTCATTATCACCTTCAATCTGTCCGTAATCAAGGCATCCATTGCCGGATACCTCTATCGTGCCGCCATTAAGACGAAGCGCAGGCGAGTACGTAGCGACGGAGTTGGTCAAGACCAACCTGCCGCCGGAGACCTCAAGACGTCCGCCGGGCTGGACGTACATCATCGGTTCTCGTGGAGTGCCGAACACATCGAGATGGCAGACCCCGCCGGAGACGCGCCAGATGCCACCATCCATGACATCTATCAGACGACGTCTCACGCTCCAGTCTGCACCGTTCGTGAACGCCACAGTGCCACCGGCTATCTCCACCACACCGCCGTTCATGACATTGAACCTTGTGCTGCCGTTTTCCGCGAGCGAACAGTCTCCGTTGAAAAGCAGACGCACGGCTGATGACGAACGACCATCCACTGTGATGTTGCTTGGAGTGACGGAAGACTGGTCGTACGCAACAGTGTAGTCTGCGTTTGTGGCTGAGATGTCCACGTCTGCCCCAACGGCGGGCACGACGCCTCCGGTCCATTTTGCCGTATCGCTCCAGTTGCCGTCCACAGCAGTCTTCCAGATGTTCGGCTGCACCACCTCAACGGAACCTCCGCCTGTCAGCCATGCACAGTCCGATGAAGCGTATGATCCGACGGAAAGGTATGCGCCGTCAACCCATACGGACGCAAGACGCAGCGTCACACCAGCCGGAACGGAAAGCTGTCCGCCACCGCCGGCGCCGACCCTGACATCAAGCGTTCCGTCTCCGAACGGATTTCCGGCTGAGGCGGAAATCGTGAATGTCCCGTCAAGATCGAGATGCTCAAGGGCTGCAAGCGACGTCGCGATGTCGGTCGTCAAATCGAACGTTGCGCCGGAATGTACGGCAATTGCCGTCAGGTTCGAGAAGCTGGCGCCGGCGGCGATCTCTACGGCACCGGACTTCACCGTAATCTTTCCGGTCGTGACGCTTGCGCGGTTTGTGAACGTCTGACGGAAATCTCCTGAAGGATTCCACACAATCGACAGCGAATCCCTCATCTCCGAGAACGTACTTGCATCGGCGGTGCCGTTCAAAGTAAGGATGCTATTCCCGCCGACGCCGATACCATATATCGTCTTCCTTCCCGGCGTCTGCGACGTTAACACTTCCGGATCCGGGGTTTCTATGCGATCGGCCGTCTGGTTGCTGTAGAACTCCCAGAAACCGAGATTGTTTGAATTCCAGGCCGTGCCCCACTTGATCACAAGATCTGGATTGAAAGCATTTTCCTTGAAGAACCTGAAGTTCTGATACCAGAGCGGAGCGGAACCGAAGCTGTTGTCTGCGGAATGAAACCACACCGCGCCGTTCCTGTACCCCAATCTTACGGTGTTTGAGATCTTGCCTTCAACATTGAACGCACCATAGATGTTTATCTTTTTCCCATTACTTACGTACAATCTGCAATCGCCAGCAACAAAGACATCGCCATAGATGGATGAATCGTCTCCGCCCTCAAGGGAAAGGTACGTGCCGTCGGCAGTCACGTCGCAATGGAGTTCCGCTCCATCATACAACGCTATTTTTTTTTTCTATCGCTATTTTTTCGCCTTTCAGCACTGGGATGACAGTCGTCCCGTTCGTGAACGAGAGCGTAAGCGATTCAAGCTTCAAGTCAGCGATATCGTTGCTTATGCAGCTGTACCCGTAGGCTGGCGACAGCTGAACGTCATCGCCCTCTGCCGGAACGCCGTTGTCCCAGTTGGCGGCGGCACTGAACAATCCGACGGCTCCATCACCCTCATGTCCCACAAACACCGTTGTCTTTGCTGCGACTGAAAGCGAAAGTGCCGCCACGACTGACATCACAACTGTTGATTTCATCGTACATTCTCCTTTTCAAGGGTCTGCTTGTTAAGCGATTGCTGTTCCACACCATGCAAAACCAATCCGGCAATGTCACTTCTTGACCACCCACGCCAACGTTCCCGGCAGATACGTATCAGCGGTGATGCGGTTTCCGAAAATGTCGAATGCGCGAAGCGAAATCGCCTCATCCTTTGTGAGACCGGAATATGCGACAACCGTCTCTCCGCCTTCCGCGAACTCGAATTCGGCGCCATTTTTGCCGTACGGACGCTTCGTCACGAATTTCTTGTCCTCAAGCATCAGTGCCATGAATGCGTGTGCGACAAGCATCGGATGCGCCGTGCCGTCCGTGCAGACGAGCGACGAATATACGGTCTTAATGCCGAGCGCCCGGTAGGAGAACGGGGCGTAAAGAAATATGCGATCCACACCGCCTGCGATGAGCGAAACGCTGTACCGTGCCGTAGCATCAGCCCGGTATATCATATCCCACTTGCTTTCAGGCTTCCACGTTAGGGTGTGGAGATACATTCCGCCGTACTGGTGCGGCACTGCGCCGCTTCCGGGGCTTGTTCCCTGCCCCTCGGTCATGAACACCTTGCGCTTCGCGAAATCTCCGTGTCTTCTGCGCAGACCGTCGAATGCGCCGCTGTCGGCGACAGGCTCATCGGCGTGACGGGCCAGCGCCGTGTCGCAGTAGCGATGGAAGTCGATGTTGTCCGTAATGTCCCATGCACCGGCAGCGGAATCCACGTCGTCGATCCACTTCACGTTCCCGACGTAGCCGTTGTATCCGCAGAACTCGACATCCGGAAACTCCCTCTTCAGCAGATCGCCGACTGCTGCCTGCAGAACGCCGAAATCGTGTCCGGCGTTCTCCTTGCCGAAGATGTCGATATCCTTGTTTGTGCTCCACCATCCGCCCCACGGCTCGTTCCACAGGAAGTATGAATCAATCTTGCCGCGATTGCGGGAAACGAACGTACGGACGTAGTTGAGGAAGTCTTCGTTCGACTTTGGACGCAGCCAGCGCTCGAAATATCCGAAATGCTTAAGGCCAAGCCTGTCGTAGTTGGATGCCCACTTCGGCGACGTGCCAAGCTGGGCGAATATCTTTACATGATGACGGCGGTAGTTCGCGATGCGCAGGTCGGAATTTGCGAACTCCCATTTTCCTTTTTCCGGCTCAAGCGCATACCATCCGGATGCATCCGTGTTGCAGTCGTGGAACCGCGTCCAGTTTATGCCTGCCGCCTTCATCAGCAGACACGCCTGGTCAATGTCGTAGAAATGTGCGCCGAAATGGGAGTTCGGCGCATCGCGTCCCCAGTATTTCGGACGATGCAGACGCGTGAGCACAATCTCCTCGATTTGCGAAACGGCGACGCCTCCCTTCACCACCGAGGCCTCGATGCGGAAACAGCCGAGCGGCATGTCCTTGAAGACGTCAACGTCAATGACTCCGGATGAGTTCCCTGCGGCGATGGCTACGGCTTCGGCATTGCGAGTACGACCATACACGTCAACGACCTTCGTGGAAAGCGATGCGTCTGCGGGTGCACCCTTCACCATCCACCGCACCTTCATCGGTTCGTCCGTGAACACCACTTTCGTCTGCTCCGCAATTTCACCGCTCGCCGCGAGGAACACCCGCGCCGAATCACGCATCACCGGCGGCTCTGCGCCGCTTCCCCACGCCAATGCGCGTGTGAGCGTGAACGGGCTTTTCGACGAGATGCGAACCGTGTACGAGGACGATTCAGGCACAGGCTTGAATTTCACTGTGGAATTCAACCTGCCGTTTGCGATGATGTACCAGCTATCCCTGAAAACCGTCACCTTGCAGTCCTCAGCACCCACACCCTCTATGCGGACACGGTTCATCACGTCCGGTTCGTTCGTCTGAAACGGCTCGGAGAACACTTCATACGGCTCTCCATCCCCGCGCCCAATGTTCCATCCCACTGGCAGCCCAAAATGAAACTCGGTGTGGCGGAAGAACTGCTTCACGTCCTTTGCCGGACGCAGCACCTGCGCCGTCGGCTCGCGCTCTTCGCCGTCTGCGCGATAGAGCGAAATGCGCTTCAGATCCACCTCTGGCGGCGGATAGAAGAAGAACCTTGCGACATACCTGTTTCCGGATGAGGCATCCGCTGGCGGCTTAAGGTCGAAGTAGTACACCTTGCGGGCAAATGAACGTTCATTGAATTCTCCGATGGCGAAGTTGCTGTACGGTGCACCGGCATTGCGCAAGGCGAACCTCAGCGGACCAGAGGAGACGCGCCCTTCGATGACAACCTTGTAGCGTCCGCTGATTTCAGGGACGTCACCGGTGATGTAGAACTGCGAGCGGTCGCCGAAAGTGCGAAACCGGAGATATCCCTCATCTCCGTTGTTTACGTACTCGGTCGTAGATTTTGTGGCAAGCCAACCGGAGAAGTTCTCAACCACCTCCTTCGGCAGCACACCATGGAACGACCCCTTTCCGTCGAAGTCCTGCTGACGGTGGTTCTGTGTGAAATCGACGTCGAAGATCATCTTCGGGTTCGATGCTCCGTCGGTCGCCAAAACAGTCGGCACGGCTGACAGCATCGAAACGGCAAACGCGGCAACTATATGCAAGACACGAAAACGCACTTTCATATCAACCTTATCCTTTTTGTCTGGTTTCACCCACCAGTCCGGAGGAGACATACCACATGGAGAACGCCACCTCTCCCGACAGACGCATATGATACCAAATACCGGTTTTTTTTTTCTACCGCAAACACAATGTTTTCTTTTGGCGCAAATGGCAATATCTAATGGGTCAACAAAAAAGAGAGGAAAGTCATGGGGGCAACGAATGAGAAAGCCGCGGCACCCACCACCATGGGTGGATGCCGCAGCGGAAACGAGAAGAGGGGGAAGCCCCTGCATCGCGGAAATCGTGTATCACGAAGCTATCAGTGTTTGGCGTTGGCGTCGGACACAAGGCGCTTCATCGCAGCGGCACCCTTCTTGTCAAGCAGTCCGGTCTCGATGTGATAGTGTACGGTTTTGCCGGTCTTGAGGATGCGCTGCTGGCGATGCTCGCGGCAGTATATGCGCCCCTTGTGCTCGGCCGTCGCCGGCAGACACATTCCAAGCGCGTCTTCATCATCCGTGCGTGCGATCCAGCGCGTACCGTACGGGAGCTGCTTCGGATCGTGCTTGACGTAGATCGCCGTGCCGTCCGGATCAAGCTGCATCGTGTACGCCCAGCCGTCCTTCGCGGCGTAGTGCATAAAGCAGTTGACGATCTCCGGGCGGTACGATTCGCCCTTCGCGCCGATCCTGTCTCCGCAGGCAGGATTGCGTCCAAACTCGTCGAGCCACGCGGTCGTTGCGTCCGCCCAGTCCTTACGGTATCCTTCCGGAACCTCTCTGTTGATGATGGCATCTTTCGGATTTGCCGTGTAGAGCAGCTTCGAGCCGTCGACGGGACGATGGTTCACGTGGCAGAGATAGTAGTATTCGAGCGGCAGATCCTTGACATTTGTGAACGACACGTCTACTTCAAGGGACGTCGCACCGGCGCGGAGCCTGAGCTCCGGACAGAACCTGTAGTTGGCCTCAAAGCATCTACGGTGCGCGTACACGCCGCCTACCGATATCCAGGCTCCGTTTTTGTCAGAGCCTGTCTCGATCCACGCACTCTCGTATTTTGCCAGCGGAAGTTCGCCGTGTCCGGGATGCGTATCGGCTGCGGTCGGATTGCCCATGGCGGAGAGTCCGCAGTGCATCAGGAAGAATCCGTACGTCTCGCCATAGAACGAACACTTCTGCGGCTCATCGTAGATGGACTTCATCGTAAGTTCGCGACCGAGAAAGTCGCAGCGCCATACGGCCTGTCCGTCAAACGGAAGCACTGTCGCCGAACCCTTGGAGTTCGATATCCGCACGGCCTTTACGCCGGTCGAATACGTGAACAGCGACGCCTTGAGTTCGCCGGACTCCACAAGCACGGTCTCCTTGTCGGTGAAAAAGTTTTCGCGCAGATACGTCTTCACGGTTTTCTCCTTTTATGATTGAGGTTTTCACATGATTATACCAAAACAGACTCTTTCGCGCTGAACGCACCGGCGTCACGGCGACAGGATGCCGACCGCAATCGCATCACTGGAGGAACAGTCCGCCGGCGGACATGAACCGGGCGGCGAGCACTGCGCAGGCACAGGCATCGAACAGTGCATCGTGCCAGGTGCGTCCGGGACAAAGCTCCCTTACCTCATCCATCGCACCGAACGCATCGACAATATCGCCGAGTGCGTACGACGGAAGTTTTGGATAGCGCACTCGCGCAAAGGCGAGAGTGTCGATCCACGGGCCGAACTCCGTCAACGGGGCGAGCTTCGTCAGAACCGTCCTCTCCGTTGCGCAGTTGTGCGCAATCAGCGGCGTCCCAGTGAGCCGCGACGAAATTTCCGGCCACAGCTCCATTGGGGTCGGCGCGTGGAGAAGTTCGTCGCGGATTTCGCTGTAGCGTCCAACCGCCCTTGGGGAGAACGGACGCTCCCCGACCCTGAAAAGCGTCTCCCACCGCGTATCCGGCAGCACAACGCCATCCTCAATTTTCACGAGACCAAGCTGCCATGGCTCGTTCGGCCATCCCTTGACCGTGCCGGTAGTCTCAAAGTCGAGAGCAGTCCATACCATGCAGACTGAAACCCTTCGTCATGCGTCGCGGTATTCTATGTTCGCGCTTTCGCGAAGTTCCGCAATGAAAGCCGCAAGCACCTTGCCTCGCGCCGCATGACGCAGGAAATCGCGAATCTTCGTCTGCACCTGCACAAACTGCGCACCGCCGAATGTCTTCTTGTTCGTCCTGTAGAACTCCTCCATCTCGGATTCCTCCGGATCTGGTGTTCCAGAACAGGTCTTCGCGACAAGCTCATCTGGAGTGATGCCGAGCTGTCCTGCGCGGAGCAGCAAAAGCTTTGCGCCAATCGCCTGCTCCTGCGCCTGCGCAAGGATCCTCTCTACGTTCTTCTTGAGTTCATCCCCTGACACACCGCTTTCGGCATAGAGTCGGACTATGCGGTCGAACTCGTGCTCCACGGCCTTGCGCGGAATCTCCTCGCCGTTTACAAATGCTTTCTTCAACATGACGCTATCTTGCCTTTGCCGCTTTTCTCTTCATCTGCACAATGTCTCCGTCGTACTGGGTGTCGGACGGGATATGCCAATCCTCCGGACCGAAGAACGCCGGAAAGACCTTCACGCCGTCCGGTGCGCAGTTGCGCTTGAACGACTGCGTGACGAGCCGACGGCAGTACACGTCAAGCCACTTCTCAATCTCCGCTTCCGGATACGAACCGCCGAACGCCGACAAGGCCGCCGCAAGAATCGCCTTGCGCCTCTCGCCGCACACCACGGTGCGCCAGATGAAGAAGTCGTGCAGCTCGTATGGTCCGATGCGGTCTTCCGTCTTCTGCGATATCTCGCCGTCCTTTGATGGAAGTAGTTCCGGACTGACAGGTGTATCGATTATGTCGAGTATCGCCTTCGATGCGACAGCGATCTTGCCTCTGACGTTCCTCTCCGCCCACCAGCGGCACACATCCCGCACCACTGTCTTCGGAACGCCCGCGTTTACGCCGAACATGCTCATGTGGTCGCCGTTGTAAGTGCACCATCCAAGCGCAATCTCGCTCATGTCGCCAGTGCCGAGGACGATGCCGCCCGTCTGGTTCGCCTTGTCCATGAGGATCATCGTGCGCATCCGAGCCTGTGCGTTCTCGAACGTGACGTCGTGCACATCGGGATCCTGCCCAATGTCCTTGAAATGCTGGAGACACGACTTTCTGATGTCTATCGTCTCAAGCTGAAGCCCAAGCCCTTCACAGAGAAGTTCGGCATTTCCTTTCGTGCGTCCCGTCGTTCCGAATCCAGGCATCGTGTATACCTTGATGTTCTTCTTCGGCAGACGCAGTATCTTGAACGCCTCGACAGCGGCGAGAAGGCACAAAGTCGAATCCAGTCCGCCTGATAGACCTATCGTGACAGAGCGCACGCCTATACGGTCAAGCCGTATGGCGAGCGAAACGTACTGCGTCATAAAGACCTGCTCCGGACTGCACCAGTCCTGGAACGGATGCGCAGATACAGCGTTTTTCCTTTTCATGCCAGATATTATAGCACAGTAGCCACCAGTGGACTGCCGATGCCGCAGATGGGAAGTTGTAATATCTCGTGGCGCAGTTTCATACAGGGGAAGCCATGCCGCGAAGAAGAAGGGACACTGCCACCATCTCCATTCAGCGTGTTATTTATCTTTCTTTCCGACGACGATTCGGCCGCTGCCCGTGGCACGTTCATACGCGAGCGGGTAGTTGGGGTAGGCCGCCAGCGGCGCGGCGGAGGAGGACAGGCAGGGCAGACCGTCCGTCGTCTTAAACGCTTTTGCGTAGTCGGCGAGTACAAGGTAGTCGAGGCCGATGGCGTTGTTCACGAGACGGGCGCTGCGGAACATCGCAAAGCCGTCGCCGC
>CAZMNN010000058.1:0-10494 GCA_964567665.1 uncultured Lentisphaeraceae bacterium
GAGCTTGATGAACTGGCCGTTCTTGACCATCATCTCGCAGATCTTCGTGTGCTCTTCCTTCGTGCCCGTCACGACCACAATCTTGTCCGGCGTGCAGACCTTGTTCCACTTGTCAACCCAATCGAACACCTTGGCGTTCGCGAATTTCGGCGTCTTGGCCATTTCTTTTTTTACTCCTTTTGATTTTGGGCACCTGCCCTCAAAAAAATTGTGCGCATTATATCAATTCATCATTTTGAAATCAAGAGCGAAAGCGGCTGTTTGAGGTGCGAACCGGCTCATCGTACGCTGCGCAGCGCCGGATCGAGACGGTCGCGGAGGTAGTCCGCAAGGTGGTTGAACACAAGCACGAGCGAGAAGATCGCGAGCGTGACGAACGTCATCTCCCACCACACGCCCTGCCACAGCCTGAGCCGTGCGTTGTTTATCATTATCCCCCAGCTCGGCTCCCCCTGAACCCCGATTCCGAGAAACGAGATGAACACCTCCGTCGCGACGGCGCCCGGAAAGCGTATTGAGAACTGGATGAGGATTATGTGGGCGACGTTGGGCAGGATGTGCCTGAACATTATCCGCAGATGCGAATAGCCCAGCGTACGCGCAGCCAGCACGTACGCTTTCGCCTTGTGCTTCATGACCTCGGCGCGGATTGTGCGGCACACCCCCACCCACGTCGTAAGCCCGATGCCGAGATATATGCCCATCAGCCCCTGCCCCACAACCATCGAGACGGCGAGTATGAACAGCAGACCGGGCATCGACGCAACGGTGGCGCACAGCCACACAACGAGCGAATCCGCCCTGCCGCCGAAATATCCGCCGACCAATCCGAGGATTACGCCAAGCGGAATCGCTATCAGCGACGTCATCACGCCTACGTGGAACGCTATCCTCGCCCCCTGCACAAGACGGAGCGCGACGTCGCGCCCAAGGTTGTCTGTGCCCATCGGATGCCGCCACGACGGCGGCTGGTACCGTTCATCCTCGTGTACGACGTTGTACGCGGGCGTCACGTCACGGAACTTCGCGATGCGGTACTGCACCTCGCCGAACAGCGCCGCGCCGAAGTACAGCGCAATCGCGGCAAGGCATACCTTTACGCCCCATCCGGTTCTGGCTCTTCCGCTCATGTCGCCCTTTCCCATTCCGCACCACAGGTCACATGGACTGTCCGGGGAAGAACTTGAAGCATAGCGGACGCCAGCAGGCGATCGGCTTTCCGACCGGCGCAAGTGTGCAGGCCGCCCTGTCGAAGGCATACACCTGGATCTCGTCGCTCATCTTGTGCCCCACCACCATGAACCGCTCGTCGGGCATCAGCTCGAAATCACGCGGAAAGCTGCCGCGCAGCTTCGCAACGTTGCGCAGTATGAGCGTCCCGCTCTTTTCGTCCGCCTCGAAGAACGCTATCGAATCGTACCCTCTGTTCGACGCCATCACGATTCTGCCGTCTGCGGTCATCTTGATTGCGGCGGCCTTCGTCTGGACGCCCTTCGCCTCCTCCGGCAGTGTGCTCCACTTCCCGACACGCAAAAACCGCTTTCCGTCGAACGCAAAGCTCGATACGCTGTTTCCAAGCTCGTTTACGACGAAGAGGAATCTGCCGTCCTTCGACCATATGGCATGGCGCGGACCGTCGCCGGGATCGGAGCGCACCGTCATCTCCGGAATCGGCGCCATCGTCTCCGGCACGTAGAAGCATATCCGGTCTGTGCCGAGATCGATGATGCCGACGGCCTTTCCGTCCGGCGTGAAGAACGAGCAGTGCGCGTGCGCCCGCTCCTGCCGCTGCCTGTTGGGTCCAAGCCCGTCGTTTGGATGTACAACGCATTTCGGCGCATCGCCGGATATGGGCATTGTGCCGGCCGTCGCCGACGAGTACGCCGCGAAAGCCACAAGCCGCCCGTCCGGGGAAAGCGAGACGTGGCACGGCGTCTCGCATGGAAGCGACGCCATGCGCGTCATCTCGCCTATGCGCCCGTCATTGACCGCAAAGCGCACGAGAGATCCGCGAACCTTGCCGTCCACCTTCTCTCCCACGCAGGAATACAGGTTTTCGCCTGCCCCGTCGAACGCGAAGTATGTTGTCCCCTGCACTCCGCGCACAGTCTGCACGATCCTTGCGTCGCCTGTCTGCGTATCGCATTGAAGCACGTGCAGTGACTGGGCGTCGGGCGCACCTGTGTTGCTTCCCACGCAGCAGTTGACGATTGCGGCTAAAACCATGGCCATCTCCATTTTCGCTGTCCTTTCATTCCCGCCGACGCGACCGACGGATCAGTATACGCCCCTCTGCGAACATCGCATCAGCCAATACCGCTCCAGAAGCCATGAGCAGACGCCCGGACACAGCAAGGGAAGAAGCATCGCCATGAGCGTGACAGCCGCAACGGCGGCGGCCGCCGCGTTCAACGTGACTGCGGCAAGCGTCGCGACGGCCGCAAACGCGGCGTACGCCCAGCGCGGCGGCAACGGTGTGCGGCATTGGCGTACGCGAAACCTGTTTCCGTCCACCGGATCTATCAGAAGAACCGTTCTGCGCACACCGCCGCCGGACTGGCCGAACTCCATCGGAACGGGATGCTCCGGAATCCACCGTCTGCGCAGCGAGAGCTTTGCGGATTCGCCGGCCGCCGATGCGACAAGGTTGCCGTCCGACGGATCGATGTCAAGCCCAGACGGCACATCGGCCTCAACGACAAGGCACATCTTCTGCGGTCTGCCGTCCATCCGCCGCGCAAGTTCGGCGAGATACCCGGCCAGCTCTTCAGGCCGGGCGTTCTCCTTGCGAAGCCATATGTGGACAGGCAGGCGGATGGCGGCACCTCTCTGCGCCGTCAGCGGCGCCGTTCCCTCATCTCGTGGTAGTCGGAGAATCCGCCCTCGAACCAGCAGGTCTTTCCGTTGCCCTCGAACGCAAGGATATGCGTCGCGATGCGGTCGAGGAACCAGCGGTCGTGCGACACGACCATGACGCATCCGCCGAACTCCTGCAACCCCTCCTCAAGCGAACGGAGTGTTGCGACGTCAAGGTCGTTCGTAGGTTCGTCGAGCATCAGCAGGTTGCCGCCGCCGGTCAGAAGCTTTGCGAGATGCACACGGTTGCGTTCGCCGCCGGAAAGCACACCGACCTTCTTCTGCTGCTCCGGCCCGCGGAAGTTGAACCGCGAGCAGTACGCCCTGCCGTTCATCATCGTCTCCCCGGCAAGGCGGACAAATTCGCCGCCTCCCGTTATCTCCTCGTAGACCGTGCGGTTCGGGTCAAGTTCGCCGCGAAGCTGATCAACGTACGACAGCTTCACCGTCTCGCCCACGCGCAGCGTCCCGGCGAGCGGCTTGAGTTCGCCGGTTATCAGCTTGAACAGCGTCGTCTTGCCCGCCCCGTTCGCGCCTATCACGCCCACTATTCCGCCGCGCGGCAGGTCGAACGTGAGATTGTCGTAAAGCACCCTGTCGCCGAATCCCATCTTCACGCCCTCGGCCTTCACCACGAGGTCGCCAAGACGCGGCCCCGGCGGTATGCGGATCACGAGATCGTCCTCGCGGGCGCTGACCTGCTGCTTCTGCAGCTCTTCGTACCGCTTCACGCGGGCCTGCGCCTTCGAGTGGCGGCCGGACGGATTCGTCTGTATCCACTTCAGCTCGTTCTCAAGCAGCTTTCTGCGGCTGCTCTCGGCCTTCGCCTCCCTTTCGAGGAACGCCTGCTTCTGCTTCAGCCACTCTTCATAGTTGCCCTTGTACGGATAGCACACGCCATGGTCAAGTTCAAGGATCCAGTCCGTGACGTCCGACAGGAAGTAGCGGTCGTGCGTGACGACGATCAGTGTGCCCTTGAATCCCTTGAGATAGGATTCAAGACGGAAGGTCGTCTCCGCGTCGAGATGGTTCGTCGGTTCGTCGAGGAGAAGGACGTCAGGGTTGGTCAGGAGAAGGCGGCATATCGCCACGCGGCGGCGTTCGCCGCCGGAAAGCACCTTCACCGGCGTGTCTCCTGGCGGACATCCCATATCCGCCATTGCGCGTTCGACGAGGTTGTCGATGTTCCAGTAGTCGTTGGCGTCGATTATCGCCTGGATGCGCTCCATCTCCGCTGCGGCCTTCGGGTCGTCAAGCTGGCAGCAGAGGTCTTCGTACCGCTCCACCATGTCGCGGGCCTTCTGTGCGCCCTCCGCCACGACTTCGGCGACGGTCTTCGAGTCGTCGAGCTGCGGCTCCTGCGGAAGGTAGCCGACGTTCGTCCCCTTCGCGACCTGCACCGTCCCCATGAGATCGGTGTCAAGTCCGGCGAGTATCTTCAGCAATGTCGACTTGCCGGCGCCGTTTCCGCCGATCACGCCGATGTGCGCCCCGTAGAAGAAGCTGAGGTTCACGTCCTTCAGGATCGTCTTTGTGCCGACCTGCTTTGTCACGTCAACCAGACTGAACTGGTACTCTCCCGCCATTTGTCTCCGTTTTCCTTCCTTTGTGTTGGTTGATGCGCGTCGATCCGCGCCGGCCGACTGCCGCTGTGGGACGGTCAGCCGTCAATGTCAATGATGCGTCCACTCTCGTCCGCGCCGTATGAGAAGCGCACGTGCCGTGCGTCGGACGGAATCAGCTCCCCGGCGCGATCCGGCCATTCGACAACGAGAACCGCATTTCTCGCGAGATAGTCCTCCCACCCCGTCTGAAGCACGTCCTCCTCCCCCTGAAGCCGGTAGAGATCCATGTGGACAACGAGGAATTCAGGTGCGGGATGCTCCGAGACGATGCAGAACGTGGGGCTGGCCACGGCGCGCTTCGCGCCGAGCGCGGCGCACAGACCCTGCGTGAACGTGGTCTTGCCGGCGCCGAGGTCGCCCTCAAGGCACACGACATCGCCGGGACGGAGCGTCCCGGCGAAGCGTCTTGCCACATCCCACGTTTCGGATTCGCTGTGCGTCTCGAATGTCATCCGGTATCCGTCGCGTATGTGGATGATTGCCGTTACCTGTTCGTCGCGTACAGCGGGCCAAAATTCGCGCAGGCCCTGTAGTCCGCGCCGGTCGGATCGTCGGATGCGCCGAAGAGACCCCAGCAGTGCGGACGGTACACGTCGTCCTCTGCGACGTTGTGCATCGCGACGGGAATCCTGAGCATCGAGGCGAGCGTGATGAGATCCGCGCCGATGTGCCCGTATGCGATCGCGCCGTGGTTCGCCGCCCAGGCGTTCATCACCGAATACACGTCCTTGAAGAATCCCGTTCCGGTGAGGCGCGGCGTGAACCACGTGCAGGGCCATTCCGGGTTGGTGCGGAGCATGAGCTTTTCGTTCTGATCCTTGTCGAGTTCGACAGACCAGCCCTCGGCGATCTGCAGCGCCGGGCCAAGACCCTTCACGTACGAGATGCGCGTCATCGTGAGCGGCATTCCCTTCGGCGTGAGGAACGAGGACGAGAAGCCGCCGCCACGGAAGTACTCCACGCCGGCAGGCACCCACTTCGTCGCCTTCATCGTGGCGTCCATGTCGCCCTGCTTTACGTCCCACCAGTTCTTGAACACGGGCTTGCCCTTCTCCTTCATCGCGCCGGCGGCGTCGAGGCAGCAGCTTCCCGAATTGAGCAGATGGATGATACCCTGCTTCGCAATCCCCTTCAGCCCCTTGCCCGTCGCCTTCTTGACCGATGCGTCGCTCCAGAACGTGCGCACGTCGGCGAACATCGATGCGCGGTTGGTGAGCAGATGCATGAGAAGCATGCACACGCCGTTGAGGGAGTCGTTCTCCGTGGCGACGATGTGCGGCGTCCTCGGGCCGTTCCAGTCGAACGACGTGTTGAGCATGGCCTCCATGAAGTCGCCGTTCGGCCAGTGATCCGTCCACTGGCGCTGCCCCTGGAATCCGGCGGCGAGCGCGTTCCTTCCCACCGCCTCCTCGCCGAAGCCAAGCTCCTTCAGCTTCGGGTTGCCGACCATCATGTCGCGCACGATGATCGCCATCTTTACGATGTACTCCCAGTCTTTGTCCTTGGCGTTGCGGCTCTTCTGGATGGTCTTGGGGTTGTAGTCCTTGCCCTCCTTGCACCACTTCTTCGCCCAGGCGAGCGCCTTCTCGTACTCCTCGCGGTCGTAGATGCCTTCAGCTATGCGGCGCTCGATCTCGCACATGTCCATGTTCTCCGGACGCATCCCGAGGAAGTCCTGGAAGAAGTCCACGTTCACGAACGATCCGGCGATTCCCATCGCGGAGGTGCCGACGGAAAGGTAGCTCTTGCCCTTCATCATGGCGACGGCGAGACCGGCCTTGACGAAGCGGAGGATCTTCTCCTTCACGTCTGCGGGGACGGACGTATCCTTGGCGTCCTGCACGTCACGCCCATAGATGCCGTAGGCGGGCATTCCGCGCTGGGCGTATCCGGCAAGCATACAGGCGAGATAGACCGCGCCGGGACGCTCCGTGCCGTTGAAGCCCCAGACCGCCTTCGGCATCTGCGGATCTGCGTCCATCGTCTCGGTGCCGTAGCACCAGCACGGCGTCACGGAGAGCGACACACCGACGTTGTTCTCGCGGAACTTCTTCGCGCACTGCTCCGCCTCGTACACTCCGCCGATCGTCGTGTCGGCGATCACGCACTGCACCGGCGTGCCATCGGGGTAGCGCAGACTGGAGGAGATCAGCTTCGCGGCCGTCTCGGCCATCGTCATCGTCTGGACCTCAAGCGACTCGCGCACTCCGCGCCGGCGACCGTCAATGATTGGCCGGATGCCGACCTTTGGAAAACCATTCATCGTCCATACTGTCTGAGACATAACATTCTCCGTATTGGGTTTTGTTTGTTTCTGATTATACCATAAACCGGTGGCGGCGGATGCGCCGCCCGCAGCAGACCGGAATCATCTGCGCCCGCGCGTCCGGAAGATCATCGCGTACGCAAGCACAACCGCAAAGCATATCGCCGGAACGACAAAGCTTGCGCGGAGCGAGGTCTGGCAAAGCTTGAGGTTTGCGTCCCAGTCCGTCGAGAAGCCCGGCACGAGACTGCACCACACCGACTGCGGATTGCCTATCACATCCGCCATCCACGGGGTGATGATGGCGCCGCCGAGAATGGCCATGATAAGCCCGGAGGCGCCGAGCTTCAGCGCCTTCTGGTCAAGTCCGCCGAGCGCAAGACCGTATATTGTCGGGAACATGAGCGACATGAATCCGCTCATCGCCACGAGGCAGATGATGTTCAGCGAGAACGGGAGCGAAGCCACGGTGAAGACTGTGCGCGTAGGCAGGTACATCACGCCGGCGCATGTCAGAATCGCCCCCAGCGCAAATACCGCCATCATCTTCGCCGGCTCGATGTACTTCATGAGGAACGTCGCAATCCAGCGGCAGACGATGAAGAGGACGATGGCGACGGTGTAGTACTTCGCGCCGTCGGCGGGCGATACGCCCAGCTCCTTCTGGCAGTAGACGTTGAGCCATGTCCATGCGGCGATCTGAACCCCCACGTAGAAGAACTGCGCCACTACGCCCATCCAGTAGCGCGGCGTCCGGAGAAGCGTGGCGAGCATCGCCCGATAGTCGCGCTGGGCTATCACGTAGGCCACCGGACCGAGACAGCCACAAAGCACCCAGGCGATCTTGTTCATCCCCGGGAAGAGGAAATACAGCGCGGTGACGGGCGTAAAGGTGAAAAGCGTCGCCGCTCCCACGCGGCGCAGCGACTTCGCACAGCCCTCACCGGGCGAGGAGACGCGGTCGTCCTTCACAAAAAGGAAGAAAAGCCATATGAGGGCGGCGATGGCGCAGAGACCGACGTACGGGGCGCATACCCAAAAAAGCTCGTTGTGGACGATCTGCTCCCTCGTCACGGCGTCCATGAGCGCCCGCTCGTCCGCCGTGGCGGGGTTGAGGTGCGAAAGGATGAGCTGCTGCGCAAGGACTATGCCCATCATCGATCCGACGGGATTGAACATCTGCGCGAAGTTGAGCCGCCTCACGGCCGTCTGCCCGTCGCCAAGCGAGATGACGTATGGATTGCACGTGGTCTCAAGCAGCGAACATCCCCCCGCGACGATGAATATCGCGATGAAGTAGATGTCGAACGACTGCGCGATGCAGGCGGGGATGTAGAGAAGCGCACCCGTGATGTACACGAAAAGCCCGATCAGCACACCCTTGCGGTAGCTGAACTCCTCGGCAAGCACCGCCGCGAAGATCGCCAGCACTGCATACGCACCGTAGAACGCGACCTGCACAAGCCCCGCCTTCGACTGATCCATCGTGAAGATGCGCTGGAACGCCGGCACAAGGTTGTCCGTCATGTTGTTGAGCAGCCCCCAGAGCGCAAAGCAGCTCACGAGCGCGGCGAAGATCGGCAGCGACTTTCGGGACACAAGCGGGTTCGTCATGGCATCAACCTCATTTTCAGTTCAGGTGTAAGCGACGCTATCCAGCGTTCGGCGGCGATCTTCCCGCGAAGAATCGCCCGCGTCACGTGCTTCAGCCGCGCCGCGAAGATGTCGTGCAGGTCAGGCTGAAGCAGCACGTCGGGCGGACTCGACCGCAGGATGCGGTCGGTCCAGTTGTTCTCGACAATCCGGCACGTCTGGGTGAATATCGTCCAGAGGGACGGCATCCCTTCCGTCGCACATTCCGGCGCGAGCGGCTGTCCGAGATTCACGTCCACGGCTATCACGTAGTCCGCCCCCATGTCCCGGCACACCTTCACGGGAAGCGGATTGTCAAGTCCGCCGTCGGCAAGCCAGCGCCCGTCGCGGGCGACCGGCTTGAAAAGCCCCTGCACCGCCATCGAGGCGAACACGCCGTCCACAAGGTCGCCGCTCGATATGGGATACTCCTTGCCGTTCATCATGTCCATCGCGACGGCCGTGAACGGAATCCTGCAGTCTTCGAAGCGGATGTCGCCAAGCCGTTGGCGCAGCTCGGACTTGATCCGGTTTCCGCGCAGATATCCGCCGCGCCACGGCAGCGAGAACTCGAAGAACATCCTGAACATCTTCCACCAGTTTATCCGGCGGAAGAAGTCCTCGAACGCGTCAAGCCTGTCGGCGGCGAGCGCGGCGCCGATTACGCTGCCGGACGACGAACCGGCGACGCACGAAATCTTGATCCCGTATTTCATCAGCGTGCGTATCACACCGAAGTGCGCCATGCCGCGAACGCCGCCGGAGCCTAACGCCAGGCCTATCTTGTGCTTTCCGGACATCGGAACGCCGCCGAGGCGTCACTTCTCCCAGCCGAGACGCAGCGCAATCGCGTTTATGCGTCTGCGCGTTCCGCACTTCTGCGTCACCACGCCGTTGCGGATGAGCGTATCGAGAGAGTCGCGCAGATGCAGAAGCGCACCCTTCAAGGCGTTCAGCTCCTGATCGGACATCTTGTCCAGAACTCCGTGGAACGCCTCTGCCGTCTCGCGCCACGCCTTGTCGTACTTGCCTTCACGGGCGTAGCCGATGACTTCGCCGAGCGCCTCCATGTTCTCGACCGTTGGCTTGACGGGCGTCTCGATCTTGGCGAAAAGCTTCGCGGCAGTCTCGCGCCGGAGCGCCATCACGGCGTTCTCGTCCGCACCGGGCCCGCCGTGCGTGAGGTTGGCATAGCGCGACGGAATCTCGCGAATCCAGATGTTGCGGAAGTGCACGGTGCAGCCGTGATCCTGAAGGAAGAACGGAAGCTTCGTCGCATGAGGGGCGAGCGGACGGCGGTTCCTGTGCGTCGTAAGGCCCTCCATCTCCCAGTGATCCTGCACCACAACGCCGTTGAACAGCACGGTGACGCTGCCAGGATGGATCATCTTGCGCCCCTCCCAGATCGGCTGATGGAAGATTATGTCGTACGTCTGCCATTCGCCGGGCTTGCGGGCGGGGTTGACCATCGGCGGATTCTCCGCATAGACCGCCCCGGACTGACCGTCTGCGTAGTTCGGGTTCTTCATGTCCGCAGGATTCGTGCCATAGGATTCCAGAACCTGGATCTCGTAGTTTGACATGAGGAACACGCCGGAGTTGCCGTGCATCTGCGCACCGCTCTTGCCCGGCACGATTCCGATGTCTGCATCATGGCGGAACTCGATGTGAAGCTGGCAGTCGCCGAACGACTCTCTCGTCTTCACAACGCCGCCGTTCTTCCAGCCGGGAACGCAGTAGAAGTCGCCTTCTGTGCCGAGTTTCCATTTGGACGGCTTGCCGTCCTTGTCGCACCAGTTCTTCTCGAACGATTCTTTCGTTCCGTCGAAGAGAACCACCGCATCGCTTGGCGCCTTGCCCGGTTCGGCAGACACCTTGGCAGGGTTTGGACGAACCTTGTCATGCACAGACCATGCGTGTTTTGCGTCCGGCAGGTCGCCGTAGATCGCGGCGGAAACGGGAACGTACGCGGCGGCGAGCGCCGACAGAAAGATGATGTTTTTCATGTGTGCAATTATACCAAAACCATTAGCCAAAGTCATTGGCGCCTGTTTCACTCCTGCCACTTCGTGCCCAGCACGATCTGCACGAAATTGCTGACGTTCGTCATGTCAA
>CAZMNN010000059.1:0-10004 GCA_964567665.1 uncultured Lentisphaeraceae bacterium
CGTCGCGTGATGTCGCGTTGACGAAGCTTAAGGGCGAGGCGTCTGTCTTCGCGGGTGTTGAAGTCGGCGCGGCGCTGGGTTGGGACGGAGGGATTGCGTCGGCCAAATTGTTCCAGACGACGGTCTCGCCGGGTGTCCGGGCGGATGTGTGTGCGTCAGGCACATCGACGGCGGATTTTGGATTGGAGATGACGGTGCGTCCCGTGGTTGAACTGTCGTTCGTGCCGTTCTCCCTCGATCTGTTCGAGCGCACGTTCACCCCCGCCGAACGGACGCAGACGTTTGAAGGGCCTGTCCTCTACCGCTTGATGCGCTGATTCGACGTCATTCTGTTCCCGCATATGCGCATTGGCATTTTTTTTTATGATACAATACGCGGAAATTTGTCTGTTAGGTTGGCAGACTTGATGGATGAAATTTGGCTAACAAAAAAAGGTTTGGCGTGAAAAGAGTTGGATTGGTGATGGGGCTTTGCGTGGCTGCTGCATGGGCGGACGTTTTTGGCGCTGAGATTCCTCGGATTGTGGCGCATCGCGGCAACTATCAGTACGACGACAATGCGCTTGGCGGCTTCAAGCAGTCGTTGGCGGCCGGTGTGACGGGGTATGAAACCGACGTGCAGATGACGTCCGACGGTGGATTGGTGATCATGCATGACACGAATGTGGCGCGGACGACGACCGGGACAGGCAATGTCCATGACATGACGTTCGCCGCCGTGACGAATCTGACGCTGAAGAAGAGCGGAGAGCACGTGCCGTCCCTGCAGCAGTTTGCGGATCTCTTCAAAGATCGTCCGGATGTGTCTGTTGAGTTCGAGATGAAGGGGCAGAAACCGCTGTACGAAGATCCGAAGAAGCTTGCGCAGTACGTGGACGGCGTCCACAAGATTGTCACCTCCACGATGCCGGCCGGCTCCTATGTCTTCACGTCGTTCGCGGTCGATTATCTGCGCATGATGCGCAAGCGTCATCCAAACGCGCCGACGGCGCTCATTATCGGCAAAGCCCCGGCCTCGGCGGCGGACGATGCAGACATCAAGAAGGCTGTGGAGCTTGGATGTGAACGGATTGCGTCGCTTGCCGGCACGTCGGCAGACTGGGTGGCTGCCGCGCAAAGGGCCGGTCTTCGTGTTGCGCTTTGGATGGTGGAGGATCTTGACACGTGGAAGAGCTGCCGCGCAAAAGGCGCCGCCACCGTCACATCCAACCATCCCATACAGCTCTACACAGCCGTCACAAACCATCTGAACTGCACACACTGACGCATTTCTTCGGATTGCCGATATGTTTTGATTGAGCATTTTGTAGTCGGTTTCACGATTGGCTGCACTTTTGTCAAGGAATGTACATGAATAAGATAGTTATGTCAGCCGTACTCGCGGCGCAGGGGTCTGTGCAGGCCTATTTCCCGGTTGCGACGCCGGAATCGCAGGGCGTTTCGTCGCACGCAATCAGTGCGTGGATCGACGCCTCCGAAAAGGCTCTTGACGCATTGCACAGTTTCGTGCTGCTGCGTCACGGAAAGCTTGTGGCGGAGGGCTACTGGAAGCCGTATGCGCAAGATCGGACGCATATGCTCTATTCCCACTCCAAAAGCTTCACCGCGACTGCCGTAGGTTTTCTGGCGGACGAAGGAAAGGTCGATCTGGACGAGCGTGTCGTCGACATTTTCCCCGACAAGCTTCCCGAAAAGCCGTCTGAGAATCTGCTGCGGATGCGTGTCCGCGACCTGCTGACGATGAACACCGGCAGCGAACGCGATTCGATCGGTTCGCTTTCGCAGACGGCGAACGGCGATTGGGTGATGGCGTTTCTCGCGCATCCGGTTGAGAAGGATCCAGGTACGTGGTTTGTGTACAACACGGGTGCAACGTACATGCTGTCGGCCATCGTGGAGAAGAAATCTGGCGAACGACTGATGGATTTTCTCGGAAGCAGGCTGTTCGCGCCGTTGGGCATCGAGAAAGCCTGGTCTACGACGTGTCCGAAAGGCATCGCCTGTGGCGGATATGGCATGAACATGACGACGCGCGATCTGGCGGCGTTCGGACAGTTCTGTCTGCAGCGCGGCAGATGGAACGGCCGGCAGCTGCTGTCTGCCGACTGGATTGCGCTGATGACGTCGAAACAGACGGGGACGCGGGACAATCCGAAGGGTGATTGGGGGCAGGGCTACGGTTTCCAGTTCTGGCGCTGCCGTCCGGCGGGCGTATACCGCGCCGATGGTGCGCGTGGGCAGTTCACGATAGTCATGCCGGAGCAGGATGCCGTTCTGTCGCTGACGTCTGGCGTGGATGACATGCAGCGGGAGCTGTCGCTCGTGTGGGAGCATCTGCTGCCGGCTTTGAAGGACGCGCCTCTGCCGGAGGATGCCGAATCGGTTGCCCGTCTCAACGGCAAATGTGCGGCATTGACGCTTCCGGCGGTGAAGGGGGATAAAGACGGCGAGCTGACGGTCGTGCTTGGCAAGGAGTTTGTGTGCGAGAAGAATCCGCAGGGCATGAAGAGCGTGACCCTGTCAGGAACGGCGGACGGATGGGAGATCGTGTATGAAGGGCCGTTTGGCGTCCAGCGTCTGCCTGTCGGTTTCGGCGCGTGGGCGTATGGATCGCTCAAACTGGAGAAGGAGAACTACGAGACGCTTGGTGCGCTTATCGGCGACCAGCCCACAGCGTCGTCTGGTGCATGGACTGCACCGGACACGTTCACCTGCCGCACCTATCTTTGCGGCGGCCCGGCCTGCTTCGACACCACGCTCAAATTCACGTCCGCAACGGTGACGTGTTCGGTGGTGTTCAAGGCCATGCGCAGCCGGGCGGCGTTGAAGCTCGTCGGTGCGGCGAAATGAATACCCGCAGCGGTTTTGTGGTAGAATTGCAGTCATGTTTCCAAGAAGAATAAAGATCTGCGATGCGTTTGGGATTCCGGTGTATCTGGACATCTCCCTGATATTTCTCCTTCTCGTCTTTGCAACGAGCGGCGGGCCGTTCATGCTGTCGATGGCGTATGCGCTCATGCTGCTCGTATCCATCATGGCGCATGAGCTGGGCCATGCGCTCACGGCACGGGCGTTCGGCTACGGGACGCGGGACATAACGCTGTCGCTGCTCGGCGGATGTGCGTCGCTCATCTCCCTGCCGCGTAAGGCCTGGCAGGAGCTTCTGACTGCACTTGCCGGCCCTCTCGTCAGTTTTGCAATCTCCGGGGTGGCGTTCCTGTCAATCTGCTTTCTTCCGCTTGACCGGTGGACGTACGCACTTCTGGTGTACGCAATGTGGATGAACGTCATGCTTGGCGCATTCAATCTGCTGCCGGGTTTTCCGATGGACGGCGGGCGCGTATTCCGGTCCCTCATGCGGGCGTTCATGTCCCGCACACGCGCAACCTACATAGCGATGGTCGTGGGACGTTGCGTTGCGATTCTTATCGGACTGTGGGGGCTGCACCGCGTCGTCAACGGCGGCACATGGGGCTTTGTCACGATGCTTATTGCGTGGATGATCTGGCGCGAAGGCTGGCGTGAATACCAGATGGCCCGCATTGAGGAGAACGCATACGGATGGAGCGACGACTGGACGGCTCGCGTCTCGCCGCCGCCGTACGGCGGAAGCGACGATGAGGTCGAGGTGCACAGGGATTGAACCGGGTGCGGCCGGTGCGTCGTGCCGGTTGCCGGAACTTGACAGAAAGGAAGGGGTGTGGACATGGAAGGTTTGAACGTCAAAAAGCCAGGCACATGCCAGTGGGATGCGGCGAGCCTCGGAGAGATCATGCTTAGGCTCGATCCCGGTGACGGTCGCATCCACTGTGCGCGGGAATTCAAGGTGTGGGAAGGCGGCGGCGAATACAACGTGGTGCGAGGTCTCCGCCGTTGCTTCGGACTGAAGACCACGGCCGTCACGGCGTTCGCCGACAACCCGGTGGGGCGGCTTGTCGAGGACTTTATGCTCCAGGGCGGTGTGGACGTAAGTCACGTGAAGTGGAGCAGGTTTGACGGGATAGGACGCGATGTCCGCAACGGGCTAAACTTCGTGGAGCGCGGTTTTGGATGCCGTGGGGCGCGTTCCTGCGCAGATCGTGGACACACGGCGGTGTCGCAGCTGAAGCCCGGCGACGTTGACTGGGATGCACTTTTCGGCGCAGAGGGTGTGCGCTGGTTCCACACGGGCGGCATATTCGCGGCGCTCTCCGACACCACTGCGCAGGTCGCGATAGAGGCGCTCAAGGCGGCTAAACGCCACGGAACGGTGACGTCGTACGACCTCAACTACCGCGCTTCGCTGTGGAAGTCGATCGGCGGTCAGGCGAAGGCGCAGGAGGTGAACCGCGAAATCGCCAGATACGTGGACGTGATGATCGGCAACGAAGAGGACTTCACCGCCGCTCTTGGCATTGAGGTGGAGGGTGTGGACGGCAACCTGACAACGCTTCCGGTGGATGGATTCCGCAGGATGATCGACACCGCAGTCAGGCAGTACCCGAACTTCAAGGCTGTGGCAACTACGCTGCGCAGCGTGAAGTCCGCAACCGTAAACGACTGGAGTGCGCTTTGCTGGTACAAGGGCGTTCTCCATCAGTCTGTCGCCCGTCCAAGCCTTGAGATATATGATCGCGTCGGCGGCGGCGATTCGTTCGCCTCCGGCCTGATCTACGGGTTCATGGAGTTTGACGATGCGGAGAAAGCGGTGAACTATGGGGCGGCGCATGGCGCACTTGCGATGACAACGCCCGGCGACACGTCGATGGCTACGAAGGCGGATGTCGAAAAGCTCGTTGGCGGCGGCAGCGCCCGTGTCGATCGCTGACGGGCAACGCCGTAATTTTGATTGTCGCGTACCACACAGGTGATTCGTCATCCGTTCGTTTTTGTGTGTGGGGCGGCTCGCTATGCCATTATACCGAGACGGTATTACTTTAATCCGTCCAACAAATCCAACATAATCGGATTTCGTCTTTGCCTTACACTGCCATGACGCGGTCGTGATATGGGTACTTGCGTTGAGGGGCGCGATATGGTATCCTACACGCCCATCTGCGACCGACAATAGGATTCGTTCCCTCTCGCGGGTTTCTTTCACCATGGGTGGAATGCGCCTTCGTCTGTCGCGGCACAGTATCGCCGGTATGCGCAGCGAAGGAAGCGGCCGCACGTATCGGCATCCCCAGGAAAACAGCTTACCAAGACAGAAAGAAAAAGGAAAAGAAAATGATAGACAAGGCAGCAGTCCGCAGTGAATTCGGACGTCACGACCGTGACACTGGATCTTCGGAAGTCCAGATTGCAACGTTGACGAAGGAGATTCTGGCGCTCACGGAGCACCTCAAGCAGAACAAGAAGGATCATTCGTCCCGCTACGGCCTTCTCCGCAAGGTGAACAACCGCCGCAAACTCCTCAACTACCTCAAGCGCGAGGATGAGGCGAAGTACAGGGATCTCATCAAGAAGCTTGGCCTGCGCCGCTAACTGGAGTGGTGACCGATGGAAGGTACAAAGCAGTTTAAGGTTTCGATCGGCGGGCAGGATCTCGTCATCGAGACCGGGCTTCTGGCGCAGCAGGCGGCAGGGGCGGTCACCGTCTCGTACGGCGACAGCACGGTCTTCACGGCCGTGACAAACACGGATACGCCGCGTGAAGGCATCGACTTCTTCCCGCTCCAGTGCGAGTATCGCGAGAAGTTCTATGCAGCCGGAAAGTTCCCCGGCGGCTTCTTCAAGCGCGAGGCGCGTCCCACCTCGAAGGAAATCCTCACGGCCCGCATGTGCGACCGCCCGATTCGTCCGCTCTTCCCCGACGGCTACTACAACGATGTGCAGGTCAACTCCATGCTCATCCAGTCCGACGGGACACGCGAGGCTGACTTCCTCGCCGTGAACGCGGCTTCGGCGGCGCTCCACATCAGCGAGATCCCGTTCATGGGACCTATCGGTTGCGTCCGCATCGGCCGCATCGACGGGCAGTGGGTCATCAACCCCACGCATGAGCAGAAGGCTAAGAGCGACATTGACCTGCTTTACGCGGGCATTCGCGGCAAGTTCCTCATGATGGAGGGATCTGCGAGCGAAGTTTCCGACGAGGATTTCGTCGCCGCCCTCAAGCGCGCCCACGAAGAGGTTGAGAAGATCATCGACCTCCAGATCGAGATGCGCCGTGCGCTCGGCAAGCCGGACAAGGACATCAAGGATGTTCCGCAGCCTGCCGACAAGATGGACTTCATGCGCGCCGAAGGCGGCGAGGCCCTTTCGGCAGCTCTGCTCATCAAGGGCAAGCTGGAGCGCCAGGGCAAGGTCAGTGCCATCAAGGAAGACCTCCTCAAGAAGGTTTCCGAGAAGTGGCCGGAGATTGACGCCGTCGGTTTCGTGCATCTATTCGACGCTCTCGAGATCGAGACCGTGCGCAGGAACGTGCTTGAGAAGGGGCTTCGCATCGACGGACGCGCCCAGCATGAGATCCGTCCGCTCGCAGCCCAGGTCGGGGTGCTGCCCCGCGTTCACGGTTCGGCGGTGTTCTCGCGTGGTGAGACGCAGTCCTTTGCGACTGTCACGCTCGGCACGAAGAAGGATGCACAGGAGCTTGATTCCGTGACGGGCGGTCCGCTCTCAAAGCGTTTCATGCTCCACTACAACTTCCCGCCGTACTGCACGGGAGAGGTCGGGCGTCTCGGTTCGACCGGCCGTCGCGAAATCGGCCACGGCGCTCTTGCGGAGCGTTCAATCGCCGAGGTGTTGCCGGATGAGTTCCCGTATTCGATCCGCGTGGTCTCGGAGATCATGGGTTCCAACGGGTCGTCTTCTATGGCTTCGATCTGCAACGGCTGCCTCGCGCTCATGGATGCGGGTGTGCCGCTGAAGCGCACGGTCGCCGGCATTTCGATCGGTCTCTTCACGAACGCCGACCAGAGCCAGAAGGTGCTCGTCACCGACATCCTCGGCGCAGAGGATCATTGCGGCGACATGGACTTCAAGGTCGGCGGCACGAAGAAGGGCATCACCGGATTCCAGGTTGACCTGAAGCTTCGCGGTCTCACGTGGGATCTCGTCGAGGGTGCGGTTAAGGCCGCGCACGACGCCCGCCTGAAGATCATCGACTACATGGAGAGCGTGATTCCCGCACCGCGCGCGGAACTCAACAAGTACGCGCCGCGCATGGAGGTCATCAAGATTCCTGCGGACAAGATCGGCGCATTGATCGGCAAGGGCGGCGAGACGATTCGCGGCATCTGCGAAAAGACCGGCGCACAGATCGACATCGAGGAGGAGGGCGACTACGGAGTGGTCTCCATCTTCGCGACGTCCGGTGACATGATGGACAGCGCAAAGGCTGAAGTCAATGCCGTCACCGCCGAGGCGGAACCCGGCAAGATCTACGACGGAACGGTCACCGGCATCAAGGAGTTCGGTGCGTTTGTGGAGATCCTTCCCGGCAAGGATGGCCTCTGCCACATATCCGAGCTTTCCGACAAGCGCGTACACTCCGTCGAGGACGTGTGCAAGGTCGGCGACAAGATGCGCGTGAAGTGCCTTGGCGTCGACGATCGCGGCCGCATCAAGCTGAGCCGCCGCGCCGCAATGGCGGAAGCCGACGCACAGGCGTAACCGCAGCATACGCAATGCGAATGCAGACGCGCTGTCCAACCGGACGGTGCGTCTGTCTTTTTTGAAAAGTCCGTTCCGTTAACATTCCGTTAACACCGCCGTGGTATATTTTGCGGCGTTTAAGGGAAATAACAAACTGAAAGGAACATACGACATGAAAGCAAGAAGCAAACTGACGGTTGCGGTCGCAGGTGTTGTGCTTGCGGCGGCTGCGTTCTGCGCCAAGGCGGTTGCGGACAAGCCAAAGTCCAAGGACATGACGTCAAAGACCGCAGAATCATCGGTGACTACCAACGACAATGGAAGCATTTCGCGGGTGTTCACCGAATCGACGGTGACGACCAACGGAAATATGGTTACCGAACGTCGCCGTGAAACCCGCACAAACATGGACATGGAAGGCAATGTGCTTGAGACGAGCACCAGCGAATACGCGCAGAGCTATCCTGCGGGTCAGGACGGCGTTGCGCCGCTCACGTCGCTGAATGTCGGCGCTGGGGAGAAAGCCGAGAAGTGCAATGCGGACTCCTTCCTTGGTCTGAAGTTCGGAGAGGTCTTCAAGGCCGACAAGTTTGAGGATGATTCCGGCGATGCCGATTTCGTCCGGGCCGTGTTCAAGCCGAAAAAGCCACTTGACGGCTTTGACAAGTATTACGTCTACGTGACGCCGAAAACGCACAAGGTCGCAAAGATATATGCCTGTGCGAAGGAGGCGGTGGACGCAGGAGCCAGCTGGAGAAGGCACTACCTCGTAGAAGCTCTTGAGAAGCGCTATGGCACATGGGCGCGGCTCTGCAGCTGGTGGAAACCGTGCTACCAGTTCGAGATCGGTCCCTACCGTCATGTGAGGGCGTGCCTGAGCGGTGCAACGCAGGATTACGAGACTGTGGTCGTCGCTTGGGATGACGCCGTTGCGTCGCAGGCCGTCCAGGAACGCGAGGAGCTTCGCGAGGCGGCCCGCAAGACGGCGGCGGAGAAGCGCGGCAAGCGCGTCGATGCGGCTGCGGACGCATTCTGATTTCACATATGGCGCAAATGCGCAGACGTTACATATCCTTTCGCGTCTGCGATGCGCACTGGGCGGCTATGCCTTAAACGGCATGGCCGCCTTTTTGCGGTTTATAGACGAAGGATTTGCCGTGCAATTCATCTATGGCCGCAGATGGCGGTGCGCAGACGTTTCCGCAGCCACCGTGCGCGGGCCGGCAGACGGCGGTGCATGACGAGCGAGACGGCAAGGAGCGTGGCGGGGGCAAGGATGAATCCGTGTGCGCCGAACGTGCGGAGAATCACCGCTCCGAGCATCGCGCCGGACATGAACGTAAGGATGACGATTGCATAGTGGCGCGCATGGGCGAGCGACTCGGCGTTTCCGCCGGACATCCACTCATAGAACGCATGGGCGCCACTGCGCAGATTGCCCGTGCACATCGTCGATGCGAACGGCAGACCGCGAATGCGGCGGAACGTCTGGACCTGCAGGGCGCAGACGAAGGAGATGAGTGTGACGGCCAGAAGATCCGCCGAGCCGCACGGAATCCACATTACTGCCGTCAAGAGTGCGGCTTCCGTCCATAGGGCGATCTGATGCCAGTCCATTCGGCGGATGTGCCGAAACCGGGCGTGGATGGCGTTTGCGGCGAACACCCCCGCGCCGTAGGCCAACATGGCGCAGAGGCACTTGCATGCGCCGATGAAATCGTCCGAAACAAGCCTGACACCCATTATGACAACGTTCCCGGTGACGGCATTGGCAAAAACTCCGCCGCGGAACAGGTAGGAATAGACATCCGTGAATCCGCCGACCATGCTCAGCAGGCAGGCGGCCAGCAACCGCTCGTCTCGTTTGATGATTTCCATTGGGGGCGGTATTATACCACTTCTCTGTGTTGCGGCGGCGCACTGCCATCTCTTGCGTATTTCCTTTGTTTTTGGCGTAGTTGCACATCACGGGCGGGTTTGATACAATGCCGACATATGAGCAACTCCGCGAAATTCAATTTTCTGGTTGCGTCGGCGTTTCTGGCCGGCATTCTGGCGCTCCGCACTGAGGCACGTGTGGAAACGGCCCAGAAGATTTCTCTTGTCAATGGCTGGAACGCCGTCTATCTCAGTGTCAGTCCGTCAGAACGGGCTGACGCTTTTTTTGCCGACTGGCCCGTGGACTGGGTGGCCGGTTACGATCCGGCGGCGTTTCAGGAGACGCGGCAGTATTCCGGCACGGATTCGTCGGAGGGCACGGTGCGAACGGCGTACAAGGTCTGGCGGCGCGGCGATCCCGGAGCCTCATCGCTCGTGGGCGTGCCTGGCAACGCAATCTATACGTGCTTCGCAACAAACGCCTGGACTAATATGGTCTATGGCGTTCCGCTGGCGCCGCGTCTCTCGTGGCATCCGTGCGGCACGAA
>CAZMNN010000060.1:0-9234 GCA_964567665.1 uncultured Lentisphaeraceae bacterium
AGGGTGCGACATCGTGGGCTGACAACATCCAGATTCTCGATGCTGGCGGTGCAGGTATCGCCCAGTATTTCTATGTGACAGCGGCGGACGGCTTTGACGCCGACGGCTGGACGGAGGATTTTGGTACGCTTGCCGATGTCACGCTCACGCCGGGGCAGTCGGTAATCGTGGAGACATCCAGTGCTGATGTACCGATCACGTATGCGGGCGAGGTGGACAATGCCACAACGACCATCAAGTCTGTCGCGGGATTCAACTTTGTGGGCAACAACGTCCCGAAGTCTATCAACATCTCCGATATCACACTTGGCGAAGGTGCTACCTCATGGACTGACAACATCCAGATTCTCGACGAGGGCGGTGCAGGTATCGCCCAGTATTTCTATGTGACAGCGGCGGACGGTTTTGACGCCGACGGCTGGACGGAGGATTTTGGTACGCTTGCCGATGTCACGCTCACGCCGGGGCAGGGTATCATCGTCGAAACGTCCAATGCTGACGTTGACATAACACTGCCGAGTGCTCTTTAATGGATTTCGTGTGCTGGGATTTTGTCTCCGCACCGAATGAACAACAAAAGGAAAATGAAGATGAAGAAACTAATGTGTCTATTTGGTGCTGTCGCTGCGGTCTGCGCAGTGCACGGCGCATCGCTTAGCTGGGCTGTCAGCCAGGTTCAGAACAGCGACGGGACGAGCGGCGCAGCCGCCAACTACCGCGCATATATGTTCGTCACGGCCGCGACCGGCAATACGATGTCATTTGTGCCGGGTGCGTCTCTCACAACGGCGGATGCCATTCAGGCATCCATCCTCAACGGAACGTTCGATGCATCCATTGCGTACCACAGTGGGCTGTCAAATTCCTTTGGCGGATACACTGCCGCCACCGGAGTGTCATCTGATTTCAACGCGGGAGACTCGATTACGGCGTTCGTGGTCATCTTTGACGGAGCGGACTACGACTTGGCGAGCAACTACATCATCACTGACACCAAGTCCGCTACATGGCTTTCTTCTACCGGAGTGCAAACGCTCGCCTATGGTACGATGAGGAACGCGGAATGGACATCCTTCAGGGCTGTCCCTGAGCCGACGAGTGCTCTGCTGATGCTCGTCGGCCTCGCAGGGCTTGCGCTCCGCCGCCGCAGAGCGTGATTCGCTGACGCGGTTTGTGATTCAGATTTGATCTGAATGAGAAGAAGCCGCCCTCGGATGAGGGCGGCTCTTGTGCAGACGCAAAGCACCGTCCAGCAAACAAAGGACGGTGCTTTGCGTTTTCGTAAAAGCTGCGCAATCAGGCGCGACGGCGGCGGAGTGCCAATCCAGCCAATCCGACGAGCATCAGAATGCCGCTCGTAGGCTCCGGCACGGTAGTGTACCAACCTGCGGCGGAGTAGGCGGCATCGCCGAGATTATTCTGCGTCGCGGCCTTGATTCCACCGAAGGAAAGAAACGCAGTATCAGATGCCTGACCTGTTGCAGACACATTTGCGGATACGAACAGGCTGTCGCCCTCGACGATCGCCATGAAGAAATTGTAGATCGAACCTACTTCTCCATAGGTGAAGGTTGAAGTGGCAAGCCGGCTGTTTGAGTCGAGCGTAGCGGTGGCGACGGACGTGTAGTCCGCAATCGAGCCGCCGCCGCGAAGCACAGTCACCAGTCCACCCTGATCGATGGTCGCGGCATCGAACAGGTAGACCGTCATTCCCGCGATGGTGGACGTGCCGTCCGCCCCGTAGAACGTCTTTGACGCGTATGTGCCGGTCGCCTGCCACTGAAACGATGCGGCCTGGACAGCGGCTGCCGTCACGGCAACGGCAAGCGCAAATATGATTTTCTTCATTTTCATTTACCTCTTTTCATTGTGTGGTTTCTTGTTTCCATTGTTTCATTTCACGGTCGGTGCGTGATGTTTCGCCACGCACCATGCCGGTCAGTCGTTTACGAGCGGTGACGCGAACACCGCGGAGAACTCAGCGCTTGGAGAGTAGATCCACAGCCCCTCGCCAGGATCAAGCTCCACTTCGTTGAGGTCGTTCATATCAGCATCGTACCATCCGAAGTAGGTCTCGCCCTCCTCCTCGAAATCACACCACAGGTATGATGCAACGCCAACTCCGAAGCCGTTGAGCTTCTTCGCCGTAATCGCAAAGCCAGAGTACCCTTCGTCATCGGCGTAGCCGATAATATTGATGTCGCCGAGCGTCAGCGTTGTCGGCATCGGGTTGACCACCATCTTGGCTTCGCTGTTTCCGCGAAGTGGCACCTCGACATCGGCATCGGCAACAGTCCCCGCACTTTGAACCTTGAATTCTTCGCTCGGCGAGTAGATCCACAGCCCCTCGCCCGGCTCAAGCTCCACATCGTTGAGGTCGTTCATGTCAGCATCGTACCATCCGAAGTAGGTTTCGCCCTCCTCCTCGAAATCACACCACAGGTATGATGCAACGCCAACTCCGAAGCCGTTGAGCTTCTTCGCCGTAATCGCAAAGCCAGAGTACCCTTCGTCCTTGTCGTAGCCGACAATCTTGATGTCGCCGAGCTTGATCTTTCCGCCGTTCACGGGAAGGAACGCCGCGCCAACTCCCTTGGCCTGGCTATTCCCAAGAAGAGCCGTCTCGTTATACCCCACGACATTGGCGGAGGCCAGTTCGCAGAGGCCGACTGTGGCCCAGTGAGCCGTGATAGAATCTTCAAGGTGGAACTGCGGGACAATTTGCAAATCCACCAAGTGTGACAACGCCACCATGACACACGATGTCTCTGCGATGTGACAAATTGGCACGATTTGAGCGTTGCAGACGGCTTTAACAGTGTTGGCACAGCAAGTGCTATTGGTTAGGCGTTGGAAATAAAAAAGGAGCAAAACAAATGAATACAATGCTGAACATAAATCCATGGAGCATCCTGGGCGATCTCCTTGATGCGGACAGTCAGGCGTTCAAAAACATGAGAGCGCGGGTCTGCGGACATTTTCCGCCCGTCAATGTATTTCTTGACGACAATGCGGCCATCATCGATCTTGAACTTCCTGGCAAAACGGCGAAGGACATAGAACTGTCCCTTGAACCGCAGGCTGTGGTAATCGCAGACAAGCCGGTCGCAGCGACTGATGCCGATACGGGCAAGGCCGCTGAAACACCACCACCAGCATGGTCGCGCCGCATAGAGCTGCCGTTCAGGGTGAACGCAGACAAGGCCAACGCAAAGTTCACCAACGGAATACTCCGGATTGAACTTCCGAAGGCGGAAAAAACCGGCATACGCCATATCACAATCGAAGGCTGACAGCAAGGAAAGGAGCAATCAACATGAACGAGGAAAAATACGTAGTCCCTTCGGCAACGCTTTCCGAACGCCCCGAAGAGTATGAAATGAAAATCGTGGTGCCTGGCGTCGGCAAAGGCGATGCGGATCTGCACATCGAAGGCAGAACGCTCACGCTGAAGACCCACGCAAAGCACCAGAACCCCGCAGGGTTCAAGCAGGTCGCATCGGAGTTCGAGAATGTGAACTACGCAATAAGCGCGGAGATCCCCGAAAGGGCAGACCCCTCAACGCTCACGGCGAAAATCGAAAACGGAATTCTCACCGTACTGATAAAGAAGCGTCCGGAGATGCAACCGAAGAAGATAGAAATCCTGTAAAAGACACATAGCAAAGGTGAAAGCATCAGGGGAGCGAAGACATATCCTTCGCTCCCCTTTCCTTTGCGTCAGAAGAACCACTTGGCGCAGGCAAGAAGACCCTGCTTCCACGGAACACGATGGGACACGCCTGTCTTGCCGCTGAATTCGGAAAGATGCTCGCAGTACCAGTCGTAGTTTCTCACAAGTGCATCCTTGTTTGAATGGCGAGGTCTGAAATCCAGCATCTTCTCCGCACGTTCAATCGAGACATAACTATCCGTAGATGCAGTCTCGTACACCCACGGGTATAGCGGCGACAGCTTAAGAGCCTCAAGAATCCTCAGAATGAACACTATCGGCTTCACAGGGAGGCCCCGGATTCTCTTGCCATGTCCCGCCCTGTCCAGCACCGCCTGATAGTCCTCCTTCATGGTGGTGAACTCCTTGGCGCCGATATTGAACTCCGTGTTGACCCTTTCGTCCGGATACGTAATCGCATTCCAGAGCGCATCGCACAGATCCTCCACGTCCATCAGCTGATAGCGATTATTCCCGCTCCCTATCATCGGAAATCCGTGGCCGGTGTACGCCCAATCGTAGAACAGGGCGAACACTCCAAGCCGTTCAGGACCGATAAAGCTCTTCGGACGTATCACACACACAGGTTGTCCATCGGCACGAGCCTTGCGGCAAACCTCCTCCGCCTCAATCTTGGCGCGTCCGTATGGGCCTACGCCGACAAGTTCGTCCGTTTCGTATATGGGATGCCTCTTCGGAACGCCGTACACCGCCGTTGACGATATCTGCACCACACGCTTTACACCGAACTTCCTCGCCGACGCAAGCACGTTGCGGATGCCGTCCACTTCGGTGGTGCGGATGTCCTCCGGCGAGTACAGCGGCAGCGCCGCTGCGGCATTGACGACAGCATCGCATCCTTCAGACACCCTATCGACAACCGCCGCATCGCGCACGTCACCCAGCGTAAACTTGAGCCACGGCTCGTTCTTTTCAGGGTAGTCGAAGTCCGCAATGTCAAGGATGCGTATCTCATCCACACCCTTCTCACGCAGCTTTCGAACAAGATTTATGCCAAGGAATCCGCTTCCCCCGGTGACAAGCACTTTCATTTCTTCTCCTTCAAAGTATCTTCATCTGGTCTTGTAAGCGTGGAAACGGTTGCGGCGGAAAGGACAAACGCGGCATCAGAACCGCCGATCGTGGCGAATCGCCCTCCGCCTGGCGCGGCATCCCCGAGCAGCAGCGTACGCAGAGCCGATTCCGCATCATCAAGTTCAAATGCTATCGTATAGGACGGCCTGTCGAATCCGCAGCGGCTGAAATCATCCTTTTTCAACATAACAGTCTCTACACCCTCTGCCACAATTCCGTCCGACAGAAGCCTGAAAAGCCCATGATCGCCGCCCCCTTTGCCCAACGCCGCCGCGACGCGCAGCTCCCATTCAACGCCAGCGGCCGTACTCACGCGCACCCTCTTAACCTTCTCGACGGGATACCGTATCAGCAGCCTGTCCCGAAGATCGGCAAGCCGCATCCCGTTAGGCAAGAAGTCCGTCGACAGGACGCATACAGGAAAATTTGTCGTCGCCGTTCCGACTGTGACGCTCAGGGAATTCGTCCCTACCGATATCACGTCAACGCCGCGTATGGCAAGCGCCCTCGCGAGCAGACGTTCGGCATTTGCGGCATCGGCGGGCGCATCAACAGGCGAAACAAGGCGCCACACGTCCGATGAATCTTTGCGCGACAGCATATACGCCGGGAACCCCTCGGAAACGGAGATGGATGTGACGGACGACGCATCCACGGGAAACACGCGTGTATCTTCAAGCGTCTGCTGGCAGCCTTTGCAGGTTTCAAGCAGCGCAGTGGAAACCTTCACCACCGCGCCCTCTGGCGAAAGCGCCCAAACTTCGTTCGTCCCCGCCACCGAACCGAACACAACCTTTTCAATGCCGCCAAGCGAACTTCGGACAGTCAAAACGTATCCGCCATCGTCCACGCCAAGCCCGACGCGCATCGCCTCTCCGCGCCGCGCATACGCCACTATCCGTGCAGAGCATATCGCATACAGAAGCCCATCGGCGACCTTGCGATCCGCCGGAGCACAAAGCGGTTCGGAAAGCCGCCACCCGCCGCCGGATCGCGTGATCTTGGACAACGGTTCGCCAGCCTTCTTCATGCCAATGTCGACGACATCACCAGGGATGAACGAGAAAAGGTTGCGCCGCCGGAATTCACCCACCGGACGCACCAGCGCCTCCAAGGCACGGGAATGCACCGTAAACACAAAGTCAAAGCCTTCCTGCCGGACATAGACCTCTCCGCCGGCAGCCGTCTCCCTTCCAAAAGCGTACGTCTCACATCCGGCATCTCCGGCAAACGTCACGGATACACGCGGCGAAGCCAACCCAAAATCCCGCATTGTCCGGCCAAGCGTGTCCATATCCCTGCGCGACAGTGAATCCTGCGGCTCCGCGAACACTACGGCATCCATGATGCGGTTCACCATCTCCGCATCAGCCTCGGCGTCCATCGGCCTGTTCAATCTCCACTTTCCGCCGATACGCGCAAGTTCAACACGCAACGGCCGTCCGTCGCGTGTGGTACGATCTATCACAATGGACGATATGGAGGCCGGGTCAAGCCCGGAAAGCGTCGTGCGCCTGATGGACAACGATGGACGTTTCATCCACGACACCACGGCAAGCGCAAACGCAAACACCGCACTGAGCGAAAGGAGCAAGGCTATCGTCCGTCCGTTTTTCATGCCGCCCCCCTCTTCCAGAACATGACAAGCAGCCCGACAATCGCCACACAGATCGGGATTCCGCACGATGCCGACAGCGCAAACCAGACACGGCGGTTGCGAACCATTCCGACAGAAATGACATTTCCTGCAACACCGACCGAACCTGAAACGTCGCGACCCGCAAGCCATGCGACTGAATTGAGGAACAGGTCGCGATTGGCGTTGGCCCGTGTGGCGAGCGAACCGTTCCGCAGAAACGACGAATCGCCCACCACAACAACCCTGGCCGGACGTATGGCCAAATCGCTCTTCAAGGACGCACCCTTCTCCGCAGCAACGGCAAACGTCTGGTCGCCCGACAGACACAGCGGCGTAAGGGAAAACCCTGAACTCCTGCCTGAAGCCGCCGATGCCACCGCAAACCGGACGGAGCCGGGCGCAAACACGACCGCAGCCCCATCAAGCGAACGCGACACGGCATGGTCGCCAAACTCGGAAACGACCACATTGGATCCGTCCGTCGTGAGCGTACCTTCACCTGGAATGTTTGGCGCAATTCCGTAAGCCTCCACAATGCCGTTCACACCGATATCGCCGTTCGACGAGACCGTGGCAAAGAGGTGTCCTCCCTGAGCGATGAACATCTCTATCCCCCTGCGTTCCGCCGAAGAGAATGGAGTGTGCGCATCTGAGATGACAAGCACCGAGCAATCAGCCGGAATTGACGACGTCGCTGAAAACAGCGTTTCGACCCTGTATCCCTCCTGTCTCAACGCCCGCGCCGCATCGCTTGCACCGTTCGGACTGAAATCGTCGATCGACGTCTCGCCATGTCCGGAAGTGAACAGTATGCGCTCCGACCGTGCGGGCATCGTGAGACGCTGAATGGCGGACGCACATGCACCCTCATCAAAATCCTTCGCCGACACCGCAATCCGGCGGCGTCCCGACGCAAAGACCACAGTTCCTTCGGATGCACCGGTCTTGACTGCGTTCCCGGCTGCAATGGGATCCCATCTCGGATCTACGAACTCGCATACCACACCTGCACCGGCAACAGTTCGCGATTCTGCGGCAACGGCGCGCATCAGTCGGGCGACCGGTAGGAACTCCGGCGAACTGCGGCGAATGAACGCCGTCATGCGAACCTCCCTGGCAATGTCTGACAGGATTTCTCGCGTACGGGCGGAGAAGGCGGCAGTGCGCAATGCGACGGACGTTCCGACCTTGACGTCAAGACGGCAGGCCAACACGGAAAACAGAGCGGCCGCAAGAACGGCGCTTGCCAAGGACAGCAAAAACGACATCTTCAGCGCCACGTTGCCGCCACCCGCAAGCCTGCGCATCGCGAACACTTTCGACGCCGCAAACACCGCAAGAAACGTCAACGCCACCGCCATCGACACGGCACCAAGAGACAGACATCCATCCGCCGCATCGGCGACAACCGCCGCTATCGGCGGTTCGGCAAGTTTCATCCGAGCCACGGGAATCCACTCGATTGCCGCCCGATAGACGGCATACGGCAATGCACACGTGACCGCAAACGACACCACGGCGGTAGGCGCAGCACGGCGGAAGAGCGCACTCGACAGGGAACCGAATGCAACCAAAGGCAACGCAACCACGGACAACGACAGCAAAGCATGGGAAAAGCCAAACGGAGACAGCTCTGAAGCCATGGCCGGTGCACAGCGCGGAAGCAGGAAGAGAGGAACGAGAAGGAAAGCCACCATCACAGCCACCGCAACGGAATATGCGCCGAGAAACCTTCCGAACGCAAACGCTCGTTCAGGGACCGGAGCGACGAGGTCGACCTCCGTACTGTCAGCGCCACCGTCGCCGTTCCACAGACGCATAGTCAAAAGCGATGCAAGAAGCGGAAGCACCTTCACGGCTGCAACCGCCCAGAGCGATTGCACCGAAACGGTTCGTCCCTCCGCCGCAAAAAGCCCTTCGGAGAAGAACGCCCCGGCAACGGCAAGAAACGCCAAACCGGAGAGGACAGTCGTGAACTGCCCGATCAGGCGGCCAAACGTGCGCCCCGCAACAACTAATATCGGCTTCAAGCGATCCTCCCTGACTTGATTTCCAGCACCCGCGCACCAATGCGCTCGAACCAATCCGTCTCGTGTCCAGCGACGATGATGGACGCAAAAGACCTGAACGAACGCACCAGGTCTGCCACAGCCTTGCATGACGCCGCATCCAACCCCGCAAAGACATCGTCAAGCAGAAGCAGACGCGGACGCAGCAGCACCGCCTCCGCAAGCGCGACGCGCTTGCGCTGTCCATGTGAAAGCCGCCCGATGCGTGTGCCTGACAACGATTCGACGGCGCACACGGACATCGCCTCACGTACGCGGTGACGAATCTTGCGGGACTGCTCTCCCTTGAGCCTTGCACGATACTTGAGATACGAGCGGACTGTAAGATCGTCCTCGGCAGGTGCGTTTTCGCTCAACCAGCCAAGGCGGCGTCTGTGGCGAATCGGCTCGGAGAAGACATCCGCTCCATCCGCCATGACAGTGCCGGCGCTCGGCAGCCATATGCCGGCCAGCACCTTGAGGAGCGTGGTCTTGCCGGAGCCATTGCCGCCGGTGACAGCCACGACCTCCCCCGCATCCACGGCGAACGACACTCCGGAGAGGACATCAACGCCCATGCGGGTAAAGCAGACATTTCTCACTTCGAACATGGTTGCAGATTTTACCAAAAAACCCCCTTGCGTGCCACAGCGTATTATGGTATATTACACCCCGTTTTTCCGCCTTGCTCGGGTGGTGAAATTGGCAGACACGCATGCTTGAGGTGCATGTGGAGAGAT
>CAZMNN010000061.1:0-9212 GCA_964567665.1 uncultured Lentisphaeraceae bacterium
CGACTTCTTCGGATACGCAATCGTGACGGGGCCTTCGCCGTAGGTGTCGGCCTTGACCGAAACCGGCAGACCGAGTTCAAGCGCCCAGAACGCAGGATCGGCGTTGTGCACGGCCATGTCGCCGATTGCACCGCAGCCATAGTCCCACCAGCCGCGCCAACGGAAGTTGTGGTAAGCCGTCGAGAAGCCATGATCCGCACTCGGTCCGCACCAGCAGTCCCAGGCATTCGGCGCGTAGCCGTCCGGCAGCGGCGCAGGGGTCGGATAGGCTTTCATGCCCTGCGGCCACACAGGACGGTCGGACCAGCTGTAGATTTCCTTGATGTCGCCCCACGCTGCGGCTTCGCGCAGCGTCTTGTAGCGCCACACGCCGGGATGCCCCTGATTGCCCATCTGCACAACGCGCCCAGTCCTGAGGGATGTCTTGAGCATGAGTTCACATTCCTCGACCGTACGCGCAAGCGGCTTCTGCACGTAGACGTGCTTGCCCGCGTTCATGCAGTCGATGTAGTCCGTGAACTTCGGAATGCCGGGATACTTCTTCTCCCACTTGTCGAACGCATACGGATTGATGTCGCAGATCGCAACGAGGTCGCATCCGGCCGCAATCAGGCTATCAGTCGCCGCGCCGCCCATGCCGCCGCAGCCGACGGAGGCGAGTTTGAGGCGACGCCCCTCGACCTTGCCCTTGAAATCGGACTTCGGCGCGAGATCAATGCCGTATCCCGTGAGCGAAAACGCACCGAGACCCATCACAAAGTTGCGACGGTTGACTTTGAACAGTTCCTGTACCATTGCTTTACTCCTTTTTTAGTGACTTGAAAAGACATTGAGAATCGCGGCGCGGCGCCATCCCGCCACGCCTTCACGTGCGTGTCAGAACTCGACGACAGCCGTCACGGGGAAGTGGTCTGACGGATACAGCTTCGTCCCCGTCCGCACATCGTTCCATGTGGCGTACGCCTTAACCTTCACGCCCTTCGACACGTAGATGTAGTCGATGCGCGGGCCAAACGCATCGCTCGCGTTGCGCACTTCCTTCGGCTCTTTGAGCGCGTCCGAAATCAGAGCCTCATGCTCGCGATACCTCCAGTTCGAGAACGTACGCCACGACCCTGTTGGCGGCGTCTGAGAAACGTAGAGGGCATTGTCGAGAATCCCGCTGACCGCGACGGCAGGATCTTCAACCTCGCAGCAGTTGTGGTCGCCGGTGAAGACGATCGGTGCATTTCCGCCGAACTCCTTCATGCGGGATATGATGAGCAGCATACCGTTCTTGCGCGCCAAGGCCGATATGTGATCCGTGTGCGTATTGGCGAAGCAGAACGTCTTTCCCGTCTTGCGGTCTTTCAGCCACATCCATGAGCAGACACGCGGACACGCCGCACCCCACCCCTTCACACCCGGAACGTCGGGCGTCTCCGACAGCCAGAAAGTTCCGCTCTTCAGAGCTTCAAACCGGCTCTTGCGGAAAAACACCGGAGACGCCTCGTCGGATTTGCGGTCAGCCGCACGATGCTCTCCCACGAACTCCCACTCCGGCAGCTGTTCGCGGAAGTAGGCAGCCTGCTCCGGACGCACCTCCTGCAACCCAAACGCATCGAGATCCATTCTGCGGATCAGCTCCACCAAATCCTTTTTGCGGCTCTCCCAGTCGTTGGGAGTGCCGACATCCCCAGTGGCCAGACGGATGTTGTACGTCCCTACGCGCACGTCTGCCGCCGCTGCGCATATCTGTGCGCACATTCCGCACAATGCGGCGAAAATGACTGTCGGTTTCATATGTCCTCCTATTCCATGTCAAGACGCTGAACCTGCCGCCAATCCGGCGGAACGGTAGATGCGCTCTATCAGCGCCACAGATTTGCGGGCCTCCTCGCCGGGTATCGGATATGGTGTGCCGCCCGGCTCAAGCGAATCGGCAAACGCCTCGAAGCACGCCATGTGCGGCGCACAGTCCAATGCGTCCGGACGCGAAACACCATGTCCGCCGTCGACCACCTCAATCGTACCGCCAGTCCCGGTTATCTCCATGGATTTACCGCGTCCTGGATACGATGCCGTTGTCGCATATACGCCGCCAAGTGCGCCGCCGCGAAAACGGATTGCCGCCGACACCGTATCCTCCGCCTCCATGGGATGCGCGAGCGTCGCGGCGAACGCCTTGACGTCTTCAACGGGCGGCATGAGCGCAACAAGCCAGTCCACCATATGTATGGACTGGTTCATCAGTGCGCCACCACCGTCCTTATCCCACGAACCATGCCAGGATGATCCGGAATAGTATTCGTCTCCACGCCACCACGGAATGCGAATGCCGCCGTATGTCAACCTTCCGAGCGCACCGGACTCCACCTTCGCCTTCGCCTCCCTGAAATCATCCGTCCATCGCGTCTGGAAGATGCATCCGAGCGGCGTCCCTGTCTCACGGCACGCGGCTATCATCCTGTCCGTGCGCTCCACCGTGATTGCGATCGGCTTTTCAACAAGCACTGGGACACGATGCCTTGCGGCGGCGAACACGGCTTCGTCGTGCGCACCGGACGCCGTGGCGACAACTGCCATCCCGACGCCGTCCGACGCAAACGCCGCATCGATGTCGGAAAACGGAACGCCGCCAAACTCGTCGGACAGCCCTGCGGCCTTCTCCTGCGACCTCCCGACAAAACCCTTCAGTTCAAGCTTTTCCGAAGCGTTCACCGCCTTTGCATGAAACCTGGCGATCAGGCCGGTCCCCACAACTATCACACCTCTTCTCTTGCCCATTGTCCGTCTTTCCCGTTTCATCAATGCGGAAATGTCTTGCAGCCGTGCTTGATGAACCTCAACCGGTCAGAACCCCGGAAGGTCAAGCTGCCCGGCGACAGTCACCTTGCGCCCCTTGTCGAGCATGGCGTCCGATGTGTCGTACACCACGAACTTGAACCCGCGAAATCTCTTCACGAGTTCATCCTTTATGTAGTCGGAAACAGCCTTGACGTTCCGCGCATCATCGTCGGAGAACCCCACGGACACCTGACGCCCCAGCCCCCCCTTGCGCTTCAGGACGTGGAACACGTGTTCGACGAAGTCCCTGATCGCAAACTCCTTCGCCAGCTCAGGGCGTTCGGTGGACGACGCCTCGGCGTACTTCCCGCCGAAATCGCCGTCCGACTTGACCTGCTGGAAGAAGCCGGGATTGGTCACTGCGTGGTAGCGGCACATTGAAAGATAGTAGTCCAGCTCCTCTTCATCCGTGCCGAATTCGGACTTCTTGTCAAGCCACCAGCGATAGCCTCTGAGCGAACGCATCATGGCCTCACGCTCCTCCGGAGTGAGCACCTCGTCGATGAAGAGCTTCACCGCCTGTCGAAGCGTTTCAGGCGCATGGCCACGCGCCGTGACTATCGCAAAGATGCGCCCTTCCTGCAGCGTCTTGCGCAGCGTCTTGAAGCTCGGCCCCGGCTTCTCGCCGTCTTTCACCCGTTTGAGCGCAGCCTTCGTGTCGCGGATGAACGAGACATCGCCCGATTCGTCCACCACATCGCTGAACTCCCTGAAAGCCTCCTCGCGCCCACCCGGCGGCAACCTGTAGCGTTCATCCGCCCGGACTATCGCAAACACGCTTGTGGACACCTCCACCGGGTGCCAGTCGCCGTTCGCGTCGCGCTCCTCAAGGTGTATCTTGGTCGGCATATGCAGGATGTTGTCGTCCCAATCGAAGATGTAATACTTGAAGTCGCGTGTGGCGACATCGTAGTTTACGTCAGAACGGAACAATTCGCTTTCCTGCGCCATCACCAACTACCTCAAATAGACCGTCTCGACCATCACTCCCGGAGAATCGGTGAGCGGACACCCCGCACCGTCGGCAAGCCATCTCGCCGAGCCGTCCGACCGTATCACGCCGCTGACCCCTGAATTTCCGACGCGGACAATCGGAAGTCCTGTCTCGATCGCCCGCAGCACCGCCTGCGCGGCGTGCGCCTCCGCCTCCGCACTGAAGGAGAACCAGCTGTCGTTCGTGATGAGGACGATCATATCCGCGCCGAGCCGCTTCGCCTCTGCGGCCAGCCTCGGATCGGTGTCCTCGTAGCATATGAGCGGCGCCATCTTTATCTTGCGTCCATCCGCAGCGGTGAACTCGAACAGCATCGGCTCGCCTGCGTGGAGCGAGACGCCGATCGGCGAGAGACGCTGAAGCGCGGGAATCCATTTGTCGAACGGTATGTACTCGCCGAACGGAACGAGATGCTGCTTGTGGTACACCTGCACCGTCCCTGTTGCGGACGAATACATCGCGGCGGCGTTGTATGTGCGGTTCGACACAACATCGTCCCCGCCGGCGATCAAGGCCTTCGCACCGGAACGCGCCATGAAGTCGTTGGCCACGTCCTGCGCACGGAACGACCGCACCGCGCCGAACTCCGCCATCGCCGACTCGGCGAACACAACGATGTCCGGCTTCGCCGCCGCCGCAACGTCCACCAGTCTCCGGAATGCATCGTACGGCTGCTCCCGGCTCCCGGACTTGAACACGCACGGCGCATTTCTCTGCACGAGCGCGATGCGCACAGCAGATGAAGAATCGTCCCGCCGCATGGACTCCGCAACCATCCTGTTCCCGACACACAGGCAGGCCAGTATCGCAAGCAGCGGAAGTCCCGTCTCGCCGATCTGAACAAGCCGTCTGCACAGACGCGAACCGCCGCAGTCGCCATGGACGCCGAACATCGGCGCGAAGATGCGGATCAGAAGCGTCGCAAACACGCCGTTCATGAGGACGACAAGCGCGGACACGAGATATACGCCGCCGAAACGCGCCGGCGACGCGAAGGACGGCAGTGACGCAAACGCCGTACCGAGAAAGTTCCATGCGAATCCGGTGAACAGCGTGGCCCTCAGATATTCGCACACGGCCCAGACGGCGGCCTCGCCGAAAATGCACACGATCGACGGAATCCGCCCTGCCGCGCATCTGCGCCACAGCATTGCCGCGAGACAGCCGAACAGCGCAAAATAGGCGGCACACGCCGCCGCGAGCGCAAACCAGCCGAGAACGACGAGCGGCCAAGGCCCGTTGTTCTTCACTATCGCCGGCATCCACGAGAGCGTCAGCGTCCAGAACAGCAGACCGAATCCGAAGCAGGAAAGCGCACTTCTCGACGGAGACGCAAACCGCACAAGCGCAAGCATCGGCGCAAGTGCCACAAGTATGGCGAACGTCTCACGGTGAGGCGGATACGCCGCCCAGAGGAGAAGCGCCGACACCGCTGCGGCGACTGCGCATAGGACATCCTTCCTGCAGATGCGGTGAGACACGTCTAAGCCACCCTGAGAAGGAAGTGGTTCTTCTTGCCGCTGCGAAGCACCGCGACACGCCCGCCGACAAGGTCTTCCTCCGCAAACGTGCGCTTGTCGTCAGCCTTCTCGCCGTTGAGGGAAAGTCCACCCTGCTGCGCCATCCGGCGGGCTTCGCCGTTGGACTTGAACATCCCGGCCTGGGCGGCGACCATGAACACCGGCTTGCCGACGATCTCCGCCTTTGCGAGCGATGCGGACTTGACGTCCTTGAAGATCGTCTCAAGCTCGTCGGCGCTCTTCCCCTCCACCGATCCGCCAAAAAGCGTCTGCGTTGCGCCGATTGCGGTCTTCAGCCCCTCTTCCCCGTGCACAAGCAGCGTAAGCTCCTCTGCAAGGGCCTTCTGCGGAATGCGGGCCTCGGGATTGGCCTTCATCTGCGCCTCAAGGGCGGCGATCTCCTCAAGCGGCTTCAGCGAAAACACCTTCAGGTAGCGTATCACGTCCTCGTCCGCCGCCCGGAGAAAATACTGGTACCAGTCGTAGACTGACGTCATGGAAGAATCCATGAAGAGCGCATTGCCCTCGGACTTCCCGAACTTCTTGCCGCTTGCGTCGAGAAGCAGCGGGAACGTGAGTCCGTACGCGGTCTTTCCGCGCATTCGGCGCACAAGATCCGTGCCGGCCGTTATGTTGCCCCACTGGTCGCCGCCGCCGACCTCCACCGTGCATCCGTACTTGTCGAAGAGATGCAGGAAATCGTTGCCCTGAAGTATCTGGTACGAGAACTCCGTGAACGTGAGTGCACCCTCCGAGGCTTCAAGGCGCTTCTTGACCGATTCCTTCGCAAGCATCTGGGGCACTCGGAAATTCACGGCGACATCGCGCAGAAACGCAATCGCCGAAAGCCCGGAGTACCACTCGTAGTTGTCGACCATCACCGCAGCGTTCGGTCCGTCGAAGTCGAGGATGCGTGAAAGGTTCTCGCGAATGCCCTTCTTGTTCTCCGCCACCTTGTCGAGCGTGAGCATGTTGCGCTCCGCGCTTTTTCCGGACGGATCGCCGATCAACCCCGTTGCGCCGCCGACAAGCGCTATTATTCTGTGCCCTGCGAGCTGAAGACGGCGCAGCATCATTATCGATACGAGATTCCCGGCCTGCAGCGATGCCGCCGACGGATCGAAACCGCAGTACACGGTCTGCGGAGTTTCGAGCAGCTTTGCGATTTCCGGATCTGTCGTGGCTTCGACAAGGCCACGCGCAGCAAGTTCTTCAAACAGTGTCATTTGATGCCCTATGTTTCTTTGCTTATGTCCGGCATTATATCATACTGGCGCAGACGTTGATTTGTCTGCGCCATTTTTTACCGTTCATGCGCGACGCCGCCGTCTCCGCACATTGCGGACACATCGCGCTCAGTTCGAACCGAGCGTAATCAAGCCGTTGGCTGCCGACACCTTCACCGTCGAACCCGGCGGATATTTGCCGGCTATTATGGCCTTTGCGACAGGCGTCTCAATCTCACGCTGTATCGCACGCTTGACGGGACGTACACCGTACGCCGGATCGTAGCCGTCCTTGGCAAGCTGCTCCAGCCCCGCATCGTCAATCTCGAACGAGAGTTCCTGTTCGGCGAGGCGCTTTGCAAAATCCTTCAGCTGCAGCGAGACGATCTTCTTTATCTGGTCTGCGGTCAGCTCCTTGAACTCGAGTATTTCGTCGAGCCGGTTCAGGAACTCCGGACGGAACAGCCCCTTCAATGCGTCTCTCGGCGCATTGGACGTCATTATCACGACAGTGTTCTTGAAGCTTACCGTGCGACCGTGGCTGTCGGTGAGGCGACCGTCGTCGAGAACCTGCAGCAGCAGGTTGAACACGTCAGGATGCGCCTTTTCGATCTCGTCGAGCAGCACAACCGAGTACGGCTTGCGGCGCACGGCCTCTGTGAGCTGTCCGCCTTCGTCGTAGCCCACGTATCCCGGCGGCGCACCCACCAGACGGCTCACCGCGAACTTCTCCATGTATTCGCTCATGTCTATGCGCACGAACGCCGCTTCGTCATCGAACAGCTCCGCCGCAAGCGCCTTGGCGAGTTCCGTCTTGCCGACTCCTGTCGGGCCGAGAAAGAGGAATGCGCCCACCGGACGCTGCCGGTTCTTGATTCCGGCGCGCGAACGGAGAACAGCATCCGCCACGGCATCCACAGCGGCATCCTGACCTATGACACGCTGATGCAGCACTTCCGGAAGCTTGAGAAGCTTCTCCCGCTCCCCTTCAAGGAGTTTCGTGACCGGAATGCCGCTCCAGCGCGACACCACCTCCGCAATCTCGTCCGCCGTCACCTCCTCCTTGAGAAGCGCGTTGCCGCCCGTCTCGCGCATCTCACGCTCGTGGTCGCGAAGCTTCTTCTCAAGTTCAGGGATAACGCCGTACTTCAGGCGGGCGGCATTTTCGTTGTCGCCGCGCGAAAGCGCCTGCGTGTAGCGAACCTTTGCGCTGTCCATGTCGGCGCGGATCTTGCGCACCTCCTCAAGCGCGGCCTTCTCCCTTTTCCACTGCGCTGTCATCGCATCCGCCTTGACCTTCAGTCCGCCAAGTTCCTTCTGCAGTTCCTCAAGACGCTTTTTGGATGCGTCGTCCTTCTCCTTCTTGAGCGCAATCTCCTCGATCTCAAGACGGCGCACATGACGCGATATCTCGTCAAGCTCCGCCGGGCAGGAATCCATCTCGGTGCGGATGGAAGCGCAGGCCTCGTCCAGCAGGTCGATTGCCTTGTCGGGCAGAAAGCGATCCTGTATGTACCGCGCCGACAGCACCACCGAACTGACCAGTGCGGCGTCCTGTATGTGGACGTTGTGGTATTTCTCGAACCGCTCCTTGAGTCCGCGCAGGATGGAAATGGAATCCTCCTCCGTCGGCGGATCCACCTGCACGGGCTGGAAGCGGCGCTCAAGCGCGGCATCCTTCTCCATGTACTTGCGGTATTCGTCGAGGGTAGTCGCGCCGACGCAATGAAGCTCGCCGCGCGCAAGCATCGGCTTGAGCATGTTGCCGGCGTCGGAGCTGCCCTCGGTCTTGCCGGCTCCGACAATCGTGTGTATCTCGTCGATGAACAGGATTATCTTTCCGTCGGACTCCTTTATCGCCTTCAGCACGGCCTTGAGCCGTTCCTCGAACTGCCCTCTGTACATCGCCCCGGCCATCAATGCCGTCATGTCGAGCGAAAACACCGTGCGGTCTTTCAGTCCCTCCGGCACGTCGCCTCTCACTATCCGCTGCGCAAGCCCTTCTACGATGGCGGTCTTTCCTACGCCAGGCTCGCCTATGAGGACAGGGTTGTTCTTTGTCTTGCGGGACAAAATCCTTATAACGTCGCGAATTTCCGTATCGCGGCCAATCACCGGATCAAGCTTGCCGGTACGCGCACGCGCCGTAAGGTCGTCACCGAATTTCTGCAGAGGATTCTTCGTATCCTCTTCGATTGGATTTGCTTGTTCGTTCATTGTCTTGTCTCCTTCATCGCAATGATGAAGCAATCACCATGCCAAACAGCAATGACAGACGATGAAAATACGATAGCACAAAAAACACGGCGGTTTGTGCATCAATCAGACCTCAAGCAAACCTCGCCGTGCCATTATGACACAGCGCATGGTTGTGCAGGTCACTATTCGTGCGCGGCCATCCGCTTCTGTCGCACCATGTCGCCGAACTCGCCGAGAAGCGCCCAGTTGCCGCCCCATGTGCAGTAGGCGATACCATCCGTGCCGGGCGTGCGCAAAGCGAGATCAGCCCATTCCATGCTGTGCTTCAGCACCTTTTCATCGTAGTAGGCGCACACAAGGATGCGCCGCCCCGCTTTGGAGAAGAACGCCATGCCCTTTTCGCGTTCACCGTACGTCCAGTAGGCGATGCCGAGATCCGGCGGAAGC
>CAZMNN010000062.1:0-9138 GCA_964567665.1 uncultured Lentisphaeraceae bacterium
TTTCGCCAGTTCTTGCGAAGAGGCTGTCACAACACCTGTTATGCAGGAACGGTGGGATAGTCTATCAGAATCGAAATAGACAGGGGGAAGGAGAAGAAGTGCCAGCCAATGTCGATTCCTGAAATCTCACCATCCCTTCGGAACAAGTAAATGTGACCAGTCCCATTTGCCTCCTTTGGAACAAGTAGATGCGACTATGGTAGTCGCATTTACTTTGACAAGTAACACAAAAGTTTTTCACTTGCATTCGGTGGGGCGTTGTGTCATAATATGGGGTCATGTGGGGAGAATAGAGGTTGAGTGAGGCAGTAGAAATGACGAAAGTCGCTGAAAATGCGGCGCAGAGACGGCCAATTGGCGGTCTTGTCGATACGTTTCGTCATACTTTAGACCCCAAGAAAAGGCTTACCATTCCAAGCGAATGGCGTGATGCGCTCGGAGATCCGAAATACGTCTACATAATGCCTTCGCCGACGGATGATTGTCTTGAACTCATCCCTGTGGAGCTGATGGAGCGCACTCTCGCCCGCTATCAGGAGGCTGATCTCTTCGACGACGATGCCGACTCTGATGCGCAGGCGATTGCGGCGCATTCACAGATGCTGAAGGTCGATGCGCAGGGACGCATCCGCATAGGCGATGAACTTCTCGTTCACGCCGGCATAACGTCCGGCGTCACGATGATCGGCGGCATTCGCAAGGCGAAGCTGTGGGCGACGGAACTGAAGCCGGCACCGTCGCCGGGCAAACTTGATCTGACTGAGTTCCGGGCGGTCGCCGCAAAGCGCAAGATGCTGTCGCAGGCCGGAAGGCGCCTGGCATGAAAGGTGCGGAATGAACGGACACGTACCAGTTATGCTGATGGAGGCGGTTGACGCCCTGAACGTGAAAGCGGGGGGCATCTATGTAGATGGAACACTCGGACGCGGCGGACACTCGAAGGAAATCGTCAGGAGAGGCGGCACAGTCATAGGGATCGACCGTGACGACGATGCGCTTGCAGCCGTGAACGGAATGTGCATCAAGGGGCTGAAGACGGTCAAGGGCAACCATGGCGACATCGCAGACATCCTGCAGAAGGAGGGCGTGGGGAAGGTTGACGGAATCCTGCTCGACCTTGGCGTCTCCAGTCCGCAGATAGATGAAGGCGATAGAGGATTCAGTTTCCGCTCTGACGGTCCGCTTGACATGAGAATGGACAGGTCGTGCGGAATGACGGCTGCCGAACTTGTGCGCACGGCGGACGAGGAAGGGCTTGTCGAGATTTTCCGCACGCTCGGTGAAGAGCCTCACGCAAGGCGGATCGCCAAGGCAATCGTCCGTTCTCGCACGGGACGTCCGATTGAGACTACGCTGCAGCTTGCCGATCTCGTCGAGAAGACGGTCGGCAGACATGGTGCGCATCATCCGGCGACGCGGGTATTTCAGGCGCTGCGGATGTACGTGAACGATGAGATGGGCGAGCTGTCGCGGGCACTTGCGGGCGGACTTGCCTCCCTGAAGCCTGGCGGCAGGTTTGTCGTGATTACGTTCGAGAGCCTGACTGACCGTGAGGTGAAGAGGTGCTTTTCGGCACACGCCGGAGTTGAGGAGTCGCTGCAGCAGGGAGGTTCCCGCTGGAAGGGCGAACTCCCGCGTGTACGTCTCGTGACGCGCCGGGCGGTTGCCGCATCGGAAGATGAAGCGGTGTCCAACCCACGCAGCCGCAGCGCAAAGATGCGGGCTGCTGAATTGATTTAAGGAGGGATCTTGGAATGAGAAGAAACAAGAGGATCAAGAAGAATTCACGGTTCGCGACGAGTTCGATGGGCATTGCGTCGTTGATAGTCTCGGCTTTCATCATGCTGATGATATTCTTCGCGATGAATTCCCGCTGCTCGGCGATCACACGTGACATCGGGCAGAAGGAAAAGGAGCTTCAGAGGCTGGAGTCCGAACTGACGCGGGAGAAGACGCGCTGGGATGAAATGAAGGTCCCGGAGCGCCTGAAGGTGGCTCTTGCCCGCTTTGGGCTTGAAATGGAGATACCGCGAGAAGACCAGATAATCCGCATGGGCAGGACTGGGACGCCGGTTCCGGGGCAGATAGCCCTTGCGCGGATGCGCGGTGCGTCTGCATCGGCCGCAACGGCTTCGGTGCGCACCGGTACACGTCGCAGCGCGACTTCGACGTCCGGTTCGCGGAGACGGGTCAGAAATGGCGTTCGCAAGTGAACGGACGCGCTTCTGGGCGATTGTCGCCCTTATGCTTGCCGGGGCCTGCGCAGTTGGCTACCGTCTCGTAGCCCTGCATTTCAGGCTTGTAGAATTGCCGGTACGCGATCCGAGGTACTGGTTCAAGCGCGAAGTGCCAGGGTTGAGAGGGGGAATATACTCTGATGTCGGCGGGCGTCAGCCGTTCGCGTGTTCGGTGCCGGTGTGGGAATACCATGTAGATCCGAGAAGCGTAAATCTCAAGCTTCACTCCCGTGAGTCCGTGGTGCAGACTGTCGCCGGAGCCCTTGATATTGACGTTAACAAGGTCAGGGACGTATTCTGGCGTACGGATTCGCGGTATGTGTATCTTGCCACGTCTTTCGACGATGCCGCGAACAGGGTTCTCACCGATTCGAAGAGGGTCTCAGGGTTGGCGATCGATGACCGGCAGGTGCGCCGCTACCCTCAAGGCAGCCTGCTTTCTCATGTGCTTGGGTTCGTCTCGAAGGATCCGGACAACCCAGTAGGGACGGCCGGCGTGGAAATGCGCTACGAACGCTATCTCAAGGGCAAGCCGGGGCGGATCGAGGGCATGAGGGATGCCGGTGGACGTGAAATACGCGAACACCGCAGGGTTGACGTAGACCCCACGCCGGGCGCAGATGTCTACTTGACAATTGACCACAACGTGCAGGGCATAGTCGAGGAGGCTCTGTATGCCGGTCTGACGAACTGCCAGGCGGAAGCCGGATGGGCGATTGTCCTTGACGCAAACCGGGGTGCCGTGCTTGCCATGGCCACGTATCCTACGTTCCAGCCGGCCAACTACAACAAGGCAAACGACCTGGTGCGCGTCAACCGGTGCGTATCCGAGAACCTTGAACCCGGCAGCGTGATGAAGACGATCACCGCCTGCGCCGTAATAGATGCGGGCATGGTTACGCCCAGCACAATGATTTCGACGGCGCGGAACGATCCTGACTACTACAGGCTTCCGGGAGACGGCTCCCACAAGTGGGAGCCGTACATGTCGGTGAGCAACGCCATCGTACATTCGTCGAACATCGTCTACGGCAAGCTTGGCTACAGGTTCGGCAGCCGGCGCCTTTGGGAGTACTTCAAGGCGTTCGGGTTCGGTCGCAAGACGGGCATCGACCTTCCGCAGGAGGAATGCGGCATTCTGCCTGACTGGAAGAAGTGGGACAAGGCATCGTGGTCGCGTGCCCCGATTGGACAGTTTGTGGCTGTCACACCCATCCAGATGACCGTCGCGTATGCCGCCATAGCGAACGGCGGACGTCTGATGAGACCGTACGTCGTCGACAGGATCGTCGCGCATGACGGCGAAGTCGTGTTCAGAAACGAGCCGGAGGAGATTGGGCGGCCGATAAAGGCGGAGACGGCCCGCCGCGTTCGCGAGATGCTGCTTGGAGTGGCAAAGCCCGGCGGAACGGCGCGTCGCGCTGCCGTGAAAGGGTACTCTGTCGCCGGCAAGACGGGGACGGCGCAGATGAAGGAGGGAAAGGGCTACTCGCCGACGAACTACAATGCGTCTTTCATAGGGATTGTGCCGGCGTCCGACCCGTCGTTTGTGGTGCTTGTCACATACCACAAGCCCTTGCACTGCAGATCATACAAGGTGCATGAGCAGACCGGAGTGCCGTTGTACAACCATCAGGGCGGGGTGTGCGCGGCGCCGGTGTTCCGCAGCATAGCGACACAGGTGGCGAGATATCTTGGCGTAGAGCCGGACAGACCGGAGGAGCTTGTTGAGGAATGAAGATCTGGGGCATAACAGGCACGAACGGCAAGACGACCACAACGTGGGTGATGGCGGAGTTTCTTCGCGCCGCAGGAAGGAAATGCGGATACGTCACGACGGTTGAGGTCGATACCGGCAAGAGAAAGTTCTCATCCGGATACACCACGCCGCCACTGAACGCACTGAAGGAGATATTCTCCGAAATGGATGCGAACGGCATGACCGATTGCGTGATGGAGGTTTCAAGCCATGCGATCCATCAGCGCCGCTTCGGCGACACGGTGTTTTCTGGCGGTGCGTTCACGAATCTCACGGAAGACCATCTCGACTATCACGGAACGATGGACGCCTACTTTGACGTGAAGCTCGATTTTGCGCGAATCGTGGCTGCATCCGCGAATCCGCAGCCCTCATCCGGGCGTCGCGACCTGCCGCCGTACGCCGTGTGCCTTGACGGCGGGAACGGCGTGAGGATGTACGATAGGGCGGGCGATCTTGCGTTGAATGTGATACCCGTCACTGTGAAGCACCCTCGCTTCAATCTTTCCGAACTGAAGCTCGCGGGCGACTACAACAAATCGAACGTGCTTCTTGCCGCCACACTCGCTGAAGCCGCTGGCGCTCCGCATGATGCGATACAGTCTGCGATAGCGGGGCTGCGTCCACGTTGGGGGCGTCTTGAGGAGATCGCCACCAGGTCAAAGGCCCGCGTATTCGTGGACTACGCCCACACGGACGATGCCCTGCGCAACGTCCTTTCTGCGGTGAGAAGATTTACGCCCGGAAAGGTATGGGCGGTGTTCGGAGCGGGTGGCGACCGCGATTCGATGAAGCGTCCGCTCATGGGGCTGGCGGCGGCGGAGACGGCGGACCGTCTTGTGGTGACAAGCGACAATCCGCGCAGTGAAGACCCAAAGGCGATAGCCGCGCAGATCCTCGCCGGCATTCCGAAGGATGTGACGTCCGACAGGGTTGCCGTGGAATTGGATAGGCGCAAGGCGATATTTCTGGCCCTTGGCGAAGCCTCCGAAGGGGATTCGGTGGTGATCTGCGGGAAGGGACACGAGACAACACAGGAAATAGGGGGCGTCAAGCACAGATTTGACGACAGATGCGTATGCGCAGAATATTCTTGAGAGCATTTGCGGCAGTCCTGCCGCTCCTCGCTGGGTGCACCTGCATACAGACGCTCATGTCCGGCAGGATAGACGAGGAGATCCCGAAACTGCAGAAGAAGCTTCCGCGCACCGCAAAGGTGTATATCGCCGATGCTGTGAACGTAAACGGATACAAGCTGCACGCGAGGAGCCGCAAACAGGTGGAGGATGCGTTCACCGCCGCATTTGACGGGATTGGCGTTTCGCATTCCACGAAGACGAACGGATGCGACACTGCGTTCTTCATTGTCGTGGAGGACTGGGAGTACGGAGATTCCGGATTCTCAGGCGATGGCGACAGGGATGCCGTCACGATGTCCGTCGTCGTGATGAACAGGAACACCGAGAGGGTGCTTACGCGTTCGTCGCTCTTTGCCCGCAATCTCGACATTCTTGTAAGGCGATACGTCGAGGGTCTTTTCGAAGATGAAAAGTGAAGCGGTCATCAGGGAAGAGCCTGGCGAATACAGGATCCTGGCGCGTTATGGCGAGAACGGAGCGTTCTCCGTGCATGGCGAGAGCGTCCGTCCGATTACGCTTACCGTGCGCGTTGAGGATGCGTGGGAGCGCATTCAGCCTGAACGCCGCAGGTATGCGTATGCGGCTGCGGTCAGGAAAGACGGAGCGCCGACGCCGATCGTCCTTGACGATGTAGCCCCAGATGCTCGGATATTCATTGACTTTACGGAAAGGTTCGACATTGAATTCTCATGACGAACGCGCATTATCACAGAGGGGATGGGACGTTTCTTGCGGTGCATGGCGTGGAACATCGCTTTTTCGGAGTGCATCCGTGGAATGCGGACGGTGTGGACGCAGATGCGGCATTTGAAGAACTCCGGGATGAACTGAGACGCAATCCGTCCGCTGGCGTCGGCGAGATCGGCTTAGACCGACTGAAAACGAGGGAAATATCCTCCGCGCAGCGGGTGCTGTTCAACGGACAGCTCAAAATTGCGGCGGAACTGCATCGCCCTGTCGTTCTGCACGGTGCAAAATGCTGGGGTGAGGTGGTGAAGGTGGCGAAGCCGTTCTCGGAAGATATCCCGTCGTTCCTGTTCCACGGCTTTTCGCGCAGCGACGGGCTTCTGCCGGACATCTTTGCCATGAACGGGTTCATCGGCGTAGGCAAGGCGGTCTTGAATGATCATGCCGTAAACTACCGCAATCTTGTGGTGCATCTGCCGCATGATCGGATTCTCGTGGAGACCGATGACGATGCGGATGCCGCAGAGCGGAAGTCGCTGCTCCGCGAAATCTTTTTGAAGACCTCTGAACTTACGGGGCTGTCAGAAACGACGCTCGACGCAAATGCCGAGAATCTGCTTGGCGACCTGCGGATCGGTTAGCCGATCGGCGAACAGACGACACTGTCTGGGACGCTGAATGTGCAACGATAAAATAACGCGCCGCACACACCTTGTTCGGCGTATGCGGCGCATGGTTTCAGGCATCAAGCCGAGGCTTACTCCGCAGAGGCGCGGACCTTGCCCTCCTTGATGCGCTTCGCAATGACCTCTTCCGCAATGGACTTCGGAACGGCCTCATACTGCTTGAAGATCATCGTGAACGTGCCGCGACCCTGTGTCACCGTACGGATTGCGTTCGAATAGCCGAACATCTCGCCGAGCGGGACGGTAGCCTTGATGAGCTTCACGCCTGCGCGATCCTCCATTCCCTCGACGCGTCCGCGACGCTGGTTGATGGAGCCGTTGGCGGCGCCCATGTACTGGTCGGGGACTGCGACTTCGACATCCATCATCGGTTCGAGCAGCTGCGGCTTGGCCTTGAGGAAGCCCTGCTTGAAGCACTGGCGGGCGCACTCGATGAACGCAAATTCGTTCGAGTCGACTTCGTGATAGGAGCCGAAGTAGACCGTAGCCTTGACATCGACGACCGGGAATCCACCGAGCGGACCGGACTCGAGTGCCTTCTTGACGCCCTTTTCGACCGCCGGGATGTACTCGGTGGGAATCACGCCGCCCTTGACCTCGTTGACGAACTCGAAGCCCTTGCCGGGTTCCTGCGGTTCAAGCTTGAGGCAGACGTGTGCGTACTGGCCACGGCCGCCGGACTGCTTGACGTGCTTGTACTCGTTCTCGACGGGAGCGGTGATCGTCTCGCGGTAAGCCACCTGCGGTGCGCCGACGTCGCAAGCCACATTGAATTCGCGTTTCAGGCGGTCAACGATGACTTCGAGGTAAAGCTCGCCCATTCCGGCAATGATCGTCTCGCTCGTCTCCTGGTCGAACGTCACGACGAAGGTCGGGTCTTCCATCGCAAGCGCGTGGAGGGCGACGCCGAGCTTTTCGTTGTCCTGACGGGACTGCGGCTTCACCGCGACGGAGATGACGGGCGCCGGGAAGTCGATCGATTCAAGCGTAATCGGATGCTCCGGATCGCAGAGCGTATCGCCCGTGCGCGTTTGGGTGAGACCGACGCACGCCACGATGTCGCCGGCGCGGGCCTCATCAAGAGCCTCCTGCTTGTTCGCGTGCATGCGGAAGAGACGGGAGATGCGCTGCTCCTGATTGATTGTGGAGTCGAGCAGTTCGCCGCCAAGCTTGAGCGTACCTGAGTAGACGCGCACGAAGGTGATCTTGCCCATCGCCTTGTCGGACATGATCTTGAACGCAAGACCGCAGAACGGCTCATCGTCGGAAACCTCGCGCTTCTGCGTGGGATCGTCGGCGGAAACCGCCGCGCCGGTGTCGAGCGGTGACGGAAGGTAGTCGCACACGGCATCGAGCAGAGGCTGAACGCCCTTGTCCTTGAACGCGGAGCCGCAGAACGCAGGCGTGATCGTGCGGGCGATGCAGCCCTTGCGGATCGCCTTCTTGATCTCGTCCACCGTCAGCTCCTCGCCGGCGAAGAACTTCTCCATGAGCGCATCATCCTGTTCGGCGGCGCTCTCGACCATCTTCTGGCGGTACTCCTGGGCCTTTTCCACGTACTCGGCCGGAATGTCCTTTTCAATGACCGTCTTGCCGAGGTTCTTCATGTCAAAGTAGAGAGCTTTCATCTTCACGAGGTCGATAACGCCCTCGAACGTCTCGGCGGCGCCGATCGGAAGAACCATCGGAACAGGGTTCGCGCCGAGCTGGTTCTTCATCTGATCCATCACGTTGTAGAAGTTTGCGCCGACGCGGTCCATCTTGTTGACGAACGCAATCTTGGGCACTTTGTACTTCTCGGACTGACGCCACACCTGCTCGGACTGCGGCTGGACGCCGCCGACGGCGCAATAGAGCGCAACGGCGCCGTCAAGCACACGCAGTGAACGCTCGACCTCTGCGGTGAAGTCCACGTGTCCGGGGGTATCGATCAGCGACAGGCGGTAGTCGCCCCACGAGACGCAGGTTGCGGCGGACTGAATCGTGATGCCACGCTCCTGCTCCTGAACCATGAAGTCCATCGTCGCGGCGCCGTCATGCACCTCGCCGATTTTGTAGTTCTTGCCCGAATAGTAGAGGATTCGCTCGGATGTCGTGGTCTTGCCACCATCAATGTGCGCCATGATGCCGAAGTTGCGCACATGGTCGAGCGGGAATCTCTTTGCTGCCATCTTTAGTTTCTCCTGATGTGTATTAAAAATTGAAGCGCGTATTTTACAAAATCCGCCCCATTTCCGCAAGTGCAGATTTTGCCGTCGTTTTATGCCGCACCTGATGTCAAAAATGAAGCGGGTGCAATTGCATCTGGAGCGGTGTTGTAGTACAATATTCGGCAAACAGGCAGGGTGTCCTGCGGTTTTGCAACAACCAAGGCAAGGAGAGGCTTCATGAAGAGAGGAATGATTTTTGCGGCGGCCATCGCTGTCACGGCTACGATGTCGGCGGCGGATGTGTACGTTTCGCTTTCGACAGGAAAGAACAAGAACGCGGGCACGAAGGAGGCTCCGCTCAAGAATCTATGGAAGGCTCTTGAGAAGGCGCAGCACGGCGACACGATCCATGTGGCCGAGGGATCCTATCCCGGCAAGATGAAGCAGAACTGGTTCAAGATCGACAAGGCCGTCTCCATC
>CAZMNN010000063.1:0-8657 GCA_964567665.1 uncultured Lentisphaeraceae bacterium
GCCCTCTGTCGCCAAAACGCTTGCCACGCATGCGCAGACCATCTCGGCGCGGTTAAAGGTCGGAATGATGACGGAAATGCGCGGTGCATCCCCCGAACGCTCCGCCGCCGCGCTCACACGCTCTCCTCCATGTCGAACGCGGCGCGGATTCGCCTGAAATTCGCGCCACCATACGATTTCATCTTCAGTCTCGCCATCATGCCGCTATTCAACCACATTTTCATGCGCCGCTTCAGCCGACAGACGACGCAGAACCTCCGTCGCGAGCGCCATGCCAAACGCACAGACGGGCGAGGAAGAACATGCCCATGCCCGTGACGAGACGGTGGAAGTACACCGTCCTGTCAACGTAGATGCACCCCTCCACAAGGTCGCTCGTCGTAGTCGCTATCGGTCTCATGTGCGCCATTATACCATATGCGCAAAGGAATTTTCGATTTCCCGTTTTTAGAGTGGAGTGATATTTTATATCACGCAGAGTTTTTTTTTGCGGGAGGAGGATTTTCTCACGCAGAGGGATTCTGGGAACCGATATTGGCCTTGAAATACGCCTTGGCCCCGTCTATGTCGGAGAAGCGGCCGGCGATTTGCGCCTCAAATGCCAGGGAGAGCCATTTGCCGAATTTTTCGGATGGCGCATACCCCATGTCAATCAGATGCCGTCCCTGAAGCAGCGGTTTCGGTGCAGCGGCCGCAACCCGCAGCCGTTCGGCCTGTGCCGCCAGCCAGTCAAGTGCCCCATCCATCTTTGAATCAGCCTTCGCCACAGGGATGCTGCCATCCATGTCGGCGCGGGCGACGCGGATCAGCCGGTCTATGCGCACCACCCTCAACGCCAGCCTGCGGATTGCGCTGTCGCCGACATTCGCACGGTACAGCGCAAACGGCTGCATATGGCATTTGACAAGCGGCGGCACCTCCCTCAAAATCCGCTCCTCGTTCGTCAATCTGCGCAGGAACGACAGCGTGGGCGCGACACCCGCCTCGTCGTGTCCGCGCGATCTTACGTGGCCATCTTCAAATCTCGTCGTCGCAGGCTTGCCGAAATCATGGCACAGCACCGCAAGCCCGACGATCAGATCCTCGCATGGATCGCCGATCCTTGATTTCGCAAAGGCGTCAAGACACAGACAGGTGTGGTTCCACACACTCCCTTCAGAATGCCACTCCGGATCCTGTCTGCATCTGGTCAACGCCCACAGTTCGGGAAAATAGCAGACCCAGCCGGTCGAACGGAGAAACTCAAGGCCGGCGCCGATCTCCCGCCCTTTGACGAGCATCTTCGTGAACTCCCCGAATATGCGCTCTGGCGGCAGATTCTCAATCGACATCCTGCGGCAGACCTCAACCGTCTCCCGAGCGGCTCGCAGACCGAACCGCGAAACGAACTGCATTCCGCGCAGGACGCGCAGAGGATCTTCGGAAAACTTCCCCGACACATGACGCAGCGTCCGGTTCCGCAAATCCTCCATCCCGCCGTAGGGATCCTCAACCTCGCCAGTAAACGGATCGCAGTACATCGCGTTGACCGTGAAGTCCCGGCGCGACGCCGCATCTTTCATCGACATCCATGGATCGGAATCGACGAGAAAGCCGCGATGCCCTGTGCCGCATTTCGATTCCCGCCGAGGGAGCGCCACATCTATGTCCATGTGCTTGATCTTGAGGACGCCAAACGACACGCCACATTCGTCAAACGCAAATTTCCGCGAAATCGCGTCTCGAAGCCTGTGCGGCTCAACACCAAACACTTCGATGTCGACATCCTTCACTCCAACGCCGCCGGACGCCAGATCCCTCACGGCGCCGCCCACCATCATCGCCCTTCCGCCGGATTCTTTCGCAATCGCTGCGATGGACTGCACCGCGTCCCTCAGATCCGGCCTAAGCGCAGCAAGATCAAGTCTCCCGCCATCCATGGCCGCTACAGATTGCGCTCCTTCTTTATCTCCGCCCATGCGGCATTGATGCGTGCCATCTGCGCATTGGCCTTCGAGACCAGTTCGTCCGACAGCCCCTGTGCGCGAAGTGCATCCGGGTGGAGCTGCTTCGCCTTTTCGCGGTAAGACCTCCGCACCTCATCGTCGCTGGCCGCCCTGCTGCATCCAATGACCGCATACGGATCCTCAGCCGTCTGCCCCACGCTGCCGGGACCTCCGCCGGCAATCCCTCTCCGGCGGCACTCCCACTCGTAAAGCGATGGATCGATGCGCAGGTTCTCAACTATCCGCCAAAGGATGTCGCGCTCAATCGACGAAAGCGCTCCATCCGAACAGGCCAGATCCCAGAGTATGCCGTATACGACCTCGCGAACCCGCGCATTTCGCTGTATCAGCGCAAATGAATCCGCGTATTCGTATACGCTGTGGGGGTCGTCCTTTGTCCTGCGGAAAACGCGGATGCAATATTCACGCTTGTCGCCGCGAAGTCCGACCATGTCGAACACACGTTCGCAGTACCGCACCTCATCCTCGGATATGCGGCCATCGGCCTTCGCCATCTTCGCCAGCAGCGCCGCAAGGGCGGCAAGCGTCGCAAGCTCGCCCCCGCTCGCAGCCTGCCGAACACGCGGAGAGTCGCCCTTGCCCATCGCATCACGCGCCTTCGTCTCTATCCAGTTTCCGAGAACGGCACCGACAATCCCGCCAATCAGCCCTCCCCTGTTGGCTCCGAGGAAAGCGCCTATCCCTGCCCCTATCCAGCTCATGAAAAACCTCCCAACGGCAAACCACTACCTGAACGCCTTGAACGCTTCAATGGCGCGCGGGGTCAACTCAAATATCGTGTAGCCGTCAAGTCCAAGGCCCCGCACCACTTCAATCTGTTCGCATAGCCGCCGGACGTCCTCGCCGTCGTTGCGCCAGCAGCTCAATCCTATTCCGGGATAGAGCTTCACGCCCGCCACCGCCTTCATCTGCGACTGCACACTTCCCCTGAAGATCGGCGCAGACTGCGTGTAGTCCATCGGACACACAAAATCGAGCCAGCCGTTGCGGCACCATGTCGGCCAGTCCTGCCCAACCGTGTCAGGGCAGGTCTCATGCATCTGAAACACCGCCGCAGAAACGAGTACGCCCGACTTCCCTCCGTGCAGGTTTTCCGCAACGGCCTTTACGACGGACGAAATGCTGTTGCGCCGGAAGTCGTTCCACTTGCGCTGGAGCGCAGCATCCTTCCGCACATCGGCCGGCCAATCTGCCACCTTGCCGTGCGCCGCCTCAAACCTGCTGCGGCATCCATCACAGAAGCAACCCTCCCTGCCCGTATAGCGAATGTAGTCGAAATGCACACCATCCACACCGCGCCGCGCAAGCTCAAGCATCGCATCGATCTCCATGCGCCGATTCTCCGGATTCGACGGACACAGCCACTCCGTCATCTCCCGCCCGTCGAACGCCACCTGCGTACGCCCCGCCTTGCGCATCTTCTCACGGTAGGCTGCAGAAACGCGGAAATTCATCCGCCAGCACACCTTCCACACATGAAGGCGCATGCCGTACTTTTTGCAGGCCGCAAGGCACTGATCAAGAGCATCTCCCCCAGTCGCAACCGAATCGGCGACAGGCAGGACATCGGAGCGATAGAACGCAAGTCCGCCCCAGCAGAGATTGGCGAGGAGATCGGTATATCCGTATTCCTTCAGCAGCCTGACGGACGACTCCCAGTCGTGTTCGGCATCGTAGCCGTACGGCCTGTGGCACCAGGCCAGCCTTCGCTCGCCGTCCTTCAGCCCAACAGACTTCGCCCTCCGCCGGTGCTCCTCCCGGCGGCTTTCCGCCCTCTGCGCGAATTCCGCCATCACATCGCGGAATTCCGGCGACAGGCTGCAGACCATCGAACGCATCAGCTGCAACGAACTTGCGTCGAATCCGCCGTTCCAGATGTGGCTCATGTAGAGGGCGTTGGAAGTGCGGATCAGCGCAGGAACGCCAAGCGTACGGCGGTTTTTATCCGCCCACTCGGCGACAACCTTTCCGCCCTCCGTCGGCTTGGCCTTTACGGAACGCCACGATGACTGCGGCGCAAACGCAGGCTGTCCGTCAAGCCCCGCACCCATGCGCAGGAATCCGGATATCGAATCCGACTGCGAAGCCGGAACAAAATCGCCGCACTGCTCAACGCCGATGAGATCGGCGATCTCTTTCGGCATCACGTAGCACACCAGCAGCTGCCCGCCGCGTCCGACATGACCTTTCAGGATGTCAAGCGTCCGCGCAGAAACCTTCGGATTGTACGGCAGCGCAACAATCCTCACACCCTTAAGCGAATCCTCGTTCAGCTCCGACTCAGACACCTGCCGAGACGCAAGACCGAGCAGCTTCAGCGAAGACGCAAGCTTCGCCGCCCATACGGCATCCGAATTAGACGGTTTCCCCGACTCAAAGCGTATGGACACGATCTTGGCATCCTCGCTGTATGTCTTAAGTCCGCTGATCTGCATGACGGCTTTTCTGGCGGCGCCCCTGCTTCCGCTGAAGCGAAGCTCGGTGACGCCGCCCCATCCGTCCGGGATGCCCTCCGTGCGGTCGGCATCGCTTTTCGCGACCCTGATGCGCTGCCACTCGTTCTCCGTCTCAGGCACGACATCCGCCTTGTACCATCCCTTGCCGCTCCTGAAATACAGCGTGAAGGATGAGAACGCCGAAAGGTCGCTGCATCGGAAGTTAAACTCAACCCCGTCAGCGCCGGCCATTCCGCCTTTGACGGGGATGTCCCCGTAGACGCGCCAATCGCGGTTTGTGGTGAAGTCCGCCTCGATGCTCACCGTTTCTCCGCCCGCAAATGCCGCAATGCATGCGGCCGCAGCAGCCATCATCAATGCCTTTCTCATGTCACACCCTCAACTTCTGATGAATTGCCATTTTCGCCACAGCGTCCCTGATCCGCCGACGACACTCCGCAGCAGCCGCATCCGTCCTCGCGCTCGAACGCAAGGCAGCACTTGAAGCGTCCGCATACGCCGTTTGCCGCCGCAGTGAGGTTTCCTCTACGCTCCGGAGCAATGTGCGACGGGAAGCGGTTCTGCCAACTGCAGCAGCAGCACACGCGGCCGCACGAGCCAAGTCCGCCAAGCATAGCCACCTCATCTCTCGGTCCCATCACCTTGATGCCGACATCCACAGAATATCTGGATCGCATCAGATCCAGCGCGGACGAAAAGTCCGGTCTGCCCCTTTCAGAGACGTACCGAAGGAATAGACGCTTTCTTCCGAACGAAAGCCGGGCATACGGAATGCGCATATCCGGTGCGTTCCTGACTGCATCGCGGAACATTCCGCGCATGGCCTCCGCAAGTCTCACATTCTCCGCAATCACCTGGCGATCCTGAGCCGTGACGCGCCGCAGCAGACGGAAGCCCGGCACTTTCTCACCGTGCCTTTCAGGGCTGTACCGCTCAATGGCTCCTACGAAACCGACATCCTCTCCGTAGTCAAGCAGAACGATGCACTGTGCGCGAACGATGCATCGAGATGCGCAACATCCGTCCATGCCGTCATCGACACGCAACAGGAACACCCCGCGCTCCGGCATCTGAACGGTTGCGACAAAGATGTCCTGCATATCGTTCATCCCGGAATCTCCGACAGGCGGACGCGATCCATGAAACAGGAAAGCACCGCCGCTTCGTTCATGTTGCGGTCGAACGAGCGTGCCATGTCCTCGACAGCCTCCACGTTGCGGTAGGCCGCATATCCGGGAGCGGTGCGCATTCTTCCGGCAAAGAACTCCATCACCGTGAAAAGGAAGTCGCGTCTGTATTCGCGGTAGCGTGACGACACAAGCGCATTCTCCTCGTCATCCGAAAGATCCGCGCCATCCTGCGCAGACGCCTTAAGCTCTGCAGCAACTTCGCTCTCCGCCTTATCCTTCAGCGCCGCCAGCACCTCCGCAAGCCGTTCGGCCGCTGCGGCCTTCTTCAGGATCCCGGACACCGTAAGGTCGGCGAGCGCCGGATCGGACAATATGCCGAACACGTTTGTGCGCCAAGGGTCGCAAAGGAGATGTTCTCGCGCATCCGGCAGGTCTATGCGCTGGCAGCGCGACACTATCGTCGGAAGAAGCTGTTCAGGGGCATCCGTAAGCAGAAGAAACACAGTCCTCTCCGGCGGCTCTTCAAGCGTCTTGAGAAACGCATTCGCGCCGGCAGCGTTCAGACGGTCTGCGCCGACAAGCACACCGGCCTTCCATCCGCCGGAGAACGCCGTCTGCGACATCGGAACGATGAACTTCTCGTGCACAGCCTCCACCGAGACGATGCGCGACTTCTTCTCCGGATAGAGCCAATGGATGTCGGGATGCTTCTTCAGCCCATCATCGCCGATATCCGGGAAAAGGTCTCTCAACACCATGTTTGCGAGATCGAGAGCCATTCCGCGCACACCGCCGATCACGAGATATCCGTGGGCGGTGCGTCCATCCGCTATCGCCTTGGCGATCAGGTCATGGGCTGAATCAAGTTCCATATGCGCTCCGAAACCTCACACTCCGTTCCATCCGCATCGACAACCGAAAATCTGCCGGGTTCTGCGGCGGCAAGCTCAAGGAAACCTCGCCTGAGCCTCTCGTGGAATCCGTCGCCCGCCCTTTCCATCCTGTCCGCCGTCGTGTGCGTCACCCGCTCACGCGCCCGCATCCGCGCTGCGGCAAGCTCCGGCGAAAGCTCAAGCAGGATGGTTCTGTCCGGCGTCAGTCCGCCTGTCGCAAAATCGTTGAGCCTCTTGAGTTCCGCGACATCAAATCCGCGTCCGTACCCTTGATACGCAAAGGTCGAATCGGCGAACCTGTCGCACAGCACCCACGTCCCTGACTCGAGCGCGGGACGCATGACATTGGCGACAAGCTGTGCGCGGCTGGCGAGAAACAGCAATGTTTCGGCGCATGGGTTCGGCGGGTCATCCGCCTCTTCGCGCACAAGCCTGCGGATTCTTTCGGAAAGTACGGTGCCGCCTGGCTCCCTCGTCACAAGCACCTGTTTGCCGTTAGAGCGAAGACGCTCCGCAAGCAGCTGGATCTGGGTGCTCTTTCCGCAGCCCTCGCCGCCTTCAAACGTGATGAAAGCACCGCGCACGGCAGAATCCTCCGCCCTACGCCCTCTTCATCTGAGGGAAGAGAACGACATCACGAATGCCGTCCACACCCGTGAGAAGCATCACAAGGCGATCCATGCCCATGCCGAGACCACCCGTGGGCGGCATTCCGCATTCAAGCGCAGAAATGAAATCCTCATCAATCTTCTCGGTGTCCTCGCCCGCCTGGTTCTCAAGCGCCTTGCGCTGCTCAAGAGGATTGTTCTGCTCAGTGTAGCCCGGGCAAAGCTCACGGCCGGCGACTACGAACTCAAACACGTCAACCAGCTTCGGATCGTCCTCGCAGGCCTTGGCGAGCGGAACGAACTCGTGCGGCAGCCTTGTCACGAACGTCGGCTGGCGAAGCGTCTTCTCGATCATCTTGTCGTAGACCTCATGCGTGAGCATCAGGGTATCCGTGACGCCGTCAAGCTCAAGATTCACATCCTCGGCCTTGCCGGCGGCCTTCGCCTTCTCCATCTGAACGTCAAACGGCAGGTCAAACCAGTCCGCACCCATCTTCTCCTTGACGAGGTCGGAATATGCAACGCGCCTGTACGGCGGCGTAAAGTCAATGATCTCCTTGGCCTCGCCGTATTCGATCCTCCGTGTACCGATTACGCTGTCGCAAAGGTGAGGAAGCAGACCTTCGATTATGTCCTCCATCGACTTTCTGTCGCCGTAGGCCTCATACACCTCAAGCACGGTGAACTCCGGATTGTGGCTACGGTCGATGCCCTCGTTGCGGAAATCCTTGCCAAGCTCAAAGACCTTGTTCATCCCGCCGACGATGAGGCGCTTGAGATAGAGTTCGGGCGCGATGCGCAGCACCATATGCTGGTCAAGCGCATTGAAGTGCGTTTCGAACGGCTTTGCGGCGGCTCCGCCAGCCTGGCTCTGGAGAATGGGCGTCTCTACCTCGTTGAAACCCTTGCTCCAAAGGTATTTGCGCGCTTCGGCGAGAATCTTCGACCGTGTGATGAAGCGGTTGCGGGATTCGTCGTTCGTCATGAGATCCACATAGCGGCGACGGTAGCGTTCCTCCTGGTCGGTCAATCCGTGGAACTTCTCCGGCGGCTGTTCAAGCGCCTTGGCAAGAAGCTCCCAGTCCTTGACCACAATCGACTTCTCGCCGCGCTGTGTGGTGAAGAGAACTCCCTTCACGCCGATGATGTCGCCAAGGTGAAGCTGCTTGAAGCCGACAAAGAGGCGTTCGGCGAGTTCATCGCGCTTGAAGATGAGCTGGAAGCGGTCGGTGCCGTCGTTCATGGTGCAGAAATTCATCTTGCCCATGCGGCGGATCATCATCAGGCGTCCCGCCGCCGACACCTCTTCCCCCTCGACGAAATCCGCCCGGATCTTCGAAAGGTCATCATGCGGGTACGCACGACCGAAAGGGCGGAACCCGAGCTTCTCAAGTTCCGCCATCGCGGCCAAACGGTTCTCGCGATATTCGTTAGTGTCTGCTTCCATGCCTCATCCTCCTGAGAAACCGCATTGATGCGTTGCCGCGCCTGACGGCGCGGCGTGTGAACAAAAAAAAATTGCCGGCGGCGCCCTACTCTCGCACGGGCGGGTCCCGCACTACCC
>CAZMNN010000064.1:0-8541 GCA_964567665.1 uncultured Lentisphaeraceae bacterium
GCTGGAGGACGGCGTCGTTGACGGCGGGTTCGGCGAGAAGGTCGCGCGCCACTATGGGCCGACGGCAATGCGGGTGCTCGTGCGCGGCGTGGCGAAGAGGTTCGCCGACCGCTACGACATCGCGGACTTCCTGGCGGCGAACCGGCTCACCGTGCCGCAACTGCTTGCTGACATTCATTGTTCCGCGGATGATTGAATTGAATCCGTTTTACAGGTCTGCCATGCGAAGCCGTGCATTTGATTAGTTTCTCCTCAAAGGTGGCATTCCAGAACTGTTAAAGAATGTGCTTCCGCTGCATATGTAGCTATGTAGCGGTGGCGATGGACTGTTTTTCATTCCTTGATCCGTCGGTTTTTCGGTGGATTGGGAAAGGGTGTTCCTTGTTGAGGATGCGCTTCCTTCTCGCGTGGTCGGCCCATACAAAGCCCCAGCACCTATCGCCGATGCACATTCGCTTGTCGCCATTCGTGACATGCTCATGTCTCCAGTTCCTCGCGGTGTTCAGTATTTGGCAAATGGGGTAGGGGCGAGTGTTCCATCTTTTTTGAGTGTGTCCGTCATTATGGCAAACTGCGGTCATTTTCGTTTTGGTTGACATATATGGCGCGGTTTGGTATAAGTATGATTATACAAAAAAAAAACCACTAAAGGATTCACTTATGAACGGTGCTCGGTTGGTTTTGCTTTGTCGTTGGCGATTGTCGTGCTTGATGTTCGTCCTTTGCGCCCTTGCGTCCGTTTCGTTTGCGGACGAATGCAGGCCGTGTACAAAGACGTCCTCCGGTAAGGTGGCTCTCGTCAAGGATGGCATCGCTATGTTTGAAGTGGTTCTTGCCGAAGACGCCTCGCGCCCAGAGCGGTTCGCCGCCCGCGAACTTGAGAAGTATTTGTGCTTATCTGGTCAGGTTGCAGCGGACGCGATGCCGTCGAATGCACTGAATAAGGTTCCGATCCGTCTTGTGACGGCGGCAGATTCGTCCAATATGCCTTGGGATGGCGATGTGTTCACCATCGAAGCGGACGCTGATGGCATCACCGTCACAGGTGCATCGCCACGCGGCACTGCCTATGGTGCATACGAGATACTGAAGACATGTGCGGGAATGCGCTGGCTCGTTCCGGGTGAAGACGGAGAATATTGCGTGAACAAGTCGCGCACAGTCGAGATTCCGTACGGCAAGACGACGCACAGACCGTTTCTCAAGATCCGTGAGACGCGCACAACCGGCGATGAAGGCGGACTTTGGTCGCTCCGCAACAACATGCAGTCGCAGGGGCTTCCACTTAACCGTTTCTGGGACAGGAAGCGCAACTGCCGCACGGAGGAGGCTGACCGGCTTGAGGAGCTGTGCGAAATGGGGGTGGGCCCCTGCGGACACATCCAGTCTACATTACTGATGGCGGACATCGGTAACGAATCGTTTCGGACCCCGAAGGAAGTGGCCGAGGCCATGTTCGCGAAGCATCCGGAGTGGTTTCCCGTAGAGAACGGACTCCGCAAGCTCATCTGGGGTCCGAACGACCGCAATCCGTGCGTTTCGAACGAGAAGTATCTTGACCATGCTGCAGAGACGATCTGCAGATGGATTGACTGTCCGCACGGACGCGACTCGTACATGACGATCGGCAACAATGACACTACGCTTTGGTGTGAATGCGAGAACTGCAAGGCACTTGATGCGCCGGAGGCGGCTGGTACAAAGGGTGAGATGTCCGACCGCTACTGGCACATGGTAAATGGAATCGCCAGCCGCGTCTGGAAACGGTTTCCAGATGCGAAGTTCGGTGGATGGGCATATCAGAACTACTGGTATCCCCCTGTCCGTGTGAAGATAGATCCTCGCCTCAAGGTGTTCGTGAGCTTCAACAACCAGTGCTGGCGGCACAGCTGCCTTGACCCTGTGTGCACAATCAACCGCGAGATGAAGAACATCTACTCACGTTGGGCGGCGACGGGGCATCCGCTTGTCGTCAACCGGGACGAGATCGGAAATTTCGATTCGTTCGGTTCGCCCGGCTGCGATATGCTTCCGTCAGAGTCAGTCCTGTACCGGAATTTTAGGGAATACACGCAGATGGGCTGCTCAGGGTCGCATTTCTGCGTCATGGGGCCATATCCGCGCTTTCTCCGTTACGCCAAAGACATGAAGCCATTCTATGGCAGCAATGACTGGTGGTATGCGATGTGGCAGACATGCTACCTCTCGGCGCGTTTTGAATGGGACGTCACGCGCAACTACGAGCGTGAATATGAGGAGGCGAACTCGCTCTATTACGGCCGCATCGCATGGGAGGGGGCGATGCGTGAATTCCGCCGAGGGCTGGAGAAGGCCTTCTTCGAGACGCCAGGCTGCATCGGTTGGGGATCTGGCGCCCCGCTTGGACGTTGCCTCGACCAGGCGGGAATGGAGGATCGGCTCAAGTCGCTCCTGGCTAAGGCCGTCGAGTTGGCGCAGTCCGACCCTGATCCGCGTGCACTCAGGCACGTTGCGATGGAGAAGAGCGTCTTTGAGCGCACATGGCTTGTCGCGCGAAAATCCTATCTTGAGAATTTTAGGGAACTCAACGTCTATCGGCGCAAAGGGGAAATCATTGTCGATGGCGTACTGGACGAGGCGGACTGGCGAAATGCGGATGTCCTTACGAACTTCAAGGCGCCGGATTGGGGGAAAGTGAAGACGGCAGACCTTCAGCAGACGTTTGTGCGCGTCGTCTACGACAGAGACAATCTCTACGTTGCCGTTGAGGCCATGGAGCCGACACCGGCAATGATGAAGGCCGACAAGACTGTGGACAGGATTCACGGTTATGCAGATCTCGGCAACCATCTTGAACTGTTCTACTCGTATCCGGACATGGCAGACAGGTGCTATCAGCTGATGATCAACTCGGAGGGACAGATTGTCGACATGCTGATCCGCTCGGTTTCCGACAAGGACAATGCGTTCAAGACATCTTCCCGCTGGGCTGTGAAGAAGGGTAGTGATCGCTGGACTCTCGAAATAGCGATACCGTGCTCGGAGATCGGACAGAACTGCTTTGACGGTGCGACATGGAGGCTCAACGTGGCGCGGCAGCGTGAGGTTGAGGGTGCACCTCGCGAATCTTCAAGCGCCTGCGGCGGAGGGTTCTATGCTCCGGCGACATTCATCAACATGAAGTTCACGCCATCACGCGCCGCTGGCATTGGACAGGGGCGCGACACTGCGCCGTGGAAGAATGCGGGCTTCGAGGCCACTCGCCCCAATCCGACGGATCGACGGTTCACGTGGACGCGATGGACGAGTCCCGACGTGCCGAAGGAATGGAACGCGGCCCGTACGCCCGGACGCATCCAGACCGAGAACGGCAACCGCTACATCCACATAGAGGGACATCCCGAAACGGATGTTTCGCAATATTTCATAGGGCCAGGAAAGGGCGTTCTACATACGACTTTCCGAGCGCGCGGAAAAGGTCGGCTTTGCCTGTGGACAGGGAACTACGTTGACCATCTGCCGGGCGTTCCAGGCTACAGGATGATCGACGGCACATCAAAGAACAATCTCTTCGATCTGACGTCGGAATGGATGACTTATTCCATAGATACGCCAAAGCTTGGACTTGCCACGGAGCGTGTTGCCCACCGGTTCAGACTGCGCGGCGAATCCGTCTTCGCCGACATCGACGATGTTTTCGTAACGCCACAGCTTGACAAGTAAAGGAGTCGAGAGATGAGAATGAAGAATCTGACATCCTACTTCATGTGCTGCGCTGCCTTTTCTGCCACCGCCGCAGATCTCTATGTGGATTGCCACGGGAATGCGCCATACTCAACCATCCAGGCAGCCGTAGACGCTGCCCAAAGCGGAGACACTGTCTATGTGCGACCGGGCATATATGATAATGGCGGCGGCGTTGATGCGGCAGAAGGCACAAATCGTGTCCACATCACAAAATCCCTGACTTTGGCCGCAACAAGTGATGACCCGGCCGACACCGTAATAGTGGGAGCATTTGACTCTGCGGAGAAGTTTGGGCGCGGTCCGGCGGCCGTCCGGTGTGTCCTTGTACAGGCTACGGCCTCTGATGTTGTCGTAATTCGCGGGTTTACGATCCGTGACGGCGCCTGCCATGCGTCTGAAGGTGTCGCAGGCGATGCACGGACATATGCGGGCGGTGCGTCGGCGGAGAGCGGAAACGTCTGGTTCGCCGACTGCCGCTTTTTCGGCAATCGCGGTGTGCGCGGCGGACAAGTGCGAGGCGGAACGTATCTCCGGTGTCGCTTCGAGGGCGGATGCGGCGCCGAAACCGCTGCCGCTGCAACGCTTGTCTACTGTCTCGTCACTGCAACGCTGCCAAGTTCCGAATCCGGCGCAAACTATCTTGTCGGAACGGACGTCTCATGCATAAACTGCACGTTCTACCGGAACGGGACAAAGTATCTGGCGTCGGCTCTTGATGAGCAACATGCGCTGAAGAACTGCGTTTTGGCTGGACAGGACTATCTGACGTATTCGGCAGGGCATATAGAGGCCAGTCACACACTGTTCTGCCGCCAGAAGGATTCCGCTTCGCCCATCGACAATGCGGACACCTCTCGCCTTACGTCTGCGGATTGCATTGAGGGGAAGGCAAACGAGCAGTTCATGGCGCCAGCATTTGAAGACTGGCGGTTGGTGACAGGGTCGGACGCCATAGGCTTGGGGACTGCTGATGCGCTGTCCACGCTGCATCCGCCTGCCGGGCTGAATGTGTACGAGGACTACGCGCATGGCGAAGTTCCGCATGAAGGTACGATCAATGCGGGATGCGTACAGGCAGTGGCCACACCTGCCGGCGGGCGTGTGCGCGTTGAAGGTCTGCCGTTCGTGGTCGCGGATCAGACGGTATACGAGGATCTGTATTTCCATCCAGAGGCGTATCCGACGCAATATCAAGCTGAGATCTCTCACACGTCGGATATTGGCGTCTATCGCATCGACTGCATGGCGGACGGCGATCGGAGGATTCGCTATCCGATGCCGGACGACACGTTCGCATTTGTGCCTCCGCCTGACACCTCCATCTCCATGACATGTTCTGTTATCCGTGCAGCATCCGTAATCCATGTAGATCCCACAGCGGATGTAGGTGTTGCGGACGGCACTTCGGAAAGGCCGTATGCGACGCTTCAGGATGCCGTAGGCGCTTCGAAGTCGATGGGACTTATCCGTGCGGCTGCCGGTCACTACAGGGATGGCGGCACTTTAGCGGATGGTGTTTCGAACCGGGTTGCAATCACCAAGGCTCTTCGCCTCGTTGGCGCCGGTGCGGAAAGGAGCTTCATCCATGGAGCGGGAGATCCGAATGCGCCGGTTGGCGCAAACGGATGCGGATCTGGCGCTGTCCGCTGTGTGCAGGCGATCGAGGGCAACATCTGTGTGCAGGGCTTTACGCTTGTGGACGGACACGCGGGACTTTCGTCCGCCGAGGAGAATCCTTCGCATAACACGCCAATGGATCAGGGTGGCGCAGTAAAGACCGGTGGATCGTGCATCATTTCCGATTGCGTAATATCTAACTGCGTAGCATATCGCGGTTCGGCGGGCTACGGGCCGCACCTTGTTCGCTGCCGCGTTACGCGGTGCAGCGGCTTTGGCGGAGTGCGTCTTGTCGAACAGGGGCGGATGACGTCATGCGCGGTCTATGGCTGCGTTGCGTCAGGCAGCGCTGATGGTGCGGGAGGGCCGATATTGCTGGATACCTGCACTGCACGGCAGACGACGCTTGTTGCGGACAGTTCAGCGAACCAACGCGCGGTGGGCAGTCAGCACGTGGCGTACGGATGCGTGATATCCGGCGGAATCGCGCCCTCGGCGAGCTGGGCATGGACTGTGCGCGGCTGCTTTACTGCGCCGAATTACTATCCGGCGGCGGACACAGCTGGGAACGCGCCAGACGCTGCGACGGGGAATATCCGTTTTGCCGATGCTCGAGCTCATGACTATCGTCTTCTGGCTACATCTGAAGCCATCGGTCATGGATATTACGATGAGGCGACGTTCTGGAAGACATACGAACCGGGATTGGACGGAACACCTCTTCTCTTTGTGGACGGAAAGCCGTTGCCTGGCGCTTTTCAGCGTCCCGTGCCGGTTTTGATTGCGCCGTCTGCAATTGATGCCGGTATGCTCTCCCTAAGCGGCACAAATGCCGTGGAAGAAGGCGATACTGTTGTCGTGGAGCTTTCGGATGCACGGCGTCCCGTAAAGGGTTTTCTTGTGGACGGCAATGTGCAGCCTGGCACACGCTGGACATACACGGCACCATCCTTCGGGGCGTCCGGCGGCGTTTCGGTGACGGATGTTCCAGTTTTCGTCTTCGGCACAAACTGGTACGTGAACGCGGCGATGCCGGACGATTCCGGCGATGGTTTCACCCTGGAATCCGCGAAGCGGACGTTGATTTCAATCTGCACGAACGATTATCTGATGGCAGGGGACGTCATACATGCAGCCAGAGGCGACTATACGGAGGGCGCGGCCCGTCATTCTGCGTCAGATGCGATCCGTGCGCGAGTGCTTGTTCCGTCAGGTGTCACCGTTGTCTCCGACGAAGGGCCATCCGTGACGTTCATCACAGGCGCACAGGCCACGACATCCTGCCGAGAGGGAACGCTCGGCTGCGGATCGGATGCGGTTCGCTGTGCCGTAGTTGAGGCGGACGGTGTCTTGAAAGGCTTTACCCTGCGCAATGGATATGCGCGTTGGCTACTGGATGGCGCCGGGGGCGACACGCAGCGGATTGACGACAATTACGCCGGTGGCTTTCTGGGACTCTCGCCCCGCGCCTGTCTCGTTGACTGCACGGTCGTAGACTGCATCGCTCCGCGCAGTGCGCTGGCCCACGGCGGACGCTATGAACGTTGCCGACTTATGGGCGACACTGCCTCTGTCGGCACGGGGTTTGACGGCAATTTTCAGGAAAGGTTCGGCGGATTCTACGACAGCGTGATTCTTGTCTCAAGCATGTTTACGGTCGATTTTCCTCTCGTCAACTGCACTGTGCGGAACACGAGCAAGAATCTGCAGGCCGGATTCGAGCAGGTCTATCTTTCGGACACCAGCATTCAGGGCGTCACGAACTGCGTGTTCGCTTGCCAGATCCGCAACAACGGCGGTACGGCGGATGGATTCCGTCCGCCGTGTTCGGGGAACATCGTCTGCACCGGAATCGCCGGAACACAGCCTACAGATGCGAATGCGGCGCGGTTCAAGGTGATGTCGATCGAACGTATTGCGCAGGCGTACAACCTTGAGACGCTGTCGTTCACCGGAGCAAAGGTCGCTGAACTGGTAGATTGCGGCGTCAACCGGGAGGAATATGGGAATTCGATGGATGTTGATGGGAATCTTCGTGTCCTCAACCGGACAATCGACCTTGGCGCGGCTGAATACGATTGGCGTGCAGATTTTGGCCGGGCCTTGTCGCGAAGCAGGGTCTCCGTGCGGACGGCGACGGCCAACGTGACGACGAATGCCGTCTCCGGACTGGAGCTTGCTGACGGGGATTTGCTGGAGCTGGACTGGATGTTCAAGGTCGGCGGCACCGCCACGTTCAACATCTCTGCCGCAATGAGTGAAGTCTCCGTTTCGGTGGACGGAGTGCGCGTGTCGCCAGAAGGCTCGACCTATTCTATTTTTGGTGCGCCAGGTGCGCACCGTGTTGCGATTGCCTACTCCGGGGATGGCGCGGCCGTTGTGTCGGCTTTCATGGATCCGAAGATCGGCATGACCGTGATAATTCGGTAGAGGACGGAAAGGAGACAATCAATGATGTGCAAAATGGTCACAACCGTGTTTGCCGCCGCGTTTGCGGCGTCTGTGGGCGCGACATCCGATGATGTCGTAATCGAGACGGCGAGGTTCCGGTTGACTGTTGGCGGAGACGCCGCCGTGAAATCCCTTGTCCTTAAGGCGAACGGTGAGGAGTGCCTTGACGTGCGAGAGAGGATTCCTCTCTTCGCGGCAATGCAGTCGCGTCCGTTCAACAATGAAATCAAACTCGCGCACCAGAATCGTAGCACCACGTATCCGGCAAACCAGATCAGCCGCAAAGGCGATGAACTTGTCGTAGGCTTTGAGACCGCGCCGTACAAGGTACGCGTCAGTGTCAGGACGGGAGACGGGTATGTAGCCTTCACGCTTGTGGACTTCATCTGCGAGCGGGATATAGCCTACAGTGGCCTTGCCATGGATGTTCCGCCAGTTGCAGTCTTTCGCATTCTCCAGTTGCCGCTGAAGATACGTGAGAACGTCGGTGAATGGCTGAACGTCTCATGGGATGCGCGGGCGGCAGCGGCTGTCGTTTCATGCGACGCCTATGCAGATGCGGCAGGTGAGACGCGATCCGGATTCCGCATGGCTCATGTAGACCTGTTCAGCGGCAAGCGTCTGCGGGGCGGTGCAGGGGCTGTTGTTGTAGGCGCTGGGCCTGACGACTTCCTTGCGTCGATGGATGCCTTTGAGCGTGATTTCGACCTTCCGCGAGGAGTGCAGAGCCGCAAGGATGCGCGTCTC
>CAZMNN010000065.1:0-8342 GCA_964567665.1 uncultured Lentisphaeraceae bacterium
AGGCATGGTACCAGAAATTAACCGGCGAACATTGGTTCGTGGCGACGATGATGCTGGAATTCGCCATGCGCAACGGAGATGTCCTGCGCCTGAAGGAGGAGAACTTCATCGAAAGGGATTCGCACCATTACCTCACATATACGCCACACAAAACGGAGTTGACATCCGGGCGGCACGTCTGCTGGCCGATCCACGATGACATATGGATGAGGTTCGACGATTTCGGGGGGCTTCGCGGACTGGACGTCACCGACGAGACATTTGTCGACATCAACCGTTCGATGCGTTCCCTCGGATTTCGCGGCAACAAGGCCGCATATGAACTCCGCAAGATATGCATTGACCACGTCTACCAGAAGTACGGAGCGGAAATCGCCGTTTCGCTCTCTGGCGACGACATCAAGACCATAACGAAATACTACGCCGATCCCGCACAGCCCAACATAGGCGCAACGCGGGTACTGGATCTGCTGTGATCCCATCGAACGATAGGGCTGAATTACGTTCAGCCCTCTTTGGTTTGAGCGCATATGCCGTTCATTACGATTTCGGGCAATGTGCTCAAAGGATCCGCCAGACACCCTCGCTGTAATCCGGAATCACGAAGTTCTTTCATCATCAGCCGCCTCCACAAAAGAAATTTTGGAAATCATGCAACAATTTCGCTTGCATTCAAAGCCGCAATATGGTATCTTACACCCCTGTTTTGCACCCGTGGTGAAATTGGCATACACGCTAGATTCAGGTTCTAGTGCCGCAAGGTGTGTGGGTTCAAATCCCACCGGGTGCACCAAACAACTGACTGGCCCCATCGTCTATCGGCTAGGACACCTGGTTCTCATCCAGGTAAGAGGAGTTCGACTCTCCTTGGGGCTGCCATAGCGCAATGAAAAAGATTTTCCAGATTCTCTTCATACTGCTTGCGCTCACGGTCTTGTCCATCTTTCTGTTGTCCCGTCTTGAAGTGCGGTTGCCGGACGGCGTTCTGGAACGCATATCGGATGTCTGCTCTTCGTCCAACGCCGTTCTGCGCATAGAGTCGGCAAGCATCCGTTTCCCATGTGCAATCCGCATGGATGGCATAAGATTGTTCTGTGACGGAAAATCGGAGGCAAAGCCTTTTCTCTCCGCTGAACGCATAGACATCAAACTTTCGTTCTCCCGGTTGCCGTGGCGGATGGAAAACATTGTAAAGTCGGCAACGGTGACGGAGTTGAAGATGCCACGTCTTCCGGCCGGCTACTACATTCCCGATTCCGTAGAATTTCCGGGTTCACACGATTTCAACGAGACAAATGAACCGCTTGAGCTTGAATTGCCGTCCTTTGCGCCGTTCGCCCTCACTTTGGTAAATCCAGACATCCTTGATCTCAGGGCCGAGCGCGTACATGTTGCACGTGTTTCATCCTCCAACGACATCCTGAGATTCAACGGTGTATGCGTCAAATTCCCAGATCGCGACGTGTCGATGGAAGTGACGGGTGACTGCGAACTGAACATTCCGGAGCAGCGCGTCGCCGGAAGCGTCCATGGACAAGCCCGTCAGGCGAACATCCGTCCCATGCTTCAGGCATTGGACATCGCAAACAGCTATCAGTTCATCGATGCGTTTACCGGTGTCACCGCCCCTGTGGATGCTGGATGCAGATTTGAGGTCAATCTCAGAAACTCAGATCTCAGAATCTTCCTCGACCTGCACCCCACAGGCGGCGCCTATCGCGAAGTTCCGCTTAAGACGGCGCAGGGGAATGTCGACATCCGCGTGTTTGTGCGCGGACACTGCCAGAACGCCCATATCACCGTGGGGCCGATCGATGCGCGCATCGCCGATGGCACGTACATGAGAGGCTCTGTGTTCTACGAAAACACAAATGACGTCGGATTCGTCACATTTCGCAACATTCACTCAACGACCTCGCTCTCAAACGCGCTCGCCATCGCCGATGTGCTGAATGACGGCACGCTCGACTGTCTGCAGCCGGAGACAAATCCAGTCATGACGCTTGACGGAACGCTTGCCGTTGATCCGAGACATGCTTCCACAAACCGCATCGACGGAACGATCGCCTTTGAAAAAGGCTCGTTCTTCGGCATCCCGCTCCGTGACGCATATACGGAATTCAGGCTTCGCGGGGACACAGTCTCTTTCCATGACGCAAAATCCAAGACGCGCCATGGCGGTGCAATCTCCGGCACAGGCGCAATCTCATTCCCCGGTTTTGATGAAAGCCGCGCCTCGTTCAAAGTGGCGATAAACGGACGCGACATTCCCGTAGAAGACGTCTCGGAGGTTTTCGGAATGCAGACTTCCGACATGAAGGGCAGGGTGTCTGGGACTGTTGAATTAGAAGCGCCGCTTGCGTCAACCGGACTTCTCTCGCGCATCAACGGCAAGGCTTCCGTGAAGATATCTGACGGGCAAATCGCCCGCCTGAAGCTTTTTGCCGGACTGACAGACTATCTCGCCAAGACCGTGCCGGGCATATCCTCGCTGGTAGACCAGTCAAATGCAGAATTGGACTGCGTAATAACAAACGGCGTGATCCGCACCGAAAAAGCCAGCGTATACGGCGACATCTTCAAGATTGAATGTACTGGCTCATATTCAATGCCGGACGACAATCTCGATTTCACGGCCCGCGTCCGGCTTTTCAGGAACGATTCGATAATCGGAAAGATAGCGAATCCGATCACATGGACGTTTTCAAAGCTTCTGCTTGAGTTCAAGGTTTACGGCTCACTTGAAAATCCGCAGTGGAAATACATAACCGTTATTGACAGGCTGCTCTGATGACGCTTGAACTTGAGAGGATGGCCGGCGACCCTGTGGCAGGAATAGACGAGGCGGGACGCGGCCCGCTTGCGGGTCCGGTGTTCGCCGCCGCGGTGCATCTGCCGCTCGCCGCCGCCGAAAGGCTTCTGCACGGAGAATGGGCGGATGTCAACGATTCAAAGAAGCTCACCGAAAAAAAGCGCACAATCCTTGCGGAGACAATCAAGGCAACGCCTGAGTGCATTTGGGCGATAGCCTCTGCAACGTCTGGCGAGATAGACAGGCTGAACATCCTCCGAGCAACGCATCTTGCAATGAAACGTGCGCATGACATGGTGCTATCCGCCATGAATTTCGATGCGGCGACAATGCTGCATGTGCTTGTAGACGGGCTTCCTGTGCGGACGCTCCCTCACGCGACAAGCGTGATCAAAGGCGATTCCAGGTCAATGCTGATCGCGGCGGCATCCATCCTCGCCAAGACCGCACGTGATGCGTACTGCGTCGAAATGGAGGCGAAATATCCCGGATACGGCTTTGCCAAGCACAAAGGGTATCCAACTGCGGCGCACATCGCCGCCCTGCAGAGGCTTGGCCCGTGCAGCGAACACCGCCGGTCGTTTGGCCCGGTGTCCCAGCTTTCACTGTTTTGACATATCGACTTCGCAGTGCCTTCCGGATCCGCGCAACTCATGCAAGGTCTTTCATGTCAATCTGCGGCGGCGCTGGCAAGGCTGATGACGAAACCGCGTCCACGTTTAGAGAAATGTGCGCACACGTCATCGATGCCGAGCACCGCCGACCGCCCGGACTGTCCGGACGGTCTGACGAACGACCATTTCAGCAAGAGCATGTCGCCCGGCAGCATCTCGACGCCGTCTATCGTCGCCGATAGCGGGGCTTCGCCGCCATGCGGTGCGGCATGAACGCCACCGTCGCTGAACGGCGTATTGAACTGCAGATCCGATATTTCAAACCATGCGCCATCGCTGGCGATGTTCACGAGTTCGTTTGTGACGATGACGGACAGGCGTATGCACTGCGAAGTCGTGTTTCCGAACCCCCATTGCGCGGCACGAAACGACAGGTTCGTGAGCGACACCTTGTCCGAAGTGTCGTTCGTGAACGCAACGCCCCACACATATCCGTTCCCCGCCGCCGCGCAGGCGCCGAATGCGCATCCATTCGTGTACGCACTGGATGCGAGCCTGTAGATCCCGCCTGCCTGAGCCTTCCCGTCCGTCCTGGACAGCTTTTCAACAGGCTCCACTGTGTCATCGGACAACTTGAACGCCTGCCAGAACGGCAGTGTCGTCCCGTTGAGCCATTGTGTGTCGGCATCAGAAAGCACTTCAAAGTTTTGCGAATATGCGAAACCGGAAAGCGATGAGATTGGCACGGCGTTCAGCACGGCTCTCGGCGGCGGATTGGAGAGATCCGTCTCCGCGCCGGGCGACTGTATGCCTTGCAGGTCGTCAGCGCCCATCGCCGATACGCCGACAAACACGACCGCTCCATGCGGAAGATTCTGAATGATGCACGAACTGGCGGTGGCGGCAGCGGAGATCTCCGCAACAGTGACCGGCACGGATTCTCCTGCGGAGTATCCTGAAAGGAGGGAAATTCGGTCGATGACGACTCTCGGAGATCTGTTGGTGAAGGAACACAGCAAAAGCCTATCACCGTCATTCAATCTGGGCAGACGCAACGTCAGTTCCTCCGGCTCCGCCGCACCGAGCGAGAACGAGGCGACACATACGAGACTGGTTTCGCCTCCAGAAACCCGCAACACCGGCATCATGTTGCCGTCACTGGCGCTGTACCGCCAGGCTCGCAGACGAAGATGCCAGTCACCCGCAGACAGGGGCGGCGTCAGTAGCGAACCGGCACGGGATTTCTCCGAGCCGCCGATGCGCACAGCACCGGCGGCTCGTGGACGGATATACGTACGTTCCGCATTCCCATCCTTCAATGTCTGCGTATGAGGAGTTGAACGTCTCGGTGTTGATTGCTGACGCACTTGTCGAACCGGCGCCGGCATTTGAGAAGCCGTCGCACCACACTTCATTTCCGCTTGATGCGCCAACTGTCGCATTCGTCCATACGGTGATGCGATACGACGTCGCGCCGTCTACAGGATCCCATGATACTTCTACGGTATCTTCGGAGAATGCCACAGCGGAGATGTTCTGCGGCGCGGGCAGACGCGGATCCATCCATGTGGCTGAGAAAGACGTCAATTTCGCTTCCGAAGGCGCAATGCGGAACGAACGGATGCCGACATCCTCCGAGAGGCGCAGTGTGGCGCTTGTTGACGCGGCGCGTAGAGATGCAAGCGGTGTCCAAACGGTGCCGCCGCTGCTTGCGGAAACTTCTGCGAGTCCGTTGGATGACTGCGCAGAATAGGAGAACGAAATCTCCGAAACGGGATATGGATATTGAGGCGATGTCCACTCGCCGTTTGAAAGCGTCCAACCGTCAGGGGGTGCGTCGTTGACGAAGTCGGCCGTCTCAGTCATCGGAATTCCCGATGCCGTCAGCACCGCAAAAGATGCCAAAAGCACACAGGACAGTCTCGATCGACCGCCAGCTTTGGTTTGGGCTGTTTCAGTATGTGCCGTCGAAATTTCGTCTGCCAACATGATGCACCTCCCTTTACCTGTTGTAGAGTATAGCACAAACTTCCAATCCGTGCGCACCTTAGAAAAAAAACTACTCCCTTTTTCTTGTTTGCGATTTGCTTGTCGTTTCAGGACTGATGATGTATACTACCGGCATTCTTTTTGGAGAGAGGTTTGTTCATGTGGGAGTTCACTCTTGCGCTTGTCCAAAAAGATATGGAACATCTCAATCATGACATTCAAGGTAAAATACAGAACGCCTGACGGTGCGACGGCAGAAAAGGTCATGGAGGCAAATGACCGAGGCGATTGCGTCGCAAAATGCAGGGGGCTGAATATTTCCCCCATTAACATCTCGCAAGGCTCCAGCGTCAAGGAGACAAAGCAAAACGCTCAAAACAGGCATAAGCTTTCTCTTGTCTCGTCGGTTGCGATTGTGGCGGTCATCGGTGCTGCGTTTTGGTTCTTGCTGCCTCAAAAGAAAGATCCCGCAGAGAAGAAAGTCCCCCGGAGAACTCTGAAGACGGAGACAAAGACCGTGAAGCGATTGGCTGACGCTGCGCCGGCTGCGACCGTACCCGAACCTGAGAAGAAGCTTCCCAAATGGAAATATCCCATTGAGCGCACAAATGAACTCAATGAGGTCGAATTGAGAAAGTGGCGGGCGATGCATCGTCCGCCACCGGGATACACCAATACAACTTCGCTCACGGAGGCACCTCCCAGATATGCGATCTTCAAGCATCGAAGCGAGAACGAAATCGCCGCACTGCTTACGATGACACCCGGTGAAACGCTCGTCGGGACGCCTACCTACACGAAGCGCTTCACGGACGATTTCCTGAAGTCGCTTGAAACGCCAATTGTTGTTTCCGAGGAAGATTCTCCAGAGGATGCCGAATTGAAACTGGCGATGGTTGAGACAAAGATAGATCTCAAGGCTCGTCTCGATGCCGGCGAGGATCTCGGACAGATACTGCTCGACACCCGTCGGGAGTATCAGGAGCTTGCGCGGTACAAGATGATGCTTCAGCATGAGATTGCGGAGCTGAAGAAGAACCCGGATGCGACAATTCAGGACGTCGAAGATTTTGTCACGGCGGCCAATCAGCTTTTGGAGCAAAAAGGCATTGCGCCGTTGAGGTTAAGCCCCATTTCAAAGCGTATGCTTTTGAGAAAGAAAGGAAGTAAATAAGATGAGAAAATTTCTGACTGTCTTTGCCTTGTCCACGGCATCGCTTTGCATGATTGGAGATGTTCGTGCGGAAAAACCGACGACAGCTGCAAATCCAAACGGCAAGAATGTCGCAAAAAAGATCGACCGGGCAAAGCTGCAATCCGTCATCTACAGGCGTACGGGCGGCAAGCTGAAGGTCCCCGGCACCCAGCAGGGAACAATTGTCTACGTAAATGCGCAGAAGAAGGCTCCCGCCGAGTGGCTTGCGCAGAACGCTGAGGTGTTTGCAAAGAATGCAAAGATTGACATCCAGGTCAAGGAAGGCGCCTTTACGTTCCCGACTCCTGTGATCGAGGGAAACGCCACGCTTTTCGTTATTGACGACGAATCCTTGCCGTCAATTCTCCATGCGCCTGAACAGAGGTGGTGCATGGTGAATGTCGCCCCGCTTTCCAAGGGTGCTGGAGAGAAGAAGGTGTTTTTTGCGGCACGCGTCCAAAAGGAATTGACGAGAGGATTTGCGCTCCTCGCCGGAGCCCAGGACTCCAACTACCCTGAATCGCTTATGGGGTGCATCACTTCATCCGATGGCCTCGATAAGCATGTGGACTGCCGACTTCCTGTAGATGTCATGGCTCGATTCACCCCTTATCTTGCGGGCTACGGAGTGAAACCCTATGTGCTTTCTACATACAAGAAGGCTTGTGAAGAGGGTTGGGCGCCTGCCCCTACGAATGATGTCCAGAAGGCAATCTGGGAAAAGGTGCACGCTATGCCTACTGAACCCATCAAGATCAAGCCCGAGACCCGCAAGGTCAAGGAGTGATGAGGTATACGTACGCATATAAGACCTCCGATGGAGTTCGTCATGAATCCACGATGAACGCTCCTTCGCGGGAGGAGGTGTTCGCTGAACTGCGCAAACGTGGCATCAAGGCCATAAAGGTGGTCGCCGCAGACGGTTCAAGGGCCAACGGGGAGATTCGAGGAGTTCGCAAACGCATTGTGGCGGCCATTGTGGCCGTTGCGGCGATCGTGGTGGGCGTTGTCGCGTTTTTCAGCGGAACGCACTCGGCGACAATCGCAGCCGCAAATCCATCGACTGCTTCGCCACGTCACCAGATATACGGCGATCCTGCCGAGATGGAATCGCTTGAACACGGCAATTTCGATAACATTCTGCCACGCGAGGGAGATCGGATGCTTGCCGTCTTTGCTCAACCGGGTAAGTTGATGTGCATTAAAGGTGCAAACCCTCGTCGCCTGACATCATCGCAGGAGATTGCATTGACTGATTATGTCAAGGCGCATTTGTCCGTGGATGCTGATTTGAAGGTATCCGCCGCGGATTCGCGTGAAGTGTGCGAACTCAAGCAGATAGTGAACGGTCTGCGGGATGAGATGCGCAGCTATTTGGAAAACGGGAACGGCACAGTCCGATCGTTTTGGAGACGATTGAATGAGCGTACGCTTGAGGAGATGCGCATTTATGAGCGTACGAAACGGGAATTGGGGAAAGAGACATCTCCTGAAGTCTGGGAACAAAAGAACGAAGCCTTGCGCAGATTAGGTCTTCGCACAATTCCCAATCCAAAGGATGAATGACAAAATCACATTGATCTGAAGATCAAGCAACACCGGCCAAAAAGACCGGTGCTTTTTGTTTGGCGACATCATCTCCGGGCTAATCCTCTGATATCACCGTTTTTCCCCTCACTGGGCCACAGTCGGCCTCTGCGAACTGGCCTCCGCCAATGTCGTGGGGTATCAC
>CAZMNN010000066.1:0-7919 GCA_964567665.1 uncultured Lentisphaeraceae bacterium
CTGGTTTGGCGCGGGCGTACAGGTTCTGCCGGGCGTCACAATTGGCGAAGGCTCGGTCGTTGCCGCCGGTGCAGTTGTAGCCAAGGACGTGCCACCATGTACGCTTGTCGCCGGAGTTCCGGCGAAGGTCGTCAAAACGATTGGACTCACTCGATGCGATGCACATGGATTTGATAGTCAAAAAGGATTGCAAATGACAGACCTGACTGAAAAGACGCTCGCAACGGAGCGCAAGTACACTGGGAAGATCATCAACGTCGATCTCCTCGATATTGAATTGCCCGACGGACGCAAGGCGAAGCGCGAGGTTATACGCCACGGCAACGCGGTGGCAATCCTCGCACGCCGCCCCGACGGAAAGTTCGTGTTCGTGAAGCAGTACCGCAAGGCCGCTGAAGAGGCTCTCATCGAGGTCATCGCAGGTGGACTTGAACCCGACGAAGACCCCATCGAAGGCGCAAAGCGCGAAACTGCCGAAGAGACAGGCTACGAGGTGACAGCCATCCGGTTCCTCACGACCATCATTTGTACTCCCGGCTACTGCGAAGAGCGCATCCACCTCTACTTCGCGGAGCTTTCCGACACCGCCCACGCCCAAGACCAAGACCCGGACGAGAATGTGTATCCTGTCGTTCTGTCCGAGGCGGAAGTCGAGGATGGAATCCGTAACGGCACCATCTTCGACTCGAAGACACTGTCCGCCTGGCTCTGCTGGAAGATTGCGAGGTGATGGAGGCGTTCACGCATATCCCACTCATCGACGGCAAGACATTCTGGGAACTGGGAAACGAACTTGAATGGGTGTGGTAAAAATCCTTGATTTGCTCAAGGAGTACCCTGAGATAACGCGTGAAAGACTGGCGGCAGAAGTTGGGCTGTCGGTAAGAGGCGTGGAGAGGAATCTCTCGCAATTGAAGTCCGATGGTAGAATCCGCAGGATTGGCGGACGCAAAGGCGGACGGTGGGAAGTGGTTAATGGTTAGAGAAAGGAATGCGAGTCATGAATATTGATAAAATCAAATGCTCCACGCCGGACTTTGCGCGGGAGAATGTCGCAAAGCTGCTGGCGCTCTTCCCCGAATGCGCGGGTGAGCGCAGTACCACGTCACCTACAGGAAGGTTGCGACATACACAGACCTGATAAACATGGCCAATTCGGATTTATATGTTTGACTGATAGAAGGTTTTTGACGACCGTTCGGTTGCCGCGATGCGATAAACGAAAACAGGAGGAGAAACTGTGAACATGAAAAAATCGGTGATGTTGTGTCTGATGGCGGGCGCTGTCTGGATGGCGAGTGCGGCGGACGTCGCGTTCCGTCGTCCGGCGATCGTGCCGGAACCGGTCGAGCTGACCTACGAGGCCGACCAACCGGTGCGGCTCGACAAACACGTGAAACTCGTCGTGACGTGTCCCGACCCTTCGGCGGCGGCGTGGGTTTCCCGGATGTTCGACGAGTGGTACGGCTTCGTGCCGCGTGTGGAAATCGTAAAGGAGGCGGCTGCGGGAGCGAAGGGGGCGGATGGCTATGTGCTGTCGGCGCGGCCCGACCGGATCGTATTGAGCGGCAATACACTGCGTGGCGTGAAGTATGCGCTCTACACGTTACGCCAGGCGGCGGAGCGCGAATCCGCCGGCCGTACGTTGAAAGGGTATTGGCTGCCCGCGCTCGATGTCAAGGATACGCCCGCGCTTGACTTCCGGGGTGTCCATCTGTGCTGGTTCCCCGAAAATTCGGCGACGTTCATTGAACACCAGATTCGTCTGGCGGCCTACTACAAGTTCAACTACGTGGTGCTGGAAAGCTGGGGCGTGTTCAAGAGCGAACGTCATCCATACCTGGCGATCAAGGACGCGCCGTTGACTGTCAAGGAGGCGCGGCGCCTGTCTGCGCTGGCGGCCGATCTTGGCGTTACGCTGATTCCGCAGTTCAACATTTTCGGCCATGCCGCAGGATCGCGTTCGATGGGCGGCAAGCATATCGCGCTCGACTTCCATCCGCAGTACCAGCCGTTGTTCGAGCCGGCCGGCGGCTGGAACTGGTGTCTTTCGAATCCCGATGCCACGGCCGTCGTGCGGGAATACGTGGACGAGATGCACGAGGCGTTCGGACGGCCGCCGTTCTTCCATGTAGGGTGCGACGAGGCGGATGAGCCGAGCTGTCCGACGTGCCGGGCCGTCTATCCCTATGCGAAACTTGTGGAGGCGCACATTCTCGCGGTGCGCGACCAGCTCAAGGCGCGAGGTGCGCGGATCATGATGTGGCATGACATGCTGCTTGAACGCGGCGACAAGCGGTGGCGGCCGTTCTACGCGAACGGCTCGAAGGACGGGGCGAAAATGGCGGAGACCCTGCCGCGTGACATCGTGATTTGCGACTGGTACTATGGGAACAACTATGGCGGAACGAGTGAACCGAAGTCCTATTCGACGCTGGATTATTTCAAGGGACTTGGCTACTCGACGTTGACGTGTCCGTGGGATGACCCGAAGGGCATTGTGGCGCAGGGGCGATATGCCCGCGAAGCAGGACTGTTCGGTCTGTTGGAGACGGTTTGGCACCATTTTCGCGGAAACCAGTTCGCGACGATGATGGAGACTGCGGCCGATGCGGCATGGGGCGGTGCGCCGGATGGCGCACGGCGTACGAATCCGTCCGTCGGGTCGCGGCCGTTCGCCGTCCATTGGCGTCAGATCGGCTGGGACATGGGCATTTCCGACTACGCGGAGACGGGATTCTACGATACGACCGTCACGCGGGACGTGCTGGATCGGTAGGTCGCGGTTTGCCCATTTCTTGAGTGCAGAAGTGCGTTTCGGAATGTGGTTTTCGTCGTTTGCGTCCGCGAGGCGTTTATCCGTCGTTGATGTCGAGCATTTCCGCGAAGCCCGGCAGCATCGGCGGGTGCTCTCCTCCATCGCGTGGGCGAATTCCTTGCATATCTCCGTCGGGTCGACGAGCAGGAGTGTCTCGCCCGTCTGTTCCCATGTCACTGTCATGGGAGTGCGTATGCGTCGTCTGTCATGCCGTCCTGTCGACTGGCGCGGCAAATGCGCTGAGGTGACGCTATGCTGACGGGAATCTGGACGTCGTTTTTGCTTTCGTTCGTCGTCGTGGCAGCCATTGCATGGCTTGTCTCGTTTATGCACGAGAACGGCGTCCGCCCCATGCGCGATCTTGTTGCGTTCTTCAGGAGACAACCGATGGCCGGCCGGATTCTGTTCGGCACGTTCTTCGTCGCCATGTGGGTGATCGCCGGCACCAAGCCGGGCGGCGGGGCGGGACGCCCCGCCCTGCCGGAGGCCAGTTCGACAGGGCGCGACGTTCTGCCAGAGAGCAATTCGGTAGGGCGCGACGTCCCCGTCGCGCTGCGCCTGTGACCGCTGTGCGCGACGCTCGGCGTCGTGCCGCGCGCGAACTGGCCGCGCATCGCCGGGAATGCGCACTCGACACCGGACGGGGAGGCGATAGCGAAGGAGGAACTCTCCCCGAGCCGGTTCTGGCATTGCGTCACGCCGTCGAACACACTCATGCTGACATGGCAGAACGTGCTGCTCGCGGACGCGACACGAACATGCCCGTCAGCGTGCAGGCGGAGCTGTGGCCCGACGGACGTTTCACGAACATCAACCTCCTTGTCAGGGGTGCGCATCTTGCGTTGGGCATCCCCGCGCTGACGCCTGCGGCGGGCGTTATGGGAATGACAAGGGGACTGGGCGAATCGCGGAATTGCAACCTTGACAATGTTGACGAAGATGACGGTGGTCTTTCTCGTCCGAACGGATGGCCGTCGAAACCGAACTATCCCGACCGATGGCTGCATTCCGATATCAAGGATGTCTCGTATTACTACAACTTCAGGTTCTATCAAATGATCATTACGAAAGGGGATTTGCAATGAGCAAACATCTGATTTCCATCATGATGGCGACTCTGTCGATGATGGCAATGGCTCGAAAAGAGGTGCCTGGCTATTTGGCTGCGCGGCGAAACGGCGCCGAGGCTCAATTAAGGATTTGTGTTGTCGATGAGAAAGGCGATGCTGTTTCAAACGCCAGCGTTAATGTCTTTATGGGGATGAACTTTCGTCCGAAAGGGTATTGGATCAAAGGGGAAACAGATGGAAGCGGGACATTTCTCGCCCAGGGCAAAACCTGTGGCGACGAGATTGAAATTCGTCTGTCGAAAAGAGGCTATTATGGTTCAAGAAGGAGAATCTGCTTTGCCAACATAGGGCAGGAGCGTGATGTGGAAGACGGAAAGTGGCTTCCATACGGAGCGACCGAGCGACTTCGGTTAAGGGCGATTGAGAATCCCGTGGCATTGCATCAAGTAGGATTCGGTATGGGAAAGGATGTACCCGCAACCAATACATGGATTGGCATTGACATGGCCATGGGAGAGTTCGTCAATCCTTATGGAAAGGGTATGACGGTCGATTTTGAAGTTATGGTGGACTGGGACGGACAGCCGCCGCCTAATAGCGTTTATTGTGCGGCGAAAATCCGGTTTGCGGGTCAATTATCGGGTGGATACTATGTCGCAAAAGTTTTGGAGAGCGAGTTCCCGTATGTTTATCGAGCGCATGAGGGCAACGACTATGGCACGCGACAACTCCGGGTTGTCGGAAGAGAGAAAGTTCCGCAAGACAGAGAGTCTCTTCTTGGAAAGGATGCGATTCTTGTTACTAGAACCCGTTGCGCACAGGGCGAAAATGGAACGCTGAAATCCGCGAATTATGGGTTCATAAGAATTTTAAGTGTAGATGCAGGATGGAACGGGAGTCCCACGATGCGGTTTGCCGGCGTTTTCAACCCGACCCCGAATGATACAAACCTTGAGCCGAAACGATAGGTGATGGCGCACTCCCTTGATTAAAATCCAAACGCACAGCCCCACCTGATTTTGATATAATCCGCGTCATCTTTCGGTTTACCGAGAGGTCTATAGGTCGGGAACTGGCGTGGTGCATTGCCTCGCCCACCCCGCGACTGCCTTTTATTTTGTAGCATCAACGCTACACGCTGTTCACGCGAAATACTACCACTATTTCAAAGGTACGGACGGCATGTAAGTGGAGATGCGCCCTTTGGGCGCATTTTCTCTTCATGAATTCGTATCTGGCCTGTGGTAGGGCTACGCGTGAGTGCATGAACAGAAAATGCGCTCTTTTCATGTATTGGAATTCCCTGGCAGCCAGTTGCGCAAAGGGAAATGTTGATGGGCAATCGATTGTGTGCAGAGCCCCGCGGCAAGCGTTCAGGCTGTCACACCACTCAAATGAGGTATGCCCCCAGAGGGGATGGCCTCAATGTCCCGCACCATCTTGACATGGCTGGTCGGGTTAATCTTGGAAGTTACTATACTCCCGCCAAATATGTCTACATGGTCGGCAAATGGCTACTTGAACAGGGCGTTGGCCCGAAATGGACAATCGCTGACCTCTCTTGCGGGTACGGGGCTTTCTTTGAACTCTCGGCGGTCGATGGGCTCCACAAATGCCGCTATGTAGGGAACGACATCGATCCTGTCGCCGTCAAGAAAGCGCGGCAATGCTTCCCGCACATTGAACTCGGTGAAGGCAATGCGCTCTTTCATGTTTCACGCAAACGATTTGGCTTTCAGACGGATGAACGTATTGTCATCGTCGGAAACCCACCGTATAACGATACAACTTCACAGATCAGGAACCGCATCAAGACATGCCCACTTCCGATTGATGAAGACCTGAAGACGAGGGATCTTGGACTGTCCTCGCTGCTGGCCTACAATAAAATCAAGGCGGACTGTGCGGCGATCCTTCATCCGCTATCCTATCTCATCAAAGCGCAGAACTTCTCGTCTGCACAGGAGTTCTTCTCGAACTACAGGATTGTCGATCATATCGTGTTTTCAAGCCGAGAATTCGCAGGGACATCGAAGACCGTTCCCTTTCCTGTCATCGTCGCCCTCTATCGGCGCAGAGACGGACGCGGCCTTTCCTACGAGGATGTCCGCAAAATGTGGTTCCAGACGACGGACGGCGATCGGTTTTCTCTTTCAGGATTTGATTATGTCACGGACGAAATCCGAAAGTATCCAGGGAAGCATAGATATCATCCAGAAATTCTGTTCTATACGCTTCGAGACATAAATGCCTTGCGTCGTAGCCGAACATTTCTTGTTGATCGGACTCCGAACGCCATTGATGTAGATCCATCAACGCTTGCCTACTACTGTTACATCGACTGTTTCAAGAGATTCGCGGAAATTCCATATTATCTTGGGAACTTCAATATTCCATTTATCCGAAGCAAATTTGCAGACATAGAGATTGATGTTGTGCGAATTGCGAGATATGCCCACCCAGAGGTCTTTGGGAAATCGGCATCGCCCACGTCAGAGGCCTACGTACGAGTTCGTGAGTACATTTCAAAAAGCATAAAAGGAAAGGGATGCTCCCATGCAAACTGAAGAAGCAAAGGTTGTCAATTTGGTGAATAATCTTTTCGTCAATCTCCCGCTGACGAAGCCAACAGGAAAGATTCGCGTCAAGCGCCGCAGTTTCTTTTCGGAGTATGGAGAACCTATCGCGGTGCGAAAGGTCGCATTGTCACAATCCTGCTATGTCGAATGGCAGATTGGCTATGACTTGCTTGCCACTGCGGAGAACAAGGAAAAGACACGGTTGACGGACAGGACGTTTCGAAATTACAAAGACGAAGTGAAGTATGCCTATGAACTGGGGGAGATTCTCATGTGTGCGTACGAACAAGGACTGATCAGCGACAGCAAAATTCAACACTGTTTCGAGAAAGTTCGTTGTGTGACGGATGAATCAACGTTTGAGGAAACGGCACGAATCAGCCGCACGAATCCGCGTGAGCGAACAATCAACGAACTGGCGTTCTATGAGATGCAGGTCTCGTATCCCCTGTTCGTTCACCGCTTCGGCCCTTATGAAATTTTCGCCGAGATTATGGTGCGAGAAAAACAACGAGCTGTCGGCACACAGGCGATGCTGTATGTCTGCCTCCCGATTACGGCGTTGAAATTCCAACATCCCGTCCTTGGTCGAACGTTGGATGCCAAGGAGTGTGCCGAATGGTCCATTGGTCGAGAAGAGGCGGCGCTGTCCTTGGAAATGTTCCGCGTGTTCGGAATGCTATCGCCGAAACATCGCCATGATGTGATGGCAATTCTGAAGATGCTTTTCCCGAATCTCCTGAACTGAAGGACTATTTCGAATGTTTTATGGAATACTGATAGCCGCCTATTCGATGTTGGAGATCGCATCTTGCAGATCACCGATGAGCGACTTGAATTCATCGGTATATTGAGGGTCGTCAATGACGACCCTTCCTTCTGCATAGAGCGAAAGAAGACGTTCGGATAAGATTAGCAGATTATATTCGTTCATGGATATTTTCCTAACTCAAAGAACTGTTTGTCAAAAGAGATGCCCGCGTTTTAAGGTGTATCCATTTACATAAGACTTTCGCATAAACACCCGCCCAGCCTATTGTTTTGCGCTCTCCTCGATTTTTTCGCAAAGAATTCTCATTTTTCGCTTTCCACTTTGCTCACGATGCAACGTGCGGCCTCGCCAGGTCGAGGAGGCCGTGTTGACCGATGGCAAACCCAATGTCGCGAAGAGGAAAACCATCTGTTGCGACATGTACTCGATAGGGCTTTAATCGAGGCAACATACCTTTCATGTCGCAAATTGTACCATAAAGCGGATGTCCGCGAAACGGCCTATTCGCCGCTCGCCGCCGTCCTGTCGTGCGGCGGCTGTTGAGAATCGCTACTTCTCTTGCACGATTTTGGGCTGAATTGCAACCCAAGTGGCGCAGGAAATCCTTAAAGCGTTTTGGCAAGACGTGAATGGCATTCATGTGCGGTCTCTCCTTTCAGCGAGCGTCTGTGTATCGAGTT
>CAZMNN010000067.1:0-7296 GCA_964567665.1 uncultured Lentisphaeraceae bacterium
TTTTTTTTTCAACGCAAAGAACGCAAAGAAAACGCAAAGGGCGCAAAGGTTTTGGGGGTGGGATTGAACGGATTTAAGGGATTGATTATTGTCTGTGCTTCGCGCAGGGCAGTTTCAGCCGAAAGAACTTTTCGCCTCTGCGAGAGGCATGAACTCCCCCAGAATCGAAGAATCTACCCACTGCCCGCTAACAACTGATCGGTAATGGGTAGTGGACAGACGGGCAAAAAGGAATAATCCTATCCAAAAACTTTGCGCTCTTCGCGTCCCTTTGCGCCCTTTGCGTTAAAATAAAATTACCCACTGCCCGCTAACAACTGTCATCTGCCAGCGGATTTGCATTTTTTTTTCAACGCAAAGAGCGCAAAGAAAACGCAGAGGACGCAAAGTTTTGGTGATGAGATTGAATGGATTTACGGGGTTGATTTTGCCTGTGCTTCGCGCAGGGCAGTTTCAGCCGAAAGAACTTTGCGCCTCTGCGAGAGGCATAAACTCCCCCAGAATCGAAGAATCTACCCACTGCCATCTACCAACTGATCAGTAGTGGGTAGAGGACAGACAGGCAAAAAGGAATAATCCCAACCCAAAAACTTTGCGCTCTTCGCGTCCCTTTGCGCCCTTTGCGTTAAAATAAAATTACCCACTGCCCGCGAACAACTGCCATCTGCCGGCGGATTTGCATTTTTTTCAACGCAAAGAGGCGCAGAGGACGCAAAGTTTTGGGGTGGGATTGAACGGATTTAGGGGGTTGATTATTGTCTGTGCTTCGCGCAGGGCAGTTTCAGCCGAAAGAACTTTGTGCCTCTGCGTGAGGCATAAACTCCCCAGAATCGAAGAATCTACCCACTGCCAATTGATTGGTAATGGGTAGAGGACAGATAGGTAAAAAAAAGGAATAATCCTATCCAAAAACTTTGCGTTCTTCGCGTCCCTTTGCGCTCTTTGCGTTAAAATGAAATTACCCACTGCCAATTGATCGGTAATGGGTAGTGGACAGACAGGCAAAAAAGAATAATCCTACCCAAAAACTTTGCGCTCTTCGCGTCCCTTTGCGACCTTTGCGTTAAAATAAAATTACCCACTGCCCGCCAACAACTGCCCGCCAACAACTGCCCGCTACCAACTGCCATCTGCCGACTGTTCCAACGCGGATGTGGTAAAATGTGCCGCAAAGGATTCACGATGACGAAGAGAATTGACTACCTTGATCCGAAGCGGTTGCTTGTGGAGGAGACCGCCGACTGGCTCTGCGGCGGCTTTGGACGTGCCGGATGCGTAAGAGATACGCCGGAGGGCGCGAAATCGCTGGCGCACGTCATGGTCATCGTGCCGACTGCTCAGTCAGGACGCAACCTCCGGCTTGCGCTTGCGAAGAAGGCCAATGCTCTCGGATGGGGCGGACTGATTCCGCCGCGCATTGAGATGCCAAACTCGCTGCTTGCCGCGAAAGACGTTCACGAAGCGCAACCCGGTTCGCTTCATGCCGCAAACGCCGTTCCATCCGCATCGCCCCAGCTTCATGCCGTCGATGGCGTCCGCGTTGCGACAGAGGCGGAGGAGGTTGCCGTAATGGCGACGGTGCTGATGGAGTTTGATCTTGGCACCGTCCCTGCGCTTTTCCCGAAACCGCCGAAGGAGAAGACCGCAGACTGGGCGCTCGCAATGGCTCAGTCGATGCTTGGGATATACGGCATACTCGGCGAACGGGCGCTGAAGATGTCGGAGGTGAGGTGCGAAGAGGATGCGGAACGCTGGCGTGACCTTGCGAAACTTGAGGCCGCGTTCTTTGCGGCGCTTTCCGGACACGGTGTGACGCCGCGCATCCTTGCCCGCAAGGAGACCGTCCGGCGGGGTTGCGTCGAGGATGGGATAGAGGAGGTGCTGCTTCCCGGCGCAGTCGACATTCAGGGGGCGTTCGAGGAATATCTCGCGAACTCCACGCAGAAGGTGACGCTGCTGATCCATGCAGAAGCGAAGGATGCCGACGGATTTGATGAATGGGGGCGTCCGGCGAGGTACTTTTCGTCTCCGGTGGATCCGTCTTCTGTGAAACCGGCCCCCACGGCCATCGTCGAGGCGGATGACATAGCCGGGTTCTTCCGTTCGGTCGGAGACACGGAGGCGTACCCCGCCCTTGCGGTGTGCGATTCCGAGATGTACCCGGAACTTGAGGGCGCGTTCCAGAACCATTTTGCCGAGGACGAGCTTGCGCTCCGCAATCCGTCACGGGAACAGGTCGCCAAGTCGCCTTTGGGGCGTCTGCTCATATCCATATTCGAGCTTGCGCAGCGCGGTGACTACGGGACGTTCTCCACGTTCATCCGCTCCGGCGACGTCGCCAGATGGGCCGCCGATGCGTTGGACGCCGCACCGGCCGAGGTGGCGGAGTGGATAGGCGCCTTGGACGCCATACAGAACGCCCATCTGCCGCAGACAATCGACGAAGCCATCAATGCCGCCGAGACGGAGGCGCGTGTCGCATGGCGCGAGAAAGAACGGAAAGCCGCCGCCGGCTTCAGACGGATCGCCGAGACGGTGAAGTCCGAACTGGCGGATTCGTTTGCGTTCCTGAAAAAGATATTCGCCACGCTGATTCTCGACGAGAAGAATCCGTCCGACCGCGAGCTTGTCGCCGCAGCCGAGACGGTACGGGAGCTTCGCGCCGACTGTGCGAGCGATCTCATCCCGGAGCCGATGAGGCACAAGCTTTTTGTGGAACTGCTTAAGAAGTCGGCCTATATGCTTGAGCCGACGGCGCCGAACGTGCTTGCGGCGATCGGATGGCTGGAGATCCAGTGGTGCGCCGAGGATGAACTTGTCATCGCCGGATTCAACGAAGGGTGCGTGCCGGAGAACATCGTCGGGCATCCGTTCGTTCCGGACAGGCTTCGCGGGCAGCTCGGGATCTCCACTAACGAGCGGCGGGCCATGCGGGATTCGTACATCTTTGCGCAAGCCATTGGTTGCCGGGCACCTGGCGCAGTCCACATACATCTGCACCAGATAGATGGCGACAAGAACGTGACGAAGCCGTCACGCATTCTATTTCGCGGCGTTTCGGACGCCGATCTTCCCGATCTTGCGCTGCGCCTGTATGCCGTCACAAAAGGAAGCGACGGTGTGCCGGCAAAAGCGCTGCCGCCCGCCTGGCTGCTCAGGCTTCCGTTTCCGCCGAAGGGCGAGATTCCCCGCGAAAGGATATCAACGACGGACATTGACCAGTACAGACGGTGTCCGTTCAACTTCTACCTGCGGGAGACGTTCGGCGAACGCACGGACGACCGCAGGCAGGAGCTGGACATGATGGCGTTCGGGAACCTGTGCCACGGTGCGCTTGACGACTTCGCCAAAAACGGTCCGAAGGATTCGGTCGATGCGCATGAGATATCGGCTTTCCTTGAGGCGGCAGTGCGGCGGCGGCTCGCCGAGTTCGGGGCGAGCCTCCCCGCAATCATCGAGCTGCAGGGAGCGGCGGCGATTGAGAGGCTGAAGGCGTTCTCCGTCATTCAGGCGGCGAGGCGCAGGGCCGGATGGCGAATCGTGGCCTCCGAGCAGAATCTTGAGTGCCGGATCAAGGAATGTCCAACGCTCATCAGGGGGAAGGTGGATCGCATAGACGAGCACGAGGAGACGAAGGAACTTGTCATAATAGACTACAAGACGTGGGATCGCGCAAGCGACGACAGCCGCAAGAGCCTGCAGCTGCCGATATACCGCGCCATGGTCGAGACGTCGAAGCTGTATGGACGCGACAAGGCGCATTCCGCAAAGGCGTTCTACTGCATCCTGGCGGAACGGGCGGAGGACACGAAGTTCGATGAGGATCATTCCTGCGGCGAGGGCGTCCAGAGCGAGATGGAGGATGAGGTCGTGAAACTGCTCACGTCACTCGCAAAAGGCATATTCTATCCGCCGGCAAAGGATTCAAGCTGGGCGAGGGACTACGCTTCGCTCATATGGGAATCGCCGGAGGCGGGGCTCGATCCGGAGTGGATCGAAGACCAGGAGGCGAGAATGGGGGTGGCGAAATGAAGTTTCCACCTCTCACCGTGATCGAGGCGTCCGCCGGGACCGGAAAGACGTTTTCGCTCGTGACGCGGCTGTTGCAGCTGATATTCAGCGGCACGGAACCGGAGCGCATCGTCGCGCTTACGTTTTCGCGCATGGCGGCCGGCGAGATATTCAACAGCTTCATAGAGCGGCTCTCGAATGCCGCTGCGGGCGATACCGCCGCAAGGGAGGAAAGCGAACGGTTGGGGCGTCCGCTTTCCGCCGGAGACTTCGCGGCGATGCTGCGGAAGGTGATATCGCGTCAGCACCTGTCGCTTATCGGAACGCTCGACAGCTTCCTCATGAAGGTCGTACGGATGATGCCTCTCGAACTCGGACTTGAGGGAGAGATATCGGTGATGAGCGAATACCGCACACCGGTGGAACGCGTCAGGCTTGTTGGCGACATGCTTATGCTTCAGTCCGATGACGCCAAGGCGGTCTTTCTCGATGCGTTCAGCCTTGCGTTCGGAAACTCCGGCGCCAAATGCTTTCTGGAGCGCTTTTCGGATTTCATAGAGAAGTGGCATTCACTCTACCGTGACTGCGAAAGCGCAACCGCATGGGGACAGAAGACCGCCATATGGGGCGACAATGCGCCTGATGGGCTTGACGACGTGACGCTTTCGGGTGTCCGCGCCATGGCGGATGCGCTTGAGAGCCTGTCGGGCGTCAGGGGGGCAGAGAAGTTCATTGCAGCGGTTCGGGAATTCAGCGGGCAGATGCCGGCATTCGGCAAGACCATCGCGAAGGAGGAGGCGTTCTGCCGCGCATACCGCATGATGGCGTTGTGGAGGATCTTAAACGAACTGAAGCGTACGCAGGGCATATACCGCCTGATGCGGACGTACGAGGCCGTATATGCGGAGAAGGTGCGGCGGAGAGGGCTGATCACCTTTGACGACGTGCCGCGTCTTCTCAATTCGCTGTCGAGCGGCGTACGTCTGCCGCTTGAATACAGAATGGACGCACGGTTCGACCACTGGGCGCTGGACGAGTTTCAGGATACGAGCCGCAGCCAGTGGGCTGCGCTTGAAAACCTCATCAACGAAAGCAGCCATCCCGATTCCGGGAAGAGCGTATTCATTGTCGGCGACAGGAAGCAGTCCATATACGACTGGCGCGGCGGAGACGTAAGGATTCTCGGCGAGCAGGTCGCAAAGGCGAAAGGCGACGCCACGAACCGTCTTGCATCCCTCGACGAATCGCGACGATACGTGAACGTCATCTCCGAGAGCGTCAACAAGGTTTTTCTCGAAGATACGGTTCGCGGGCTGTTCGACATGGACGATGCGCCGGAAAGCGCCATATGGAAGTGCAGGCCGCACGTCAGCCACGACAGGACGTCGAATGGTTTCGTGGAGGTTATCGAAGCGGTCAAGCACAGGAGCGTCGCATCGATATCGGACTTCCTTGAGCCGATCGAGAATGCGTTGAACGCGGTGCGTCCGTGGGAGCGCGGCATATCTACTGCCATTCTCGTGCGAAAGAACGACATCGGCGAGACGATCCTTGCGCATCTCAAGTCAAGGGGCATATCCAACGTTGTGTTCGAGGGCGACAGCAACGTGAACGATTCGCCAGTTCTTGCGGCAATGACGGAACTGGTGAAACTTGCGGAACACGCGGACGACACGTTTTCATACGCGCACATCAGACATTCGCCTCTCTCCGCTGCGCTGCATCCCGACGGGCTGCCGGACGCAGCGACGCTGTCGGCGCAGCTGCTTTCCGATTTCACGAGGCTCGGCATGGTGCGCAAGTTCCGCGATGTGCGCGAAGCGCTGAAGGCGATTCCCGGAACGTGGAACGGCTTCACCGAATCCAGGTTCGAGGACTTCATCAAATGCGTTGCGGAATTCGAGAGCATACGCGATGCTTCGATGCGTCTTTCGGATTTCATCGAGTACCTTTCGCACAAGAGAAGACGCGACTTCGCGGAGCCGGGGATGGTGCGCATCATGACGATGCACCAGTCGAAGGGATTGGGATTCGACCATGTCATCATTCCGTTCTACGAGCCGGAGAAGCTGATCGGTGAACGCCACATAGGGCCGTTGACCGGAGAGAGGCAGACGTGGATTCTCTCAAATCCGGGATCTGCGATTGACGGGCAGGATGAAGTGCTTGCGGCGGCGGAGCGGAGAAGGCAGCAGGTTCAGCGGTACAATGCGCTGTGCCTATACTACGTCGCGATGACAAGAGCGAAGAGAGCTTTGACGGTCATCCTGCATCCAGGAAACGCAAAGCCGCCGGCAAGTCCCGAGCGGTTCAGCGACCTCGTGCGCAGCGTGGGTCTTGCCACATCGGGTGTCAGGGACTGGTATCTCGACTTCAAGAAGGACAACGATCAGGATAATGGCAATCCGGCGAATCAGAAAAATGCCGATCCGGAGAAGCCAAAAATGGTGCGCAGACCGCGCCAGACGACGGTGAAGTCGCGTCCAAGCGAACTGTTCCACTCCGGTCTCAGGGGCGACAGGCTCTTCAACGATGATTTTGGGGCATCCGCAAAGCGCGGCATCGACATTCACGCGGCGTATCAGGCGATTGAGTGGGCGACGGACGGAGAGCTTGCTGCGATGCCGCCGGCGTTCCGGGAGGCGTTCGCCAAGACGTCCGGCGACGTGACAGTGTGGCGTGAGCGCGGCTACGAGCTTTTTGACGGCGGCAGATGGGAGTCAGGACAGTTCGACCGCGTGGTGTTCAGCGGCGACGGGGATTGCCGCCGAGCCGTGATCTACGACTTCAAGACGAACAGGAAGCGTCTTGGCGAATCGGATGCGGATTTCGTTGAACGCATGAAGACGGCATACGCTTTCCAGATGTCGTCGTACCGCGCCGCGCTCTCGCGTCTTACCGGGCTGTCGCCAAAGGCGATAACCGCGAAGCTGCTTCTGCATTCGACAGGTGCCGTCGTGGAGGTTGCATAGGCATTTTCCTCTCCCCCTGTTGCGTATTGCAGCGCATTGCCGGAGCGAAATCCGGCAAAGGACAGACGGCTCGATGATAGTTGTCCATCGGCACAATAGCAATCTTTTTGTGCTATAATAACGGGCATGGAAAAGATTGCGACAGACATCTACACGTTCGAGAAACTGCGCACGAATAGCTTTACGTACGTAGACAAAACGAGCCGGTTGTTGCCGCTTGTTGACATGTCGATGGGGGTTCAGTTCTTCATCGCCCGGCCGCGCCGGTTCGGGAAGTCGCTGTGCGTCTCCACGCTGAAGGCACTTTTCCAGG
>CAZMNN010000068.1:0-6858 GCA_964567665.1 uncultured Lentisphaeraceae bacterium
CCTCCGCCCTTTTGGTCGGCGACGGGTTGTAGTTAACCCCCCCCGCCCCCCCGAAAAAAAAACGGAAACCCCCCCCCTCCCCCCTTCCCCCCCCCCCCCCCCCCCCCCCCCCCCCCCCCCAAAAAAAAGGCGCCGTACCTATTTCAACCCGCCAGTATTGGCTGAAGCTTAGACGTCGGTACATCCCGACAGCAGCCCCTACGGGAACGGTGTCCATTCCGTCTGAAATAGGCGGAATGCCCGTCCTTGCGCTAATCAAGGGCTTGTCTGCCGAGAAGGAAATCGATCACGTTCAACGTCCGAACGCCGGCGTGGTCAGCGACAAATATCTCGTCCAGTGTCATGAGATACTTGGGATGGTTGTCGCGTATACAGCGGAACACCGCCAGTTCTTGTTTGAGTTTTGTTTCGTCGGCAACACTCACCGCGACTTGGATGTACCTGATGCGTCCACCATCCTCCTGCGCAACGAAATCCACCTCCTTGTCATCAACCTTGCCGGTAGAGACCTTGTAGCGACGCCGTTTCAACTCAAAGTATACCACGTTCTCAACCAGCTGCTGAAGTTCAAGCGTAGGATTGTGAAGGATGTAGTACTTGAATCCGAAGTCCGTCAGATAGTACTTGTTGATTTGCTTTAGATGCTCTCCTCCGCGTACGTCAAATCGGTCTGCCTTGTAGAGAAAGAAACAGTCGGCAAGTCGCTCAAGATACGATACGACAGTGTTGTAGGCCGGCGCCGCCGACGTTGAGTAAGCGCCGTCCTCCGCAAGGCGGTCGGTCAGTCGTTTTGCGCTCGTCAAGTTACCGACGTTTGCCGACATGTAACGAATGATCCTCTCAACGAGAAAGCGGCCGTTCTTGGCCCGCTTCAGCACGTCCTTTTCGATAATTGTCTTGAATACAGATTCGATGTACTCGCGTTGCGCACTCGACCCGTTTGGAAAGTCAATCGCACCAGGCAAACCGCCGTACGTGATGTATTCAGAAAACAGCCGCCGCGTGCTTTCGTCCGACACGTCTCTTCCGTCGACGTATTCTCGAAACGAGAGCGGTAGCACGTTGATTTCCACGTACCGCCCCGTAAGTCGGGTGGCGATTTCCGAGGATAGCAGGTTGGCAGTCGATCCGGTTATGTAGAGGTCTAAGCCGTCTCTAAGTACAGGCTGTCGACAACTTTCCCATAGTCCTCCACATACTGAATTTCGTCAAGAAAGACATACGTTGTCTGTCCAGGCGACAGGTGCGACAGAACTTCCGTATGTAATCTCGCTGGATTGGAAAACGGTTCGAACTCCAACTTCTCGAAGTTGATGCTGACAATCCTGTCGCTGGGTACGCCCTCTTCTACAAGGGACTGCATATACATTTCAAGAATGGTGGATTTGCCAGACCGCCTAAGCCCGCAGGGCAACAGCATTTACTTTTTCCTGAGAAAGAGGACGTCGAGCAGGACTTCGGGGTTGAGGGCGGCTTTGAACATCATCTTCTTCCGGCTGATGCGCCCATACTTGGCCTGGTTGAGGCACATGAGCACCGTCTTCCTGAGGACGTTCATGTTGAGCGGGGAGTTGTCCTTGCGGGCACGCGCGGCGTCCTCTCGGAAGACCACGTCGAGGCTCCAGTGCAGCTGGTTCTCCATCGCCCAGTGCCCCCTCACGGCGCGGGCGAAGTCGCCGACGTCCGTGAGCGACGTGATGAAGTGGCGCGCCTCGGAGCGCTCCGCCCCCCGCTCCCACACGGTCGAGACGACGCGCCCGACGCCGTTCAGCGCCTTCCACAGCGGACGCTGCGCGAGCCATCCGACGTCCGTCGAGAGGGCGTACTCGCGCCGCTCCACGCGCCCGTGCCCCTTGTCGAGCGTCGCCATCCCCGGCACGGACGCGCCGAACGACGCGAAATAGAGCCGCACGTCCTCCAGCAGTTCGGGCTGGTTGCCCTTGAGCGGGAGGACGTAGTCCGCCCTCCTCTGCGCGATCTTCAGGGCCGTCGCCCTCTGGCAGCCCATTGCGTCGGCGGTGACGATCGCACCCTCGACGTCGACCATGTCCAGAAGCTCCGGGACGGCCTCGATCTCGTTCGACTTCTCCTCGACGCACGTCTCCCCGAGGACAAGCCGGCTTTCGGCGGCGAACGCGCTCACGACGTGGCAGGCGCCGTGCCGGGCGTTGGCGCTGCCCCTGACCGTCTTCCCGTCCACGGCCACGACGCCGCGCGCGCCACGCTCCACGTCGAGCCATCTGCGCAGGCACCTGCCCAGTTCCTGCGGGTCGAGGCGTTCGAACACCCGGCGGAACGTGTCGGCGTCCGGGATGCCGTTCGGGAGCTCCAGAAAGCCGCGCAGCCACCGTTCGCGCTCGCGCCCGAACGTCTCCATGTCGGCGAAGTCCTCCCCGCCGCAGATCGCGACGCACAGACCGATTACCACGATGTCCTCCAGCCTGTGCCGGATGTGTCCGTACGCCGTACGCCGTGCGTCATGCAGGCCGGCGATCTCTTTTTTCAATGATTGGATGTCCATGACGCCATTGTATCACGGAACGGCGGCTCATCGTTGCCCATATGAAAAGTAAATGCTGTTGCCCTGGGGCAGCATGGCCTTACGCTTGACAAGAAGCCGGAAACCCCGGAGGAGATGAAGCGCAAGATTCGAGCCGCCGTCAAAAAGCGCGAGGAGGCGGCACGTGCGGCCAAGGAAGTGGAACGCGAGGCACTTCTTGAGCAGGCCTACACCGTTTTGGCGTATAAGGTCAGGGCATGGGAGAACAAGAAAGAGAAGATGCGGAGAAGTCTCGGACTTCCGAAGACGAAGCGTGACTTCACGCCGGAACAGAGGGAAACCTGGAACACATATCTTCGGGAAAGCCGAACCGAGCTGGAAGACTGGCTTGTCGAGCGGATGCGCAAGGATGCGGTCAAAGCATCGAAGGCTGTCCGCTCAAAGGCGCCGCCGCCGGCCGAGATTATCGCCGCGCGGCAAGAACGAGCCAGAGAGAGGGAAGAACGCAAACGGCTCATCCGCGAGAAGTACGGCTTCACCCTCGGCAAGAAGCCCGTCACGCCGGAGGAGATCGAGGGACGCAAGCGCTACGACCACGACATGGACGCGGAGAGCCGCAAGCGCAGACACGACAAGATTGCAGCCTACAACCGCGAGTACCGTCGCCGCAGACGGGCGGAGGCGCTGGCGGACGCACAGACCAGGTGGACACAAGAGCAATGGGCGGCGTGGAATAAGAGACAGGCGACAAGGGAGTGTCCGCAAGGCTCTCCCCAATGGCTGGTGCGCGAGGTCGTGAAATGCCTCGCACGGGAGAACAACCTCTCCGAGGACGCGGTGATGCAGCGGCTCATGGAACTGGACGGGCTCGACTTCCTGCTCAAGGGCGCGGAATCCCTTGGCGAACGCCGCCGCTGTAGCAAGGGCATTGTCCTTGCCGCCGTCCGCGCCCTTGCGCTCTACCTCGACCCGGACAACGCGGCGATGTTTGAAGAGAAGAGGAATGAGGGATGCGGGACGGGGATGAGAAAGGTACTTGAGAACTTCCATTGCCGACAATGCAAGTGTTCTTTCTGTAAACTCGTTAATACATTTGTCTGCCGCGTCGATCTCAATGATAGAATTATGATATAATGTCGTCCATTGAAATTAAAAGGAAAGTTCTATGTTCGCTACGCAAATACGTCCAGTAACCGATCTGCGGAATCGCTATCCCGAAGTGGAAAGCGATCTGGAGCATGGCCCTGTCGTTCTGACGAAGAATGGCTATGGCGCATCAGTACTTGTCAGCATAAGCCTCTATGATAGATTGATGGCAAAGCAGGCGTTATACGATGCCATTGCGAAATCTGAGGCGGAAATTGATGCTGGCGAAGGACTTGACGCAAAGGCGGCATTGGCGAAGATGAGGGCGACACTTCATGTATAATGTCGTAATCTCACCTTCGGCCAACGCCGACTTGTTCAATGTCCTCAGGCACATCGCCTACGATCTCAAAAATCAACAGGCGGCGGCAAAACTTGCGGACGGGATTGGAAAGTGCTACGCAGACCTTGAGGAGTTCCCCGCCGCGCATGAACTCTGCCGTGATCCCGTCCTCGGTCGTATGGGCTACCGCCGATATCCAGTGGGCAACTATTTTGTCATCTTTCGCGTTGTTGAGGATGTTCAGGAAGTGAGGGTTGTACACATCTTTCACGCAATGCAGAACTACCTTGAAATCCTAAAGGACGAAAACTGACGGGACAATTCCCTACCCAATTCCCATCTACAGCCAATCCGTCACGTGGATATTGTCGATGTTCGGCTAGGCGGGATCGGCGTAGTAGTACATGATCGTGCGGATGTCATCGCCGGAAATCGAGACGGCCATTTCCGCGCCGAAGGTGAAGGATGTCGCCATTGCGCATGGCGAACTTGCCGCACATGACGTCGCGCTTCCAGCTGCGGACGTGCCTCTCCTTGAGGCGGACGATGAAATCCAGCCCTTTTTCGTGGAGATTCCTTCTTTCAGCGATCAGACTATGGATGCGAGCTTCACATCCTTCTCGACCATGATCCCATAGATTGTGTCGCCAATGAAACGGACGACTGGTTTGTGGAAATAGGGAGAAATCTTCCCCAAAAATGATTCAAGCTGCCTGGGTAGTTTCGCCGCGATTGTGGTATCATACATGGCGTCGCCTTTCTTTTTTGGTGTCTAGCGCTTCGTGTTATACCGAAGGCCGAACTGGAAAGGTGACGACTTTCTCAAAATCGGCCAAAAATGGCGCAAGCCCGCGTAAGGCCTCGCCAGCCAAGGAAAATTAAATTGGGGACCCTTCTGGGAACGCCCCCATGGTGGAGATTAAGTTTGGATATAGAAAGGCGAACGAAGATGACATACGATAACGAGACGACCATCCTTAAGGAGATTTATGCGATTCTTTCTAGAAAGGAGTATGTAGATTCGTTCATTTCGGCGTTCAGGTCTGACGGTTCTTGGACAAAGTTCATAAGTGCCATTGCCCATGAACTCGCGGACAAGAAAAAGCTTAAATGCCATGACGAGTACTACACGATCGATCATGCTCTTTATGCCGAAGACGATGCCATTCGGCAGGGCTGGTTGGAACACAGAACAAGTTGTGTCAACGGCGTATGGCTCAAACGAATCCGCGTTGCTTTCGAGCATGAAAACAGACTTGATTCAGCCGGAGGATACCAGGAGATTGCAAAACTTATCCTTTTCAATGCGGATTGCAAGGTCTTGATGGGATATGCAAACAAAGGCGACAACTACGACAACTATGCGATGGACTACCAGGCAATATACAAAGATGCCAGGCAGTCTGGTGATGTCAGGCCAATTCTTTTCGTAGGTGAATATCCCCTTGATCGAAAGAGCGGTAGCGTTGTAAAACTCGATGCGTATTTGATAACAATTGAAGGTTTGTTCAAATATGATTGGACGGACGGGAAATGGGATGCCATGACGTCTTGATGCATGGAATAGTCTTGCAAAAAAACGATCCGCTCAAGGAGTCACGCGCGAAAGCTTGATTTTGGCGCTCTGCGTCAAGCCTGGCTGGTAACGCCTCTACTCTTCGGCAGCACCGAAGTAAGGTACGCCTTTGCCGCCCAGTAGCTTCATGAGATTGTCTAGCGAGACAACGCCGACGTATTTGTTTTCGGGAGGCATTCCACATGAGAAGATTCCGACGAGGTATGTGATTCCATTCTCCAGCACGAACATCGGCGAACCGCTGTCGCCGGGGACACCCTCGAGGTGAAAGACGTAGAGGTCGCTCTTCGAGTGCGAGGGCTTGACCTTGCCCACGTACCATCCGGCCTTGGGCGTGAAGCTCTCCTGTTCGGGATTTCCGCACACGGCGAATGCCTTGGCGCCGTCCCTGATACCGATTTCGTCGAATCTGTCGCTCGTTGCGAACCTGACTTGTGATCCGTTATCGAGATCTATCGACGAATGTTCCAGCTCGTCCGTGAGGTCGAGGACGGTAACATCGTCGTCCGCGTCCGTGTCGGCGAGCCACAGGTTTTTCTCCACTGACGCGTTCTTGACCGTGTTGCCATCCGCCATCAGACCGAGACAGACCATGCCGTGCAGATTGACGACCGCATCGGGTATCGACATACTGACGGAGTAATATCCGAGGCGGTCGGCGGCCTTGCCGCCGCTTGAACTCTCTGTCATCGGTTTCCCGGATACAATGCCATCTAGCAGTTTCGGCACGGCCTTGCACATTCCAATTGCAACTGCCCTGGACAGAACGGTCGCCGTCAGATTCCGCCAGAAGTTGTCATTGATGTCCGTCATATTGGATTCAACGGTTTTCCCACTGTTATATCATATGTCATTTTCGGCGTTGGCAACGCCGCCGGAGGGCGCATCGCCATCCGGACATAGACCACAAAACAACAAAAGGAGCAATCAAATGGCAAGGGAAAGTCGTATTCATGGTAGTCCTTGTTTGTGATGATTCAGAGAATGCTATGAGACGGCGCGGACTGCAACCCCAAGGGGGTACAGTCTCTTTCATCTGGATGGCGAAGCCCTTTCATCTTCTTTTCCCAAGAAAGCAATTTACAGAAAGAATCATGCACTATCCTTGTGTGGGATGTACGAGAGGTAGTGGACACACCTGTCGGGCGCGTTCTTTACCATGAAGTTGTCGTCCGAGAGGCGCAGGACGTCACCGTTGCGCATGGCGAATTTCAGCATCATCGTCGCGATGAACCACAACTCTCCGTCGAGTCCACTCAACAAAGCGTTGATACGAGCAGCCTTGATTGCGGACGAGTACTGCCCGGCAGTGCGGGCGGACATCGTGAGTTCCGGCGTCGTTGGGTACAACAC
>CAZMNN010000069.1:0-6340 GCA_964567665.1 uncultured Lentisphaeraceae bacterium
CGTGAAGACCGGGCCTTTCTTCGGCGTGAACTCGCCCGTCTTCGGCGAGTAGATAAGCGTGCCGACGACGTCGGCCGGCAGCAGGTCGGGCGTGAACGAAATGCGCTTGAAGTCCAGCCCAAGAACCTTCGCCAGCGTGTTGACGCTCAGCGTCTTCGCAAGCCCCGGCACGCCTTCCAGAAGGATGTGGCCGTCCGTCACGAGCGCCAGCACAAGCCGGTCGATCAACTTCTCCTGACCTACAATCACCTTGGCGACCTCTTCCTTGATTTTCGCGGCCAATTCGCCTTGAGCCGCAATCCTGCCGGTCTGTGCAGCGAGATCCATAATCAAACCCTCCCTTAGAAAATCACTTGTCGGTCACGAGTGTGCCGACGGCCTCTCCCTTGACCACGCGCTCAAGCGCATCGCCGTCGAAGAAGTCGAACACCACAATCGGGATGTCATTGTCCATGCACAGCGCGAACGCCGCCGAATCCATCACCTTCAGACGCTTTTCAAGCGCGGTCTCGTATCTGAGCGAACCGTACTTCTTCGCTTTGGGGTCCTTCATCGGGTCGGCCGTATAGATGCCGTCCACCTTCGTGGCCTTCAGCAGGGCGTCCGCCCCGATCTCGCTCGCCCGCAGCGCGGCGGCGGAGTCGGTGGAGAAGTATGGATTGCCGGTGCCGCCGGCGAACACGCACACGCGCCCCTTCTCGAAATGGCGTATGGCCTTGCGCTGTATGAACGGCTCGGCAAGTTTCGGCATCTCGATCGACGTCATCACACGCGTTGGGACGCCTATGCTTTCAAGGGCGTTCATCATCGCAAGTCCGTTGATGATAGTGGCCAGCATACCCATGGAGTCGCCTGTCACGCGGTTGACGCCCTTCGTTGAACCGGAGAGGCCTCTGAATATGTTTCCGCCTCCAAGCACGATTCCGACTTCGCAGCCCAGACTGTGAATCTTCTTCACGCGCTCCGCCATGAACGCGAGGCGTTCCGGGTCGATGCATTCACCGGTCTCCCGGTTGGCAAGCACTTCGCCTGAGAGTTTGAGCAAAATACGTTTGAACTTTAGTTTTCGCTTCATGGCGCAATATTGTACGAAATCCCGCCCTCCAAATCAAGCATCGCCCTTCCCCTGCCCAGACAAACCATCAACGCCGCAGACCAGTCGAAAAGGGTCTGCACCGTCTGCCGAATCACACCGCGTTCTGCACCCGCCTGATGTCGGCGCCGAGTTTGCCCAACCATTTCTCCACAGATTCATATCCACGGTCGACAGATTCGGCGTTCAGTATCGAGGTCGTCCCCTTTGCGCACAGGGCGGCAAGAATCAAGGCAATCCCTGCGCGTATGTCCGGCGACGTAACTGTCGTGCCGCGCAGCGGAGACGGGCCTGTCACAACGGCGCGGTGCGGATCGCACACCACAATCTTCGCTCCCATCTGTATCAGGTGATCAACGAAGTACAGGCGGCTTTCGAACATCTTCTCATGAAAGAGGCATGTGCCTCTGCATTGCGTGGCCAGCACGATCATCACGGACATCAGATCGCTCGGGAACATCGGCCACGGGCCGTCTGCGATGCTCGGTATCGAATCGCCGAGATCGTATCTCATCCGCAGTTTCTGTTTCGCGGGAAGCTCAATGGTGCGCTTCTCTGCGTCTGCCGTCCAGCGGAGCCCGAAGCGGCGCAGAGGCCCGGCGAGGATCGAGAACTGCGGCACGTCCACATCCGTAAGCGTAAGCGCACCGCCGGTTATCGCGGCGGCTACGAGATAGCTCACGGCCTCTATGAGATCCGACCCGATGCGCATGGTGGCTCCGTGCAGGGACTCCACTCCGCTTACGGTTATCCTGTTCGTGCCGATCCCGGATATCTTCGCACCCATCGCGTTCAGCAATGCGCAGAGATCCTGCACGTGCGGCTCACACGCAGCGTTGTATATCACGGTGTCGCCATCCGCAAGCGCCGCCGCCATCACGATGTTCTCGGTTGCGGTGACGCTCGCCTCGTCAAGGACGAATGACGCGCCCCTCAGACCGCCGCCGGTTCCGCGACCGCGCCGGATTACGGACAGCTGCATGTTGCGTTTCGTGTACTTGACTTTGGCGCCAAGCGCAACGAACCCGTCGAAGTGCGTATCGAGACGGCGATGTCCGATGCCGTCCCCGCCGGGCGGCGGCAGCGACACACGTCCGCGCCGAGCAAGGAGCGGCCCCGCAAAAAGCACGCTTGTGCGTATCCTGGCGGCAAGTTTCGGATCGAGCCGCGCCGTCCTCAACCTCTTTGCGCAGATCGTGACGCTTCGCGAGGCGGCATCCCGCACGACCGACGCACCGAACCTCTCCGCGCACTCAAGCATGCTTGCGACATCGGCGATCTCCGGCACGTTCTCAAGCGTCACTGGCTCGTCCGTGAGCAGCGCAGCCGCAATCATGGGCAACGCCGCATTCTTGTTGCCTGGCACACGGTGCGTTCCTCCCACCGTCCGGTTCCCGGATATCTCGAACCTTCCCATACTCCTCCAACGCGCAGACGTCAGACCGCCTGTTCCCTGAAACCAAACGTAGACACTTTCAATCCGCAGCTCTTGAACGCATCCACCACCACGCGAAGCCGCTCAGGCGACAGTTCACAGGCTATGACCACGCTGTCTGCACCTGTCTCCGCCACAATCCGCTTCGCATCCATGTGCGGTCCGTCAATGCGCATCCCGCCGATGTATCTGCCGCGAAGGAGCAGATCGTCGTCCACAAGCCCCACGATTATGCGCCGGCCATGCCTGACGTCGCGGACAAGTTCGCGGCAGAATGCGCGGCATCGCAGCCCCGCCCCGAAGACAAGCACACGCGACACGTCCGGTGCGTCCGCAAGGTTGCGGGCGCTGAGCGTGTAGAAATAGTCGCGCAGCAGCTGTCTACCGGAGCGCACCGCAAGCATCGCAAGGAGCAGCAGCCCGAAATGGATTGCCGGAAACGCAAGCGTACGCCCTTCCTGATAGCCGAGCAGGACGATGAACGCCGTCGAAAGAAGCACTCCGGACGCGATTGCGATGACAAGCCGTATGTAGTTCGTAAGCATCGCCCGCGACCATACCGTGGAATAGGATCGTGAAATGGCGAGGGCGATGAACACAGGTATCACGCGCATCGGAAGAAACGTGTGAAGCTGGCGCGACGTCATGGGAATCATGAGCAGCTTCTGCGTCACATACCATGTGCCGACAAGGATGACGGCATCCGTGAGGAGCAGCGCCGGAACGAAGAGCGCGGCACGGCGGCGGCCGGAATGGCTGTGGCTGTGGGCAACCGTATCCGCAAGTCTGCCCGCATCGAGAAGCTCCACACGCGACATGTCCTTCACTATGATGAACGCCGCGATTATGAACGCCACGATGAACAGTCCGGCCGCACGGTCGCGCAGGGCAACCGCACCTATCCCGACAAGCACAAGGAATGAGGCGATCACATACAGCAGGGCGACGGCCTTGCGCTGCGAAGCGAACCTGCGGAGAATGCGGTGGTGCGTATGGTCTGCGTCCGCCTGCATCACCTTCGCGCCGCCGGCGCCGGACGAAGGCTCCTCGTGACGCAAGGCCGCCCGCACCACGCGGCGGACGATTGCGAGCGCAGTATCGAATATCGGCACCCCCATGGCAAGTGCCGGCACTCCGACGCACACGAGAAACGAATCGCCGGCGTGCGTCATCAATGCCACAGTGGACAGGAAAAAGCCGAGGAACATCGCACCGGTGTCGCCGAGAAACACGGAGGCGGGATTGAAGTTGTACCGGAGGAATCCGAGAACCGCACCCATGAACGCAAGGTGTATGATTGTCTGACCGGGTGATGCGGCAAAGAACAGCGCACCTGCCATCCCTGCCGACGCGATCACGGCGAGACCTGAGGCGAGACCGTCAAGTCCATCGATCAGGTTGAACGCATTGATCGCACCGACTATCCAGAACACGGTGAGCGGCAGGTCGAGCCAAAGCGGAATGCCGTCGAAGAAGGAATGGAATCCGACATGGCACCAGAAGAACGTGAGGACGGCCACGGCAATCTGTCCGGCAAGCTTCACCGTCGGCTTCATCCCGAACTTGTCATCCGCAAATCCGAGCAGTCCAAGCCCGACCGCAAGCGCAATCATCCGGAAGAACACGGCATTGGGGATTGCGGGGGAAAGCGGTCTGCCGGATATCAGGACGAATGCCGTGGCGGCGACCACAAACGACGCGATCACGGCTACCCCGCCGCCGCGCGGAATGGGCGTCTTGTTTATGCGCCGTCCGCCCGGGGTGTCCACCATGCCAAGGCGGCGATTGACGTTCCGCACGATAGGCGTCAGGAAAAGTGACAGCAGGAACGCACCAGCGAACACAAGCAGATATGGTGCGACCCTGAAGAACGCCCCCGCTGCGGCGAAGTGCATCACCTCTGCACCTCCAGCGCTTTCAGGAATTCGACAAGCTCAGCCTCGTTCGCGCCCTGGGCGTGGACTGTGACCATGACCCAGCGATCCACCCGGTTCAGCACAGAGCGGTCGAACACATCCTTGAAGATTCGCCCCATGTGCGATGCAGTGCGGTAGCCCTCCTGGTTGAAGAAGGTGTACGCCTGCATTCCGCGCATCCCGCCATGACGCGCAATGTCGATCACGTGCCACGGTCTGCCCGCACATTCCACGTTGCGCGGATTGGACATGACGTACCCCTGTGACGGCAGACAGAGCTCCGGACGATGTATCGAGGCCCGCGACGTTCCGCCGATGACGATCGACACAAGAAAATTCGCGCCGGACTGCGACACGTACATCTTCTTCGTTATCTGAGTGTCCTTGGGAAGGATGTTAAGTTCGGCCTCCGAAACCTTCTCGCTGTCTGCGAACCGCTCGTCATCTGTCGCACATCCCTCAATCTGCGGGAACGCAACCGTCGGTGCCTTGGCAATAATGGCTGCGGGCGTCATCGTCTGGAAGACAAACACCGCAACAAAGAACGCGGCGGCAGACAGCACGGCGAACACGCCACGGCGCTGGATGCGTTGCGCAGCAGGTTCGGCGTTCGGCGCACCGACGGATTCCTCTGAATGGTCGCACGATGGCTTCGCCGCCCGCGCAAAGATCCTGTCTATGGCTTCTCCAGCCACAACCATGAACACAATCGCTACGAGAAACACAATATATCCGGAATAGTCGTGATAGAATCCCGTGGCGAACTTCGGATCGGTGCAGGAGGCGATGAGGCATATTGAGACTATGCGGGCCACATTTCCGGCTACGGCAAGCGGAACCGAGCAGACGAAGAGAATCCCGCGCCGAAGCCATGTCGGCTGGTTGAAGTACGCATATCCGGCGGTGAGCGCCATCAATGCGAAAAGCGATCTCAGCCCGGAGCACGGTTCAGCCACGTCCACCGCAAACGGATGCGCCCCACGCGACACGACCGCCGTACCCTCGCGGACTGCATCAAGTCCAAATCCATTCAGCACCGCCATGGCCGTTCCGCTTGCGATGTACCGCAAATGGATCGTCACGATGTCAAGGAATGTCGCAAGCGGGATGCAGAACAGAAGGTAGCCCGCCGGAAACAGGAACAGCTTCGCACACCGCCAGCCGAAAAACGTCCAGGGAACAGTGACGCATAGGCCTATGAAGCCCAGCTCCTCCAAACGCAGCTGAACGCCTCGCGTTCCGAGAAGCGCCACACAGAGAAACGGAACGCTGGCAATGAAGCCAACCCACGAAAATGCGCCGTAGCGAATCTCCTGCGCAAGTGCGGCTCTCTGCGTCCACAGCACATACAGCGAGAACAGAGGCACAAACCAGCCGAACGACATATCCTCTTCTGCGGCATACGCAAATATGCCGTGAATCCGGACGAACATCCCAGAGAATCCGAACAGGGCAGATAGTGCAACGACCACAACTGCAACAAGGGCAGTCATGGTCGAACGGTTAAATGCGCCATCGGTTCTGTTCATGCCGCCGATTATACCACAAAATGCATGGTCGCGGCACGACATGAAAACGCCAAGACCGATGGATCAGGTTTTGTGGCGGTAGGTGATCCGCCCCTTGCCGAGGTCGTACGGCGATATCTCAACCGTCACCTTGTCGCCTATCGCTATCTTGATGAAGAACTTGCGCATCTTGCCTGAAATGTGCGCAAGAATCTCATGACCGTTCTCAAGGCGAACAGTGTACATCGTCGCCGGAAGAACCTTTACGACAGTTCCGGTGACTTCAATCGCTTTATCGTCTGCACTTGCCATCTGAAATTCTGAACCGCAAAAAATGGCTCGGGCGGCTGGATTCGAACCAGCGACCAATTGATTAACAGTCAACTGC
>CAZMNN010000070.1:0-6009 GCA_964567665.1 uncultured Lentisphaeraceae bacterium
CCGTAGTAGTAGAGACCGGTCTCGGCATCAAAGTGCTTCGTCGAGAAGCGATGACGGAAGATATCGGCGAGCGAGCCGGTCTGCGAAATCGTACGGCCAAAGGCGTCGTACACATACTGCGCGACCGTGCAGCCGTTCGCATCGAGGTAGCGCGTGGCGTTGCCGTTGCCGTCGTAGCAGGGAATGTAGATTGCGCCATCAACCGTAAGGTAGAGAAGCCCGCCGACGCCGCCCGCGCCCTGCAAGGTCCCGGAGAGGTCTTTGCCCCAGGAGTACTTGATGGCAGACGCCGCACAGCGGAACCCTTGACCGACTTGAAGGTTCTTCTTGGTTTGCGTGCTCACAAACTGCACCCCCATCTTCTCAATTGATACAGCGACGGAAACGCGATGAGTGTTGGAAACTCAAACCAGATCCTGCCTGCGCCGACCATCAAACAGAAGAAGGAAATGCAGTCAATGACGGATTTCACGACAGGGCCTTTCCTTTTCGATGAAGACTGCGGTGGAAAAGTGATGCGAACTGTATGCATATCTGACTTCTCGCATTCCGCTTTTCAAATCAACGGAAAGCACGACGTCGTCGTTCGTCGTCGACATGCTGGCGCCATGAGAAATGAAAGCCAACACACATCCGTTTGTCATTGCAACCACGGGCCGTCCCCATGCGTCGATGAGGGGCGAAGAAGAAGGAGACGTACCGTCATGCGCCTCCAGAAACTCCATGAAGATGTCAACTGTACGGGCATATTTCCTTGCGTTCGCCGTGTACGCCAAATGTCGGACGACGGTCATGGCGAACAGTCCGGCGGCCATTGACAGTGACATGAACAATGGGATTGTCTTGATATTCATCGTGCGTTCGGATAGTCACCGCCTCCATTGTGTCCTTTCATATCGTATCTAGCAGAATGCTGCATCGCGGAATTCCACATACGATTGTATTGGTTTTCCAAATCGCTTTTCATTTCTTCACACTTCCCACATAGTTTCACCCCGTCGAATTCGTTTAGCATATGCAAAAACGCGAAGAAGGCATTGAATTGCGCACGACATGAATGCTTGCCAAAACCGCTTATCGTCCGCTTGGTGGAGAGCAAGAATCGATAAGTTCGACATCAACGTCTTTCGTGGCGGTTATGCGATTTGAAATCTTCTCGTGCATACGCTGCCGAAGCCACAAAATAAAATCCTGTTGCTTTTTACATTCATAGGCATTCAGAAACGGATGCGTGACCCCCTTTGAAAGGAAATCCATGTGGTTGGAACACCCTTGAACACTGTCCGAGACACGACCTGTATTATCGTTCACGTAGAGCGCATAAAGGAAGTTTTCGCGGGATATCTTGCCTTTGTAGAATGACACCAAAACTACATTCAGATCGTTTGTCGTAAATGTCGGATGGACAGCAAAAGCAAAGGCCCGCACCGACATGTCGTCCAAACTGATGCCCATTATCGAATACGGCAAAGGACGGGAAGGTATCCTGTCTGCAGATGCTGAGGAGCCCAAGTCATCTTGTAGCGACAACCCGTCGGCGACATTGTGCCTCGAATATGTTATTGCGAGCGCAACAGCAAGTTCAACTTCATCTTTTTCTGCTTTGCGTTCGATAAAGTTGGGCCGAGGGCTTGGGATGCCGTTATGCCTGACGCAACTACGCGGAATACACCCTGTGCAAGTGTTCAAGAGTCCGTTTGTCACGACGATTTTCGGCAAAGCCTGAGCACACTCTGACATAGCCAATATGACAACCAAACACAGTTTTTTAATGTCCATGGGGACCTCCTGGTGCATCAAGTTTATTGTGGTACTCTTCTTCTCCAAAATATGCGTCTATTAGCTTTTCACCTTCCCTCATGCTAATTCTTCTTGCTTCGTCGGGTGGCTCACATACCTTCTCAAGTGATGCTTTATATTCTGACAAGGCGTCGTCATAGCGAATTATCGCATTTATATGTTGCTGTTCCTTCGACATCGAACGAAGTGTGTCAATATAAGACCGAAAATACACATGGACGACAATTACTGGTGGATTAATGTCAACCTTGAATCCGATTTTTCCCGGACAGCATGTGTATGAAGAAACTGTATACATTGGGTAGTTCCAATGAGTCTCTGCGGAACTGTCCGGGAACGACCAGCCCTTATCAGGAACCGTACCCGGAAGATGCCGTATGACCACAACACTTTCTCCAAGTGGGTCAATGTTTCTTACAGGATTGTTGGCACAGAACGCATACAGGTTCATGCCGCCATCTTCCTCAATCGGATCACGGTTGAGCCAGCGGCCGAGATCGGGCGAGTAGAAGCGGCGCTGGTAGGCGACAAGCCCGGTCTCGCGGTCGTGGTACTGCGTGCTGAAGCCGAATGGGAATACGTCGGCGAGATCACCACAGGAATCGATCACGTTTCCGTACGGGTCGTAGACGTACTGCGCGGCGACGCTCCCAGTCTCCGAGACATACAGGACGATGTTGCCGTTGTGGTCGTAGCAGGGGATGTAGAACACGCCGTCCACTGAGACGGCAAGAAGCCCCCCGACGCCGCCCGCGCCCTGCAATGTCCCAGAGATGTCTTTGCCACAGTAGTAGTGGATTGGAGAGACCGTGCCGTCTACGTGGGCGATGTGTTCCTCGATCAGATTCAAGCCGTCATAGAGGAATGTTGTGATGAAGACGTTCTTTTTCACTGCACGATTTACTTTGTTTGCGCTACGATTGCTTTCTGATATCGACACTCAAGTCTCGAAAGAAAAGGGAAAGCACATTCCCTCGATAACAACAAGTGCGCTCCTGAGACATCGTGAAATTCAAGGCTGGACTTCCCAGTCGCAAGATTTACGTAAACGGCATACAGGAACAATCCGCCCTCACTGAACTTTACAACAGCAAAACGACCAGTGTTCTTCAGTCCTGGATTTTTTACGGCAAACGTGAACACTGTCGCATCCATGTTTGTTACGCAAACGCCATTGATTACATAGTCAGAGCTGTGCATAACCGCAAAATCAGCCATGGTTGAAACTGTACGTTCCTCTACGGGAAGAAATCGTTCTGCAACCACAAATCTGGAATATAGTACCGCAGCCCATAACCCTACATTCGCATCAGAAGTACTCCAGTACTCAAACCGGTTGCAGTTCCAACCGGGAGCTACAACACAGGAATGGCGACGTTCGGCATCTGCATCAGAAACTAGGTTGGTCACGAATGTGACCGAATTTAGTTTTGCAACATCCGCAAAGCAATTCGCAGATACGGATATAACAAAGACGGATGTATGGATAATTTTTTTAATGCCCATGAGGACCTCCTGGCGCGTCTAAACGCGCATTGCATTGTTTGCATTCCGCTTCTGCCGCCTTGAGTGTGTCAGCAGCACTATTGTAAATGGATTTCGCAATTTCGGCGCATTCACATATTGATTCAACCACACTTTTAAAAGAATCCAAAGCCTCGTCATATGCTTCTGCACATTTGACATGCTCCAGTTCGTCAGTTATCGTTCGTATTGATAACGATTCCTGAAGATATATGTCTGCCCTTGATTCGTTGGGAGTAAATGTGACACGATAGCCCAGCTTCCTATTGTCGCATCTTACAATTGTAACTTTTGGAAGTTTAAACAACACTCTCACAACCCCAATGTTGTCAGGATGCCCCCATCCATTAGATGGCGATTCCCCAATATTGTGAAACACAACCCTCATGAGACCTACATAATCAATCGATGCAGTCGGATTGTTCCCGCAGAAGCCATACAGGTTCATGCCGCCATCTTCCTCAATCGGATCACGGTTGAGCCAGCGCATGAGGGCGGGATTGTAGAAGCGGTGTCCGTAGTATGCGAGATATGGGAATTGCCATGCCATCAGTCAAGCGCAATGCCATCAACTGTCGTATTCGTAGGAGGTTCCGAGTCCACCCCTACACTTACTGAGACATTTTTAGGCATCTCCTTTGCTGGAACCATTTTCCCGCCCACGGCGAATATGTATGTGTCGTGCGCGGAAAAGACGATTTTGAGAGGGATCCTCTTGTCGTGTGCGTCTATCCACCGATCAAAGATTTCACGTCTGTAGACACCCTTCCCCTCAGGGATTCCATTCCATACGCCGCAATCCCAATAGAGATCGGCCGTTCCAGAAACGGCTCTTTTGAGAAAATCTTCAAGGCAGAAACTGTCGTCACCGAGGAACACCGGACTCAATCCACTCCATGTCATTGAATACAAGCCAAACCCTTCACGATGCCGTTTCTCAAGCCGGGGATTGAATCTGGCGAAAGAATGAATGGATTCAAGTGTTCTCGACCATATGACCGTCAACTGTGAATCCGGGAAACAAAAATAAAGGCGGTTCGACAGCAGATCGTCGTCGCCTCCAAAAAGCAACGCCCTCATCTCAAACGAATAATCAGGATTCCCTCGGACGTCAACGAAAGCCCCTTCACGCCTGGACTCACGCAATGTGGCATCCTTGCTAAACTTTATAAGCATCGGAACGGCACCGCCGCAATGTAGGTTCGTGGTGAAATTCATCAAGATGCGCTCCAAGCGCACCCTGTCCACGGCATTCGTAAAGACATCGGACGGATGAACCCATCGCAGAATTCGTGATTCCCAGTGTTTTTCCCGTTCAATTGTCGACTGCACACAGTCTGCAACAGAAACGCAAACCTCAGGGTCTTTGACACACCCCAAAGCAGGCAAGGCAACCAGAAGCAACAATTTCCGCACGTCATTTTCCAAGAGTTTCATACATTGTCCTTATCAAAGTTCTTTCCATCTTTCGGGATTCAGCTTTAATTTTCTCAGAATAGTCTTCCGTGGCTTCCAAATCTGTAAAATCGAGTTCTTCGCTGTCATGGATATCTGACTGCCTGACCCATCTTGCATCTCCGTTCACGCACTCGCATCTCTCCCATTTAAGCGTTCCATCCAGTCTCATGGGGCCAGACTGCAGTTTGCGCAGCAAATCAAGCATCGCAGCGGATATCGTACTGACATCAGGAGACATGGAACTCGCGGCTGCTATGTCTCCGATCGTCAGCAACAGGGCTGAAAGTCCTGAAACTGTCGCAAGAGACGTTGCCGCAGAGGCATATCCCATGTCATTCAATACGTCGAGCAGTTCCTTCGCATGGCTTTCAAGCGACGCAAGATCGGCCTTTATCCACTGAGGCGTAGAATTGATTGACATCGAAAGTATGTTAAAAGTGCCGATGGTACATTTCAATCCGTTTATGTCATAGTTTGAACCAGGGTTGTTTTCGCAGAAGCAATATAGGTTCTCGCCGCCTTGCTCTTCAATGGGGTCTCGGTTGAGCCAGCGGCCGAGGACGGGCGAGTAGAAGCGGCGCTTGTAGCCGACTATGCCAGTCTCGCGGTCGTGGTACTGCGTGCTGAAGCCGAAGGGGAACACGTCGGCGAGATCACCACAGGAATCGATCACGTTTCCGTACGGGTCGTAGACGTACTGCGCGGCGACGCTCCCCGTCTCGGAAACATACAGGACAATGTTGCCGTTGTGGTCGTAGCAGGGAATGTAGTACGCACCGTCCACCGAGACGGCAAGAAGCCCCCCGACGCCGCCCGCGCCCTGCTCCGAGCCGGACTTGTCCGCGCCCCAGAAATACTCGAACGTTCTGGTCGTGCCGTCGGCGAACTCTACCTTCTCCATGACGATGGTGCTGCCGTCCCAGACGAACGTGCGCGTCTCCTGCGTCTCCCATTCGTGTACACCTGCCGGCGACGGCGGCGCGAGGGCGGAATGAAGCCGCTGGACGGTCTTGCGGATTCGCCTGCTGCGGTGGTCGTAGGCGTTCAGCACGCGGATCGCGCCGTTCGTCTCCATCGCCGATGTCACCGAGACGAGACGGTTCTCGGCGTCGTAGGCGTATGAGAACCTCCCGTCGCCCGTCATGTTGCCGTCGGCGTCGTAATGGATGGACGTCTGCGGCGCGACGGGGACGTCGCGCCCTACCGACACGTACTGGTTGAGGCTGT
>CAZMNN010000071.1:0-5809 GCA_964567665.1 uncultured Lentisphaeraceae bacterium
GTTTTCGTATCGGACGAGCATGGCGTCCCTCGCGGTCTTCGCCCTGCTCGCCGCCTTGCTTGTCTTCGTCGCGCATCGGACGACGTTCGCGCACGACCGCGTTTCCGACTGAATTCTTTGCGATCTCTCGAACGCACAGCGGCGGAGAATGCGTGAAATTCCCCGTATTTCCCCTTTGCTGCCCACGAGATGTTGCAGCTAAAAAAAAACAGAACTTCATTTTAGGGGGTTGAAAAAAAAAACAACTATTTGCTACAATCTCTCTCGGTCGATTATTGTATTGTGTTTGTGTTGCGTTCAAGGAGGGAGGATTCAATGGCTATGCGTAGGTTTGTCAACTTGGCGGCTGTTGCCGCCTGTGTTGTGTTTCCGGTTGCGTCCCGTGCCGGCGAGATGCCGGGATGTCGCAGCAGAGATGCTGCGTATTCCGACAGGCTTGTGTATCTGGTATGCAGCTTCTGGGGGAAGAAAGGCGAGGCGCACTCATACGGTTTCTTCACGAATGTGGTGAAGCAGGCGCACAACGCCGGGTACAACGGCGTAATACTGTCGGCCCATCTTGACCTCATGCACACTTGGGGCAACGGCAGTTTCCTGAGCAATCGCGTTGTGCAGGCAAAGGCGTTCTGCGATTCGCTTGGCATGGATCTTGTGCCGTTGACATGGGATGTAGGGTACGGCGGGGACTGTCCGCCAAACTGGTTCGAGAGCCGCACCGTTGCCGATCTCCCGTACGTGAGAAGCGGCAGCAGGGCGATTTTCGACCCGCCGCCCGTGACGGTCGAGGGCGGCCCTACCGCTCATATGTCATTCAATGGGGCTGACGGCGGCAAGATGCCCATGCGTCCGGTAAGGCGCTTCAGGCTGAGGAAGGGCGTACGCTACGTGCTGACGGTACGCGCAAAATCGACGGATGTCCCGGAGAGCGACCTCTTCCAGTTCATCGGTTTCATACCGAGCGTGAACGGAAGGTCGTCACACTATTCTTCGCATAAGTTTCCGCATGACGGCAAATGGCATGACCTTGTCTTTCCGTTCGAAGCGAAGACGGACGAAGAGGTGACCATGATGTTTGGACACTGGGGGAAGGTGGGCCGACTTGAGCTGTCCGATTTCAAGGTTCGCGCTCGCGGCATATGCGGGGCGACGCGCCGGGGCGGCATTCCGTTCATCGTAAAGGATGCCGAATCCGGAGAGGTGTATGTCGAAGGGCGTGACTATGCCAACGTGCCGCCCATCAAGGTGCGGGGCGAGGGGGATCCTCTTGGGCCGTATCTTGAGTTGGACATCCCGTCCGGCAGCCGTATCGCGAATGGCGCGAGGCTGCTTGTGACTGCAGACATCCCTTCACGCTTTGGGTATGGAGGCAAGGCGCAATATGCGGCTTGCATGTCGAACGAGGATTGGTACAGGCGCGCCGAAATGGCGGCGCAGGTCATCGGGAGCGTCATTCGTCCGCGTCGGTGGTTTCTCTGCTTCGACGAATTGCGCAGCGCAAACAGCTGCGCGGCGTGCCGCGCCCGCAACATCGACATGGCGCACCTGATAGGCGATTGCCTTACGCGGCAGCGTGAGATCGTTCGCAGGGTCGCCCCTGATGCGGTCTGCTACGTCTGGGGCGACATGCTGGATCCGAACCATAACGCGAAGGAGGGCTATGCGCGGACTTACGGCAGCTATGACGGAATTGCCGGATGCATCCCGAAGGATCTCGTGATTGTTCCGTGGTGGGAAGAAAAGGCCGCCGCACAGGTTGAGTATTGGCACTCGAACGGATTCAGGATGTGTCCGGGGGCGTACTACGATTCCAAGAATCAGGAGAACGAAAAGTCCTGGATAAAGGCCGCAAGGCTGCATCCGGAATCGGTAACCGGCTTCATTTTCTGCACATGGCGGATGAACTTCGACGAGTTGGAGAACTTTGCGAACCTGATGTTCGGTTCGCATATGTGAACTTGCTCAGTCTGAAAGGGGGATCGAATGAACGGCAAAAGTGCGGCAATGCATCTGGTGGCTTTTGCGGCGGCATCTCTGTCCGCCACGGCGATGGCGGGGGCGTTTGTTGTCGCGTCCGGCGAGACGAGAACGCTTGACGATTCAACGATAGACAGTTATGACGCCATATCTGTGGGGGCGGGCGGCATTCTTGTGCTTGATACGTCTGAAGCGCCAGCCGTCGCCATTACCGGCGGCGGAGTGATTCGCAAGTCGAATTCCGCAACATGGACGATGCGCACGGAGAATCCCTCATTCACCGGCACATGGGAGATCATAGGCGGGAAGGTGTGCAACTCATCATTGAAGAACCCCTTCGGCAAGAACAGCAAGGGAGAAAGCTGCTGCATGGTTGTCACGAACGGTGCGACGCTGTCTGTGGACGGAGAAGTCGCGGAACATGACCATCAGAGGTTTCTGATAGGCGGCAGCGGCGTTGACGGATGCGGTGCGCTTGAGCTCGGTGAAAATGTGCTCAACACCAACGGGAAGTTGCTGCGCTATGTCACCCTTGCCGAGGATGCCATCCTGTCGATGAAGGGGCTTGCGATTGTCGTTGATGGCGTTTTTGACCTTGCAGGACATAAGATGACTGTCCGTGGCGGCGGCTCGTTGTACATAATGGACGTGGACATTTCAGATACAGGAGAGATTCTTGTTGTCGGAACTTCCGATCGCGTTACGTCGCTGATGTTCCGCTCGTGGAACAACAACAATATCGCGGGCTGCATTACGGATTCGGACAGCATGTGCTTCACGCTTGGCGGATATGCACGAATCGGAACGTACAACCGCTATAATGCGTTCAAGCGTCCCCTCCTCGTGCGTGGACAGAACAACGTCCTTGAGCATATGGAGCAGTTCCCGGACAGCCTTACCGCAGCGGATCAATCGTGTGACCATCAGTTGTGGGAAGGCCCAATTACGTTTCTTGATGATGGCAGCCTTGAAATACATACGCAACGCGAGCTTTGCGGGTTTACGATCTCCGGCAAGATATCCGGGCCTGGCTCCGTAACGTTTACCGGCGATGGTCACACGTTCATCACGAATGGTGACAACGACTACACCGGCCCAACCACATTCGGCAATGGCGTCTACGTCCTCGGCTCATCGGGGGCGATACCCGACATTGCGAAAGATCCGGCTGATGTAGTGTGGACGAAAGGGCGGCTTGTCCTGTCCGGTGCCGCTCCCTACCGTTTTTCGCGGCTCAGTGCGCAGAACCGGACCAGGAACGACTTTACGGACATAGTGACCATTGATGGTGCAGACGTGACTGTGACAAAAGGTGGTTTCTGGGGTGTTGGAACAGGTGGCTATTACAGCAGGCTTGTCGTAACGAATTCGCTTGTGAGGTCGGAGGATCTTTTGCAGAAGGATATGTTCAATGCTGCGGACACGTTCTATCCCAGCATGACGAACTCGCTTGTTGTGGGCAAAGGTTCTTATGGACTTCTTGAAGTCGAGGCGGGGTCTGTCATATCAAACCGTCTGCTTGTGGGCATGCACGGCAACATGGTGTACGATGACACATCGTATGGGGCGGTGCGTCAGCGCGGCGGAACCGTGGTGGCTGCATCTCCGGAAAGTGCGGCCATTAAGGGCAACTCGATTGGTGTCGGGCAGGCTTGTGGCGGCTATTATGAACTCGTGGATGGATCGCTCATCTCGCACGGCAACTTCAACATTGGCGCTGGTGGCATTGGCACATTGTGGATGCGAGGCGGATCGTTCGCGCTGACAAACATATTTGGATCATCGGAGGCAGGGAAGTTTGGTTTCGGTTCGTTCAATCAGGGCAACGGCTCCGTCCGTGTTTCCGGCGGCGCGTTTCGATGTCACGGAATCACAAGTGTGCTTGTCGGCCTTGGCGCGACGAGCAATGCCGTTCATTCGCTTACCGTGGATGGAGACGGCGCCGTCTGTGATTTCGGACAGGCACGGTTCAAGTTCGGATACGGAAACTATGGTGGATCCAAACTGCTGGTCAACATGAACGGCGGTGTGCTGCGCGCCGGCGGATTCGAAAAGGTCGGCGCCAAGCCTGATAACGGAATGTTCGTGAACTTCGATGGCGGCACGTTCCGCATCGCGAGCGGCACAAACGCGAATGAAGTAATCGTATTTGAAGACGAACTTTCTCCAAATGGCGCGTACAGGATCATGGTGTATTCTGGCGGCGCAACGGTTGACACTGACGGTCATGACGCAAGAATCACCAAGCCAATAACGTCTCCAACCGGCAAGGGTATCGCGTCCATTACGCTTGATGCGCCGATAACGCACACAATGTCGCCGATAGTCAAGATTGAAAGCAGGACAGGTTGCGGCGCGAGCGCTTTCGCCCACTACGATTGGGATGCGCATACCGTTGACCGCATCGATATCCTGAGCGCCGGAGACGGGTATGAAGATGCGACTGTTGCGCTGTACTTCAGGCCACATGCGGCAGTAAAGGTGGGCAATGTGGAGTTCGCCGATAACGCCAAAGGCGGTTCATTCACAAAAAAGGGGATGGGGAAACTCACTCTTAGGGCCACCAATACATGGGCTGGCGCGACATGTGTGCGAGGCGGCACGCTTGCCGCCGGATGCCATTGGGCCATTCCCGCTGACACCGCCGTGGTCATCTCGGATGGAGCGACGCTTGACCTTGGCAACAAGGTGCACCGGCTATCTTCCGTCACGTATCAGGTGGGCGGCGGTGCGATAGCGCGTTCGGGATTCGCTGAAATGCCAAATGCCGTGACGTTTGAGATTTCGTCTGATGATATCCTTGCCGGGAAGTCGATAGCGCTTTCAGGCGACTTTGATCTCTCGAAAGTTACGCTTTGCGTAGAAGGCTCGTTCCCCGATGAAATTGACAGGGAGACGCGCTATCCTTTTGTGACCACTTCGGGGAGCTTCACGGGAACCCCGACGGTGCTTGCGCCAAGATTGCCGGTTGGCTACAGGCTCGCGTTCGGTCCGAAGCGGATATCGCTTGCCCCCATAAGGGGTTTTGTGGTCATATGCAGATAGCGGAATGATGAGCAGCCCCCCACTTGCGCGGTTCGCGTGGAAATGCGATAATGCCCGCGTAAACGCAAAAGCGCTCTTGTCGCCGATTGGCGGCGGCGAGGGAGAAACGAATACGCTTGAGCTTGTGTCCTGAAACGGACGGCTTGTGAAAGGAGATGGTTGACATGAAGAAGGCATCTGAAGGTTTTACGCTCGTCGAGCTGCTCGTGGTGATTGGCATCCTCGGCATTCTGATGGGTGCACTGTTCCCGGCCATCTCTTCGGCCATGCTGAATGCAAATACGTCGGCCATGGCGATGAAGGGGCGCAACCTCTTCGTGGGCATCACGTCGGCGAACACAGACCGCAAGGCGGTCGGTCTCACTTCCGTGTGGCCGAAGTCCCACGAAAATAAGTCGGACGATACGGAGGACATCTCCGGCATGGACTTCGCCGATTCCGCAAAGTACTTCGAAGAGCTTTTCGACATCAAGAATTACGGTGATTCGAAGTGGTCGCCGTACGTGTCCGGCGTCGATGTCACTGTGCTGTCCGGCGCAGGCGTGCCGTCCTTCTCAGGCGCGAATACGCTTGACGGCAAGTTCGTCGCCTGGTCGGTGCTGAAGGGGCTTCAGGATAAAATTCATGACATCATCCCCGTGCTCGTCACGCGCAACGCGGCGGTCAACCAGCTTCCGACCTCCGGTACCTTCCGGGGCATGGAGACGACGGAAGTCGGCGTGGGCAAGGCGAATGGTGGCGAATCCGATACGCCGTTCTCGAACAAGGCGTTCGTGCTCGTCCGCAAGGG
>CAZMNN010000072.1:0-5742 GCA_964567665.1 uncultured Lentisphaeraceae bacterium
TGTGTGATGCTTCTTTGCCCCCCGCCCCCTTTCTCTCGTTTTGGGGGGCGCGAGGTTTTTCCCCCCCCCCCCCCCCCCCCCCCCCGTCAAGTGTTAATTATGTGCTATTTGTTCCGAAGAGACTGTGAGATTTCGTGCGGAATTGACATTGGTCGCCAGTCCTTCTCCTTCACACATAGGGAGAAAAACGCCTTAAGCTTGAGAAATTCTATCCTGCGCCTTCCAGCCTCGCATAGTCCGAGGACTACCGGAAACAAGGGGAATAAAAGATAAAGAAGCCAAGATTGACTGGAGCAGACCGGCTCTCCATCGAATCTATGCTGAAAGTCGAGGTCGTAGCGAAAGAGAGACTACGAGAAAAGCAACGCCCCCACCCACAGACCATCGATCAGCATTACGGGACACCTCGAAGCCTGTTCGCATCTACCTGTTCAAAAAAAAATGATGCGCCTGAGTTGGAAGAACTATGCCCCTGAACAGGCGTTCCCGGCATGAATGCCACCACTTCTCGCCCACGTAAGGCCGTTTTCGGAACAACTAAACAACCAAATACGACCATGGGGCATCATGGCATAAATTTAGTCGCATTTACTCTGACAAGTGACCGTCCCTCTCGTCATATGGTCGAGTCGGTAAGAAATCCGGTAGACTGCCCATTTGTACATCCTTTTACTTTTGTGTTTGCACCGTCCAGCCAAAAAAGACGGACTACGCGGATACTTCGGGTTCGTTTTCAGCCGCAGACGCCTCACCTCGTGCCGCCTCCTGGTTTTTCCGTACGTCGAATATTTCCTCGGCAAATTCGGCGTCGATCCAAGCGACAAGCTCGCCGTCGTCGTCGACCCGGACAATGTCGCCCCCTGAAAAGTTTCTGAAGCCCCAAAGGATCTTTATGAGCATCCCCTTGGCCTTTTCAAAGATTCCCGGCACTTTCGACTCGCGCGGCCCCGCGACGTTCATCTTTATCGTATCCCCGACTTCGGGGCGTTCTTCCAACGACATCATCCAGTCGTAGATCTCCCGTTGCGCCCCGACCGCATCGAGGTTGACGACTTTATATGGTTTTCCGAGCGATTCGGCAAGTTCCACCGTGAACGCCGTGCCGCCGGTCAAAGGCAGGGCATCGACCAGGATCAAAGTCGCGTCCGAATCTCGCACATTGGCCCTTGTACGCGCCCTGTATCCCCCTTCGGGAAGTTCTTTCAGCGAATAGAATCCCGCGGGCACCATGCCGTCTTCGGCGAATCGCCCCTTGGGTACCCACCCGCCGAACGGGATTGAAAAAGTCATCGCCGCGACAAGCGCCGCCCGATCAACCCCGGTCTGTCCACCACTGACAATCATCCATTGTTTTCTGTTCATCGTAAAACTCCAAGCATACGCACCACTGTTTCCAACTTCTATTTTAGCACAAGGCGGGTCGCTGATTGCGTTAACCGCCAAAGGCTATGCAAGACAAGCGCCAATCAGCAAGAAGAGACGCGCAGCGGGCATCATGGCAACTCGATTGGGATTGCTCATTTCAAAACGCTATAGGTGCCTGTGACGCACGATGGCATAACATCAGGCGAAATGAGATGCGGACGCAATTGCGCCCAAGTGAGCAAGGTGTCATTGGGGCCTTTCCCACCGAAGTACACATAACCCGAATCATAACTCCAAGTGATTCCACGTGCGTCTACGGAAAAGTTCTCCAGCGTTGCTGGCCACGATCCCTTCGGGACATAACTGGGGAGATCGGGACTGTCGCTGTCATCCGTGTCATTTCGGTCTTTCACTGCCTGTTGCCTCAACAACTGACACACCGCATCCCGGCTCTCCGGCTTGATGAAATCACGGCTCGTCAACGCACGATTCCGCACGAAGTCAAACACTCCGAGCACCTCCCCCATACCGCACGAGCAATAATGTTGAAATCCGTTCCGATACGAAAGATAGCGGTCATCCATGAACAGCATTCGCCCATCGCAAGAATCAGATCTGGCGGTTCGACTCTTGCCTTTTTCGTGCGCGTCCGCATCCTCTTCCGCACACTTTTTCCGGAAGTTGCGCCTCAACTCGCCAATCGCCGCCTCAACGGTCTTGTCCATAACGGCGCCCTCCGTCAACACCGCCCCCAGAAAAGCGGAAACCGCTGCGGGATCTGCACACTTCGGAAATCCGCCAATCGGATATTCGATGTACGCATCCAGTTGATGTGGGGCCTCATCTTGTTTTGCAAATGCGGACGGTATGGAATCCCCAAACACAATGCGGTCATAAACAATCGGCCCGCCAGCCCCAATGTCACACGGCGCAAACGCCTCACGCAATGGAAGCACTCCGCTCATGAACACCTCATCAGGAAGACTGAGGCTGATTTCCAACTGTAGTCCATCAACGCCAATCCATCCGCCGGGAAGCACAAAACGGACGCTTGTCCGCAAATCAGATGTCCTCTCCAGAGCAAAATTATCCAGCCCTTCCCGAAATTTCGCGAGCGATACGGCCGACAACATCTGGGACACATTCGTCGGCAAAATCAAAAGTTCCACATAACTCGACAAAAGACCGACTATCTCATTCCGGATAAGCATGACGCTTTCGGACAGAAACACATCCTCGAATGCCAGTCGACGACCGAGGCGGCGAGAAAACGTGGCGAGCCGCACATCGCTCGGCAGCAAGTCATCACGACTAAGGCCAGCACCTTCAAACATATGAACTTTATTCAGTGCAGACGGCTCGCCGGTCTGCGAACGATAAACGGCCATGCTGAAGAACTCAGCGTCGCTGTACAGTACACGCGACAGGCATTCCGTGCAGGGCTTACCCTTCGCAAAAATGAGATTGTCGGCGAATGCCGTCAGCCGCGCATATTCGTCCGCATCAAGCCCGAAAGAGGCTGGACGCTCAAGCACAATGCTCTTCCCATGCGTCTCCCTGACAAATACAACGCGGTTTGAAGTCACGGAGCGCGAACAAACATTTGTCGCCGCGCCGTGTACCAAAGCCGATGCTGCCCGAATCCCCTCAGAATCGTCACATCCCAACACGCCGACCAACAGACCGACAACCAGCCACCGCATGATTATGCCTCCACCAGACACATCTCCCCTGAAAGTGACCGTTGGCCGATGACCCTCTCCAAGCTTAAGAACACGCCCACATCTCATACGGCATCCCATCATTTATGTTTCCGACCTTTCATTTTGGCTCTTGTTTTACATTTTCAGGCACGAGGCTGAGCGAACCGCCTATCCGAGCAAAATCCCCTGTCGCACAGTCACGAAAACCCGCGCTCTTTGGTCCCGTCAGACAAAACTGTACACGAATCATATCCCCTGCCATCGGGTCCGATGCGCAATCATCAGTTTCAGCAACCCATCAAGCGAATGTTGGGCAATAGGGCCTCCACGACCGACAAGCGAATAAGACGGCCCATAATGACGAGGCGGCGGCAGACGTCGAAGAAATGGTGTTTTCAACAATATGTCACCCAAGTTATAGATAGGGTCTCCATCACAATAAACATTCCGCAAACGAATCGCCGCAAGTTTCTCTTTTTCAACTGTCACATCCGAAAACGGCGAAAGCCCGTATCCATTGAATGTTGCACATTTAACGCACGTACGACTTTCTGGGATTTCAATAGTCAGATAAGCCGTCAAACTCCCTCCAAGCGAATGCCCGACAATCCACAGATGACTCCGCGGTCTGAGGCCAAGAACCCCTGTCATTAAGCGCAGCGCCTGCCGATACTGATCGGGCGTACCACAAAAATAGTGCTTCAAGCATGAAAGAAAATCCTTTGGCCCATCAGACAAGTTGAAATCGCATCCGCTCAATGCCAAAACAACTCGCCCCTCGTCTACCATGTGAACCATCAGCCGTCCACGCAACCCAGAACCAACGTTGAAATAGCCATCTTCCGTATAGACAAGCTCAGAACAATTTGCAGAGCAGGCATCCCACTCCATACGTGTGAATGAGCGATAACCAAGGGGCTTTTCCCCGTCAGGGTAGGCTGCATTTGCCGCCTTGGCCATCCAAACGAGTTCTTTTCGTTCCGCATCACTGAGCTGATAATACGTTCCACTAGCACCTTGTGCAAGGTCGCTGTTCTTTTTCGCAAGCGGCTTTATATGCTGGCCGATCCACCCCGCCGAAAGGCATCCCACCGCCAAGATTAACACGATTCGCATAATTTCCCGCGCTCACTTTATTTTGACATTCCAGACACATTGACCACGCCTCGCGGTGTAATGTACTGAATCGGCCGATTGTATCCATTCGTGCAAGTATTGAATGCACCGGAATAAATATTCTCAAGAGTCGCCTCTGTAGCAAGGAACGATTTCACCCGTCCATTCCGATATACGATCACGAACGATTCGTCTTTTGTCTCTCCAACAGCCAAAAGAGGAATGACATCTTTCGCATCTTCCGCACCATCCCAAAACGCCCTTAATCTCTCACATGGAAAATTCGCGCTGACAAGCGCCGGGATGTCATCGCTCAGTTCTCGCGAGCAGTCCGCCAACACGCTCCAGCGAATCGATTCCGCCGAATGTGTCCCGTTTGTCTGTTCACCACACACGGCGGCATCCACACCGACCCCCGAAACATAGGGCTGGCCAACTTCCGATGCGAATCTTCCAACACCGAAAAGGCACTCGAAATACTTGCCGGAAGTCTTGAACTTCATTTCTGAGATGTCAGATGCCGATCTTCCCATCGACGTTTGCGCACCACCTCTCCCTTTCACAAGCCCAACGGCTATCTTTTTTGCCTTAGACACCTTCTCCGCAAACGAACGAAACGTTCCATGCGTCGGTGTCGGCCACACACTTCCAAGGCCGACCGCCTCTCGTTCGGCATTGGTCCGCTCAATTGCGCAAAAGAGTTCACGCCCTCTCTGGCATTCTGCCGCCATCGCCATCTTCAGCCAAGCCGTATGCGACGCAATCTCCTTCATGCGCACCTGTGCGGCTACATCTACCTCCGGTATTTCACCGTGTCCAAACCATGTTCTGTACCGTCCTTCACCCAGCAACTCGAAACACAATTCACGTGCATGTCTGGGCGACCGCACGAAGCCTCGATCACCCTTCTTAAATTCCCAGTCAAGCTCTATTGCGCCAAACTCCTTGACACCGTTGGCCGGGACAACAACATTTCCGCTTCGGGCCGACCGATTTGCATCCGCGACGTACATATAGATCTCTACGCCTTTTGCCGCCGACAAGTTGCTGACCCGCATGACATAGCGACTCAGGAAACCATGCCGAAGAGTAATGGTAATCGGCGGATCCGTTATGGCTGTATAATCGCAACCAGCCATTACGCAGCCAAGCGCAAATAATGTGCAAACATGAACTACCTTCATCCCCATTCCTTTCATGCCCGCCTACCGAAAGCCACCTCCAGCGAGAACGGCTGAGCATATGGACATGTTGAGCAGAACCATCAGCCAGAAGACGACACGGAAACTCCGCTTGATTGACTTGTGGCGAAAAAGCCGCTGCGCCGCCAATGCGCCCGGCCATCCGCAGCATAGTTCAAGCACATGAAGCGTCCGTTCCGGAGTTCGCCACATTCCGCGCTTCGCCTTGAACTTGTCAATGCCGTACACGCAGAACGTCAACGCGCTCATGATTCCGTAGACACAGAAGACAGTTTGCAGAACAGACATCTAATTGCCTTTCAAATCAGTTTCGATTGTACCCATGCTCCTGGCTGCAAAGAACCTTTTTCCACCAC
>CAZMNN010000073.1:0-5300 GCA_964567665.1 uncultured Lentisphaeraceae bacterium
GCGGATTTCCTTGAAAGGAGATCCATTTTTTGCAAGGTTCGTCCATCGTGTTAGATATCCCTATACAAACGATTACGATATGGAATTGTCTGTTCGGTTCGATTGTGGTAATGGTGAAAAGCGTCAATCGGGCTGCGGCGAAAAATGCGGGGCATTTATGGATACGGATCCGTGTGTGTTTGGTAGGACATTCAAGTATTCACATTGCAGGCAAGATGCCAGTAGTTCGTTACGGGGATTGTCGTCAGGTTCATTGGTTGTGTTTGGTTCATACCAAAGGGGGATATTCCTTCTCGACACGGTGTTCGTCGTGGACGGCGGTGTTGGCTACAAAAAGGAGTCTGTCAGTCGAATAGCGTGTTCCGAGGCGTACAAGAATCTAACATTACGGCGTGTTGCTGGTGAGCATATGTTCTATCGCGGTGTCAAATATGATGAGAAAGCAGAAGTGTTTTCGTTTACGCCTGCGCGAGTTTGTGGTGAGGAAGGATATGGCAAACGTTGTATGATTAAAGACCTCACTAAGTTAAATCGCCTTCTTAACAAGCAGATATTTAAGTATATGCCTGGGTTTAGTATTGCTGTGGCAGATAAGGATAAAATCAAAAAAGTGTGGAATGAGATTGTTAGGCAGGTGATGGCTCAGGGCTTTGGCCTCGGTGTACATTTCGGCTGGCCAGCGAAAAATATGAGGGAGTAAAAGCGTTATGGTTCGTCATTCGAGGTTCGCCGGGGATGCGCGCGAATGAACTGGCTGATCTGATTTCAGGGTGCGCTGAAGAACGGCGGGTATTTTGTGAAGGAAGTATAGATGTCGTTGAGGATTTCACTCGGCGCATTTGACATTTGGTTTAACGGATTGTAAATTTGGTCACTTGTCAAAGTAAATGCGACTAAATTTGTGCCATAAAGACCCATGGTCGCATTTAGTTGTTCCGAATGTGCATTTAGTTGTTCCGAAAACGGCCTCGAACGGGCGGTATGCGGCGGAATTCTTGCCGGGGGTGCCTGTTCAGGGGCATAGTTCCCCCAACCCAGGCACATCATGTTTTTTCGGAACAAGTAGATGCGACTAGGTTCCGCGGCGCCCCGCGGCGCCGGTCAATGGTCTGCGGGAGGAGGTGCTACTCTCTCCGCAGCCCCTCTTTCACCGCGACCTCGATTCCCGGCAGCGACGGTTTCAGCGTGACGTCGTTCGCCGCGATGCGCGTGATGGCGAAGAGATCCATGATCTCCCCGCCGAACTCGGCACGGAAGAGGTCGTATGGCGTCCGCTCGCCAAGTCCCTTCCGTGCGTAGGAGTTGATGTGCGACATCATCAGCGACACCTTTTCCTGTCCGAGGCCGTCGAACGACGTTGGTTCCGTGTATGCACCGCCCTTCGGAAGCACGAGGCGGATGAATTCGTGGTTGCGTTCCACATGCGGTTTCTGGTACGAGGCGTAGGCTTTGCAGTAGAACACGAAAGTGAGCCGGCCGTCTTCGTCGAACTCGATCGCGGAAGGGTTGGTGAACTCGCTGCCGTTGTCCGTGACGATCACGGGGAAGAGACGGGAGAACACTTCGCGCCATTCGTCGCCGTAGTGTTCTTTCAGCACGTCCCTGATGGTCTTGAACGCGCCCAGAACACATTCGCCGGTTTTCGCGTCGATGAGGAAAGCAAGCATGAAGTTGAACGGATTGAAGATGGGCGTGAGCAGGACCTTCCCGCCCTTGACGCCTTCCACCGTGTCCATTTCCACGACGCGCACGCCGGGATTGGCTTCCACGAACGCGAGGCAGTCCTCCCACGTCCTGCCGACGCGGCAGGCCTTGTCACCCTGTGCTCCATGCCTTTGCCCTTGCGCGGCCCGGGCATGCACGCCCTGGGCAGTTCGCCCCGTTTTGTCGAAAGCAGTCCGCCGTTGATGTAGCGGTAGACGGTCTTCTCGGAGATCGTGAAGCTGTCGGGGTTTGACTTCATCGCGGCGTGGACGCTCCGGCCTTTCGCCGTGAGGTCGTGGAGCAGGGCGTCGAAGGCGGGCAGCTCGCCTTCGGTGACGTTCGCGCCCGTGCGCGATTCCGAGAGAGTCGTCTCGTAGTTCTCCTGCGCCTTGCCATGGAGGCAGTAGCGCTTCCTCAGGACGCACCTGCGCCCGTCCTTGCAGCCGTTGCAGACGAACGGGGGTTTGTCCAGCCTCTCGCACCTCTGCTCGACAAACGCGGGGCAGTGGGAGTTACACCGGCGGCAGAATTTGCACAGTCTGTTCCCGTCGTACTGGCAGCGCGCGCAGACGTGCTGCTTCGTGCACTCCATCTTGAACGCGCACCTGTTCGTGACGCGGCAGGCCGCGCCCTTGTCCGATTCGACGGCGCGGGACCTGATCTCCCGCACGACCGTCGTCACGGGGCGTGACAGCCCCTTCGCGATGCTGTATACCGTTTTTCCTGATTTCAGACAGGTCTCTATCGCGAGCCTGTCCGAGACGGTCAGTCTTGGCTTCTTCATCTTGTCTTTTTTCCTGTTGTGCCTGCACCCGCACCGTGCGGGTGCAAGGGCATCCAAGTATGGAGAAGCCTTTTTCTGCAGGGAAGCGTTTTCTCAAACTGAATGCGACCTTCCTCCATGGAGGAAGGACTGTCGGCCAATGTCGATTCCGGAAATCTCACCGTCTCTTCGGAACAAGTAAATGCGACCAGTCCCATTTGCCTCCTTCGGAACAAGTAGATGCGACTATGGTAGTCGCATTTACTTTGACAAGTGACAGACCATTTGCCCCGAATCTTTGCGTGTCTTTTCGCAACGGATATGTGATATAATATGGAGTATGAAAACGAAATTCGAATTAGATGATGCCCTAGCAAAGAGTAATGTTTGGTTGACAACATCACCTGTTCTAACGACCAAGGGTTTTTCCTGCATCAAAGAACTGACGGTTGAATTCCGTCGATTTGTTGTTCTTATCGGAGAACAGGCATCAGGAAAAAGCATTACTTGCAAGCTTTACTACTTCTTTACACAGGCATTGCGAAAAATCGCATGGGGATGCCTGCGAGAGGAACTGGACGCCAATGAGTTTAAGCGGCGGTTAATTCAGGAGTTTGGTTTGATTTTCCCTGCGGTTGCTTGGCAGCGAGACACCTTTTCGATAGACTGGAAATTCGGCAATCGGCATATGTCCATCACACATAGGAGCGGTAATAAAAACATTAAGTTGGAATTACATGATTACGAAGATCACTATCGAAAAGCGTTGGCGCGCATTTCTAAATCTACTTTGGATGGAAAAATTGACGCGATTGAGGGTCGGTGGCATCGTGAAGAACTCTTGTCGAATATAATTACAGAAGAGTTTTCTGCATTGCTCGTTGATTATATTCCTGCTGGACGTTCATTTTTTTCAACGATTCAAGAGGTTGTTTTCTCGCTTCTGTCAAATAATGTTGGAATTGATTATTTTCTGAAAGAGTTCGGTCGAAAATTGGAATCTTTTCGTCGCATACGGTATGTTAGTAGGGCAGATGGGGGGCGAGATCCATTTTCGGAACTTTGTCGTAAAATCTTGCATGGAACATATGAATATGATGGAAAGGATCAATGGATTATTACAGATGTCAAGCACAAGATTAGGCTGGCTGATGCATCTTCAGGGCAGCAAGAAGCCCTTCCGTTGCTGATGGTGTTGTCACGCCTATTTTCGCAGGATTCTTTCTCGCTTCGTTCTCGTAGCAAAAATGGATTTCGTGTTTTGATTGAAGAGCCGGAGGCGCACCTTTATCCAACGGCGCAACAGGACATTGTGAACACGATTGGCAGAATCCTGATGAGTGGTAAATCAATCGGTTGTATTGTCACGACGCACAGCCCGTTCATATTGTGCTGCATCAACAATCTGCTAAAATATCAACGAGATCTTCGGAAGTCAGTTTCCGCCTATCATTTACACGATGGAGGCGGGGATGTGATTTATAAATGTGATTTAGGGTTGATTGATGCGGAACGATTTGATGACATTTCCATGGAGATTGCTAATGCGTAGGACTTCCAAGAGAGAGTGGGGCGGGTCGGAGTGTAAGCGAAGTGAATTGAGCGTTTCAGTTGAGGAGCAGGGTCGGAAGTTCACGGTTTCCGTTTCAGCGGTAACTGTGATGCCTCGTAAGACCCACATTGATGAAAAACCCTTTGTCAATCTTCTCAAATGTCGGTGTGACTATGCAATAGAAATCCTTGACAAGGGAGTCTTTTTCTTTGTTGAATTGAAGGGATCCGATATTGTTAAGGCGGCAGAACAATTGGCATATACAATTGCGAATTTGGAGTCCTATCGGCATCTTCTTGATTATAGTCTGTATACGAGTCGTCACGCCTGCATTGTTTCGTCGCAGGGAGCAAGGCCGGCGATTTTAACTCGCTATCAAGTTTTTAAGCGAAAGATTGAATGTCGCGGATTTAAGGTAAAGTGTAAGACGCGCCAGTTGACGGCTAATGTCGATGCGAATGGTGGTGTTGTGTATATGTGATTCGTTTGTTGTGTGTGGTTGCGAATGTAGGCATGTTTGACAGGTTCATCATTAGGCAAAGGGCTACTTGTGAAAAATTTCATTGGATTCATCACGCAGAATGACAAGGATAAGTGTTGGATATAAATGACCATGGAGACGGTGATGCTAATCGTGAATCCTGTTTGCGTTCTTCTTGCGGCAGTAGCGGGATGTCTGACAACATGCTATGTAGCACGCCAGGAGATGTCACGACGACTGAAACTGAAGAAGTTTGAGGCCATAGAAAGTGCAATTAAGCAGTTGTCGTGTAAGTCCCATATCTACTTGAATTATATTTCTCTCTTGCAGAGGGAATTGACGTGGGAGAATATCCCTTTGATAGTTGGCGCATTTGAGGCATTGACTCTTCGCCTTAAGGAGACGGAGGCTCATGACGCTGATGCAATGGTCATTGCCCTGTACATCAGCGGAGACATGCCTAATAATGATCTACGGGGAACTATACAAGCGAGAGATGAATTGATTCGTGTTCTTGCAAAGGCGAGTGCATTATTACCGTGCAAAACTCAACTTTCAGACGCTGAAATGGATGAAATTAAGCAGAAAATGGAGTTGGCCATTATTGCTTTTCGCAGTGAACGTGAATATTTAGAGAGATTAATTGAGAAACTTCGGGTAGAGTTGCGCAAATCTGGGTTGACTGCTGAATTGTTCGAGTCGCGTTGACATTTCCTAAATGCAGATTATGTCCCCTAACAAGCGCATATTTCTGAACATTGTGGCTACCTATGGGCGGTCGTTGTATGCGCTTGTCTGTG
>CAZMNN010000074.1:0-4927 GCA_964567665.1 uncultured Lentisphaeraceae bacterium
CTGGGAGGTGACGCAGGTCAACGAACTTCTCCACCAGATGGAAAACTTCAAGGGTGTGATGGTGGGCGCGACGAACTTCATAGGCAACCTCGACGCCGCCATCATGCGCCGCTTCACGTTCAAGCTCCAGTTCGATTATCTTGACACGGCGGGCAAGAGCCTCTTCTTCGAGAGGATGTTCAAGACAAGCCTTTCGGAGGCGGATGCCGCGCGGCTGACAGGAATCCCCAGCCTCGCGCCGGGCGACTTCCGCACGGTCAGGCAGTCGCTCTACTATCTGGGAGGGACTGTCTCCAACGAGACGCGCCTGAACGAACTCGAAAAGGAAAGTTCGCTCAAGAAGCACGCCTCGCCGCGAATCGGCTTTTGAAACGCCTTGCCGAGCATGAAAGATGTACACAGCAAGGCAGACTGTTTGCATCAGTTTGTCTCAAGCCGGCATTGGGCTTGGGAGACATAAATGCTATAATGTCCGCCAACAATCCTTGAGAGGCGTTGGAACTGTCATGGCATTGAAGTGCCATCGCGAAAAAATGCCGCTATCAAGTTGAGGATTGTTCCGGCGACCCGATACTGGAATGATCTGATTCGTTGGCGTGTCCGACGGGTGATTCATGATGGTTTCAGATGTTAATTCGATGAACGAAACAAATTCATTCATATAGGAGACAGACGATGAAAGTTCTGATGATAAACGGAAGTCCTCGCGCGAACGGCAACACCGCTCGTGCGCTCAAGGAAGTCGCCGATACGCTCAATGCCGAGGGAATTGAGACCGAAACGGTATGGATCGGCAAGAAGCCCGTGCGTGGTTGCGTCGCCTGCAGACAATGCCAGGCGAAGAATCTGGGGCGGTGCGTGTTTGATGACGACATTGCGAACCGCATCGTCGAGAAGCTGCCGGATGCTGATGCGTTCGTGGTAGGCGCACCTGTTTACTACGGGCAGCCCAACGGTGCATTTCTTGCCGTGTGGCAGCGCGTTTGCTTCGCGGGTGCGGCGCACGTCAGGGCGAAGCCAGCCGCCTCCGTCTCCGTTTGCCGCAGGGGTGGCTCCACGGCGGCGTACCAGTGCATGAACATGCCGTTCGAAATGCTGAACTGCCCCGTGGTGACTTCGCAGTACTGGAATGTAGTGTTCGGGCGCGAAGAAGGGGAATGCGAAAAGGACGCTGAGGGGATGCAGACGATGCGCACCCTTGGGCGCAACATGGCTTGGCTCCTCAAGAACCTCAAGCGCTCTGATGCCATCGCCCGTTCCGCCGATGAGCCATGGCAGCCGATGCACTTTATCCGGTAGGTGCGTTAATGTGACCTGTAAACAGGGAGAGACGGCAGAAGCTTCTTAAGTTGAGCCGCTTCGTCCGAATGTGAATTGTAGGCATACGCAATCTTTTTGCTGTTTCTATTTCGGCAAAAAAAAAATGAATTGCGCATTAATCGCATTTATGGTATCTTGCATCTCCGTTGTGGAAATCTGTTTCAAGGTTTCGTCAAATGGAGGTGTCCGACATGGGAACATTTGCGTCTGTTTCGTTTCGGGCGATTGCTTTCGCCGTCTGCTTCGCCACTGTCGCAGGTTGCGACCGTACAACTGTCTTTGCGCCAGACGGAACGGAGGTGGTGATTGCCCCGGACGCCCCGAAGTCAGTGCTGTTCGCAGTTGAGGAGATGACGAATCTGCTCTCCAAGGCGTTCGGACGTGACATACCCGTTGTGACGTCGCCAACGCCCGGAAAGGCCGGCATCTATCTCGGCGACAACGAATGGTCGCGCAAGGCGGGCATTGACGTGGCGCCGCTGAAGCGCGATGCGTTCACGATCGTGTCCGATGGATTGAACGCATATGTCGCCGGACGCGACGATCCGAATGAGGATACGCACGAGGCGGTCTATTCCCCATACACCTCCGTATGGAATCAACTGCACGAACACGCGACGCTGTTCGGAGTGTACGAGTTTCTGGAACGGTATGCCGGGGTGAGGATGTATTTTCCGGGAGAACTTGGAACGATAATCCCGAAGACGACCTCCCTGCGCGTACCTGCGACGAGGTGCACGGTGGCGCCGGACTTCTCCGTGCGCAACTATTCGGCGTTCGACGACGGCATGTATTTTGACGGAACGAACCGCAGCATGAAGCTTCTTGCGGAACGCAAGTTGAACTATCGTCGAAACAGGATGCAGACGCTCTACGTGCCGTGCTGCCACGGATCAAACGGCTTCAGCATCCAGCAGCGCTTCGCCAAGGAGCATCCGGAATACATGGCATTGATGGAAAGAGGCGGCAAGATGGTGCGCGATACGGATCCCAACGTGCGGGCGCATCGCGGGCAGCTCTGCCATTCGTCCGCCGTGTACGACGAGTTCTTCAAGGACATCTGCTCCTACGCAAAAGGCGAGCCGCCGGAGGTGCGCGGCATGGGCTGTTGGCGCAAAGGCGACAAGAACCAGGATTGGGCGATAGCGACATTCCGCAAGCCGTGGGTTGACGTAATGCCGCAGGATTCATACGCGGAATGCCATTGCGAGAAGTGCCAGGCCGCCTACAGAAAGGATGACTTCAACTACGCCACGGAACTGATATGGGGGCGCACGGTCGAACTTGCGAACCGCATCAAGGCGGCGGGGCTTGGCATCCGCATCACGCAGATGGCGTATGTGCCGTATCGCCGCATTCCCGATTTCGACATTCCGGACAACGTCGACGTGATGGTCGCCGAGGGCGGCCCTTGGTCTGTCTCCAATCCCGTGAAGCTACAGGAGGAGTACGGCGAGATACGCAGATGGAGCGAAAAGCTGAAGCGTCCGGTGTGGATCTGGACATATCCCAACAAATACGGAGGGATGAACCTTCCAGACATCCCGAACGGCACTCCACGCGCCTGGGCAAAGTACTTCAAGGACGTTTCGCCGTGGATATTCGGCACGTTCGCCGAAAGCGAAAACGACAGGTCGTTCTACAACATGCTCACCTACTACGTCTTCGGAAAGGTCTGCTGGAACACGAAGGTGGATGTTGACGCGCTGCTTGACGAATACTTCCGCCTGATGTTCGGCCCGGCGGCGAAACAGATGGCCGCGCTTGTCGATGAGATTGAGCGCAAATGGGTCAACGAGGTGGCGGGAAATCTCGTCGACACGCCGCTTGGCCCAACGCGGAATCCGCCAAGCCTGTATGCGCTCTTTACGAAGATATATTCGCCGGAGACGATAAAGCGTTGGGAAGGCTGGCTCGACGAGGCGGCGGCACTCGTGCCGGACGGATCCCTTGAGTTTAGACGAATCGCGCTCTACCGCCGCGAAATCCTCGATCCGCTGGCGAAGTCGGCGAAAGAGTATCTCGACGGGATATCGGTTGAGCGCGAAGTCCGCCGCCGCGCTGCGAGAAAGGACACGAACATTCTCGTGAACAGCGATTTCACTGCGCCTGCGGACGGACGGTCGAATCGCCACTTCGGATACTATGACAGCAAGACCGGTGCCTGGAAGGGCGGATGGATATGCAACAAGGAGGATGTGCCGTACGTTTCGTTCTCCGACGACGTGCCGCCGGGTGTCAAGGGGCGTTCCGTCAGATTGGCGTCTGTCGACAAGCCGCGACGCATCCAGATAGGAAACCACTTCGAGCCTGTGAGCGGAAACTTCAAGCCGGGCGTAAGATACCGCATCTCATACTTCGTGAGGCTTCACAACGTCGTTCCAGGAGCGGCGGATGGCGGTGTTGGGATACGGACGCTTTGCGACCACAACACTTGGTTCCCCAAGAACCGCATAACGGGAACAACGGATTGGATACACCAGGAGTTCTTCTTCACCGCCGGAGCGAAGGCATCCGAACGTCTCTCGCAGTTCACGCTCTATCTGTGGCACTCGACGGGTGCGGTGGAATACGCCGGCCTTCGCATCGAGCCGTGCGAGGAGGGGAATGCCGCCGAGCGGATTGAACGTTAAGCAATTCTGGATATTAACGAAAGGCGGTTGCAATGAGAAACAGGAAAATTGGTGTTGCCAATTCGTTCATCCGCAAGGTGGCGTTTGTTTCGCTCTCCGCGATGTCATCTGCGGCATATGCGGTCTGCGTCCGCACTTCCGCAAGGCTCGGCGGTTGTGTGCGCAGGTGGAGCGATAAGCGCCGCATCGTACGCGGCGATTCCGAAATCGCTTGTCTTTGGCGTGGAGAATCCCGTTGAGGGCCGTCGCTACGCGCTTGCCGAATGGGATGACGGAACGGCGGGCAGCGTAAACGACTTCTCGGTGTCAGACCTTCCTGCCGGATGGGGTATTGCCGTTCGCGGCGAAAGCCTGATCGCGATGCGCTTTCGCGGCACCGTTGTAAGTCTGCGCTGAAAAGAATCTGTCGATTCGTCGAATGTTCGGTTGAGAGACAGAACACCGCTCCTGCAAAATCCGGTTGGTCATAAAAAAAAAACACCTTGCCATCTTGGGCCGCAATTTGGCGTACCCTATTGAAAAAAAAATCAATTTGGTATATTACATCTCATCGCATTTGCGACAACAGGCTTGTCCGTGGTGCGGCAAGGCAAACGAAATGGAGAAGGTGGATATGATAAAAGCGATTGGGGTGGCGGTATGTGCCGTGGCGGCGTTTTCGCTGTCTGCGGACACGGTCGAGTATGGTACGCTTCCGGCGGCGGACGCCAGCGGAACGATCACCCTCACGGAAAGCGTCAAGGTCGAGAGCGATGCGGACGTCTCGGCGCTTGAGGCGGCGAATGCGTTGACGATTCCGGAGGGCGTCACGCTGCTCTATGCGTCCGGCAAGCCGCTGGCGCTGTCCGCGCGCGTTTCCGGCGCAGGCGTGTTCGAGGCGACGAACGCTGCCGCCACGATAACGATCTCGGCCGACAACTCCGGCCTCGTCTCGCCGGGGCACTTCTCGTTTGCGTCGACGACGCCTGTGGTCG
>CAZMNN010000075.1:0-4707 GCA_964567665.1 uncultured Lentisphaeraceae bacterium
AAAAAAAAATGATATCTTAATTGCCAATTAAGCGGGGTAAGGTGTGTGGGTGGCGCGCACCGGGAACTCGCTCGATTTCAATGGAACAGGCAATTATAAGGTAGCAGTGTTATGAGTGAAGAGCTGAAGAAAGAAAGCGACGATTCCGCTTGCAAAAACGGGAACGGCGCGAAGCGTTTCGTGATGCTTATATTGGCAGCCCCATTGTTTGTAGGGAAACAGTTGTTCGGCGCGGTAAAGATTGTACTGAAAGTCCTTTGGTGGACAGTGAAGACGTTCTTCAAGGTTCTTTGGTGGATCGTCAGGAGGCTAAATTTTTCCAGTTATTCATGGAGAGGTTGAGCCAAAAAGATCTCGATAGAGAGGGATTAGGCGTAAGATAAGATGATTTTGTTCAAGGCCGCATACCAGGTGGTGTGAATGGTCTTGGCGAAAACACAAGACAATGAATGTGGCGAAAGCCACGGAAAGGAGGCCGAAATGGCCTACAAGAAACCCGAAATCGTCGCGAAGAGCGCGGTCAAGCAATCATTCGTCGCTGGATGCCCAGAGAAACTCCCGGTCAATACGAGATGTAGTTCTAGCAATGTAAGGTGTATGTGCGGCCCGCTCAAGTAAGCGGACATATGAACCATCTTGTCCGCATGTGAATGTGGCTAAGATGTTTTGCGGGCGGCCGTGGTTCATGAATGCTACGGTCGCCCTTGTGTGAATGGTTGTCAAAGAGGGCGGCAAATGGGACATTTCAAAGCGAAGTCTGATTCCCAGTCAGGGAAGGATATCATATCCTGTCTTGCTGCATTGGTAGGTGATGAGGCGTGTTTAGACGAACTGGAGCGAAAGTTTAATGCGTTTAACGTTTTTGATGTGCTAAAGAGTGGTCATCACGAGTTGAAGCACAGCAATGTTCTTGCCTGGCTTCTCGCACCATATGAGAACCATTTGCTGGGGCGGCGGTTTTTTGATGCGTTCGTCAAGCGCCTTGCAATCGTATGCGCGAGACCTGATTTCCTTGTGAAAGCCTATGTCGGTGAGGATGTTGATGTAAGGGTTCACAGGGAGATGATGCACATTGATCTTCTGGTTGAAATCCCTTCAAACAAGGTCGTCTTTGCAATTGAAAACAAGATTCGCGCAAAAGAACATGATAGGCAGTTGTCACGTTACCGTCAGACGTTGGAAAATATCTACAAAGACGCAGACGGATGGTGTCGTTATTACTTCTATTTGACACCGTCTGGCGATGCTTCAAAGAACGATTCCGAAAACTGGATCTCTGTCTCATATTCGGATATACTTGAAACCGTCCGTGAGATTGCATCGAGCATGGATGCGTCGAACGCAGCAAAGCGATTTGTTGAAGATTATTGCACCATCATTGAAAGGGATGTCATGAATCAATCTGATGTTGAAGAACTGTGCCATAAGATATACAACCGACATACGGCGGCATTGAATCAGATTTTCGAGGTGGTTGGACAAGGCGAATCGCCGATACGTTCAGTGATCATGGATTCCTTGCATCAATTGAAGGAGGAAGGCATCTCCATCTGTGCAGAAAAGGGGCTGTATATGAAGCCGGCGTTCCATACAGCAGATATGGACGCATTCTTTGGGCGAAAGACAAGTGAGAGGGGTGGCACATGGGGAAACGATTATTTGTATGTATACTTTTTTGATTTAAGGGATCGGTCAAAATTGGTTGTCTGCATGGAGGTGGGTTTTCTCAACGTCAATGATGATGAGAATGCCAAGATCAACGCAATGATAAGGGCCGCGAACAAGGAGAGAAAGCGTGATGCGGAGCGAGTTTGCAGACTGTGGCGTAGCAAGCCGTTCAACGCCACTGATTGCGAAGAAGGACAGTTAAGGTCGTGGGTGAAGAAGTCCGTGCAGGAAGCGGTGGCGCTTGGAAAGGGGTGGATTGAAAAGGCGAAAATCAATCTATCCAATGTGCACGTCACGACATAAAGAGAAAGTTATGGTGGGGGCGGACAGAATGGTTGTACATCGAAGAAATGACAGGTTGCGCCTGTCCGCGCAGACATTCGTCCGCCATGCGGGAGACGAGAGCGTGGTGTGGTGTCCGCGTACGGGCGGATGTACGGTGATGCGGGACGCGAGGGCGATACTTGACGAGGTGGCGCTCGAATGGCGCGGACGGGGCGAGATAATGCAGTCCGTCGCGGAGCGGTTCGGATGCGCGGCGGCGGAGGTCGCGGAGGGCGTGGACGCCGTGCTGGGCGAACTTGCGGCGCAGGGCTTTGTCGAGACGGATGCGGACGGCCGCTGCGCGGCGGGCGACACGGATGCGGCGGGCCGGGCGGGGGGTACGGTTCGGGGGAACGCGCCGACGGCGAATCCTGCGGACAGCGAAGCTGATGCGGACGGCGGCGACGAATCCCCGCTCGTCGGCTTCTGTCGGCGGCATGGTCTGCCGATTGAACTCCACATCGACCTGACGGACGCCTGCAACGAGCGGTGCGTCCACTGCTACCTCCCGAAGGGTGGGGTGCATTTCCTCGACCCGGCGCTCGCGTTCAAGGTTCTGGACGAGTTCCGCGCCGTACAGGGACTGACGGTCACCCTCTCCGGCGGAGAGTGCCTGCTCCACCGCGACTTCGCCGCCATCCTGCGCCATGCGCGGGAACTCGGGCTGAACGTCATCGTGCTGTCAAACCTGACGCTGTGCGACGCGGAGACGGTCGAACTCCTGAAGGAGGTCGATCCGCAGTTCGTGAACGTGTCGCTGTACGCCGTGGACGAGGCGGTGCATGATTCGATCACGCAGATTCCTGGTTCGTGCGCGAAGAGCAAGGCGGCGATTGATGCGCTCGCGGCGGCGGGTGTCCATGTCCGCATCCAGACGCCGTTCATGTACGGGAACAGGGGGTGTGTGGCGGAGCTGAAGGCGTACGCCGCCGAACGGCGCATACATCTCGTCGCGGACTGCGACATCTTCGGTGGAACCGACCAGACCTGCGCGAACCGCCGCCACGCGCTGTCGCCTGAGGAGATGGAAGCTCTTGTGTCGGCGAACCGCGATGCCTTTCCGCGCAGCCCGCTGCCTCCGGAGGCTTGCGGACGCGGCGCGAAAGTCTGCGGGATCGGTGACGACAAGCTCAATCTCGACGCGGAGGGGCGGTACTACCCGTGCGACGGCTTCCACGGCGCGATTCTCGGCGACGCGCGGACGGATTCGCTGTCGGACGTGTGGACGGGCGACGCGCTGAACCGCCTCCGTGCGCTGAAGAACGCGGATTTCGGCCCGTGCGCGTCGTGCGCGGACAGGGCATGGTGCAAGGTCTGCCCCATGCGGAACTTCAACGAGACGGGCGACATGCTCGTTCCTGCACCATGGCGTTGTGAGGCGACACGCCTCTTTCGCCGGATTTTCGGGGAGGTCAACTGATATGCTGATGAGGCTTGCAAGGCAGACGTACGTCAGGCAGTACGGGGAGTTCACCTACCTGTTCGGGAAGGTGACGGCGTTCGACCAGGTGTTCCGCTCGGCGGGGCCGTTCTTCGCGCACCTTTCGCGGACGCCGAGGGAGCGTGACGCGATAATAGACGATGTCGTCCGCGACTACGCGGACGCGCCGCGCGACGTCGTGGAACGGGACTTCGACGAACTGCTCGCACCGCTCATCGCCGAGCGAGTCGTCCTCGCCGGCGAAAGCGCGGCGGCGCTGGACGCGCAGGAGCCGGCCTTCACGTACGACTGCGACGACCCGAAGACGGCTAAGGACACCCGGCGGCACACGTACGAGGAGATCGCCGCCCTGCCCGCGACGCTGCTTGAGAGGCACTTCGCCGAGCATCCGACGCTCTTCGAGCTCCAGATGGACATCACGCAGGCCTGCACGGAGCGGTGCCGCCACTGCTACGTGCCGGAATACAATCCGCTCTTCCTGCCCTACGGCAAGATCTGCGAGGTGCTGGACGAGTTCCGCGAGATGGGGGGCATCCACGTGTCGCTCTCCGGCGGGGAGTGCATGCTGCATCCCGACTTCGTGAGGATCGTCAGGGCGATCAGGGAGCGCGACTGCACGGTGGCGTGCCTGAGCAACCTGACGGTCTGCACGGACGGGATCGTCGATGCGCTCGTCGAGGCGGATGCGTCCGTGCAGACGTCGCTCTATTCGATGAGCCCCGCCATCCACGACGAGGTTACGCGGCGGAAGGGTTCGTGGCTGGAGACGATGGGGGCGATCCTGCGCCTCCGTGCTGCGCAGGTGCCCATGCGGATCTCGTGTCCGTGCCTGAAGATCAACTACAGGGGCTATCCGGATGTGATGAGGTTCGCGGAGTCGCTCAAGATGGAGGCGCAGACGGATTTCATCATCATGGGGAGGCAGGACTGCGACACGTCGAACCTCTGCAACCGGCTCGACCTCGACGAGACGCGGGAGCTTCTGCGCGACGTCATCCTCGAAAACGTCCCGATGGAGAGCGAGTACTTCAGCCCCGGCAAGAAGGCGCAGATGCTTTCGGCGGAGGAGTGGCGGCGGCGGAAGGTCTGCGGCGCCTGCGTCAACTCCATGTGCCTCAACGCGAACGGAGACTACTACCCTTGCCCCGGCTTCGCGGGCGTCCCGCTCGGCAGCTGCCACCGGCAGACCCTTCGCGAGGTGTGGGAGGAGTCGGAGGCGACGAGGCGCATCCGCGCCGTGACGGGCGCGGACTTCCCGAAGTGCGCGACGTGCG
>CAZMNN010000076.1:0-4543 GCA_964567665.1 uncultured Lentisphaeraceae bacterium
GGACTCGCACTCTATGTCGAGATGGTCAACGCGGACAAGGAAGCCGCCAAGATGCAGGCCGACTACCCGGTTGAGGGGTGAACGAGGAGCGGGCATTGCCGCCATCTGTCGGCAAAGCCCGCTTTCTGCTTGGATAGGAGACATCAATGAAAAACGGATTGTTTTATGTGGCAGCGGCGGCCTTGCTTCTGATGTGCGGCTGCGCGACGGCTCCGACGGCCCGCGGGCCGATTCCGGCGAAGTACTACTCGAAGGCCGAACTCGAGGGCCTCGACGAGGTGAAGCTTCCGCCGAACTACAGCGTCGACAACTTCCGGAAGATGCAGATGGTCATGAACGTCAAGGTCGTCGCGGGCGACGGGAAGACGAAGGTCGACAAGACGCTCAGCGGGCGGATGCAGACCGAGATGGCGAAGCTCAAGCGCTTCGAGATCTTCTCGCTCCACAACCGCAGCAAGGTGGAGCTTGACGCAATCGGCGATCTGGACGAGGAGGTGAAGGTCGTATCGGCGGACAACGTCAAGGCGAGCGACCTGATGCTCACCGGCACGATCAAGGTCACAGTCGCCGAGAATGACCTCCATAGCGAGAAGGTGTTCGTGTACAGCGCGGACGGCGACTTCAGCTGCGAGGACGCGAAGACGCGCACGGTGTACTTCGCCGAGAAGGCGCGGGGCGTCTGGGACCGCAAGGTGCGCTACTCGCTGACGGGCCAGTCGTACGGCAACATGTCCGACGCCCAGGCGATCCAGATCGCGTGCCTGCGCTGCCTCGCGATCGTCGCGAACAAGCTCGGCAACACGTTCCCGGCGGGCGGGCGCGTGACGAACATCACCGGGTCGGGCGAGACGATGGTGATGAAGGCCGGCCAGCACGAGGGCATCGCGCCGAACCAGCAGGTGTGCGTGTTCCTCTCCGAGGACGGGTTGGACATCCCCGTCGCGTTCGCGGAGGCGACGCCGAAGAACGACGGCACGTCGCAGCTGCGCGTGTACCGCTGGAACCTGGACAATCCCGACGCGAAGCAGATCGTGAAGGAGATCCGCGGGTCCGGCCGCACGTTCCTCAGGAACTACCGGGGCGACAAGAAGAACGGCCTGTACGCCGTCGCGTTCGGCATGGCCGTCCCTGCGGACTGGGAGAAGAGCGCGAACAGGTAGGCGGAAGAGGGAGGAGGTTGTCATGATGCGCATCAGGAGGTTCATGGCGGTTCTCTCCGTCTGCTCAATGGGGATGGCGGCATCTGCCGCCATCCCCGAGGCAGTCGAGAAGCTTGCCGCGCAGATGAAGGAAGATGGAGCGGAAAGTCGTGCCGGGTTCACCAGGCAGCTTGGCGTATTTGTTGTCGCCACCGGAAATGCGCCGATTACGGGCAGCAAGGCGAAGGCGAAGACGATTGCGCGTGCGAACGCGGTGCAGAACATTGCCGCGTTCATGGGCAGTCAGGTTTCTTCGTCTGCACGGAGCGAATCGAGCGAGACGGCCGTGAACGGCGAGACGGAAATCAAGGAATTCTTCTCGACTGTGACGGAGACCAAGGTCAAACAACTCTTGAAGGGAGTGCAAGACCTCTCCATGGAGGAAGACGGCGATGCGATGGTCTCCACTGTCTTCCTGACGACAAGGGCCATCGACAAGAGCGCGGAACTCAAGGCGGCGATGAACGCCATGGGCGACGAGGGGACGGTCAAGGCCGTTGGCGAGGCCAACACGCATCAGAACGCCGTACAGATGGCGCTGCGGGCGGCGGTCGAGCAGGTTGTCGGCACAATGGTCGTCGGTGAGACGAAGATTACGGATAACGAAAAGGTCAAAAGCAAGATTTTCTCCGGCGCGGAGGGCTTCGTCGATGCCTACCGTGCGGTCGAGGAAATCGAAATCTCGGCGGGATGGCGCGTAACAGTGATCGCGAAGGTCTCAAAGAAGAAGATACTCGACTCCTACCGCGTCTACCTGAAGACGCTTGGAGACCCGGTGTTCTATCTTGAATGCACATCCTCTGATTCTGAAGGAGAGGACAGGCAGATTGCGGCGCGGTTCGGGCAGTTCTTCCGCAAGCTCGGCTTCAAGATAAGCAAGACGCCGGAGGGGGCGGACTACCTGATCAACGCCTCAGGTTCTTATCGTCGCGTGAAGAACCCGATCGACGAGGATCAAATCTTTACCCAGTACTCGATGGTCATCACCGTGCTGTCGAAGACCGGGGAGGAACTGCTGTCCCTGCCGAACAACCCGCGCAAGAGCGCGGTGTGCATCAACAACCCTGAACGGGAGCGCGAACTGTGCGCGGCCAAGGCGTTCAGGCAGATGGAGAAGCCCGTCCACGAGGCGGTCAACGACATGATCGCCCGCATGATGGCCGAGCATACGGACAAGCTTATGGGCAGTGACGAGTAGTCACTTGCGCCAAACAAACAGACTGGAAAGAAAGGAAGCAAAACAATGAAGAGACTGATTCTGGGCATGCTGTGCCTGACAGCCGCAGGGGCTGTCATTGCGCAGACGTCAACCGTTCCCGCTGAGGAGACGGTACAGGAAAAATGTACAATTGAAGAAACGGGCGTGCAGGGCATGATTGATGAATTCCTTGCCGCCAAAGGATGGGCGGCCGGAGAAAATGTGATCGGGGGCAAAAGGTTTTTCGTCGCAACCGGCACTGGCGTTATCCAGGCTCCGCGTTCAAAGCCGGCGGCCTACATTGGGTCTCGTGTGAATGCCTTTAACAAGGCCATGCTTGAGGCGAAGAAGAACATGGTTGAGTTTCTGGGCGTCTCAATCGAGTCTGAAACAGAGAAGAGCTATCGGGAGGGCGATTTCTCGAATCCAGAGGAAGCCCAGGCCAAGGGCGAAGATCCGAATTCGCTCGCCTACAAGCTGAAATCGCTTGTCCATGCCAAGCTTGACAAGGCGCTCCGTGCGGAGGGTGTCGATCCCGACGCCGCCAACAAGGAGGCCGCCGCGAAGGCCGCAAAGAAGCTCTTGGCTTCAGAGCAGTACAGGAAGATGGTTCGCACCGCCGCGCAGGCGCAGGTCGTCGGACTTCAGGCCATCTGTACGTTTGAGGGAACTCCATCGAGCGACAAGGGCGAGATCGGCGTTGTCGCGATCTGGAGCCCCAAGCTGCAGGAGATGGCGGCGTCGATCGTCACGGGGGTTCCTGTCGCCAAGGGGAAGGCAAAGCGTCCGATCCGTGAACAGATCGCGACAGATCCGGGTGCATTGCTTTCCACGTTCGGTGTCCAGCAGAAGATTGATGAACAGGGTGATCTTGTCCTGGTTGGGTTCGGTCAGGCTGGCGGCGTGAGCGAGTCCAAGATGGCGGCGAAGGGTGCGCAGAGCAAGGCCAAGGCGAACGCCCTTGCGGCGATTCGGGAGTTCGCGGGCGAGAATGTCGCGGTGGCTACGGATATGTTGAGCGCCGAGACCACGGAGGAGTTTGAGAACGCGGCCGAGGAATATCAGGATCAGAGTGCATTCTCCGAGAAGGTCAAGGCGACGGCCGCAAAGATGCACATTGCGGGAATCGCGGTTCTGAAGAACTGGAAGTTCAGGCATCCTTTGACCGGCACGACAGTCTATGGATGTGTATGCACCTGGGCGCCTAAACAGGCGGCTTCCGCAAAACAGATGAAGGACATGATGTCGAACCCCATGTCTGCGGCGGGCGCCAACAGGCCGGTGGCGAAACCGGCCGCGAAACCGACGGCCTCATCGTATGGCGCAGGCGGACAGGCTGGCGACGATGATGCGTTTTAATTTTCTCGCCGCAGCTCTGATTCTGGCGGAGGTTGCGTTGGCGACCTCTGCCCAGAATCTGTTTCAGGCGAATCGCGATGCGATTTTGGCCGGGACGACAACCGTTGTCGGTGACGCGGTGTTTTCTGTCGGACGGGCGAAGTCGTCGCGTTTGGCGGGGGATGATATCGGTTTCTCAAAAGCGGCTCTTTTCGCATATGGCAATCTGGACCGTCTCAATTTTGAGCGGACGGACTGGCCGGAGGATGTGGAAGACGCAGAAAAGGGCGCAGTATGGAAAGCCTATCGCGAGAAGGTGCCGTTTGCGCTTTCAATGGAGGGCGGGGCACGCATTTATCGAGAGAAGACGCAAGATGAATGTTTCTTGATGGTCATGGCGTTCCCGAAGGCTCAGGTGCTTATGCCCCAAACAACAGCGGCCGCGCTGAGGCCGTTTATAAACGGCTGTCGACAAGGCTCCAATGCGCACGTTCTGCCGCAAGAAGCGGGCGCCAACCTTGAGACGAATTGTGGTTCGGGGGGAGATGAAACTCAAAAATTGAATCCAGTCGGAGGGACGCAAATTGTGCCCGCAGCGCTTGCGCCAACGATGCAAAAGACCGAAAGCCTCGACGAGGACTTGATGCTGTGATGCAGTTATGGCCGTCCGGACAGGTTGAGGCGATAGGGGGTTATTTGCGGAAGCATTTCAAATGGCAGGGTGAACGCCGGCATTGTGCTTGACCGCGAGAAGTGGTGGAAAAAGGTTCTTTGCAGCCAGGAGCATGGGTACAATCGAAACTGATTT
>CAZMNN010000077.1:0-1268 GCA_964567665.1 uncultured Lentisphaeraceae bacterium
GAACCAGCCCGCCCGTCCGGCATAACGCCGAGCCAGCGCACAGGCGGCATGGACGCCGAACCCGGCACGGCAGGCGAAGCTGACCGGCACGAACCGCCGTTCAAGGACGGGCGTGATGACCGCGCACAGCGCATGATGGACGACGCGATCGACGACGGGCGCACAGCTGATGGTACGCGGCTTGGGATCGAAGACGCGGAACTGGCGATACCCGCCTGGTGCATACGAACCGTCGATGAGGCGTAGACGCAGATTCGAGAGATTGCTCTCCAGATCGCGCTCAAAGGCCTGTACGTCCGCCGAACGCAAATGCCCTCGCCGGACGCGCCTCCACGCCAGGCGGATGTTCTCCTCGTCCGTGACACGTTCCCACAGATGTCCGTACGATTTCACAGCGGCAATTCTCCCTCGACAACTGTATTCTCCGTATCGCCGTCTTCTTTTGCCGAAGCGTCTTCTTTCGCGGGGGCGGCGGAGACCTCCGACAGCAACGCCAGAACCCGCTCACCGTACTTCCCGCAAAAGGCCTCGCCCAGACCGGCGACCTCCTTGATGTCAGCCTTCGTCTTTGGCGCCGTCTTCACAAGTTCGGCAAGCTGCGCGTTCCGCGCAATCGCATATGCCGGGCGGCCCTCCGCCTTTGCGGTCTCGTTGCGCCAGACTTTCAGTGCCCGGTAGATGCCCTTCTGCGCATCGGCAAGGTCTTCCATCGGATCGGGCGCGTTCAAGCCTCGTGGGCGGAAACCGCCAGCGTTCTCGTATGATGCCGCATCGCCAAGCTGAAGGACGAGCGCCAGGTGGGGGACGTTGCCATGCAGAAAGAAGTGCTCGCTCACGCCCAGAACCGTCTTCCCGAACGTCGCCGTCTTCAACGCATCTTCCGGGAATCCCTGAAGACCGTCACTGTACCGCATTGTCACCACACGTACCTGCATATCCGTCAAATTTTCGACGCGCCCGGCGAGGCGCTGCCGCGCCAGTGCCGGGCGCAATGGCCTACTCCGTTTTGTTGTTTAGGGTCCTGACAATGCGGAAGCCGTAGCCGCTGTTCGCGCACGACGGGCTGATGTTGTATCGGTAGGACGAGGTGCAGTAGTCCGCGAAGTCGTACCAGCCGCCGCCGCGAAGCACCCGGTACGAACCCGAAGACGAACCCAGACCTGCAGGATCGACACCGTAGGACAAATCACCGTACCTGTCGAGACACCACTCGGACACGTTGCCGTGCATGTCGTACAGCCCCCAGGCGTTCGGCGCATACGACCCGA
>CAZMNN010000077.1:1374-4354 GCA_964567665.1 uncultured Lentisphaeraceae bacterium
CCGCACGGCAGGCGTACTCCCACTGCGCCTCCGTCGGCAGGTCGAAGCCGTCCAACCCAGTCTTCGACCGCAGTTTGCCGAGGAAGCTCGTCGCGTCGACGGCGGACGACGCCGGCCACCCAGCCCCCGCCGACGAACCGCGAATGTCATTGTAGGAAACCTGCTCGACCGGCCGCGTCGCGTAGCACGATGCGTTGGAGAAATAGCTTGGCTTCGTGCCCATCACGAGCTCCCACTGTTTCTGCGTGACCTCGAACACGCCCATGTAGAACGGCTTCGTCAACGTGACGCGGTGCGACTCGTCCGACTGGTCGGGTCCCATGATGAACGACCCCGCCTTGATGCGGCGCAGGACGAGTTTTGTCGTCTTGTACTCGACCGTCCAGCCGCCCGTCGGCACTGAGGGAAGGTACGAGATGGGGTAGGACGTGGCGGATGTCCCGCCCGACATGTCGATGACGCAGTAATCGAAGTCCGCGACCGTTACCACGCTATCCGCAACTGTCGCCGAGATGCCGTCCTTCGCCATGTTCCAGTAGACACGATGCGAACCGTTAACCCAGTTCGTTACACCAGAGAGAGTTCGAGCCTTATAGTTCGTACCGTTCACCGTGGCCGTCACGAACACCGACATGTTCGTTTCAGCATCCTCCACCCCACTGACCGTGTAGTCAATGGCAAGCCCCCACGGCGCAACCGGCGTCACCTTCAGGTCGCTGACCTGCGGTATGGCAAACGCCGACAGGACGAGGACTCCGACAAGCGCCGCAAGGATACGCTTGCCGCTCATCCCTGTTATAGTGCATTTTACCTGTGCCATACTACATATCCTTTTTATCTCAGATGAATGTAATTGATTTGATCTGTGACACGGATTCAAGGATCTCAACAACCATACGGATCCGTGCATGATCCTTCTTAATTTGGTATAGCAATGGGAACGGAATTTCCGTACATTTTCCGTCCGTACTTTTGCCAAAGACAAACGATGTTTTGGCTTCAACAAGTTTCGCGTCTTTCGCGTCCGTTTCCTCTTCCTTGACAAATAAGATTTTTTTGGCACCGTCTACACCGACAGAAAACGCTTCTGCCGGCTCGATTTGAAGCGTAACGCTCTCGCCATCAAGTTTCACTTCTTTGATACATCCCTCTGTGCGCCACCGCGCAACAGTCTTTGTGTCCCCACTCTGCTCTGCTGTATTTGCTCTCTTTCGGGCAACCCCATTCGCACTCTTGCTCATACGTTCTTCTCCTATTTCTGTATTGTCTATTGTCAAAACTCTTTCTCTCCACGCTCGTCAATGCGACTCATGATGGCCTTACAGGCATCCGACAGGTCGGGATAGACCACCTCGGCTTCCATGCCCATCAGCCTCAACTGCCGCAGAATGTCATCTTTCGCATCATGATGAATTTGCACATAGCCAATCTGCTTGATTCCATACGAGGGTGCGCGTTCATTCTCGTAGTCCTGAGGTGCGAACGTGGCATCCAGTTTGGCCTTTTGGGCTCCACACCCGAATGCCAGGAACGCACCGCTCTGGCTTCGCATACGGTCGTTGTTGTACACGCCCTTGAACGCCCAGACGTGCTGGATCTCCTGGCGCAACTGCCGTTCGAGCCGTCGCATTTTCTCGCTTCCCTCGTCAGGGCGAATGTACATGGAGAATCCAGGTCGCTCGTTCGTCACCTCATACCGAAGGACCTCCAGTCCGTTTTCACGTTCAGGATGGACATCTTCGGGCTTCACGAGCGGCAGATGCGCAATTGCAGTGATGATATCGCTCGTGAACATCTTCATCTTGTGCCGAGCGACCTTTATGACGCGAATGTAGCCATCGTCCGCCGTCGGCGCTCCATTGCTCGTCACATTCTCGCCATCCGCCGCGAAGAATGCGCTGAGGCAGATGTTCGTCGTCAGATCTGCAAGGCGCGTCGGCAGACGGTAGTGTTGCATCCGAATCAACCGCTCAACCATCGTACGATCCCGGTCAAACGAGAAGATGTTGTAGCGCATGGCCGCGTGATACAATTCTCGTTCATTTCGAATCCGACATTCCTTTTGGTCCAGGGAAGAGGGAAAACTCGGCTCCAATTCCGCATACGGGTCGTTGGGATGATGATAATTCTTGCTCTCGCCGCGAAAGAAAAACGCGGCATCCGGCTCTGGATGCAACCGCTTCTCCTTATCGACAATCGCAAAAGCCTCAGCGACAATCTCGGCCATTGTCCAGCTCCGCTTGACCGCCATATCTCAGCCTCCATCTTTCCGTACCCACTGTGAAGAAGGCAACACTGCCGGGTGCGGAAAAGGAACGGCGTGCCTTCACAACTCATGTTCTGACTGAGGCATCGCCAAACGCCCTAACGAAAACACGGAATAGAAGACACGCCGCGTGAGTACTCACGCAACGCATCTTACATATTCGGCTTTCGTTGAAGATTGGCGATTTTCAGTCAAAGCCAAATACGCAAGATTGCGTACGCCTCGCGGGCCTCGGACGGGTTTCCGCAAGTCCTCCTCCTCTCGGCCCTATGGGCGACCGAGAATCAAAGGTTTTGCCGTCACGAACCGCAACCTATCAATGAAAAGAGGTCTGTCCCCTTCCTCTCGATTCATTGCAGTCCGTCTCCGGCTGATGGCGCATCTGTGTGCGACGCACCTCTACGAAAGATCAATGCGGATGCTCATCCGCCGCCGGGAAAAGGCACACCCCATCCGGCAAAAAATTTGCGCAGATTATACCACACTCCCAATTGTCGCACAACCGTCCCGTAGCAGAATCAACAAGAACTCCACAAAAAACAGCGTCTTTCTGTAAGCCAACGCCACAACCTGCCCTTTGTCGCAGCAGCTTTCCGCATGAGGAGCAAAACAACAATCCAGTTGGCAAATGACAGTTGACAGTTTGTAGATGGAGGATTTTTCGGCTGAAACTGCCCTGCGCGAAGCTCAGACAAAAAACGCCCCCTTAAATCC
>CAZMNN010000078.1:0-4045 GCA_964567665.1 uncultured Lentisphaeraceae bacterium
AAGCTTTCCGTAATTACCTTTGACGGCAAGACTGTTGATACAATTGAGATTCCGGACAGCTGTGAACTCTTGGTTGGTGCGACAATGCAGAATATCTATATGATAGACAACGGTCTTAAAGCTCTTGACAAGTCGCAGATTGGTACGGATAAAAAAGAATGGAGGACGATTTACTCTGTCAGCCACGACAGTGGAGAAGTTGTCCTCAATAAATAAACGGATATGGAACTGAAACGTGTTTTATTTAATAAGAAAATTATAATTACATATATTTTGCTTGTTGCAATCTGCGTCGGCTTTTTCCTTAATGCGCAGTACAACAGCGTGGGTGAAAGCGGCGCTGAACTTTCACAGGTAAGTTATGCCTACAAAAACACTCTTGCCGATTTAAAAGGTAAGAGCGTTTCGGAAATGCAGGATAAGCTTAATTCAAGCCTTGAATACACCTCTGCTATTCTCAGTCTGATGTCATACGAAAACATCAAGGCGCAAAATTATGAGGAATACAAGGAAATCTGGCTTGATGAAGAAATCCGACTGCGCAATGAGTTTCCGCAAATTGCCGAGGAGTACGACAGCAACAAAAACAGTATTGACAGAGCAAAGCTTGTTTCGGAAAACGAAGCTTTAACCGAGCTGAAAAATCAGCTTGATTACATATCAGGCTACCCCGATTATCTCAAAGGGATTGACGAAGAAGCCGTGCAGATGAGTATTATCAGCATATTTTCCGAGGAAAATTCACTTTCAAAGCTCAACATTGAAAAAACCGTTGAGGACTATTCCGTCCTCAAAAGCGTTGAGCTTGAAATCGGCAACGACAAACCTCTGACATCCGTGCTTGAGTTTGATTTGGCGCATTACCTTATGCTGTTTTTCGTAATTGTGCTTGTGCTTGCGTTTCTTGAGGAACGCAGAAAAGGTCTGTGGAATGTAGTCTATTCAACGCCAAAGGGAAGACTCACGCTTGCCCTCAGACGTTCGGGAATTTTAATTTTCGCAATTGCGGCGGCAAATATAATTATGTACGGAACACTGTTTCTGACAGCGTTTTTGCTTTACGGCGGTGCGGATGACTTGTTCAGAAACGTACAGTCAATCAAGCTGTTTCAGAATTTTATTTTCCCGATGTCCGAAATAAGCTTTATTCTGTTTTATGTGCTGATAAATATTTTACTTCAGCTTACACTTTCGTTTCTTGTATGGTTTGTTTTGTCGGGAGTTCAGAATATTACTCTCGCTTCGGGCGCTTTAGGAATAATTTTTGCCGCTGAATTTGCGCTTTTTGCTTTTTTACCGAGTCAGAGCAATCTTGCGGTGTTGAAATATATGAACCTGTTTTCATACATAAATCCAACGCAGACAATACTTAAATACAACAACGTCAACGCCTTTGTAATCGTAATAAATCAATTTTGGCTTGTTATATTTTCTTCAATATTGTTTACAGTCATTTTTGCATTCCTCTGCATTTGTGTTTCAGCGTTTAAGTACCCTGAAAAAACCTCGGGCAGGCTCGAAACAGCGATTATTAAAGCAGTCGTAAGAATCACGACTTTGTACCGAAAAGCCGTTGAAAAGCTGACTGTTACAGGAACAGAGCTTTACAAGCTGTTGATTATCAACAAGGGGATTGTTGTGCTTGCGTTACTTCTGCTTGTAATGCTGTCGATGACAACAACCGACAAAATCTATTACAGCGGAGCAGACGGCATAATAAATACATTTTATCGGGAATACGGCGGAGAAGTGACCGAAAAATCAGAGCAGTATGTCAGAAATCTGGAAACTGAAATATCAGACGTTGAATCGGAATACGAAAAAGCTTGTAAGGATTATGCGGAAAAAACTATTACCGATGAAGAGTTTGAAAAATCCGTTTTAAAAAATGACGCTTTTGACAGCAAGCGTGAGGCTCTTAAAAGGCTGAACGAAAAATTTGACTATATACAAACACAAAAATCAGAGGGTAACGACGTATGGCTTGTTAATTCGAACGGTTATGAAAAATTGATAGGCGAAAGCGGATTTTCACGTCGGCAGAATTTTACTCTCCTTTCAATTTTTTGCATTATTATAATTTCGGCAAATGTTTTTGCGTTTGAAAAGCGTTCGGGAATGTATAAAAGCCTTATGGCAAGCTACAGGGGAAGAGGTTATCTTTTCCGCAAAAAGCTCGTTGCAGTTTCGCTTGTTTCTTTGCTCATCTGGCTTTGCTTTATGTCTGTCGAGCTTTACGACGTGTGCAGTCAGTTTTCACTTGACAATCTTGACGCACCGATGAAAAGCTTTGAGTTTTTCAGTAATGCGCCGTTTAATATCAGCTTAGGCGGCTTTGTTGTAATTATGTATCTTTCAAGACTAATTATGATGCTTGCAGTTACATATATCGTTTGTCTTGCATCGGCTTTCTCAAGGTATGAGCTCGGTGCTGTGCTCTCGGCTGTAATATTGCTTGTTCCGTCAGCCTTGTATGCAGTAGGAATTGAGATTTTTGCATATACGTCAGTATCAATCCCGATAGCGTTTACGGAGCTGTTTAATACTTCGGACGGCTGTACGTTTTTGATACCGCTTGTATTGCTGACAGCCTTAGGCGTAGTGAGTATGTTTATTGCAAAGCGAAAATGGTGCAGAGAGGGAGGACGTAAGAATGCGGCTTGAAATAAAAAATCTTGTTAAGAAATACGGAAATCATACGGCTTTGGACGAAGTAAGCATAACGCTTAACAACGGAATCTACGGACTTTTAGGCTCCAACGGCGCAGGAAAAAGCACGCTGATGAATCTGATAACGGACAACGTATGCAGAACTTCGGGAGAGATTCTCTGCGACGGTGTGGATATTTTAAAGCTCGGAAAGTCATTTCGCAGGCGGCTTGGCTATATGCCGCAGCAACAGGGCTTTTATGAACAGCTCTCACCAAGAGCGTTTTTGCTGTATATGGCGTCGCTTAAAGGTATATCACGAAAAGAGGCAAAAAAGCAAACCGATGAATTGCTGTCGGTAGTAAACCTCGGCGAAGTTGCTCACAAGAAAATCGGAGAATTTTCGGGAGGAATGAAACAGCGTGTTCTGCTTGCACAGGCGTTGCTCGGCAATCCGGAAATACTTCTGCTCGACGAGCCGACGGCAGGACTTGACCCGAAGGAGAGAATAAGAATCCGCAACTTCATAAGCGAAATTGCGGAGGATAAAATAGTGTTGATTTCAACGCACGTTGTATCGGACATTGAGTTTATCGCAAAGGAAATTATACTTTTAAAAAGCGGACAGCTCGTGTCGCACGACGCCTGCAATAATCTCATAAAAGAGATTGAAAACAAGGTGTTTGAGATTGAAGTTGACAAGGAGAAATTAAAATATTTTCAGGACAACCACAGAGTTTCAAACCTATGCCACAATGACGACAAAATCATTGTGCGCACCGTAACCGACAAACCTCCCAAAGATTATAAGATACAACCTGTTAAACCAACCCTTGAGGATTTGTATCTTTATATTTTTGAACAAGGATTGTGAAATTATACTAAACATTGACTAAAAGTACATCTATTTGGCTTATTTTCAATCGGTGCTTAGTATTAGATTTCATTTGACGACATTTATTTCACGCAAATTGCAATAGTAATCAAAGTTTCTTGTAATAGAACGACGTGTGCTTTCCGAGTGAGGAGCGTAGCGACGAGTGAAGAAAGCACACATCGGCGGCTCAACTTATTCAGGCTGCATATATTAGGTCAAGCTGTTTTTCAAACAGCTCTTCCGGTGATAAACACTAACTATAACTATATTCACAAAATGGACTATATAATATCAATCAGACAGTAATTTTGATATAGCCTCAACCGTGGCTTTATTAAGCAAATTTCTTCCCGAAGTATGTATCGCTCTGTCAATATCGTTTGTACCTGACAAAATATATTCACTGTTTACAGGACTATTCTGATTTACTAGAAAAGCAAAGCCCTTAACCCACACCCTTGTACCATAGTAGTCAAGAAAATTGGCAAGTATATATACCTGTCTTTTTACTTGCTTAAT
>CAZMNN010000079.1:0-3967 GCA_964567665.1 uncultured Lentisphaeraceae bacterium
AGGACTGTAGGGCAAAATGCATTCGCAAACGTCAAGGCGGGGGGATTCGAGTTTGGAACCGACGGCAATACGCTTGAGAGAATCTGCGTGGGAGGAATCTACACGACTGACAATAATGTGCCGATGATGGTGCTCGGCACATCTGTCGATACCCTGCTTGAGACGAACATGTGCTATGTCCGCATTGATGACAACTGCATGACGAACGTATATTTTGCCGGATCGAAGCCGACGTTCCAGACGGCGGACAACGCCGACGGGACGAAGTCCTATCCGTTTGCAAAATCGCACAACACGCAGTGGGCGCACACTGTCCGCTTCTACATCCCGTACGGGGACGACACGTGGAACGATGTGATTGCCCAGGCGGATGCGTCGAAAATGCCTACCGGACACACAAACAGCATCCACGATGTGTTCATCGGACAGGTTCCCGCCGGTGTGATGGGAACATCCACAGGCGTGTTCCTCTCATACGGCAACTACCTCACCCGTCGGCATCGTCTGATTGTCGGGGACAACATCGGTGGAGCGTCAGAGCCTTCTCCGGCGATCGGCACGTGGATTGAGCGTGACATAAGCCGCGCCGGCTGGGGGCAGACGATCACCTTGAAGGCGCCGGCTCCGACGGAGAACGAAGCCGGGGAGCGGATTGTCCCGGTGCGGTATCATGTCGAGCGGGCCGTCGCAAAGGGATGGGAACTTGTCTCCCGCCGTCCATGCGAGCCGTCCGGCGAATATGCGCTCGATCGTGGAACCGAAGGCACCCTTCGCGTGACATGGATCATGAAGCACTGCTACGGCACCGTGGTGTCAATCCGCTGAATGCCGCGAATTGCCAGATGCTCTGCAAGACGCACAACCGTACGAAGGGCAACCAGTGAGATGATACTGAATGTGGCATCCAGCTGTCATTGATGTCGCAAATGCCTTTAAAGAGCGCTGTGGAATCTTTACTTCTTTTTTGTGACATCGGGAAGTTGGGGGACAAAGCATCAGCCAATAGATGTCATTCTCAGCAAATGATATAATCCTACCATGAAAACGATGGAGCGAAACATGAAACGAAAATTGCTTCCTATGTTCTGGCTTGTTGCGTCTGTGGCATTCGCCGCGCCGTGGCCGGGGTTTGAGAAGGGCAGATAGGAAGATGCGGAAATGCCTTGTACTGTTCTTTCTGGTTCTTGTTTTCGCGTTCGTCGGCCGAGCCGAGAAGACAAGTGTATTCTTCGTCCATGGAGCAAACGTGGGTGAACAGGACGCTCGCGTTTGGGCGTCCGAGATGTTCAAGCGCCTCTGGCAGGCGGGGGCGCAGATGGAGTTCTGCCCAGTCGCTTGGGAGTCGGACATTGGACCATCCTACAATTATCAGGTAAACGCCTCCAATGCTTTCGTCACGGCGCGTCGCCTGGCTTCGTTCGTTGGACAGACGCAAGGGCGCAAGGTCATGATTGCGCACAGCCTCGGCACGATGGTCGTTGCGGCGGCGATCCAGGACTATGGCATGACGGTTGACAAGTTCATTATGCTGAATTCGGCGATTCCGTCCGAGGCGTTTGAGCCGTCGCTTGCAGACCATTCGTCCGACAACCATCTTGTCCATGTCGACTGGCGCGGCTATCCCTCGCGCTGCTGGGCGGCAAGATGGCATGAATTCTACACAGGGGACGCGAATGACGCACGTGGCAAACTGACTTGGAAAGGGCGTTTTTCGAAGGTGAAATCTGTTGCCGTCAACTTCTATTCTTCGGGAGACGAGGTTCTTGAACTTTACACAAACAAGCACAACCCTTCGTGGTACAACGGATTCAGTCCGTCTGGCAACTGGGGCGACCGCTATTCCTGGCACAAGCAGGAGATATGGAAGGGGCGCAAGTCGCTTCTCGGATTTATTGGAACGACGGACTGGTCGGGCTGGGGGTTTCGCACAAAGGCTATGGGGCTTGTGAAGGCCTGGTCGGAATCCGAGGCCAGTGCAGTTGTCGACTTCTCCGTCTTCAAGACGAACACTGTTTTTGACATCTATCCGCAATCGATAACCAATGCGTCAAATCCTCGCCTCGTCATTGATGCACATCTGACACAAGGGATTCCTGCCCTATCGCCTCCGACAGGGCGGATGAACCTGACGCAATACGGGCTTCTATCGATTGACATGAACGGCCTTCGTGCAAACACATGGCCGCGTGGTTCGGAATTCGGAGAGATGGCAAATCGCTTCTGGCATTCAGACATCAAGAACATGGCGTACTTTTTTGTCTACCCCGTTTTCCGGAAAATCGTTGAGATCGGAGAATTGAAATGAGGAATAAATCGGCTGCGCTGCTTATCATCGTCCTTGTTGCCCTTGTGGCGAAGGTTAAGGCCTACGATCCGTATGTTGACGGGGCGGCGGCGGCATTGAATCTGATGGTTGAAGATGATATGGGCGAATGCGTGAAAGACGTCTTGCTGGAAGTCGCGTTTCAGGTATCGCCCATGCGGGCAAATGTGCTGAAGGGATCGACGGATGACAAAGGCCGTTTTCGGGCCGTCGGCAGGACAATCGGTAGCATCAATGTCTGGGCAGGGAAGGACGGCTATTATAAAACGCACATTAGAATCAGTCCATGTGATTTGTCGGATGGGCGCGTGACGCAGGGGCGGCGATGGGCCGTCGGAGACATTTCCGAGCGAATCGTCCTGAAGAAGAAGCGCAATCCTGTTCAATTGACGTTTCACTCTGTTGCCTTCAAGCCGTTTCCGGCGACGAATGAGGTCGTGAAACTCGACCTTGAATCGCTGGAGTGGTGTCCGCCCTATGGGAACGGCCGTCATGACGATCTTCATCTTATTTTTGACGGATGGCGGAATCCGCAGGACTGGGATGACTATCACGAACACCTGAAAGTCGCATTTCCGAATGGCGTGGATGGGGCCTACAGGCTCTCTGTTGATTCAACAAGTGCGTTCAGGCACGCCTACCGCGCACAGACAAATGCCGTTTACCAAAAGGAGCTTGAGTTCCGCCATGTCCATACGGTTGACGGCATCAAGGAATCCAAAACACTTCCTCCCGATGCCTATTTCGTCTACCGTGTGCGGACGGAGACGAATGCGCTTGGGCAAGTAACCCATGCGCATTATGGACGCATAGGGGAGCCGTTTACCCAATATTTCGGGCTGACCATGAAAAGTTGGTTCAACCCTGTGGACAACGACACGAATCTTGAGTGTGCGGGCGGTCGCTGAAACCGCATGCGCCAGCCAAGCGGGAAAGGGCTGAACAGATGAAATTGACATTGCGAACCGCCGACGGCCGTTACGAGGTGCTGGCCGTTGCGCTCGACTGGGTTTCGTGCGGGGCGGTGGATGGTTACATGGCACGTCACAGATTCGATGCGAACGTCGATGAACTGCGGCAAACTTTCCAGTCCGTAATTGACTGGGCGGACGGCGGAATCATGGCCGTGGAAATGGGATTGCCGTAACGAGTTGGACGTGAAGTGCGATGGGGTTGGCTGAATCGGATACGGCGGGGCGGGACGCCCCGCCCTACTGGGAGCGCAAATGAACGGCACCGGAAACACCACACCGGTAGGGCGCGACGTCCCGTCGCGCCGTGCGGCGAATCAGGTATGGTGCGATCTACGGAATGCAACGTGGTAGGGCGCGACGTCTCCGTCGCGCCGCATTGCGGACACGCTGTCATCGGTTTTGTGCCGAACGGCATTTCGGCGGGGCGGGACGCCCCGCCCTACCGGGAGTGCAAATGAACGGCACCGGAAACACCAAACCGGTAGGGTGCGACGTCCCCGTCGCGTCGCATTGCAGATCCGCTGTCACCGGTTTTGCGCCAAACGTCAAACTGGTAGGGCGCGACGTCCCCGTCGCGCCGTGTGGCGGATCGGGCGTGGTGCGTCGCAGGTGATCAAGGCGAAGTACTCGGTGCTCAATTACATCTACAACAAGCAGGGTTTCACCGTTC
>CAZMNN010000080.1:0-3651 GCA_964567665.1 uncultured Lentisphaeraceae bacterium
CCACCGGCTGTGGGAACTCGGATGCGACGGATTCTCCACGGACTATCCGTCCGTTATGTTCAAGGTCATCCGCGATCTGAAGGCTGCTGCGAAGCGGTAGATCATTCTGGGCATTGTTGGTTTGTTTGATGCATTCCATCATGCCAAAACTTCCGATGCCGCCGCATTTACAATGCGTGATGCGGTTGGCGTTCTCAACCGCGCCTTTCTCGCAGGAGGCGTACGCCCTCGTGTAATAGTTTCCCCCTGTCTGAAACTGCGCCACGAGATATTACAACTTTCCGTACCGAAAGACACCCCGTTCAGAGTTGACAAATGGATGTTTGAAGGTAAAATGGTAAACGACAATAATTCATTACCAAAGCAATAATAGGAGGCTCACATGACGAAAAGGCCAGCATTTTTTCCTAACTTCAAGAAAGTTGGGGTTGACGAGGACACCTTTGAATTTGACTGGAGTCCGGGTTTTGCGCTTTCCCAAAAACGGAAAAACGTCAAAGCGTTGCACGATGCGATACGCAAGAGTTGTCTTGATCGTCACCCGTTGGAGATTTCAAGCAAGTCGGACAATGGGATTGGATATGGGTTGAGCGCAATGAATCTCTCGTTCACTGACAGCGGGGGACAAAAGTGTACCGTCGAGTCTGTCTTTCAGGCCAGCAAGGTGTTCAAAAACGGTGGCCCGTTTCCCGACCACTATGCACAGAATCCCCGCGATGTTCGTGCATTCATCAAAGAACAGGACCGTGGCGAGTTGACCGGGTTTGAGTACGAGGGCATTGGTTGGGATCTGCATCCAACAAGAGCGTTCTATGATTGGATATATTTGAATGCGCTCAAGGATGCGGCGAATCGCAATCTTGTCGATGGTCTTGCGGAGTTTGACTGCTTCACGGACATTGAATTCAATCCCCAGAAATCGCTTAACTGTCAAGCCTACGCCGTTGCCCTCTACCGTTCATTTGAACGTGCGGGCGTACTGGGAAAGGCTCTTGCCAGCAAGGAGTTTTTTCTTGAAATGCACCCAGATGATACTCTGAAAGGCGGAGTTGGAATGAACAAGAGGGTTGAACGGGAGAAACAACAGGAGTTCTCCTTCTGACAGGCAATGAAGTCTTACAAAGATGACAATTCTGTGTTTGAAAATCCTGTCCGAAATGTGGCTGTAATTGGGTTGTTGTATTGACACTTCGAGGATGGGATGTCGGCGAAGGGCTGCCGTTATGTACGGTTGTCAGTGCGGGGCTGAAGAGGCGTGGTTGAAATACCGGCGCTTTCCCGCGACATCGAGATCCGTCTCCTATTTTTCCGCTTCCCGGCATTCCATCCGTTTTTCACCCATGAAATGAACTTCTATGAATATTTTTCATTTGAGGCAATCCTCGGCGACTTGATTCGTTGGCGAATCAAGGGGCGGGATATCGACAAAACCCTTCCTGCACGCAAGGACTGGAAACGGGCGGGCATTCATGGACGCGAGAAAATGTCCTCGGCGGACGTGCGTTGGGAGGCTATTCGGAGGACTGTGAAACGCCTGTCCAAAAATGGTTCGCTGGCAGATTTTCGTTGGGGACGGGCGTTGTTGGAACTTGTGAAGGATGTACAAGGGCGTGTCACGTCTGGAAACATCACATTTGACCCGCCCCGAATAATGAACATCGTCAAGAGCTACAAGCATGGTGAGCCGGCATATCGGCAAGTGGCGTCTTTCGACAAACTTGTAGACAGGGTTGTGTTGAGTCGGACGACAGCGTATGTGCGTGACCGGCTTGAAAATGTTCTTTCAGTGAACTGCTACTCGTTTAGACGTGACAGTTCCATCACGCATCGGACGGCTCTTCTATGCGCGTTTTTGTGACGACGTGGTGTTTGTACATCCGGACGAAATGGCGTGTCGTCGGGCGATGGAAGTGTATGCTGTGGCTCTTGAAAAACTGAACTTGCCGATGCATCCCGTCAAGCCCTTTGTGTACAAACCGGTGGATGGAAATCCGACTACCTATTATGAAATCAAGAGCAAAGGGCCTTTTCGCTGGCGTTCTGCGATGCCTGGCGAAAAGAACTGTGCGCCATGGCTGAGTTTCCTCGGATGCCAGATTCGCTTTGACGGTGAAACGCGGGTACGCAAGGAATCTATCGAAAAACACATTCGAGCCTTGGGGCACGAGACGGCCAAGGCCGTACGCGAGATTGCCGGCAGCAATTTGCGCGGGGATGCGGCCAGGCGGTGGTTTAACAGGTTTCGAAGTCGGTTGATTGCCAAGGGTGTCGGGTATGTGACGGCGAAAGTCGACGACTGTAGGATGTGTTGGGCGGGCGCCTTCCCAAATGTGACGTCGTGTGCCGACACGAAGATGCAGATGCGCCGGCTGGATCGAGTACGCGAGGGAATGCTTGCCAAAGTATGGCGGTCACTACCGGAACAGTCAAAACGTGGGTGTTTTTGTTACAGGGGACGTCCTTACAGTTATTTCGGTTTTTTGGAAAAGGTTATACGGCCGACTGGCGGGACGAGACGGCGGACTTTGCCGTTGCCGTATTCGGAGTTGTGACAAAATGGCGGGAGAATGTGACGGGATTTTCGATTCGTCCAATAACAGTTTAGTTTTGTTGGAAGGTAGAGATGTGGCGTTGAATTTCTTTGGAGTGCTATCTAATTCAAATGCCAAATCCGTATTGGAGGATTTCGTAAGAGGATGACTTCTTCGGTGACGGGTAGGCGAGACATGATAGCGTACTGTGAATTGGCTTATGAAAACAAGGAGATGATGAAATGACAGGAAACAGCGAAGAAACGGTAATGCGCGATTTTGCCGCCAGATTTGGCGTGAAAATGGCATCGCTGTTTTGATGCGACCGGCGTTCGGCGTGGATGTCCGCAGATATCTGAAATGCGGATTCGGACGGGCGTTATGAGATAATGTCCCCGTCAACGCAAGAAGAGGAGATTGAAAATGTACGACGACTACGAAGAACTGACCATGCGCGGATGGGTTGAAGGACATGATGTCTACAGGAACGACGACGATGAAGTCGGCGGCATCTGGTACGATGGCTACTGTGCGGTCGACGCCATGGACTACGAAGAGGCCGAAATGGAGTACTGGAACACGCATTGAGGCGAGGAGAACGCGACGGAGATTTCAAGCGAAGTCGACCCGTTTGGATTTGTCTGAAAGGGCGTTTGCTGATTTTGGAAGCGAGGTACAATTCCGCCGCTTCGCCGCTCGTGTGGCGAGAGGAAAACTTGAATTTGAAGGGAGACAAATGGCATGAATAAATTACAGAAGACGGTGTTTGGAACCGTGTTGGTTCTAATGGCGGGCCTGTGTCCCGCTGTTGGAGCACAGGATGCAGGGACGAACGCCGTGGCGGCCGTCGTGCAGTCCGGGGCGGCGTTCGACATCCCGCCGCCGTTGCGCGTCCGCATGGAGGCGGCGTACAGCGCCGCGTGCGACAAGCTTCTGTCCAAGACGGAGCGGATCGACATATGCGAATTCATCGGGCTGAACAATGGTGGGGTGTTCACAAACGCCTTGGAGATCGCGAAGCGTCCGAGGGGTGAGATGGTGTTCTGCGACGACGGACTGACGGAGGCGGAACGTGCGCGGCTCTGGCCGTTCGACGTCGAGGCGTTTGAGCGGACGCTGG
>CAZMNN010000081.1:0-3650 GCA_964567665.1 uncultured Lentisphaeraceae bacterium
GGGAGGGTCCCGTGCCTGAGGACGATCTACAGCCACATCAACGCGGGCGACATCGGCAACTCGATACACAGACGCACGCTGAAATGAGAGACCGCATATGACTGCCATTCACGTCTTGCCAAGACGCCTTAGGGACTTTCTGCGCCACTTGGGTTGCAATTCAGCTCTCGAGGAAACTGCCGGATGTCGGCAACTTGGTGTACACGGATTTTGGTATACTACCGCCCCAATGACGAATCTTCTTGATAAGGCCGCTAAGACGGCGAAAGCCATTTCCAGACAGGAACTGTCCTCTCTGCTGGAATGGCCCGATGCAGAGGAGCTGTTTGCCGCAGCCTATGCCGTAAAGACCCGCGAAGTCGGTCGCGCCGTCTCATTCCGAGGTCTTGTCGAATGCGGGAACGTCTGCGAGAAGGACTGTCTCTACTGCGGCATCCGCAAGGGCAACCGGAACGTGCGAAGATACCGGATGGACGCCGACGAAATCATACGTGAGGCCGAGTGGACGTTCAAGGCAGGCTACGGAAGCCTGGTGCTGCAATCCGGCGAGTTGACCGGCGAAAAGAACGTCACATTCATCGAGGATGTACTCAAACGCATCCATTCGTTCGGTGGAGATGAATTCGGCGTCACGCTCAGCCTCGGCGAGCAGACCGAGGAGACATATCTCCGCTGGCGGGATGCCGGCGCCCACAGGTATCTTCTGCGCATCGAAACATCGAATCCGAAGCTCTATGCCTCGCTGCACCCCGCAGACCATTCGTGGGGAAAGCGCATGGAATGCCTGAAGATGCTGCGCAGATGCGGATATCAGGTCGGAAGCGGCGTAATGTGCGGACTTCCAGGACAGACCATCGACGACTTGGCGGCGGACATTGAATTCTTCGGCACGGCGGATCTTGACATGATCGGGATGGGACCTTACATACCCCATGCCGATACACCACTCGGAAAAGACATTCCGTGGACGCCAGAGATGGCGTCCGAACGGCTTGATCTTGGTCTGCGCATGATAGCCGCCACCCGCCTTTATCTGCACGATGTCAACATCGCCGCCGCAACCGCCCTTCAGGCGCTCGACCCTGAAGGCCGCGAAAAGGGTCTGCTCGCCGGCGCAAACGTGATCATGCCAAACGTAACGGACACCGCGTACCGCGCCGACTATCAGCTTTACGCCGGAAAACCCTGCCTGAACGAAAATTCCGGACAGTGCCGAGGGTGTCTCGAACGGCGCATCGCCGCCATCGGCGAGACGATTGCCTGGAACAGACGCGGAGATTCTCCGCATTGGGGGAAAAGATGAAGATTGCGGTTGGACTTTCTGGCGGAGTGGACTCTTCTGTCGCCGCCACACTTCTCAAGGAGGCCGGACACGACGTGACCGGCGTGACGATGAAGCTTTGGCGGGACGGAAAGTATCGCGGCGGAGATCGCGACGCCTGCTTCGGCCCGCATGAGGCGGACGACATAGACCGCGCCGCCGATCTCGCCAGATCGCTTGGAATCGGATATCAAGTGTTCGACTGCTCCGAGGAGTATGAGAAGGCCATTATCGGCTATTTCCGCGAGACAAGCCTCAAGGGACTGACGCCAAATCCATGCGTGATGTGCAACGCCGCCATGAAGTTCGGTCTCCTGCCTCGCATGGCGCGCAAGAGCGGGATGTCGTTCGACCGCTTCGCCACAGGACACTATGCCCGGATCGTCCAAACCGAATACGGCCGTCTTGCCGTCTCCCGCGCCGTGGACACGAAGAAAGACCAAAGCTACTTTCTCTACCGCCTTTCGCAGAGACAGCTCGCCGAGACGCTGTTTCCGCTCGGCGAACTCACCAAGTCCGAAGTCCGGAAAATAGCGCTTGACCACGGCCTCGCCTCCGCAGACAAGCTCGATTCGCAGGATTTCTACTCCGGCGACAAGAGCGAGCTGATCGGCGCGGACGAACGCGAAGGCGACATCGTGGATCTATCCGGAAACGTGGTTGGACATCATCGCGGCTTCTGGCGCTATACCGTTGGACAGCGCAAGGGCATCGGCGTGTTCGGCCCAGAACCTCACTACGTAATCCGCCTTGACGCCTGCCGCAACCGTGTCGTCGTGGGAAATCGCGCCGAAGCGTTCTCCAAAAGATTTTCCGTCTCAGGCCTCATGTGGATGGGCATCGGCGAACGCACCGACGCAATGACGTGCCGCGTGAAGATCCGCAGCACAGGCGAACCGCTTGGCCCGGTCACGCTCGAAAACGGAATCTGCACCGCAGACGGAGACGGCCTGTTCGGTGTGGCACCAGGACAATCCGCCGTCTTCTACGGCGATCAGGGACAGATTCTCTGCGGAGGCATAATCGCATGACATCCTCGGCATACGGCATATCAACACAACTGCCGTCCCGTCAAGTCATCGGCAAGAGGGAACAGCAACAATGAAAGCATGGATACAGCGTGTCCTTGAGACCTCAGTCGAAATCGACGGCGAAAAGGTATCTGAAATCGGCAAAGGCTATCTCATTCTCCTCGGAGTGACACACACCGATACGGAACGGTGCGCCGATGAGATTGCGGAGCGCATATGCAACCTGCGCATATTCGAGGACGAGAACGGCAAGACAAACCGTTCGCTGCTCGACGTAGGCGGCAGCGTAATTGTCGTGTCGCAATTCACGCTCTACGCCGATACGGCACATGGCCGCCGTCCTGGGTTCTCGAATGCGGCGCGTCCGGAACTCGCCGAACCGCTCTACGAGCGCGTCGTATCGAATCTGCGGGAAAGGCTTGGCGACGGACGCGTCGGCACCGGACGTTTCGGCGCCGACATGAAAGTGCGGCTCATCAACGACGGACCGTTTTCCGTGGAACTTGTCTCCTGACGCCTTCGCCCGCCGCTGCACGGCGACTGGCCGCGTTATTGCGGGCATCTTCACGAAGACGCGCCGCTGTCACATCATCGATTTCGCTTTCCGCCAACCGCGCATCAATGCGGCGAAGCTCATACGACAAATCAGCGTCTATGCGCCGCTCCGCCGCCGTGCGGACATCCTGACGCGCCTGACGCAACACCCGCGTCTGCTCCGACGGCGGCAGGATGGAAAGCGGGAGGCGTCGCCCGTTCATGGTGAACGTGCCGTTTCCTGCGTCTTGCAGTTCACCGGAAAGGACGCGCCCAGCGTGGTTCGTGACGGCAATCGGCCCGAACGCTGCGGCCAGAAGCATTGTGGCAAGGCTGCACGACATCGGTTGACGCTACTCGACGTTGACTTTATAGAAGCGGTGTGCGCCTTCCTTCGGCACAAAGATCGTCCTGTACCCGGTTTCATATGCGCCTGTGTTCAGGTGCGTCGCAGACGGCGCAACGTCCGGATCGAGCGTGAACGATGCAGACCGCCATTCGGCTGGATTCAGTTCCGGTGTCGTCGCAACCGTATAGCTCCGCCCACGGTTGACCGGCACACGCAACGCGACAAAGTCGTCGACGCCTTCGTCCATGGCCATCTGACGTATGGAAAAGCGATCTGTGGCATCAAACGGATTCGTACCGGCGACGTATTCGGCGTAGTTGGACTGTCCGTCGCCATCGTAGTCCGCTGTCGCGTCATAGTTTTCGATGCCGTTTATCCACATCAGGTAGGCGATGCTCTCCTCGTATTCGTCGGC
>CAZMNN010000082.1:0-3409 GCA_964567665.1 uncultured Lentisphaeraceae bacterium
TTTCTCAAATGCCTTGTTTTATTGGTGATCTATTATATAACAATTTGCTCGTCACACATTCTCGTCTCGTACACATTACTATGATAAGGACGCATCAATTCCTGCTGCGGGTCAATGAGGGAAATCTCGAACGCTATATCGCAACTCGCCTTCGACCACTCTTTCTCAACGACAAGCTTTCGGGGAGTGATTTTCAGCAGCACCGCAGCCGGCTCATCATTTATAGGACGGCGAAAATTCTCGTCCACAACGCGCAGAAACTCCTTTTCCACGATATCCTTGACATTGAATCTGCCGCCGCCATGCCGTTGCCCCCACAAGTCTCTATAGGTAATCATCACCTCATGATGTTTGCTGAAATCACTCGTGTCAAGCGCAATGGACAGGTTCTTCAACCTGTTTTGAAGCAGGGGCGCCTCATAACTGACGGTGTCAGGGTAATGGCTCGGAGTTTCATGCAACCCGTCAAAGACGCGACATCCCGACAGGAAAAGCAAGCAGGCAGACACGATGCATAGGCGTGAACACCTCAAACTATCGCGCATACTTGACGACCTCGACGGTTTCACTCCACGCGACGTTGTTGCCGACCGATTCAAGCATGACCAGGTTCAGGTCGTGCGTGAACACATGGCGGCGTTCAGCCACATCATCGTCGAAGGACTTGACCAGTTCGCCCTGAAGGTAGAAGTCCGGTGCGTCGTAGTTTCCGAAGTTTGCGAGAGCGCCGATCTGCTCGCCGTTGTTGTTTCCCGCCTTCACGCGGTCGACAAGTGCGCCGGAGCGCGTATCGTCCTTCACGGTGAAAAGCCCGGTCTTGCGCAAGGCCGTCAGGCACGTCTTGTAGACTGAGGCCGTCGCCCGCGCGTCATCCACGCCATCGCCGGTATTGTTCTCAAAAGGACGGATCGCCACAACGGGAAGCCCGCCCATGCGCCGGTTCTTTACGGCCGCATAGACGGACATGAAGGCCGCGTCCGTCTGCATCCGCGAAATCGCGTCGGCGACTGAGCGGCGCCTCTCAGACTGCGAAAGGCTGTCCGGCCGGGCGAAAACGTTGTCCGCCGAATCCATGTACCCCATGCGAGCCGGTCCCTGACATCCCAAGCAGACAACGGCCAGCGCAAAAACTCCAAGCAGCGTCTTCATTGCGCATTCCCCTGTTTTGAATTGACGTTCTCGATGATGCGGTTCTGAATCTGCGAGGTCGGCGGAACGCCGCCGTCCTGCCCGACCGTCCCAAGCGCGAAGTCGGGAGCCTGCTCGACGGCGTTCCAGTACGCTTTCGTGATCGTCTGCGGCATCCCCGCGATTCGCGTGTGGGAGCTGGAAAGATACTTCGCGTATCCCTTCGCCTTCTCGGAACGGACAAAATCATCCATCTCGCCCGACTTGCGGTAGCGCTTCAAAAGCTCATCGAACCACTCGTCATCCTTCCTGCGGCAACGCCCTTCCTCAGTCTCCGCCAACGTGACGAGGTACGTGGAGCCATCGACGAAATTCGCCTGCACAGAGTAGGGATGCGCAAACGGGTACGTCACGCGCAGGGTGTGGACCCCTGGCGAGACGGACACGGTAAGCGGCGGCTGCCCGACCGTTCCGGCCGTGCCGTAGGAAACGCCGTCGATCGAGACATCTGCGCCCGGAAAGTTGCAGCCGAAAGCAACCTTCACGCGTGAATCGGCGCTATTCCACTTCACGTTGGCAACCTGCGGAAGCAGTCGCGTGGACGCGGCGCGACAAAGTTCCGACATGAGCGAAGCGTAGATCGGCTGCGAGTTGTTCGCGAACTGGAACGGCTGGAACGGCCGGCTCGTCACTGTCACCTCAACACCTGGAAGTCCGTCGCCGCCCGGGACACGCTTCGCCTGCAGCGTCATGGACAGATTCAATTTCTGAATGACAACCGGATTGCCGACGCTCTCGACGGACACATCGTTGATCGACGCCGTGATCAGCGCCTGTGCGCCAAGCGACTCCGCGAGACGCGTCGCCGACGAAAGCGGCAGCTGCTCGCCGCCGGGCGCGCGGTTCTGATTCTCGCCGACCGCATCGTCCGGTATCACGATCTCGAACACGTCACCGCTGAGTGCAGCGGCCAGACGCGATGCGATGTTCGACAATGGCTTGGCGAATTCGTCGGGAGCGTGGTTCTGGACAACAAGCACGGCGCGGACAGGTTCGCCCGCAGCGGCCAGCGCACACGCGCAGACCGAAATAAAGCAGCATTTGCGAAGCAGATTCATGTCAACTCCCTTCTTTCATCCGTCACGGCATACGGCGCAGCACCAGGCGGAAGTCCGCCGCATTCGGAACCGGCGAAACGGCATCGAGCATCTTCTCCTCCGCGCCATGGAGCACAAGCGGCGCCCAATGGGTCTTGGCTTGCGTCAAGACCATTCCGTCCGCGTTCTTCCAGACAAACCGGTATTGGCAGACGTAGTCGCGCCGATTGGCGTTCTTCAACGCCACCTGCACGTGAAGAAAGCCCTCTGAAGTCCGCTCCATGCAGTCCTCGCGCAGAAGAAGATTCGAGGCGAACGAGGCATCCTCGACAGTCAGCCGCCCACGCTCCACAGCCAAACCGCTCGTGCGGGGCGACAGGCAACCACCCGAAAGAACCGCTACGCACACGCACCCGGCGGCCATCTTGAAAAACGAAGCAATCCGCATCGCCGTCCCTCCTCGTCAGAACGCACAGTTGAACAGCGGCATCATGGGTACTGAGGAATCTATGTTCAGGTTCACCAGCCCAAGCTGAACGCCGCTGAGTTGTTCAGAAAAGTTGACCATGCCGACCTGAACGCCGCCACCCTTCTCAGAGACGTTTACGACGCCAAGTTGAATGCCCGCAAGGTCACCTGCCATGTTCACAAGCGCAACCTGCGCACCGCCCATCACGCCCTCCGTCCAGTTCAGACCCGCCGCGAACTGAAGCCCGTCGAACCCAAGATACGCCTTGTTGAAGACACCCGCGATGTCGAACGCGCCAACGGAACGCTCACAAGAATTGAACAGGCAGGCAAGGCCGACGCCGCCGCGTTCGTGTGTGACCAGGTTGCCAAGGACGCCCAAGTCCAGACCATAGACGTCGTGATGGCGTCCGATGAGGAAGTTGAGGCGGAATCCATGTACCGCATACTGCGCTGAAGGCCATTCAATCGCGGGCATGAGCGCAACGCCCGCAAGAAATGCGTCCTGCGCAGACCCGACCTGCGCCACCTCGACGGCCACGTTCTGCCCTTGATAGGACCGCACCGCCACTTCAGCGTTCAAAGGACGGGATGCGAACATCCCCGCCAGCAACGCACAAACAGCAATCATCTTATTCACATTCAATTACCTATGTAGCCTTTTTGAATGTGCGTATTCTACAAAATACCCCCCCCCCCCCGTCAAGTGTTAATTA
>CAZMNN010000083.1:0-3394 GCA_964567665.1 uncultured Lentisphaeraceae bacterium
GACGTCGTAGTAGCAGCGGAGCGTCTCGCAGAGGAGGGACTTCCCGAACCGCCTTGGCCGCACGAAGAAGAGGAAGTTCGCACGCGCCTCCAGCTTGCGGATGTATGCGGTCTTGTCGACATAGCAGAAGTCCTCCAGGCGGATGCGCTTGAAGTCCTTGACACCGTAGGGGATCTGTTCAGGTTTCATGCTCATGGCGAGATTATAGCATAACGGATGCGACTCACGTATCTTAAACCTTCTTTTCGGCACTGAACTCACGCTTGACATACTCGCCAAACTCATTCTCCAGTGCATTAAGGTGAAAGAGGCGGTAAGGCAGGAACAGCTTCGCGTTGAGGGTATCGTCGTTGCTGCACATGAGAAACCGGTTCAAACCATTAGTCTCATTAAACATCCGTGCATGGTCGATCCAACGCTCAACGCCCAGTACACCGGTTTTGGTTTCGAAAATGTAGATGCGGTCTGTGAACTCGACAATGAAATCAAATTCATGGGAGTTTCCATGTCCTGCGATATTTCTGACCTTCACTTCTCGATAGGTCTTTTTGTACGGAACACAGATATCGTGAAGCGTCTTCTCAATCAAATAGCGCGTAGCGTCCTCCGCCCACCCACCATTGAAGAAAACGTAGTGTTCCTTAGGTATCTTTCGTTCGACGGTAAACTGGTCCTTTTGTTTCGTCCAACTGATCCACTCCATCTTGCGCAACTGCGTAAGAAAATTGCGCACCGCCACCTTCTCCTCGGCATCAAGCCTTGAAACATCGTATTCATTCTTATCGCGCCGATAGAGGAACTTTGCCACGGGCAGAAGCGCTTTCGGTGCGGCGAGAATCGTCTTCGCAAGCGCATATCGCTGCTTGGTCAATGCTGTGCATTCCTGAAGCGATGTGATGAGCAGTCCCTTGTCCTTGAAATAGGCGGCGAGCGAACGCGTACGCTTTGTCTTCAGGAACTCGTTCTTTTCACACTCTGCACATATGTTCGCAGCAGTCTCAACCTCATGGGCCAGCCGTTCTTCGAACTCCTTCAGCTCTTCCTCCACTCTCGCAAGAACCGTTGACAGCGAATCACGAAGAGTACGCAATTTTATGATTTGATCTTGAACATCAGCTTTCATACAAACTACCTTTCGGAATCATCAACAGTTTTTAAGATTTTCTCGGACACTTATATGAAACGCTTGCAAAGAGACAATGTCAGTTTCCATTCCAATCGCCTCTTCATCTTTATGTGGAGCTATGACCGGCGCTTTTGCATGACTCTTGATCGCCAGCTGGCGACGCCGCGCTTCTTCGTCGAGAAGTTGATGCCGACAAGCGTGACGCGCTTCCCCTCGGAGAGGAACTTCTCGTGGTAGCGGTTCCGCACGATCTGCGCGATTGCCGACGGCGCCGAGCCGTCGAGCTTCAGCTCTACGACGTAGATCTCGTCCTCCGCACGGAGGAACATGTCGATGCGCCCGACGTTCGTCCGCTCCTCCGAGACCGCACGAAGGCCGAGGAAGTTCAGGATGACGACGAGAATCGCCTGCCACGTCTGCTCGTTCTGCCGATCCGTGAGGTCGTAGGGGACGTTTGCGAACAGTACGGCGAGCGACTTGAAGAACGCCGACAGGTCGTGCGCCACAAGGGCGCGGCGGCAGTCGAACTTCGCCCGCGTGAACGCTGTCTCGCCGAGATCAGAGTAGGCCGCCATGAGCGAATCCGTGAATGCTGTACGGACTTCCTCGTTCGGAAAGCGGAGTCGATAGTAACGACGCCCGTCCATCACTTCAAGTGCTCGGATCGTCAGGTAACCCGCCTGGAAGAGAAGTGGTTCAATCGCGGGATTGCCCGGCTCGTACGTGCCCAAACGATTTTCCGACGCCGTCAAGTCCGAGACATCCTGCGGGTGTGCCCGCAGCATCTTCACGAGGAACGTCGGCGTCCCCGTCTCGTACCAGTACGACTTGAACTCGCGCTCTGAGAAGCACCGTCCGAGCGAGACGGGGTTGAAGACCCTCTCCGCCGACGGGTGGAAGAGATAGCCGTCGTACCAGTGGGCGACCTCCGCGAACGCCGCGTCAGCGTCCATCCCGTTCGCCGCGCCGAGCGCCGCGAGGCGTTCGGGGAAGCACCTCTTCACCTCCTCGTGCGTGTAGCCGAATAGCGTCGCCGTCTGCGCCGAGAGTGTGAGGTCGACGAGGTTGTTGAGATCCGAGAAGATAGACACCTTCGAGAACTTGGATACGCCCGTGATGAGCGCGAAGCGCTGGATGCCCTCGCATGTCTTCACGACGGAGTAGAACGACTTGAGCGCGGCGCGGAACGCCTCGACCTCCGGATCGCCGAGATGCCCCAGAAGCGGCTTGTCGTACTCGTCAATCAGAATCACAATCTGCCCCGTCGGGGACTTCTTCGCCGCATGTTCACAGACGCTCTGAAAGCGCAACTGTGGAATCGTCGAGCCAGAATGAGACAGTCCAAGTTCGTCCTCGCAGTGCGCAAGACGTTCCAGAAGGATACTCTCAAACCTTTCCACCGTGTCAGCCTGGGTAGATCCCATGTCGAGATGGATGACGGGGTACGTCTTCGACCAGTCCCACTGCGGCTCGATGGCAAGCCCCTTGAACAGATCGCGCTTCCCCTGGAAAAGTGCCTTCAGCGTGGAGACGCACAGCGACTTCCCGAACCGGCGCGGACGGGCGATGAAAAATTGGCGACCTATCGAATCGTCAACGAACGGCAGAAGTCGATCTGTCTTATCGACATAGGTATAGCCGCTACGACGCAGATTCTCAAACGTATATATGTCTGTCGCAATCTTTTCCATGTCCGCCATTATAGCACAAAAAAGACCGTGATCATGCCGGCGGACAACAATCAGCGAGCCACCCGCAGTTTGCCATAATAACGGACACTCTCAAAAAACGATGGCGTAGTTCGTTATAACAGCGGACACTCTTTTGAAACCCGCGCCAGGATTTCGACATGCCATTCGTCAAATGACGGACACCGTTGGCATCATGGAGGCATGAGCCTGTCACGAATGACGGGTGGTTTGCGACCGTATTACCGTTTGGCAAAGTCAAACGGCGTGAGTGCGCAAACTCGTGCCACGACACCCCATGTCTTTTCAAGGCAAAATGTCCGCCCCACAGGACAGGAGAAGAGATTTTCGGAAACGTTTCAGTTGTCGGAAGGGATACGGGCGCGATCGCAGTTCTTCAAGATGAAGCGCGGCTTGCCCCAGCCCTTGTAATGGTCGTTCACACGAATCTCGTTGTCGTCCGCAAACACGAGATCATCAGTCGAAATCGCATAGACGACCGGCACGTCGAACGTCTCGAACACATTCTTCTCGATTCGGAAATTGCGATGGTAGTGGCGCTTCTGCCGTTCGGGTTCGC
>CAZMNN010000084.1:0-3178 GCA_964567665.1 uncultured Lentisphaeraceae bacterium
TACCCCACGACGTTGGCGGAGGCCAGTTCGCAGAGGCCGACTGTGGCCCAGTGTCGTGAGATGAAATGAAACAACCGCTCAAACAGTTCTTTTAACCCAGTCCAAAGACAACTCTGCGCTCTCTGCGGCTCTGCCCCGCAACCTTTCCTCCCTTCAACCTTCAGCTTGCCGATCTGAATGCGGATAGGATTCCGACTTTGACGAAGACATTACATTTTTCAGTGGATATCCACATTAAAACGTGGTGCAGATATTGAGCAGAGCATTCCAGTGCCGACCGTCACAGTTGCAGAACTTGTACAATTTGAGAGAACTTCACAAAATCAAACACATCTCGCTGCAGATGTGATATACTTATGCTGTTTTTAGCACAAAACAGGAAGGCTCCATGTTTGTCAGTTTTACAGTCCAGAATGCGTACTCGTTCTATAACGTGCAGACGCTGAACGCACGTGCGGTCAAGACATGCAAGGAGCGTCAGGACGAGGCAACCTTCAGACCGTTCGATACAAAGGACGAACGCTTAGTCAAGACACTGGCAATCTACGGCGCCAATGCAAGCGGGAAGTCAAATGTATTCTACGCGCTTGCCGACATGCAGCACACTGTGTTGACTTCCGCCGCAGAGTCGCAGACCGGAGAGCGGCTCAACGTCATGCCGTTCCTCTTGAACGAGACAAGCGCATCAAGTCCATCGTTATACACGCTTGAATTTGTGATCGGCGACAAGCAGTACAAGTACGGCTATTCTGCCACCGAAGAGTCCATTGTCGGCGAATACCTGGTTCGCAAGGGGGCAAAGGGTCGTACCTACAGAGAGGTCTTTTCGCGAACTGTTGTCAACGGCAAAAACAAGATCATTTGTGACAAATCGTTCGGAGCGGACGAACTGGTCATCTCCAAAACACGTACGAACGCACTCTTCCTGTCGATGTGCGCAATGCTGGCAGTCCCAGAGGCTGAGAGGATTGTTGACTATTTTGCGCACAAGCTGAAGGTCATTCCGGCAGACCGCATGACGGCGAACTTTACGTCGAAAATGCTCGTTGACGGTCGGCATCGGGACGAGATTGTTCGGTTTCTTAAGATGACGGACCCAGGCATTGGGAGCATCTCCGTTTTGCCGTTCAAGAAAGAGACTGGGCGCCTTTTGTCGGACGGGTCAAAGGAGATGGTCACGGACTACGAACCGCAGGTGAATCTCGTCCTCAAGGATGGAAACGTATCGTCAAAACCTCTCCCCCTCATGATGGTTGCGTCGCTTGGCACGGCCAAGGCATTCAGTCTGTCTGCGCACATCTTCGATGCACTGGAGACTGGAGCGGTCCTCATGCTCGATGAACTGGACTCGCGCCTCCACCCTCTGCTGACAAGGGAGATCATCCGCCTGTTCAACAGCGCGGAGACGAATCCACGCAATGCGCAGCTCGTGTTCAACACGCACGACACGAACTTGCTCAGCGTGCGCGTGTACGACTCGATGACGGGCAGACGCGTCTATCTGCTGCGCCGCGACGAGATATATTTCGTCGAGAAGAACGGCGAGATGTGTTCAAAAATATATTCCCTGATAGACTTCAAGAAGGACGGCCTGTCCGTACGGAAGGATGCCTCCTACGAGAAGGACTACCTTTCGGGACTATATGGGGCGATTCCTTACATCGGAAGACTGTGAGGTCTGCATGGCAAAAAGGAAAAACGTCGGCTATCTTCCGATGGGCTTCGACCGCGAACAATCGCGCCGCCAAGGCAACCGCCCGAAACGCCGCAACATCCTGATTGTCTGCGAGGGCGAAAAGACTGAACCCAACTATTTCGAGTCATTCCGCAGAAGATTGCTCGGAGGCGAGGGCGACAGGGTCGTAGTTGTTGGTGTCGGAGACAATACAGTAAGCTTGGTTGAACGAGCGAGAGAGATTGTCGACGACCGGCTCCGAAGTGACGAACCGCCGTTCTACCATGTCTGGATTGTCTTCGACAAAGACGAATTTCCAGATGACCGTTTCGACTGCGCCGTTATGGAGATTGAGCGGGAGGACGCCAAGTTTAAGGCAAATGTCAGTCCGCACTGGCACGCGGCATGGAGCAATGAAGCCTTTGAACTTTGGTATCTGCTTCATTTCCAAGACACGCTTGGCGGTCCAATCGGACGGAGCGACCTGTGCAAGGCATTGACGGATAAGTTCAGGTCTGTACTATGCATCCCAGAGGGATATCGAAAGAACGACCCGCGTGTCTTCGGGTTTCTTGAGCCGCGCATGACCGATGCAATCTGTCGCGGAGAGCGGGCGTTCTCATTGTGCGGAGGAAAACCGCCTCATGCTTGCAATCCCGCCACCAAGGTGTTTGAACTCGTCAGGCAGCTTCAGGCATATTCATGAATTGGTTTGCCGTACGATTGCCCAGTTAATCGCCGTCTTTTCTTGATGGGATTTGCGAACTCGGCGGAATGACTGTCTATAGCGCAGTGACGCAAAAAGGATTGTTCGATTCGTTGGAGTTAATTACCTTTCGTCAATTTGTCTCGACCACTGAACACGGAGAACCAGGACTGCTTCCGGCATTGAAAAATGCGTCTTGTCTGCTAAACGGGATACCGCCGCATTTATATAAATGCGGCGGTACGGTGTCCAGATACAAATATGCCGCAAAACACATCGGAGCAATTCTTCCTTGCGCCTCGCCATCTCTGCGATGCGCGAAAGCGCCCTCAATTTTTGCCGCCGCAAAAAAGTGGGGAAGCGCCACATGGAGCCGAAAACACATCGCCCCCATATAAAATAAGGGCGAAACCCATTTCCTGCCGCACGAAAAAAAAATTGCGCACATTAAAATTTCGCTTGACTATATGACATCACTGTGGCACAATTGCCACATCTTGTTTAAGGGAAAATAGGTTTTTGCTGAGTGGCAAGGATTCTACCCTTCGCGAGATAAACGAAAACGTCCCGAAAGGAGACAGAAGAGGGATGAAGCAGTGATTGCGGTCTGGGTATCGTGACGGTGCTTCAAGGAGATTGATCCGAATCCCAATTCTTGATCCTCAAGGACAGCCTTGAACTGAGTTTCGAGGTAAAGTAAGGAAAATGAACATGAAAAAACTTATGATTGCTGCCTCGGCCGCTCTCTGGGCCACAGTCGGCCTCTGCGAACTGGCCTCCGCCAATGTCGTGGGGTA
>CAZMNN010000085.1:0-2725 GCA_964567665.1 uncultured Lentisphaeraceae bacterium
TATGCGCTGTTTCGTCTGCTGATCGATCAGCGCAACTATCCGGGCGGTCTTCGAGGCTATTCGCTCTATTATCTCCAGCGGCAGGGCGTGTTCGAGACGACCGTCTCACGCGAATACCTGAATGCCGAGAAGAAGGAGCAGGGTACGGTTGCCGTAGGCGACAACAAAAAGTGGAAACTCAGCGACGTCACGCTCACGGCCGACCAAAAGGCTGAGCTGGATGAGTGCTACGACGACATGCTGCGTTTCGTGCGCGAGAACTGAAGGCTGGCGGACATTGTGCTATAATTGTCGCATGAAAAACAACTGCGTATTCTGTGCGATTGCGGATGGCGAAATCCCATCCTTCAAGATCTACGAAGACGACATCGCGCTCGCATATCTCGACATCAACCCGTTCTCAAAAGGTCACACGCTCGTGATTCCGAAATGCCACAGCGCTGGGCTGTTGGACACACCTGACGAAACACTCGCCGCCATGGTACACCGAGTCAAAATGATTGCAGCACATCTCAAGGACACGCTTCACTGCGACGGCTTCAACATACTGCAGAACAACGGCGAAGCGGCGGGACAGACCGTGATGCATATACACTTCCACATCGTTCCGCGCTACGGCAAGGAAGACATCACGTTCGTAAACCACAAGGCGGACATGAAAGAACTGAAGACCCTCGCCGAAAGTCTTCGCATACGATAATGATTGACCGGCGCCGGCTACGGCGTTTCAAATCGTTGCACTGAAACAGAAAAGGTCTCTCCCGAACGGAAGAGACCTTTTCTTTCATTTCATGCCAGACGTCACTTTGTGACCTTGCGGCCCTTCACGCCGGCGGCGGTCGCCGCGTTGGCTTTGGCCTTCTCATGCGGACGCAGCGAACGGACGGCCTCGCCGGCCTTCCACATTTCGCTGTCGTGCATATCCTGAAGCTTCTCCGCCATGAACTTCTTGTAGTCGGCGCGTCCCGTGTCGCGGATGACCTCCTTGGCCTCGGTCATGTTCTTCACGCTCTTGTAAAGCTTCTTGAACACCGGCTCGGTGGCCTTGCGGAAGAACGGACGCCACTTGAGCGCACCGTGCTGCGCAGTCTGCGAACAGTTGGAATACATCCAATCCATTCCGTTCTCGTCAACAAGGCGAGCCAGCGACTGGGTCAACTCTTCGCACGTCTCGTTGAACGCCTCGCTCGGCGTATGTCCGTTGGCGCGAAGCGTGTAGTACTGAGCCTCCATCACACCGCAGAGTGCGCCCATCAGGATGCCGCGCTCACCGACGAGATCGGACGTGACTTCATTCTCGAACGTGGTCGGGAAGAGGTAGCCGGAGCCGACCGCGATTCCGATCGCAATCGTAAGCTCAAGAGCCTTGCCGGTCGCATCCTGCGCAACGGCATAGGAAGAGTTGATGCCTGCGCCGTTGAGGAAGTTGCGACGCACGTTCGTTCCTGAACCCTTCGGCGCGACCATGATCACGTCAACGTCCTTGCCGGGCTTCACGCCGGTGATCTTGTTGTAGACGTAGGCGAAGCCATGCGAGAAGTAGAGAGCCTTGCCCGCGGTGACGTACTTGGAAATCTTCTTCCAGACGTCGCTCACGGATCCGTCGGACGTGAGCATCATGATCACGTCGCCCTTTTCGGCGGCCTCCTCAATCGAGAAAAGCGTCTTGCCGGGAACCCAGCCGTCGGCGAGAGCGCGTCCCCACGAACTGTTCTTGCCGGCGCTCTTGCGCTGACCGACAATGACGTTGATGCCGTTGTCGCGCATGTTGAGAGCCTGAGCCGGCCCCTGAATGCCATATCCGAGCACAGCAACCGTCCTGCCCTTCAGAACCTTCTGCGCCTTCTTGAGCGAGAATTCCTTGCGCGTCACGATGTCTTCGGTGACGCCGCCGAAATTGATTTTCATCTTATAACTCCTTTGTATCCAAAGAAAACTGCGTACAGTATATCAAATCCCACTTGAAACTTCAACATTGCCCACGCCGCCGAAGCATTCCGCAGAGTGAAACACCATGCGAGACACCTCGGACTGGCTGGCGCAGACGAGAAGCAAACGCATAACTCTTTGCAAAACCGAACATTTCGCAGACAGAAGTTATGCGTTGTGTGCGCATCAACGCGCCGCAAGCTTTGCGAAGTCCCAGTCGCCGCGCTTGGGCGCCTTGAGGAACTCGTTCGCCTCCGGCTTGTTGGTGAACTTCATCGTCTTCGGGTCGAACTTCAGCTCCTCGCCCGGGAAGCGGAGTGCGATGCAGCCGATAAGCAGAGCCTCCGTCAACGGAGCCGCATAGCCCAGACGCGAACCGCACTTCGCGGGATTGCCTTCCAGGCAGGCCTCTACGAATTCCCGGTAGTGGTTGTAGTTCGAAAGCTTGTCGCCTGCGGCAATGGCCTTCTCGGCCGTCGCCTTGTCGCCCGCGATGCAGCACGGACGGCTGGCGTGGGAGTTGCCGATCGTCGTCGCCTTCGAGCCGATGATGATCACGCCGTTGTCCGGCACGACGGGAGCAAGCGGTGCAGTCGGCGCCGTGTAGGGCTTGCCCGCCTTCTTTGCGTCCTCGGCCTTCTTCGCCTCGCGCTGGGCTGCGTTCGCAAGAGCGTAGTCCTTGAGGCCAGGCACCTTGTCCACATCGGGCAGGAGATGTCCGTCAAACCACGTGAGCTTGATGCCGTTCGGAATCCACTTGTTCGGCGCGAACGTCATTTCGATGCGCGACTTCTTC
>CAZMNN010000086.1:0-2665 GCA_964567665.1 uncultured Lentisphaeraceae bacterium
TTCTATCTGTATTTAATGTGGCTGATGTTGACATTCAGGTGAAAATCAAGTCAGAGGAAGAACTTGATGAACCTACTTCAAATGAATAGGAAGTAGGTGGACAAGATTACTGATTTTTCAAGATTAGAAAATGAAACTCTTTTTGAGTGGAAATTACGTTTATGTAAAGCAAAAATCAATAAGGAACTAGATTTAGATTGGCAAGAAATTGTAGAACTTCTTGATTTAGATATTTCTGCTGACCATTTAAGAAAAACTGCTTATGGAATGATTGAGTATGATGAATATATTCATGGAGTTAATGGTGTAGACACTACTATCCTATCATTATCCGATTTACATGTTCCGTATCAGTTAGATATTGAGTTATTGAAGGATTTTAGAAACGTAGACATTCTTCAATTGAATGGCGATATTTCAGATAATCAAGCAATTTCAAAATTCCCTAAATCATATAGAGTTAGTCCTATGGAAGAAATTATTGAAACAAGAAAATATCTTATTGACTTGATTGAATACATAAGACCTAAAAAGGTTGTGGTTAATTATGGCAATCATGACATACGTTTTCAGAATTATCTTTCAAAGAATTTGGATACTGATATATTGGAGCTTATGCCTAAAACATCATTAGAGTTAATTTTTGTTGATGGCTTTAGACATTTTGATAAGCGTGAAAGAACAAAGATTGAATACAAACCGTTAATAGAAGTTTTTGATGATATTGAAATTGATTATACAGACAATTGGTATTGTCAGATTGGTGATACAATTTATTGTCATCCAACAGCTTATTCAAGTGGAATTTTAAAAACTGCTGAGAAAGCAATGTTGTGGTTTAGAAATGAAGGATTTCAGTTTACAAAATTAGTAATGGCACATACGCATAGAAGCGGTCAATATACTATTGGAAATACTACAATTTATGAACAAGGAGCATTTTGTAACACTAAAGAAAATAATTATTCTGACGGAAAATTATTTAATAGTCAAAAAGAAGGATTTATCTTTACTGCTCAAAATGAAAATGGTGTTACTATTGATGCAAAAACTAAATTGATAGTGTTGAACTAGTAACAAAATACTAATTTCATATGGTCATGTTCAGCATTCGGCTTGCTATGACGTAAGGACAGACGCAGAGTTCTAGTCGCATGACCTAATAACATAAAATTTTAATAGTAACATTTCTTATGTTATTAATCAAAATCACTGTTATTTAGGCAATGTAATTTTTGTAAAAATAGACATACTTAAATCTAGTGAAATGCTTATAAAATAAGTGTTTGCGAAAATTTAAGGTTAGTATTTTAGCTAAAATAATATATTTAATGCACAAACGGATAATATGTTATCTATTATAAACAGAGCAGAATCCGACTGCCATTTAATAAAGGGAAACAACTTCGGTTACAGTTGTATAGAGTTTAACAACTCTATGGTATTTTTGATTTTTGGCTGACAAAGCCACACATGAGCCTGAATGGGATAACACCTATTCTAATAAACTGCATTTCTAGGGTGCGACATCAAGTTAGTTGGGAGCTTTACACTTGATTATGGAGAGTTAGTTGTGCTGCTCTCCTATTTTGTATATAATTCGGCAAATATGGTAAATGCCGAAAATAATAAAAATTTAAGGATTAAGAGGAGAATTAAAATTATGAACAAGACAGAAATGATTACTAAGATTCAGGAAACAGTAGATTTTGAGGTAACAAAGAAAGATTTGACACAGATTGTTGACGCATATAGCAAAGTTATCAAGGAGGCTGTTCTTGCAGGTGACACTGTTACTATTCCAGAGATTTGTAAAATTTCTAGCAAAGATGTAGCAGAACGCTCTGGCGTAACTAAACTCGGAAATGTTGAAAAGTCATGGACTAAGCCTGCGCATAAAGAGGCTTGTGTGAAAGCTTTGAAGAGTTTCAAAAACATTTTTGAGGCATAAGGTGGTGAAATTATGAAAAATCTTTATTTTAACGATTTTGAAGATTTTGCTTGTGAAGTTGCTGATACTTATGATGCTATACGTGATGGTGATGATTTAAACGATGTTGCAATCATTGCTAAATATGAAGAAGCAAGACATGTTATTGAAGAACTGATTTCTTTAGGATATACAATTCAAAACATTGATATTAAGAGTCCTGAATGGGATTATGAAGACGAATACATAATTTCTTTATGCAATGTGGATGAAGGGGATATTTGGTGCGAACCCATGATTAAAAACGGAGATTATCTTGAAGATGAATCTGCCGTTATTTATGTATTAGATAATTGTTCTTCTGAAGTATTAAAGCATTTAGATAGTAAATGTATATTTGAAGTTGGTATTGATGATGAAGAATACGACTGTGACGAGTGCGAATGTGCTTGTTGTAAAGATGATAAGCCGACTACTACTTCTAAAGAGTCATATTTTATTAACGGAAAATCCGTAGATAAATCTGAGTTTGATAAAAAGTATGAAGAGTTTGAAGAAATGTATATGAATAATATTCGTGATATGATGCTTAATTATTGCAGTTTCATGGATGAAGTTAATGAATGGCGAAGTAGATTGCTTCGTTGGTAATTAAATAATTTTGTTTGGAACGGGCTTATGGTTGAGAAATCGACTGTAGGCTCTTTTGTTTGTGAAAAGAGAATATATATGTGT
>CAZMNN010000087.1:0-2565 GCA_964567665.1 uncultured Lentisphaeraceae bacterium
CGGCGGAACGCGCACCGTCAGCACGGTCAAGGACTACTACCTCTTCAGCGGCGGACCGATTCCGCCGGACGGCGACTTCACGTCGTTCCGTCCGGATGCGGATCCGTATATGCCGTACCGCGAGACGTCTGAGACGACGGAGGCGATTGCGGGTCGGCGCATCTCGGCGCGGTTTCGCAGCGATCTCTACCAGCTCGGGCTTGGCCCGCAGGCGACATGGCGCGTCTGTGACTGGATAGATGTCTATGGGCGCGTTGAGGCGCTTTGCAACATCGCGCACCTTGATTTCGACGCGGGCGCGTCGCACAGGACGGACACGCAGTGTCTCCTCGGCTTCGGCGGCACGCTTGGTCTTGTGGCGGGGTTGACGGAGAGCTTAGGGCTTTACGCGGAGATTGGCTACGAGTGGATCGATCGTGCTGAAACCAGTCTCGGTGGCCTGCAGGCGGAGGTTGACTATTCGTCGCTCGTCGTCTCGGCAGGGGTTGTCTTCACCTTCTGACGGTGAATTCGATTCTTTGGATGTCCCCTCTCCTTGCTCTTCCTTTTTCCGTTGTGTCACAGACATTGCCTTTTTGCTGACCCTCTGGATATTACAACTTTCCTACAATTTTCGGGGGAGCGGTTTGATTGACCTTGCCAATGCAAAATGGTATCATCTGCGTTCAAGTTTTAAGGACAAAAGCATAGAAGGAGTATTATGATGAATGTGAAGGCGATAGGCGCGGCCGCTGTTGTTGCGGCGTGTGTTTTGGGCTGTTGCGAGAAGGATGAGGTTTTGCTTACCGTAAACGGACATTCGCTTACGAAATGTGAGCTTGACAAGGATGTCTCCGCGTTCATGGCGAAGCGTGGCGATCAGGGGACTGAAGAGCAGAAGGCGCAGATGAAAACCATGCTTGAGGAGCAGCTCGCCCATAAGTTCATGATGGAGACGATTCTCCTCGACGAGGCCAGAAAGCAAGGTCTTGACAAGGTGACGGACGAAGATGTGAACAGGCAGAAGGCCGAAATCATTAAGGAAGGCATGGGGCGCCCCGGTGCGCCGAAGTCGTTTGACGAGTTCGCTGCGCAGTATCCGTTCGGCAAGGAGAAGGCGGAACAGGCCATCCGCGATTTTGTGGTGATTCAGCGTCTTCTCAAAAAGGAGGTCGAGGACAAGATTGTGATTGATCAGGCTGAACTTGACAGGAGCGTGTCAAATGCCACGGTCGCGGCAGCGGCCGCAGTGAAGGATGCCGCCGAGGCCGAGAAGAAGATCAAGGATCTCAAGGCGCAGCTTGACAAGGCTCCGAAGGCCGAGCTTGCGGCGAAGTTTGCGGAGCTTGCGAAGAAGGAGTCCGCCTGTCCGTCAAAGGAGCGTGGCGGCGACCTGGGCGAGTTCGCCAAGGGCGCAATGGTGCCTGAGTTCGAGAAGGTCGCCTTTTCGCTTGAGCCGGGCAAGGTCTCCGATCCCGTCAAGACGCAGTTTGGATGGCATCTCATCTTTGTGACGCAGAAGACGCCTGAGGTCAAGGCAGAGGGAGACAAGCCCGCTTCTCCCGAAAAGGTCAAGGCGTCCCACATCCTGCTCAGCGCCCGTGCAGCCGAACCTGCGCCCACGAGGGAGTCCATGGAGAAGCGCATGAAAGAGATCAAGAGCCGTCAGGCAATGAGTGCGTATGTGGAAGGGCTGCGCAAGGCCGCGACGATTGACGCTCCCGGATTCCCTGGACTTGTGCCGGAACCGCCGCCAGCGAAGAAGGTTGAATCCAAACCCATCACCTCGAAGGTCGTGGAGGTGAAGCCCACCGCGAAGGATGTGCAAAAGGATGCTGCCAAACCTGCGGAGAAGACGGCGGGCAAGCCGGCGGAAAAGAAGTGATTGGCCGCAGTGAACTGTTGCTGAAGATGGAGCGTGGCGAATGCCGCGCTCCATCTCTGTCATAGGGAGAATACGGAGATGCTTACGATAACGAAATCTGTGCGTTTTGACGCTGCGCACATACTGACGAACCACAAAGGGTTGTGCAAGAACCTTCATGGACACACATACCGCGTTGACGTGTGTGTGCGTCAGATGGAGGGGGACGATGCCGACATGGTGATGGATTTCAAGGATGTGAAGCGGATATGCGAGGAGACGGTGCTTTCCCGGTTTGACCATGCGTTCATCTATGACGAGACAAGTCCAGGAGAATCGGAGATAGCGGCGGTGGTCGCGAAAAACGGTATGCGCATTGTTGCTCTTCCGTTCCGTTCAACGGCCGAGAATCTTGCCAAGTGGATATTCAATGCGCTCAAGGATCGGATACACGGCCTCTCAGCCGTACGGGTGTACGAAACGGCGGATTCATGCGCAGAATATGCAATCTGAAATCTGTCTTGTTAAGTTGTGAAATTTGCACGTATTGATGTGGGTTGGTTGTTGAGACAGATTGTGTAGTGATGCGAAATCGATTGGATTGAAAAATCCGCTTGCATTGCAAACCGTGATATGGTATATTACGCACCGTTTTGCGAAGCAATGCGCCTGTAGCTCAACTGGATAGAGCATCAGACTACGAATCTGAGGGTTGTAGGTTC
>CAZMNN010000088.1:0-2481 GCA_964567665.1 uncultured Lentisphaeraceae bacterium
GGCGCATCCGCTTGACGTTCTCCAGCACCATCGCGATGCCGCCCGCGCTCGTGTTGTATTTCTGCGCAAGCTGTTCGGACAGCTCGTCGGGAACAAGCCGTTCCAGGTTGAACTTCTTTACGCTGTTCCGCCAAATCGACAAACGCTGGCACGTGCCGAGTTTCTCGAAGTGTATCGAGTAGTCGAACCGCCGCCTGACCGAATCGTCCAGGGCTGTTGCCGGCGCGTTGGATATCCAGATTGTCGGCAGCTTCGCATCGTCGAGAATCGAGTTGATGACGCCTTTCTCTGACATGGGCGCCTCCATGCCGCCGAACATCGACGCGAAGAAGTTCATGTTCGTGCGCAGCAACTGGTCCGCCTCGTCGACGACCATCATGCTCCGTTCTCTCGGCACCTGTTCGTTGCAGATGCGGATTCCTACCATGCGGCTCTGCGGCGAGTTGCGCTCGCCGTCCCGGTCGCCCTGCCGTATCTCGTAGAGGTCGAGTCCGAGTTCCTTTGCAAGCGTCTTGGCGAAACTCGTCTTGCCGGTTCCTGGATCTCCGTAGAAAAGGATGTTCGCGCCCCGTGCGCCGGACTTCACAGATGATATCATCTGACGCAGGATGTCGCCATGTTCATCCGCAAGCTTTCCGTAGAACTTCCACGGCAGGGCATCGTCAGTGGACAGTTTCTTGTAGAACTCTCCCTCCAACATGTCTCCGTCTCCGTCCTCGATGAAATAGCATATGGCGCTGTAGCGCGGGAGGTCTAAGTTATGGTCAAGGACACCGTAGCGCATCAGGCGGCCTTTTTGAGCCATTGCCTTGACAACTGCGCTTACGGGGCAGTCGATGGCCATCGCATAGTATATTGCATGGTCGTTTCGGCCTCTCGTACCGGCGGCGGGGAAGTCATCGAAGCACGTCATTTGCCTTACAACTGAATACAGCAGGATGTCACGTTCGATTGCGTCAAGCTTGAGCACACGGCAAACCTTGGCAATTCGCACCTCCATCGGATCCTTCCGTTTGCACATGCGGGATTTGCGCCGTTCCAGTTCATCGCACCATGCGGCAAGCATTTCGCGGCAACGTGCACGTTGTGGCTTCCCCATGTTCCAAAGGTCGCGAATGACGCCATTCGCTCTGCAGCTCACGTGAAAATCGACAATCGTACGTGTCTCTCCATCCTTGGACGATTCGCATACGGTGTTAATTTCTTCACACCGATCCAGTTCCTCAGGCGAAAAATACCGCTTGAGCATGGTCTTCGTCTCGTGTTTGTCTGTGTTGTTGCTGTTGGCGAAGATGTCGAAGAAGGCGCTGTCGCCCACGTCTTTGTCCCAATTGCGCATGAAGTTCCGGAAGAACCGGAGTTCCTGCTTGAAAAGCCATCCCTCGCTCACGTTATTCTTGAATTTTCGCATCATTTTTCTCCTTTAATTGTTTGCCAATGTTTGATATGGTTCACCTACGCACACCTGCCGCCTTTTCGCGCATTTATGACTCACAAACTACATTAACCAACCTCCTCTTATAACTAACTTCTTTATCATAACCAACCTTCATATTATAACCAACTTTTTTATTATAGTTAACTTCTTTTGCAATCAAATTGCATTTCACATTCCTGCACCTCCGGTATGATCAAGTGCTGCCCGACATCATTCAAATAAAAGCCTATATTATTGCAGTAATTGGAGCTATCGCCGAACAGCAACAACTCACGTCCGATTCCAAGTGTTTTGTCGGGCATCTTTAATTTCGCGTCTGCCGTTCTCTCGCGGCGGGGCGATCATTCCTCGCCCCTCAAGAAGAGATCTGCGGAGTTTCCACAGGCACTTTTCTGCCGGGGTAGCGCACAATGGCAGCATCAACAATTCGCTTGATTGATTCGTTTGAAAAATATGCGGTCCACACATAAATGTGCCGGTTGTTTGTATCTTTCAAGAGGGCGCAAACGTGCCGACATCTTCTCGAAACAATATCTTTAAACCGTTTCTTAATGTAAACATCCTACATCGGTGTGTCACCTGTCTTTTTCCTTTGATCGTCTGCCATCTCCACCCGCGTACCAAGCGTGACCGCAGTGTGTCTCCTGTCTTTTTTCCTTTGATCAACTGCCAATGCTTCAGCACAACGGCGAGAGGGCGGGAAGCACATGGCCTCCCGCCCTCTCGCCGTTCAGAATTTTATCAGATGGTCAGATTGTGAATAGCCACACGACAGGATCGGCGCAAAGCTTGCGGCGACCGCAGACACGGCAGAACTCGCCACGCCAGACGGAATCGAACTGCTCGACTATTTGATCGACAAGGTAAGTGCGAAGTTGCTTTCCCGGCATCTTGATTGCCACATCTACTACAATGCCTTTATCTCGTTCAAGTCTTTCATTGTCACCACCTCTCCGCGTTCTTTGCGTTCTCGCGGAAGAAAAATATCTCCTATTTCAGAAACGTCATCACGAGATTGACCATCAGTTCCTTCTCCTGCGGCT
>CAZMNN010000089.1:0-1882 GCA_964567665.1 uncultured Lentisphaeraceae bacterium
CTCCAGCTTGCGGATGTACGCGGTCTTGTCGACGTAGTAGCGCCCCTCCAGGCGAATGCGCTCGAAGTCCTTTACACCGTAGGGAATCTGTTCAGGTTTCATGCTCATGGCGGCATTATAGCACATTCGGAGAATGCCCGGCCGCGTCCACCGAACGATGTAAAACGCGAAATCAAACGAGCCTAATCGGACATATGATCCAAGCGGATGGAGGACAAAGTAAAAAAGCACGTCGCATCCGCCAAACCATCAAACAAATCCAAACCGGCTATGACGGAGACTATACGGCTTCACCGCAACTTTAGATTGCGATAGCGGACACCATTTTGAAACCGGAAGGCAGGACATCGATCAACATCATCGGGGATTTTCCGTCGGCACAGCCTCTGCGAAAGCTGCCATTACGGCTGAGACTGAAAGGTCTGTCTCATGGTACTTCAAGTCGTCGGCCTCAAGAACGGTTCCGCGCCCGTCCGCAAGGATGAACCTGCCCTTATCCGATGTGTGCCAGTAGGCGACGATGCGTCTGCCGTCTCGTTCAAAAAGAAATGCCCTCAAGCCGGGTCTGTCAGGCGTAAGCATCTCGATCGGGTGCAGTTCGTACATTCCATCTGGACGAAGATAGAGATGATGCTCCTGAATGGACGACTTCAGCATCTCCTTCTGTTCGGGCGTCAACCAGCCCGTCTTACGAACATCCTCCCAGCGGCGCATGACTTCGAAGAGATCCTTTGCCCGTCGGCACTTCTCGAGAATGTCCGGATTGACCATCACAGTCGCAGGACAATCCCACGCTGCCGCCCGAGACGTGCCGAACTCCCACATGTCCGGCTGCGTACCTATCGTCTTGATGGTCGTCTCGTTCGGCAGACGATCGGCAAGCGTCACCTCGGTTCCGGGCAGCGCGACGTTCCACCATCCAAAATCAAGACGGGTAAAATCCTTCCTCATCCTCGGCGCATCAGCGAGTGGATGACGGACAATCATTTTCTTGAATATCTCCGGCGGGAATATGTCATAGGCGTTGGCGCCAGCCTGCAGATGCCATCCAAAGTGGGACTTTGCCGCACCCTCCGTGAAGAGCGGCGGCCTCTTCAGCTTCTCCGTCACGCGCCATTGCGCGAGCGAGACGTTTACGCCACATGGTTCGTTCACGCCTTCAGAGCCGTCGAAATAGAGAAACTCAAATCCGCGGTCGTAGAGCGCGGCGATCTTGCGCGCAATCTCATCAGGCAGGTCGGTATCCTGATTTGCATAACAGCTCACGGCCGAGAATTCGCTTACATCAAGGACACCGCCGAGTTCACCGTATGGATGCGCAACCAAGTCCGTCTTGAACGCGCCACGCCGTACGCCGGTGAAACGGTACGGCTTCTCAGTCACATAGCCATCATATGTGAACAGTTCAGTTCCGAACTTAAGCACCCGCGTCGTTCCGCTAGGCAGTCCGTTTCTTGGCTTTGCATATGCGAACATCGGCGAATCCACGGGGTTCTCGGCAACCCGCAGCTCCCCAACATCCCCAACGGCCGGAATTTCAGACATCAACGTGAAGCGGCGCTTGAGATTCAAACGCGGATCGGCGCGTGGCGTCACATAGGAGCTGCCTAAGCCTATGTGTGTCTGCAGGACGTGCAATCCCGGCGTCATGTCTGCCTTGCGCGTACGAGCAAGAATGTCATCGAGATCAGCCCATCCGCCTGGCCAGTCGTCCCGCCAGTTGTAGTCATGCAGAACCCAATAGCCGTTTTTGAGCGCACCCTTCGTGAAACTGGAGTAGTATAGCAGCATCATGCGGAATCCTCCGCGCTTCGCCCAGGAGAGTATATCGTCAAAGTTGGGCGGCGTCGCCCACGCCGTCCAGGCGATGGACGCATTGAGA
>CAZMNN010000090.1:0-1708 GCA_964567665.1 uncultured Lentisphaeraceae bacterium
TGTTCGAGTTCTCCGGCGCCTGCGCGGGCTGCGGCGAAACGCCGTACGTCAAGCTTCTCACCCAGCTTTGCGGCGACAGGCTTCTCATCGCGAACGCAACGGGCTGCTCGTCCATCTACGGCGGCAACCTGCCGACTACGCCCTACTGCCAGCGCAAGGACGGCAAGGGTCCGGCGTGGTCGAACTCGCTCTTCGAGGACAACGCCCAGTTCGGCATGGGTATGCGCGTGTCGGCTGACAAGCTCCACGGCTACGCCATGGAACTCGTCGGCAAGGCGCTTGCCAACGAGAAGACTCCCGCCGACATGAAGGCGTGTCTTGAGAAGATCCAGAAGGTCGATCAGTTCGACGAGAAGGGTCAGGGCGTCGAGACGATGCGCGCTCTTGTCAAGGAGCTGAAGGGCTTCTGTGAAGCGGGCAAGGCCGCAGGATGCTCTACCTGCGCTCAGCTGCTCTCTGTTGCCGACAGCCTCGTCCGCAAGTCGGTCTGGATTCTTGGCGGCGACGGATGGGCCTACGACATCGGCTACGGCGGTCTCGACCACGTGCTCGCGTCCGGCAAGAACGTCAAGATTCTCGTGATGGATACGGAAGTGTACTCCAACACGGGCGGGCAGGCCTCGAAGTCGACGCCGACCGGCGCAATCGCGAAGTTCGCGGCTTCCGGCAAGGTGCAGGCCAAGAAGAACCTCGGTCTCATGCAGATGCAGTACAAGAACGTCTATGTCGCGTACGTCTCGATGGGTGCGAACCCGGCGGCGACGGTCAAGGCGTTCAACGAGGCCGAGAACTACAACGGCCCGGCGCTCATCATCGCGTACGCACACTGCATTGAGCAGGGTCTCCTGACGAAGACCGGCCCGGCGCACCAGAAGGTGGCGGTTGATTCCGTCCACTTCCCGCTCTGGACATACAATCCGACAACGGGCAAGGTCAAGCTCGATTCGGCGGACAAGTCTGCGACGGTTTCGTTCGCGAAGGATGCCGTTTCGAAGGATCTTGGCGAAAACCGTTTCCGTCAGCTTGTGAAGAAGGTTGGCGCCGAGAAGGCGACGGCCATGCTTGAGAAGGCGGAGGAAGGCTTCAAGGAGAACTATGCGCTCCTGAAGAAGCTCTCAGAGATGTAATCGCAAGATGCAAAACCGACAAACGTGCGATGCAGACTGAAAGGTCTGCATCGCACGTTTGTTTTGTGCAGTGACACAGCATTGCCGGCTATGCCTGCTGAACGAGCGGCACGTCAGGGCTGGTTTTGCGGATCGGTGTGCGCGGCTTACTTTGAGCTTGAGGAGAGGACTTCGCAGCCGTCCTTGGTGACGAGCACAAGATCCTCGATCCGTACGCCGAGCTCGCCTTCAATGTAGATGCCAGGTTCTATCGTGACGAGCATGCCCGGCTCAAGCACCGTTTTTGAATTCCTGGATGCGACAGGCAGTTCGTGGATCTCAAGTCCTACGCCGTGTCCAAGCGCGTGTCCGAAGCGTCTGCCGTAGCCGGCCTTGCCGATGATCTTTCTTGCAACGGCATCGAGTTCGCGTCCTGTCATCCCAGGGCGGACGGCGCGTATCGCCGCTTCGTTCGCCTTGAGGACGGTATCGTACACGTCTTGATATTTTCCGCACAGATGCCATCGCGCCTTGGGCTTGATGCAGCGCGTCATGTCCGAGCAGTATCCGTCAAGCCTTACGCCCATGTCAACGAGCAGCGG